>CBDUYR010000006.1:0-77976 GCA_965371515.1 uncultured bacterium | reverse complement strand
AGTTGATCGTGTTGTCCTTTATCAGCGGCGAAGCGTCGTAGCTGTATATCCCCCCGCCGTATATCCCGTTGTCGGGCAGCATCGAGGTTGTTCCCGTGCCCCCTGTGATCGTGAAGCCCTCGATCCCGCAACCCTCCCCGATGACCATGATGAACGACACGGTGCTGCCGTTCGAATTTATTGTCGAGGGGTATAAGTCCGGATCGCGCGTCGTAAAACCGGTGTTCCAGCCTCCCATCAGGTGGAGCGACTTCTGCACGGTCACCTTCTCGTTGTAGGTGCCCGTCTCGACCAATATCGAATCACCGTTTATCGCCGCGTCGAGCGCGTCTTCGATCGAGTGCGCCGCCCAGGCCGGTATCGAGTAGGGATGGATGTTGCCGCCCGTCGTCGAGACATACCTGTAAGGCTTGCCCTGGATCGTGAACTCGGATTTGGAAAAGTCGTAGCCGCCGACCCCGCCGCCGTACCAGGCCACGACCTTGATTATCGCCGTCGGGACGGGATAATCGTCGACGTTCCACATGTATGAGGTTGCCGTGCCGGGAAGTCCCGAGGCGACGGTGTACTCGTAGCTGTCCCCGCTGTTGACGCTCAGCAGGATGCTGATCGAATCGGGCGTGGCGCGCGAAGTCGTCCACAGGATCTCGTAGTCCTCGCCTACCGGCAGCTCCTCGCCTCCGTTCGGGTCGATGAGATTCACATGGACGTCGGTCTGCTCGTACAGGATCTGGTAGGAACCGTCGTTGATCCCGTTGACGCCGTACTTGACGTATCCGTACCCGTCCATTCCCCATCCCTCACCCCAGCTGTTCTTGATGATCCATGCTCCCTCACCGCCGCACTGGGTATCATCCCAGCCGACGATGACGACCGTATGGCCCCCCACGATTTCGTCCACCCAGCTGAAGCATCCCCCTATGTAATCATGGAATCTGTCGACGATGGCGATATAGGTGAAGACGGGTCCGTCGAGCAGGGCTTCCTTGATGTCGTTGACTGTGTTGCCTACGGGTGTATAACTCGTTATCCGGGCGATGGATTCGCAATTGGTCTGCGTGCAGGGATAACCGTCACTGACGAGATAGGGAATGCAGACTTCGCGTACGGAGCCGTAGTTCAACATAACAGAGTATGCCACGGGCCCCGAGCCGCCGCCGCACCCCCGATCATAGATATTGCAGTCCATGATCTGCTGCTCGGAGAGATCCTCCTCGCGGCCCTCATATATCTTCACGTGCGATTCGAGATGGGCGACAGCGGCGAATGCCCAGCATGACCCGCATGAGCCCTGGTTTTTCACCGGGGTGGATCCGTTCATCGTCCTCCAGTCAAATACCGGATCGTACGCTGCACCCTCAGGAGCATTTATCATGGGCAGGGATGAGGTCTCTGCTGCCGGAGTTGGAATATAGCCGTAGAGCGCCTTCTTCTCCTCCTGCGTCATATTGGATACGGGCGTAGTACCGGCCGTCCAGTGCAGGCCCTTTTCCCTGATTTCCCGGTTGATCCGGTCTATACGGTCTTGCTCCGTTTCCGTTATTGCCGGGGAGGAAAGGAAATAGAGCCCGGTTGCAAGAACCGCGGCGAATAATGCCACGGCACGGGCGCGTCTTCTGAGTTTCAATGTCACACCTTTCTGTTGTTGTTCAATGAATTATAACACAGGTGGAGGGTATCCGCCAATACTTGATGATAACGGTTACGATTCCACGACGGGATCCGTCCCGGCGTTACTTCAGCAACTTCCCTGCCGGGTGGAACTTTGACCCGGGGCGGGCATATAAAGAGACTGTTGTGGGCCGGCATGAGGCGTATCCGCATTGTGCGGCGTAACGCGCCGTACTGCCGCCCGGTGACGGTGGATTGCCCTTGAAAGAAGGCAGGTTATCCGTTAACTTGACCATCGGCCGCGCCCCCCGGGCGCGTTGCCTGATGGGGTGATTCCCACATATTATCCGTATAAAGCGTATCCGGGGAGAGGACCCCGGGCAGGGTGTTATCAGAATGCGAGGTCAAGCCGCATGAGTATCGATGTCAAGAAGATCGGCGAAAAGGTCGAGAAGGAATCCCGGGTACTTGCCGGGGTGAGAAGCGAGATAGAGAAGGTCATCATCGGGCAGGAGCACATGATCGAACGCCTGCTGATAGGGTTACTCTGCAACAACCATGTTCTCATCGAGGGGGTTCCCGGTCTGGCAAAGACCCTGGCCGTGACGACGCTAGCTAAAACGGTGAGAGCTTCGTTCAGGAGAATACAGTTCACTCCCGACCTGCTTCCGGCCGACCTGATCGGTACGCTCATCTACAATCCCCGCAGCGGGGAGTTCACCACGAAGAAGGGCCCCGTATTTGCCAACATCATTCTCGCCGACGAGATCAACAGGGCTCCGGCGAAGGTTCAGAGTGCCTTGCTCGAGGCGATGCAGGAACGGCAGGTGACAATCGGCGAGGAGAGCCACGCGCTCGATGATCCGTTTATGGTGCTCGCGACACAGAACCCGATCGAGCAGGAGGGGACATATCCCCTTCCCGAGGCGCAGATCGACAGGTTCATGCTGAAGATCCTGGTGAGCTACCCGAACAGGGACGAGGAGAAAAAGATCCTCAAGAAAATGGCCGGATCGACCCCGAAGATCGAAGTTGAGCCGGTGATCGAAAAGGCGGACATCCTCCGCCTTCGCGGGCTCACCGATGAGATCTACATGGACGAGAAGGTAGAGGATTATATCGTAAGCATCGTCCAGGCTACGAGGACCCCGAAGGAGTTCGGCCTCGACATCGGCTCGATGATCCAGTACGGGGCCTCTCCGAGGGCCACAATCTTCCTGGCCATGGCCTCTCGCGCCCACGCCCTCCTGCAGGGCAGGGGATACGTCACTCCCCAGGACATTAAATCGATCGGTATGGACGTTTTGCGGCACAGGGTCATCATCACCTACGAGGCTGAGGCGGAGGAGAAGACACCGGAGGATATCGTAGCGGCGATATTCGACAACGTCCCGGTTCCCTGACGGTGAGATCATGATATCCGAAGAACTGGCGAAAAAGATCAGGATCCTGCAGATCACCACGCGCAAGGTCGTCAACGACGTCCTCGCCGGCGAGTACGGAAGCGTTTTCCGCGGCCGGGGAATGGAGTTCGACGAGGTGCGCGAGTACATGCCCGGAGACGAGATCCGGACGATCGACTGGAATGTCACCGCGCGCACCGGCACACCCTTCGTAAAGAGGTTCGTCGAGGAGAGGGAACTGACGGTGATGTTCGTCGTCGATCTCTCCGCCTCGGGCGAGTTCGGCTCGGTGAGGAAGCTCAAGAACGAGGTCGCCGCCGAGTTCTGTTCCCTTCTTGCCTTCTCCGCCGTGAAGAACAACGACAAGGTCGGCCTTATAGTCTTCACAGACCAGATCGAGATGTACATCCCGCCGAAGAAGGGGACGCAACACGTCCTGCGCGTTATCAGGGAACTGCTGAACTTCAAGCCCAGACAGGCGAGCACCGACATCGAAGGGGCGCTCGACTTCCTCGGAAAGGTGACGAAGAAGCGCTCTGTCGTCTTCCTCGTCTCCGACTTCCAGGCCGAGGGGTTCGAGAAGCCGATGAGGGTAATAGGTAAGCGGCACGATCTGATCGCTGTGACCGTCGTGGACCCGAGGGAGGTAAGGCTCCCCAACGTCGGGCTCGTCGAGCTCGAGGACGCCGAGACAGGCGAGATAATCCTCGTCGACACGGGAAGCGCCGGGATCAGAAAGAGATTCGAACGCCTCGGGAGGGAACAGTCGGCCCGCTTCAGGGAACTCTTCTCCTCGATGGGCGTCGACCAGATAGAGGTAATGACAGACCGTGACTACGTGCCCAACCTCGTGAGGTTCTTCCGCGCGAGGGAGAGGCGGTACTGATCATATGGAGGAAGAGATGTCAGACGACCTGAAGCTCACTCTCGATACGGTAAAAAAGGAAAAGAAGGACAGGACGGCGCTGATTATCGCGCTTCTTGTACTCCTGATAGCCCTCGCCGCGCCGAACATCTCGCAGTATTTCAGCGGGCTGGGAGGCAGGGGAGGCGACCCGGCCGTTCTGGAACGGCTCGCACTGAAGCTGGAGAAGCAGGGGCTCCACGGCGCCGCGGCGGAGACGTGGATCGAGTATCTCGGGAGCGTATCGCCGGGAGTGGACGAAAAGGCACGTATATGGTACCGCATCGGCCGTATAAGGGAGCAGTCGGGAGACTGCGAGTCCGCTCTGGCGGCCTACTACAGGAGCGAACAGACCGCCGCTCTCCCCGAACTCGAGCAGGAGATATCGATGGCCGCTGAACGCTGTCTTACGAGGCTCGCGAAGTTCGCCGCGCTGCGTTCGGAGATCGCGGCACGGACTTCGTTCGGCGCAGACGACGGTGATGGAGCCGATGTGCTCGCAGAGATCGGTGCGGAGAAGATAACGAGGGATATGCTCATCGCGATGATAGAGGCAGAGGTCGACGCGCAGGTCGCGCAGGCCGCCGCCGGGATGCCGGCCGAGCGGGTCAGGGCCCAGCGCGAGAAGATACTCGAAGAGGTGATGAAAGAGACCGATCTCGGGCAGTGGCTCCAGCGGCTCGTCGCCGAGGAACTGTTATTCAGATTTGCGATGGAGGAGAATCTCCACGAGGACCCCGAGGTCGCTGAGATGTCGAGACGGATAGAGCGGAAACTGCTCACGAGCCAGGTGCTCGCGAGAGAGTACGCCAGTTCGGTCTCGGTGACGGAGGACGAGATGCGGGTATGGTATGACGCCAACAGAGCGAAGATCGCCGGCAGCGCCGGTCTGGAGGGCGGTGAGGTGCCGCCTTTCGAGGACGTGAAGGATCAGGTATACGCGGCGGTGCGCCTCGAGAAGGAGATGGCCGTGCAGGCCGCCCTGCTCGGGAGACTCACCGATCGTTACGACGTCGTGATCCATACTTCGAAGCTCGGCGGTGAGCGAAACGAACAGAAGTAAGTAACGGATTGATATGACCACGATCCAGAAACGATATACACTCATTACCCTCGCCGTTCTTTCAGCGGCTGGTGTTTTCTCCTGCGGCGGCGAGGATGCTACCGCTCCTGAGAAAACGTGGGAGATCGACCGCGACTTCAGGCGCGGCCCGGTCGACCTGCGCATCGCTGTCAGCCGAAGGGAGCTGACCATCGCCGACCGCGTCGATCTGCTCATCGAGACGCGCGCCCGCGAGGGGTACGTGACAGAGCTACCGCGTTTCGGCGACAAGCTCCACGAGTTCGGCATAGTCGATTACAGGAGCAGCCCTCCGCGCCTCGTCGGCGACGGGACGGTCGTCACGAGCAGGACGTATGAGCTCGAGCCCTTTCTCTCGGGCGAGTATGTCATACCTCCCATGACGGTGACCTTCCACGAGGAAGGCGACACGACCCTGCATCAGCTCGAGTCAGACACTATCAGGGTAATGGTGACCTCGATCCTCCCGGCGGACCAGGCGGAGCTCGAGATAAGGGAGATAACGGGTCCTGCCGACCTTCCTTCAGACTACCGGAAGGCGCTGCTGATCGGCGCAGCCATTCTGGCTGTAGCCTCGGCGCTGACATTTCTGCTCTGGAGGCGTTCCAGGAGAATGCAGGAAGTTGCGGCGAGGGCGGTCCCGGCCCACGAGAAGGCGTTCGCGCTCCTCGATAAGTTGCTCGCAGAGGGCCTCATGGAGGAGAAGAGATACGCCGAGTTCACTGCGAGGGTCTCTGACATCCTGCGCCTGTACATAGAGGACAGGTTCGGGCTGAGGGCGCCCGAGAGGACGACGGAGGAGTTCCTCGCCGAAGCGGGCGATGGGCTCGACGTCGACACAGAGAAAAAATCGATCCTCGAGCGGTTCCTCGTGCACTGCGACCTGGTCAAGTTCGCTGCGCTCGAGCCGACCGCCGAGGACGTGAAGAAAACCTTCGAGACATGCAGGGACTTCATCGACGCGACGAAGCGGAAGGAGGTGTCCGGTGAGGTTTGAGTCCCCATGGGCCTTTCTCGCGCTGGCCGCGATCCCGCTGATCCTCTTCTACCTCTCGAAGAGGAAGGGGCCGGGAAGCATCAGGTTTTCCTCGATCGGCCACGCGCGCGGTGCGGGGCGCTCTCTGAGGCAGACCATGGCGCTGCTGCCGCTCGCACTGAGGACGGCGGCGATGATCCTTCTTGTCCTCGCGCTCGCGAGGCCGCAGATGGGAAGGGAGAAGGTCAGGGAAGTCACGAAGGGTGTCGCCATCCAGATGGTCGTCGACCGGTCGAGCTCGATGTCGGCCGAGATGGAGTACCGCGGCGCCAGGCTCGACAGGCTGGCGGTTGTCAAGAAAGTCTTCGAAGAGTTTATCATGGGGAACGGCGAGACCCTCGAAGGCCGCCCGAACGATCTCGTGGGGATGGTGGCATTCGCGAGGTACGCCGACACGATGGCGCCGCTGACACTCGGGCATGGGGCGCTGCTGCGTTTTCTTGACCAGGTGAAGATCGTGACGCGCAGGAGCGAGGACGGAACGGCGATCGGCGACGCACTGGCACTCGCCGCGGCGAGGCTGCGCACCGCCGAGGAGGACCTCGCGCGATTCGCCTCCGATTCGGGAGAGAAGGAATACGAGATAAAGAGCAAGATGATCATCCTGCTCACTGACGGCCAGAACAACTATGGAAAGAGGACGCCCGAACAGGCCGCCGGACTGGCAGCCGACT
This sequence comes from uncultured bacterium, assembly GCA_965371515.1. Lineage (GTDB taxonomy): Bacteria > Krumholzibacteriota > Krumholzibacteriia > Krumholzibacteriales > Krumholzibacteriaceae > JAUWCL01. The sequence goes on along the minus strand of CBDUYR010000006.1, from coordinate 71,267 downwards.
GGGGCATCAAGGTATACACGATCGGCGTCGGGGGAAGGGACGGGGTCAGCACGGTAAAGACGCTCTTCGGCAATTTCAAGGTTCCGACAGGAACAAGGGTCGACACGAGGCCGCTTCAATCGGCGGCGGAGATGACGGGCGGGATATTCAGGATGGCTGACAACGACGAGTCGCTCAGGGAGATATATGCCGAGATCGACAGGCTCGAGAAGAGCGACGTCGAGTCGATCCGATACATCGACTACCGCGAGCTATTTGTGCCCTTCGCTCTCGTTGCGCTCTGCCTGGTGATGCTCGAGTTATTCCTGTCGGCGACAATCTTCAGGAGGATCCCGTAGATGCATCTCGGAAACGTCAATATGCTCCTCCTTCTCTGGCTGCTCCCCGCGGTGGTGATGCTGTACGTCTACTCGGCGTGGCGGAGAAAGAAGGCTACGCTCCTCTTCATAGAGGAAGAGATCCTCGAGAAGATCTCGATGTCGGTCAACCAGGCGGGCAGGAGGGTCAAGGCGGCCCTCGTCATAGCCGCCCTGGCGTTTCTGATCGTTGCGCTGGCCCGTCCGGCGTGGAACCCGAAACCGAGGACGGTGCAGAGGCGTGGCCGCGACATCGTCTTCGTTCTCGACGTCTCGCAGTCGATGGTTGCCGAGGATCTCGTGCCGAGCAGGCTCGGCAAGGCGAAGTACTCGATAATGGACATGATAGACAGTCTCGAGGGCGACCGTGTCGCGCTCGTCGTATTCGCGGGCTCCGCCGTTCTCAAATGCCCCCTGACCCTCGACTACGGGTTCTTCAAGCTGATGCTCGATGACGTCGACACGAACAGCGTGAGCAGGGGCGGCACGATGATAGGAGACGCGATCCGCAAGGTTCTCGATGAGGCGTTCGACGACCAGGAAAAGAAGTACAAGGACATGATACTCATCACCGACGGCGAGGATCACGACTCGTTCCCCGTCGAGGCGGCCGAAGAGGCCGGAAGGCGCGGCGTGAGAATAATCGCCATCGGGCTCGGTGACGAAGACCAGGGCAAGCGGATCCCCGTCACAGACAAGAATGGCAGGATGACATTCCTCAAATACAAGGGGCAGGAGGTCTGGAGCCGGCTCGATGCAGCCACGTTGAGAAAGATGGCCAACAAGACTCCGGGCGGCAGGTATCTCAACGTGTCGACCGGTACGATCGATCTCGGCGACGTATATCTCAAGCTGATCGCAGGCGAGGAGAAACGCGAGATAGAATCGAAGACGATCAGTCTGTACGAGGAGAAATTCCAGATATTCCTCGCCTTTGCCGTCTTCTTTCTGGCGGTCGAGATGCTGGTGAGCGAGAGGAGGCGGAAAACGGAATGAGACGTTTCCCGACCATATGCCGGGCGCTCCTCGCGCTCGTCATGCTTGCCGCATCGACCCCCGTCCTGGCCGACTCTGCGGGAAGGCTCGTCAGGCGGGGAAACGACAGCTTCGACAGGGGCGATCTCGACGGGGCAGCCGAGTACTACGAGCTTGCCTCGGTAAAGATCCCCGAGTCGCCGATCGTCGAGTTCAACCTAGGCAACGTAGAGTATATGAGGGGCGATTTCGCAGCGGCGCGCGGCCGTTTCGAGGAGGCGGCGCTGAAGTCGCGCGATCTCTCACTCGAGGCGCAGGCACTGTACAACATCGGGAATTGCGCGTTCAGGCAGGGGCAGCGCCAGGCCGACAGCGACCTCGAGAAGGCGCTCGAGTTCTTCAAGGAGAGCGTCGAGTACTACTCGGCCTCCCTCGAGAAGGAGCCGGAGATGCCCGACGCGGCGCATAACCTCGAGGTAGCGCGGCTTGTCATCAAGGACCTGCTCGATGCGATCAAGAAACAGCAGGAGCAGATGAAGGAGCAGCAGGAGAAACTCAGGGAGGTGGTCGACTCGCTCCAGGCCGTGATGAAGCGGCAGGATGCCGCTCTAGGCAGGTCGCTCGACCTCTCCGGCTCGCGGGAGAAGGGCATGCCAGCCTGGAACGGGAAGGTCGACGGAGAACGGGACGATCAGACGTCGATCGCCGGTTCGACGGGGGAGGTCAGCGGCATGCTGACAGATCTCTTCAAGGACCAGCAGCCAGAGCAGGTTGTTCAGGCGCTCTCGCATCTCGACTCCTCGCTCGTCGACCAGGAAGGTGCCCTCAATGACCTGGAGGGACACAGGCCGGATGCGGCCGCAGGCGATCAGCAGAGCTCCCTCGAACAGATGCGGAAGGCCCTCGAGAAGCTGACAGAGGGGGACGGGCAGAACCAGGACCAACAGCAGCAGGGGCAGCAGGACCAGCAGCAACAGCAGCAGGAACCGCAGGAGGAGCAGCAACAGCAGCAGAAAGAACAGCAGGCGCGCAGCGAGACCGCGAAGGATATCCTCGAAGAGGAAAAGAAGAACCGCGAGAAGAGAAAACAGGCGGCGAGCGGTTATCGCAAGGTCGACAAGGACTGGTAGCCCTGCCGAAACAGGAAATAGAGTTTATCCGTATCCACGGTATGATATAGATTTAACGCGAGAATAAAAATGGTTGTAAGACGCATAACAATATCTGCCGGGCTTGCGGTGGCGATGATCCTTGCCGCCGTGTGCCCCGCCGCCGCGCGTGCGGCCGAAGACATCAGGGTGATCGCCAATGTCGAGTCACGCGACGTCTATGTCGGCGAGTCGTTTCTCATGCAGATATCCGTTGACGGTTCGGACAAGGTTGAGGCTCCCGACATGACAGTGATCGAGGGATTCGCCATAGAGTACAGGGGAGGTTCGAACAACTCGAGCCAGTCGATCTCGATAATCAACGGCCGCGTCGAGAGGAACGTCCAGAAGGGTTTCGTCTTCACCTACAAACTCACGCCCCAGAGGGCGGGGAGGCTGACGATCCCGTCGATCGACGTCAAGGTAGAGGGGACGACCTTTCGTACCGGCCCGATCACCATCTCGGTCAAACGTCCCGAGGAGACGGAAGACTTCAAACTGAGGATCAGGCTGTCGCGGGAGACATGCTTCGTCGGCGAGCCTGTTTTGCTGACCGTCACCTGGTACCTGCGCCGCGACGTACAGGCATTCGAGTTCACCGCGCCCCTTCTCTCCAGCGACGCTTTCTCGTTCGAGGCTCCCGAGGTGAAGATAGATCCCGCAAAGAAGTACTACCGCATACCGCTCGCCGGCCGGGAGGTGATCGCCGAGAAGGGAAAGGGAATGCTCGACGGGGAGAGCTACGCCACGCTCGAGTTCAGCATCGCCGTGATCCCCGGGCGCCCGGGCACATTCGTCATCCCCGAGGTTATCGTTGCCTGCGAGTCGGGCACCGGCATGAGGAATCGCCGCGACTTCATCAACGATTTTTTCGGGGACGATGTCCTCGGCAGATGGAAGGGAAGCCTGCGAAAGTATGTAGTACCGTCCAACGCGCTTAGCCTCGGCGTAAGGGCGCTGCCCGTAGAGGGCAGGCCTGCCGGGTTCGCCGGGCACGTGGGGGAGTACAGGATCTCCGCTACCGCCGAGCCGGTAGAAGTAAATATCGGCGATCCGATAACGCTCAACGTAATCCTCGAAGGGCCCGATTATCTCGGCCTCGTCGATCTGCCGTCGCTCGCCGGCCAGGAGGAACTCGCTGAGAACTTCAAGATCCCCGACGAGAGGGCGCCGGGAAGGATCGAGGGCAGGCGCAAGGTATTCACGCAGACGATCCGTGCGAAGAACGACCAGGTCGAGAGGATCCCGCAGATAAGCCTCGTCTATTTTGATACGGCGAAGGAAGAGTATGTGACCGCCGTTTCGGATCCGATCCCCGTCGCTGTAAGGAAGACGAGGATAGTAACGGCCGGCGACGCTGAGGGGATAGACAGCGTTGACCGCGGGACGCCGCTCGAGAAGTGGAAGGCCGGTATCGCGTACAACTACGAAGGTACTGGAGTGATCGAGGCACAGGATTTCGGACTCGATTCGATACTTTCCGAGGCGAGGGTGAAGCTCATGCTCGTCGTACCGCCCCTTGCGTGGTTGCTTGTCCTCGGTGTCGTAACCGTTTCGAGGAAGAGATCGGCCGACCCGGATGCGGCGAAGTCGCGGAGTGCTCTGCGCAAACTGCGCGGCAGGCTGGCCGGGCTTTCAGCCGCTGACAGCGACGAGACCTTCTGCAGCGGGGTGATGGATTCGTTCAAGATGTATCTCGGCGACAAGCTGCGGATCGCGGGCAGGTCGTTGACAACAAATGAAATAGAAAGGCTCCTTTCGGAGCGCGGGATAGACGGAGAGTTCTCGGACGAGGTGAAAGATCTGCTTTCGAGCTGCGAGTACGGTGCCTATGCGGGCGGGTCCGCAGTAGATGGCAGGGAGAGACTCGTCGACAGGGCCAGGGAGATGGCCCGGAAACTGGACAGGGTGCTTTGATCGGCAATGTCGGCATAAGGACAACATTGTTTGTCACATTGATAATGCTCGCCTTGCCGGCGGCATCGCAGGAGATATTGTCCGCCTCGATGACTGAGGAGCATCTCGCCTCCGCCGAAGAGGCTTTCGGCAGGGCGATCGAGCTCGACATGACCGATCCCGAAGCGGCCAGGGACTATTACCGGAAGGCGATACTCCACTACGAGCGCCTCACAGCCTCCGGTGTGCACAACGGAAAGCTCTACTACAACATCGGGAACGCCTGGTTCAGGCTCGACGACATGGGCCGGGCGATACTGAACTACAAGCGATCGGAGCTCTATAATCCAGCCGATCCCAACCTCAAGCAAAATTTACAGTTCGCGAGAAGCAGGCGGATCAACCGGGTCGAGGCCCAGCAGCGCGACCGGGTCTTCAAGACGCTCTTTTTCCTCCACTACGACGTACCGACAAGGGTGAGGTTCGGGATATTCCTCGGTGCCTTCGTGTTGCTGTGGGGCGCGGCGATCATCGCCGTATTCCGCCAGCGCGGATTGATGAGGACTATGATCATATCGCTGGCTGTCGTATGCGTCGTCTTTCTGATATCGCTCATCTGGGAGAAAGTATCACTGACGAGAAACCCGGCAGGCATCGTCACGGCCCCGGAGGTCGTCGCCAGGAAGGGCGATGCCGAGACTTACCAGCCGTCTTTCACCGCTCCGCTCTATTCGGGGACCGAGTTCGGTCTGCTCGAGCGGAGACCCGACTGGTGGTATATTGAGCTGGAAGACGGGGCGAGGTGCTGGATCCCGGCGTGGGGCGGCGAGCTCGTCCTTCAGGAATAGATACGACACGATCATCCGGTTCATCGAAAGGAGCCTTATGCTGACGACCAGGACCCGCATCGCGGCATTGCTCGTCCTCGTCATGGCTCTCTCGTTTTTTGCTTCGGGCGCCAGTGCCGGTAAAAAGGGAGAGTTGGACAATGGACTGATTGCGGAGCTGCAGAAATCGTTCGATCCGGACGGAAAAGATCGCGCCATGATGAACGCGATATCCAACAACGACCTGAAGGATCTCGCGCTCGACAGGGAGATGATCAACAAACACGACGACATATACACGTTCAAGGTGGATGCCGAGGGTATCACCAACCAGAAGAGCACCGGCCGCTGCTGGCTCTTCGCGGGATTCAACGTGATGCGTCCAGCCGTTATGAAGAAATACAACATCTCCGAGTTCGAGTTCTCCGAGAACCACCTCTTCTTCTGGGACAAGCTCGAAAAGGCGAACATGTTCCTCGAAACGATAATAGAAACAACCGACCGCGACATAGACGACCGCGAGCTCCAGGCGATACTGAAGGATCCCGTGCCCGACGGCGGCTGGTGGAATTATGTCGTGGCCCTCATCGACAAGTACGGCGCCGTTCCCCAGTCGGTCAGCACGGAGACGAAGCACAGCAGCGCCACCCGAAGGATAAACGGCATCCTGGGCGGAATGATGCGACATGACGCGGCAGCACTGCGCGAGATGGCGGCCGCAGGCGTCTCGGCAGAGGAACTCCGCGCTGCGAAGAAGGATATGCTCGCAGACGTATACCGGATACTGGCCCTGCACTTCGGCGTCCCGCCCGAGCATTTCGTGTGGAGGGTGAAGAACAAGGACGACGAGATCATCGAGGAGGAGTTCACGCCGAAATCGTTCTACAAGGACGCGGTGGGCGTGGATCTCGGCGATTACGTGACCGTCATGGACCACCCGGCGTACGAGTACGGGAAGTTCTATCGTCTGAATTTCTGCAGGAACTTCAGCGACGAGGAGGACATGGGATTCCTCAACCTCGGCGTAAATGAAATGAAGGAGCTCGCTGAGCGTGCCGTTCTCGACGGAGAGCCGGTCTGGTTCGCCGCCGATATCGGCAAGGAGAACTACGGTGAAAAGGGTATCCTCAAGGTCGGGATCTACGACTATGATGGACTCTTCGGCTTTGAACGTGAGCTCACGAAGGAGCAGATGGTCACCTACAGGCACTCCACCCCGAACCACGCGATGGTATTCGTCGGTATCGACCGTAAGGACGACAAGCCGGTCAAGTGGCTCGTCGAGAACTCGTGGGGAACGAAAAACGGCGACAAGGGGTACTGGGCGATGTACGACGACTGGTTCGACAGGTATGTCTACACTGTCATCGTGCACAAGCGCCATGTCCCCAAGAAGACCCTGAAGCTCCTCGACACCGAGCCGGAGAGGATCCCTGCATGGGACCCGATGCGCTCGGCGTTCGACGAGTAAAGCTTGTGGTACATGGATGTCATACGTCCAGGGCGAGCGTTTCAGCATCAGCTGCAGCGCGACGCGCCGTCAACTGCAAGCCGTTGTCAGACGGTCTTGTCTGCACTTGCCTTTCCGTCACGCGCAAGGACAGCAACGAGGATCCAGGAGTATACGAATGAGCTCGTTAGAACCTCGATGCCATTGAATGCTCGTAGAGTCTGCGAGCGCCCTCATTAATACGGTTGAATCCGTCAAAATAACCGGGAATTATTCTTCGCCGTGTAGTATTGTGAGTGGGACGGCCTGGCGGCCGTTTCCTTTTCACATATGCAGTAATACCGGCGGGAGGTCGCCTGATTAAAAAGCGCACAATGGTCCGGGTCATCGCCGCCGCGGCGCTTCTGGCAGCCTGGTCTGCCGGTGGGGCCGGCGGGACGGAGGGAGAGAACATGCTGCCGCTCGACAAGCTGTCTATACGGATAATCTACGACAATGCCGATCCTGAAGAGGGATTCGAGGCACAGTGGGGATTCTCCTGCGTGGTCGAGGGAGGAGGGAAGACGATCCTCTTCGATACTGGCGGCAAGGGCGACGTTTTCATGAATAATCTCGCGGAGGCCGGCATTTCACCGTCCGATATAGAAATCGTCGTGATCTCGCACGAGCACTGGGATCACATCGGCGGCCTCGATGCATTCCTCGAGAAGAACCCCGAAGTGGAAGTATACATCCCCGCATCGTTCTCGAAGGAGTTCAAGGAGGGCGTGAAGGGAAAATGTTCCGGCCTCATAGAGGTGAAGGGTTCGGTGGAGATCATTCCCGGCGTGTACTCGACCGGCGATATGGCCGGCCCCGTAAGGGAACAGTCACTCGCGCTTGTCACAGATAGCGGTGCCGTTGTCATCGCCGGATGCGCCCATCCGGGAATAGACAGGATCATGGAAAAGGCCGTTGATGTGACGGGAGAGAATGCCCTGTTTGTTATGGGAGGGTTCCATCTGCGAGGTGCGGAGAAGACGAGATTGGACGAAATAGTCTCCGTGTTCGAGAAGAACGGGGTCAGGTACTGCGGTGCCTCGCACTGCACCGGCGACGAGAGCATCGAGTATTTTATGGAACGTTACGGCGACCGCTACGTGAGACTCGGAGCGGGCAGGGTGATCAGGGGAGCCGATTTCGACGGGCTCTGAAGGGAAGATCCGCATATGAAAGACAGCCCCGGCAGGAACAGGCTGGCCGGTGAAAAGAGTCCTTATCTTCTTCAGCACGCCGACAATCCGGTCGACTGGTACCCGTGGGGAGACGAGGCCTTCGCCGCGGCCAGGGAGCAGAACAAACCGATCTTCCTCTCGATCGGGTACTCGTCATGCCACTGGTGCCACGTGATGGAGCACGAGTCGTTCGAGGACGAGACGGTAGCCCGTCTGCTCAATGAGGATTTTATTTCCATTAAGGTCGACCGCGAGGAACGCCCCGACATCGACAACATCTACATGAAGGTCTGCCAGGCGATGACCGGTTCGGGGGGATGGCCGCTGACGGTATTCATGACCCCCGGGGGAAAGCCCTTCTTCGCGGGTACATATTTCTCGAAGAGATCGAAGTACGGCCGGCCCGGTATGCTCGAACTTGTTCCCCACATGGCGTCGCTGTGGAAGAACGACCGAGAGAGGCTCGAGAACATAGGCGACAACGCGGCGGCGGCGCTGGAGAGCTTCTCGTTCACCGGCGACGAGAAGAATCTCTCGGAGAAGACTCTCGCGACGGCATACTCAAGACTCGAGGCTTCATACGACGAGGTCCACGGCGGTTTCGGCGGAGCGCCGAAGTTTCCCACGCCGCACCAGCTGTCTCTGCTTTTAAGGTATTGGGAGAGGACGGGCGATGAGAAGGCGCTCGACATCGTCGGGACTACCCTGAGGAAGATGTACGGCGGCGGTATATACGATCATCTCGGGAAGGGATTCCACAGGTATTCGACCGACGCGATGTGGCTCGTGCCCCACTTCGAGAAGATGCTCTACGACCAGGCGATGCTCGCCATGGCGTATCTCGAGACACAGCAGGCGACGGGGAACAGATTCTACGGCGCCGTAGCGGAGGAGATATTTGCGTACGTGCTTCGTGACCTGACCTCACCGGAGGCTGGTTTCTACTCTGCGGAGGATGCAGACAGCGAGGGCGAAGAGGGAACCTTCTACGTCTGGACGAAGCAGGAGATCATGGAGGCGCTCGGGAAGGAGGACGGGAAGATCTTCTGCATGCGGTACGGCGTCACCGGCAACGGCAACTTCGAGGGGAAGAACGTATTGCATATAGCGAGCGAAGTAGAAACCGGCGAGGAATCGCTCGGCGAGATGCGGGCGAAGCTTCTCGAGATCCGCTCGAAGAGGCCTCGGCCGATGCTCGACGACAAGGTCCTTGCCGACTGGAACGGGCTGATGATCGCCGCGCTGGCGAGGGGAGCGCGGGTCACAGGCCAGACCGATTACGCTGAGGCGGCGGCGAAGGCGGCCGATTTTATTCTCGGCGGGATGCGGACCTCCGAGGGCAGGCTGCTGCATCGTTACAGAGACGGGGAATCGGCCATCCCGGGATATCTCGACGACTATGCCTTTCTCATATGGGGACTGATAGAGCTGTACGAGGCGACATTCGAGGCTAAGTGGCTGTCCGAAGCACTGGTGCTGGCCGGCGGGATGATCGAACTCTTCAGCGACAGCGACGATGAAAAAGGCGGATTCTTCTTCACCGGCAGCGACGCGGAAAAGCTCATCGTGAGAACGAAGGAAATTTACGACGGCGCCGTCCCATCTGGAAACTCGGTCGCTGCGCTCTGTCTCCTGAGGCTCGGAAGGATGACGGGCAGGACCGATCTGGAATCGGTCGCGGACGCCCTTCTCGAGGAGTTTTCGGGGCCGGTCTCCGGGTCACCGACAGCCTATACGCAGGTGCTGATCGCCCTCGACTTCGCACTGGGTCCCGGCAGGGAGTACGTGATCGCCGGCGAGCGCAGCACGAACGATACGGAATCAATGATCCGCATGCTGGCCGAACGCTTCATGCCGAGATCGGTGACGCTCTTCAGGCCTGTGGGAGAGGGAGCGAGTGAGATCACCGCGATCGCCCCGATGCTCGAGGGTATGACTGCTGTAGACGGGAAGCCGACGGCGTACATATGCGAGAACTTCCGATGCGCCGCGCCGGCCGTCGGAATGGCCGACATGAAAAAACGACTCGAAGAGATCGAGAGGAGAAAAGATTGAAGAAGTACCGGTGGCAGATATTCCTCGGGCTGTTTCTGATAGTGCTGTCGGCGGCTCTCTATCTTCTGCATTACGCTGTCTTTCACGACAAGCACCATATTTTCCTGTTCATGCTTCACGATCTTGCCTTTGTCCCGATCGAGGTCCTTATCGTGACGCTCATCATACACAGCGCTCTTTCCTACAGGGAGAAGCGTGCGATGATGAAGAAGCTCAACATGGTGATCGGGGCGTTTTACACCGAAGTGGGGACGAAGTTGCTGAGGATATTCTCCAGGCTGGATACATCGATGCCGGATGAAAAGCTGATGCTGTCGGCGAAATGGCCGGACAGCAGGTTCGACGGGCTGGTCGCTGAGCTCTCCACGTCGGGATTCGAACCGCAGGTCGGGCCAGAGGACCTTGTCGAGCTCTCAGAATTGCTATTGTCGAAGAAATCGTTTCTTCTGGCTCTGCTGCAGAACCAGAACCTTCTCGAGCACGAGACGTTCACCGATCTGCTGTGGGCGCTGCTTCACCTCGCCGAGGAGCTCGAGAACAGACCGGGATTCGAGGATCTTCCGGAGAAGGATATCCAGCATCTGAAGGGCGACATCCGCAGGGCCCGTTCGAGTCTGCTCGTAGAGTGGATCAAGTACATGAAACACCTCAAGAACAGGTATCCATACCTGTTCTCTCTCGCCGTTCGGATGAATCCGTTCGACGGCGAGGCCTCGGTGGTGATCCGGTAATGGAAAGAGGCTGCCCGTTCTGCTCGCCGGATAAGATCCTGTTCGAGAACGAACTGGCTCGTGCGATTCCCGACAAGTACCCCGTCCGGCCGGGGCATACGCTGGTCATCCCGAAGCGGCACATCGCATCTTTCTTCGATCTTACCGAAGAAGAGGTCGCGGCATGTTTCGATCTGATAAAGAAAACGAAGGGCAGCCTGGACGAAAAATATTCTCCCGGCGGGTACAGGATAGGGATAAACATCGGCAGGTCTTCGGGCCAGACTGTGATGCACGCTCACATACACGTCGTTCCGATGGGTGGGGAGGAACCCGGTGGCAGGAGCGAAGTGTTTACGAGAAAAGACGTATAGAAGGAGGAAAGACAATGCTCGAGGTCGGCAAGAAGGCGCCGGCGTTCAATTTGCCGGATCAGGACGGAAAGAAACACAGGCTCTCCGATTACGCGGACAAGTGGGTGCTCGTCTACTTCTACCCGAAGGATAACACCTCGGGGTGCACGAAGGAGGCCTGCGCGATACGCGACGACTGGTCCGCGTTCAGGAAACTCGGCGCCGTCGTACTCGGCGTGAGCAAGGACTCGGTCAAGAGCCACCGCAACTTCGCCGACAAACACTCGCTGCCGTTCACACTGCTATCTGACGAGAGTACCGGGATGATACAGAAGTACGGCGCCTGGCAGAAAAAGAAGATGGCCGGCCGCGAGTATATGGGGATCGTAAGGATCTCGTACCTTATCGATCCGAAGGGGAAGGTCGCGAAGGTATACCCGAAGGTGAAGCCGCCCGAGCATTCGTCCGAGGTCCTGGCCGACCTGAAGGAGCTGATGAAGTAGGATAATGAGGATCCTGATCGTCGAACCTTTTCTGACCGGCTCTCATGAAGCCTGGGCGCGAGAGTACGCAAAGTACTCGGCGCACGAGGTCGAGATCCTCGGGCTTGAGGGCCGACACTGGAAGTGGAGGATGCACGGCGGGGCGGTGACTCTCGCACGGCGCTTTCTCGAGGAGGGGCACGCCCCCGATCTGATCCTCGCCACCGACATGCTCGACCTGACGACCTTTCTCGCACTTACGAAGGAAAAGACGTCAGGGACCCCTGTCGCGATCTACTTCCACGAGAACCAGTTGTCGTATCCATGGTCTGACGGTGATCCCGATCCCGGCCTCGAGCGCGACGTCCACTACGGATTCATCAACTACACATCGGCGCTTGTCGCCGACGCGGTACTGTTCAACTCGCAGTATCACATGGATTCCTTTCTATCCGAGCTGCCGGGATTCATCGATGCGTTTCCCGATCATAACGAGGAAGGATCGATAGAGAAGATAAGGGAGAAGAGTTCGGTCCTTTCGCTCGGTGTCGACCTCACGGCTCTGGACAGTCACAGGATGGCAGGTGGAGAGAACGCGCTTCCCCTGATCCTCTGGAATCACCGCTGGGAGTACGACAAGAACCCTGAAGATTTCTTCGAAGCACTATTCGTTCTCGCGGATGAAGGCCTTGAGTTCGAGGTCGCCGTTCTCGGCGAATCGTTCTCGAAATATCCGCCGGTATTCGATGAAGCAAAACAGCGGCTCGGAAAGAGAATCGTTCAGTTCGGCTTCGCTGCGGACTTCGCCGAGTACGCCAGCTGGCTCTGGAGGGCCGACATCCTGCCGGTGACCTCGAACCACGACTTCTTCGGAGCGAGCACTGTCCAGGCGATCTGCTGCGGGTGCTATCCCCTTCTTCCCGGCAGGCTGGCCTTCCCGGGACACGTTCCCGAGGATCTTAATCCCGTTTACGTCTACAACGACCAGGAAGACATGACTGCCAGACTCCGCGGTATCCTGGAGGATCGATCTATTCGCCCCGCTCCGGCCCTGCGCGAACATGTCCGCCGCTTCGACTGGAGTATCATGGCGGGCGAATATGACTCGGTAATCGAAGAACTGGTGCGAAAAGGGCCGGCAACGGCCCCTTTAGCCGGTTGACACTGCCATAGTGCTTCTTTATACTCTCCGATTATTCACTGATCAGGACTTGCTGAAACTCAATGACTTGGAGCGGTCTTGAAAGAGATAGTCAAGCAGATCATGGAGACCGAGACGGAGGTCCGCGCGTCGATCGACAACGCCCGCGCCGAGGCTCAGAAGATCGTGCGCGAGGCTGAGACCCAGTCGAGGGACGTCATCGAAAAGGGGCGCCAGGACGCGATAAGAGAGTCCCAGGAGCTCGTCGCTAAATACCGAAAAGACGCCGAGGACGAACGGAAGCGGCAGGTCGATGCGGTCAAGGGCGGGAGCGGGGAACTCCTCGCCAGCAAATCGGTCCAGATCGAGGCAGCCGCGGCGAAGGTCCTCGATATCGTAAAGGGCGCGGACCAGTAAGTTTCTCCCTCACGGAAACAGCGCGATGATATTCAGGCCGTTAAGCAAGTATTCTCTAGTCAATGCCAAGGTGCGCGCGAGGCTCAGCACGCTGCTCGGTCCGGAGCAGATCGACCGGCTGGCCGATGCGAGGGACCTCGCCGAGTTCTATTCGGCCCTCTCGGGAACGATCTACGAGGACATATTCGAGCAGCCCGAGATCGCGTTCGACGCGCGCGTAGGCGAGCGCCTCCTCCTCGAGCGGGAGATCGAATGGCACTCGGAGCTTCTTAAGGACCTGAAGGGCGCCGAGAAGGCGCTCGTTTCGCATTTTCTCGAGAAGTACGAGATTGAAAACCTCAAGACGGCGCTGAGGATACGGGAGGGTCGCCGCGACCTCGAAGAGATGAAATACATGGTGCGCAAGAGGCTGCCCCACTCGCTGCCATATCAGGCGATCACCGAGGCCGGTTCCCTGGAGGACGCGGTCTCCTACATGACCGGGACGCCCTATCACGACGCGATATACTCCGTGATGGACGACTACATGGAGAAGAAGACCCTCTTCCCTGTGGAGATAAACCTCGAGATCGACTACTACAGGCGGCTGAAAGATCAGGTCGCGGCTCTCGGGAAGAGGGACAGAGAGATAGCGCGCAAGCTCATCGGCCTCGAGATCGACAGGAAGAACCTCGCATGGCTGATCCGGCTGAAGTTCTACTATGACGTTCCGACCGGCGACCTTTTCGAATACAACATACCAGGCGGGTACAGGATGACGACCGACAGGCTCCGCCAGTCTTTCAAGGCCGAGTCGATAAATGAAGTGCTCAGCCTCGCTCTCGAGAAGTCGCTCAAGAACGCCTCGGAGATACTCGTGCAAGGAGAGGAGCTGAGCAAACTCTACCTGCTCGAGATCTTCCTGTGGAACTACCTTATCGCCGAGGCGAAACGCACGCTGGGAGGTTTTCCCTTTACAATAGGGACTGTACTGTCGTACCTCATACTGAAGCGAACGGAGATACGCAACATAATCACGATACTGAACGGCAAGGTCTACAAGATGGACCGTGCCGCCATCGAGAGCCACCTCAGGGTCTCGTTCTGAGCCGGGGAAGACTATGTTTACGCCCGAACGAATGCACCAGATCAATGTGATGGTCTTCGAGACCGAGGTCGATGATGTCGCCAAGACGATTGTTCGGCTCGGTATCCTCCATCTCGTCCAGCTCGATGCGTCCCAGCCATGGGTGGAGGAGCTCGGAGAGTTCGAGGCGGGCAAGGCCTCATCGAAGATCGACAGGCTCTACAACAGGGTGACCGATCTGATGAAGGACCTCGGTATCCGCGAACTTCCCCTCGAGGAGGGCGACACGAAGTTGCTCGAGACCTCGATTGCTGATTTCGACGAGATGGAAAATGAAATAACCGAGCTTGAGAAAAAGGTCGAGGGACTTGTCCTGCGCCGCAAGGAACTCGAGGTGCACCTCGAGCGAATGCAGGGAATACTCAACGAGGTCTCCCCGCTGACCGAGCTAGGCCTGCCGCCCGACAAGGCTCCCTACACATTCCTCGAGGTCCGGTACGGTCATGTAAGCGGCGAGAGCCTCGAGCTGATCCGCGAGAAGATCGCTCCGCTCGCCGCCATAGTCATACAGTTGACGCAGCGTGAAGGCCGGGAGCTCGTTCTGCTGATCGGCCTCAAGACGGACCGTCTCAAGCTCAAGCGCATCCTGCGTGACGCGGCCTTCGACGATATAGAGATGCCGGCCGGTGAGGAGGCAAGGGAAGAAGCAGGCCTGGTCACCGGTGAGCTCGAGGAGCGGATCGAGAAGATAAAGGATCAGATCGCCGATCTGAAGGAAAAGCTCGCCGAGGTAAGGCGCGAGAACGCACCGGTGCTGACCGAGTTCAACAGGTCGCTGCGGGTCGCCGAGATGCTGCTGAAGGTCAAGAGCTACCTGAAGAAGACGCGCAAGACGTACATTTTCTCCGGGTGGGTGCCGAGCGACCGCAAGCGCGATGTCGAGACTGAGATCCTGAGGGCTGCCAGGGGACGGGCCATAGTGGAGATCGTCCCGCCGGAGGAGATCACAGGCGTCAAGGGCGGTGCCCTGAAGGTCCCCGTTATGCTGAAGAACCCCGGTTTCTTCAGGCCGTTCGAGATGCTCGTCTCGAGTTACGGCCTGCCCGAATACAAGTTCATCGATCCGACCATTTTTGTGGCGATATCGTTCCTGATAATGTTCGGTATGATGTTCGGCGACGTCGGGCACGGGTTAGTGCTCTGCGTGATAGGCTGGCTGCTAGGTTTCCGCAGGGGCGACCGGAGCGAAGGAGTGCGCCTCGTCGGCAAGCTCGGCTTCTACTGCGGGCTCGCGTCGATAGTCTTCGGGTTCCTCTACGGGAGCATTTTCGGCGTCGAGACGTGGATACCGCACCTGTGGCTCTCTCCGATGCACGAGATAGGAAGGTTTTTCAAGTTCGCGATCTTCTTCGGGGTGGGGATGATCTCGGTCGGGATACTGCTCAACATGATCAACGCGATCAGGGCGCGTGACTTCAAGGCGACCTTCTTCGATCACGCAGGACTGATAAGCGCCATTCTGTACTGGTGCGGGATAGGCGCGGTAGCCATATTCATGAGGAACAGGCCCGTACCACTGCAGCTGGTCGCATTCGGGATCGTGCTGCCCATCCTGCTTTTCTTCCTCAGGGAGCCCCTCTCGGCGATGTTCGGGAGGCGGAAGATGAGGTTCGAGACAGGCGTGGCTACCTATGTGATGGAATCGGTGATAGAGGTCATCGAGATAATCACGGGATATCTCGGCAACACCGTCTCGTTCATCCGCGTCGCAGCATTCGCGCTGGCGCACGCCGGCCTCTTCATAGCGGTTTTCAACATGGTCGATCTCGTCAAGGGGAAGAGCGGCGGGGTGATCTGGGCGGCGCTGATATTTATCCTGGGCAATGCGGTGATCATTGCCCTCGAGGGATTGGTTGTAACTATCCAGGCCATCCGACTGGAGTACTACGAGTTCTTCGGCAAGTTCTTCATGGGTGGCGGGACTGCGTATAAACCGATCGGCCTGGGGGGAGATCCGGGCCGGAAAAAGTGAAAGGAGACCCGTAGAATGTCAGAGCAGCAGGCGCGCAGGAGGAAGATGAAAAAGTGGATCACACTGTCGGCAACGGCAATATTTTCCACCGTATTCGTTGTCCTTCTAATAACGCTTATATCGACCGCGGTGCATGTATACGGGCAGCAGCACGATACGTCCACCGTACAGGTGGTGACCGAAAGCTACTCGCCCGAGCAGGCGAAGATCATTGTGTGGGGATTCGCCGCCGCGGCATTCTCCACGGCGATCGGCAGCATCGGCGCCGGCGTAGCCGTAGCGTACGTCGGCTCGGCGGCGCTCGGAGCGATCGGCGAGAAGCCGGAGCTGGCCGCGAGGGCGCTGATCTACGTCGGGCTCGCCGAGGGAATCGCGATCTACGGCCTGATCATCTCGATCATGATCCTCGGAAAGATCTGACCGGGACGGCAGCGGATCGGACAACGCGGAGAGAGTGAACGATGCAGTTCTACGTCATAGCGGACGAGAACACGGTAACGGGCTTCAAGCTCGTCGGCCTCGAGGGCGAGGTCGTCGAATCGCCCGATGGCGCCCGGGAGGCGCTTGCCAAGGTGTTTGAATCGGGTGAGATCGGCATCATCATCATCACCGAGAGGATCGCCGACTCGATACGTGACGAGATCGAGGACTTCACTTTCGGGCACGCATTCCCTCTGATCATCGAAGTCCCCGACAGGGAGGGCCCGGTGGAGGGAAGGGTCTCGATCAGGGAGATGGTAAACACCGCGGTGGGGATAAAGATATAGCGCAGCGCGCCCCGCGCGCGGCAGGGAGCGGTTAAAGTGGTCGACAAGGAATCGGTAGAAAAGATCTGCGGACAGATAAGGGAAGACGGCGACAGGGAGATCGCCTCGATCCTCGATAAGGCGCGAAGCACCGCCGCCGACATCCTCGGTAAGGCTGAGGCGAAACGCGACGAGGCGACAGAGATGATCATGCGCGACGCGAAGGAAAAGGGCGAGACAGAAAACAGGCGCCTCCTGTCGAGTGTCAACATCGAGGTCAGGCGAACGAAGCTCAAGGCGCGAGAGGAAGTCGTCGGCGTGATAACGAAGAAGGTCGAGGAGGAGCTCTCCGGGATAAGATCGTCGGCCGGGTACGCGGACATCCTCACCGGCCTGGTCGTCGAAGCGGTGCGCGGGCTCGAGGGAAAATCTTTCGTTATCTACGTCGACAAAAAGGACCTCAAGCTGCTCGAGGAGAAGATATTCCCCCGCGTCAAGGAGACGATGGCGGCTGAGTCGGCGCCGGTGAGCTCACTGCAGGCGCGGCCGCTCGAAAAGTCTTCGGCCGGAGGGGCCCGGGCCGGCCACCCTGGCGGCAATGTGATATACGACAATACGTTCGAGGCGCGGATGTTCAGGTACCGCGACGATATAAGGATGGCGATATTTGACGAGGTCTTCTACCCGGAAGACGACGGGGAGACGGGAAGTGCTTGAGATAATCGGACAGGTCGACAAGGTAGTGGGGCCGGTGGTCCACGCCCGAGGCGTTGACAAGGCGAAGATGCTCGACCTCGTCGAGGTGGGCGAGTTCCACCTCGTCGGCGAGATCGTCAAGCTCGACGGCGACAGGGCCGTTATACAGGTATACGAGGATACGACGGGGCTCGCCCCCGGGACTAATATCTATTCGGCAGGCGTTCCTCTCTCGGTCGAGCTCGGGCCGGGTCTGATAGGGACGATCTACGACGGCATCCAGCGCCCGCTGGAGAAGATACGCGACACGTCCGACCAGTACATACAGAAAGGTATACACATTGCGGCGCTGGACCGGGAGAAGCGCTGGCTCTTCACGCCGTCGCTGGCCGTCGGGGACGATGTCACAGGCGGCGAGGTCGCCGGTACGGTTCAGGAGACCGAGCTGATCGAGCACCGTGTTCTCGTGCCGCCCCTGGTGAACGGCAAGGTGACATGGGTAGCAGAAGAAGGCAAATACACTATCAACGACGTTGTGGCGAGGACCGAGAACGCCGAAGGCGAGTGCTTCGAGGTCCATCTCCACCAGCGCTGGCCCGTGCGGAAGGGCAGGCCGACGGGGAAAAGACTCCCGCTCAGCATACCCCTCATCACCGGGCAGAGAGTAATCGACACGCTATTTCCCGTCGCCAAGGGAGGTACCGTCGTCGTGCCTGGCGGATTCGGGACGGGCAAGACGATGACGCAGCACGCGCTGGCCAAGTGGAGCGACGCCGACATCATCGTCTACATCGGCTGCGGCGAGCGCGGCAACGAGATGACCGATGTGCTGATCGAGTTCCCCAAGCTCGTAGACCCACGTACCAAACGGCCGATCATGGAACGCACGATAATGATAGCCAACACGTCCAACATGCCGGTGGCGGCGCGCGAGGCGTCGATCTACACCGGCATCACGATAGCGGAGTACTACCGCGACCAGGGATACCACGTAGCTATCATGGCCGACTCGACCTCGCGCTGGGCTGAGGCGCTGCGGGAGCTCTCCGGCCGCATGGAGGAGATGCCCGCCGACGAGGGATATCCCGCCTACCTGCCGACGCGGCTCGCCGAGTTCTACGAGCGCGCCGGCATGTTCGAGACGCTCGAGGGCAAGGAGGGCTCTATCTCGATCGTCGGCTCGGTCTCGCCCCCCGGCGGCGACTTCTCCGAGCCGGTCACGCAGCACTCGAAACGGTTCGTGCGCTGCATGTGGGCGCTCGACCGCCAGCTCGCCAACGCCCGCCATTACCCGGCGATCTCATGGCTCGACAGCTACAGCGAGTACGTCGACGAGATCAGCGGATGGTGGCAGGAACGCTCCGGTGGCGAGTGGGGGGAGCTGCGGCGCAGGATCATGGACCTGCTCCAGCAGGAGGGCAAGCTACAGCAGGTCGTCAAGCTCGTCGGGCCGGACGTGCTGCCCGACACGCAGAGGATCGTCCTCGAGACATGCACCCTGTTCAAGAACGCATTCCTCCAGCAGAACTCGTTCGACAAGATCGATATGTACTGCACGCCCGAGAAGCAGATCAAGATGCTCCAGGTCATCCTCGAGTTCTATGACCGCGGCGTCGAGGTTATAAGGAAGGGCGCGAACATCCACCAGATCAAGAAGCTCGAGGTCTACTCCGACATTCTGAGGATAAAGTTCGCAGTCCGCAATGACGAGATAGAGAAGATTGACAATATCAGGGACAAGCTCGGGCGCTCGATGGAGCGCATAGCCGACATGTTCGACTAGAGAATGGTGATCTGAATGGCAGAAAGAAATCTGAAAGAGGGCAGGGAGTACATCGGGATCGCCAGTATCTCGGGCCCTCTGGTCGCGATAAAGGGCATCCACAATGTCGGCTACAACGAGCTCGCCGAAGTGGTCGATTCGAACGGGCACGTCAGGCTCGGGATGATCCTCGAGAGCAGCGAGAAGGCCGCCGTCATCCAGGTATTCGAGGGGACCTCCGGGCTCTCCATACCCGAGACGAGAGTACGCTTCAAGGGAGAGCCGCTCCACTTCGGGGCGGGCGCCGAGATCCTCGGGCGCGTCTTCAACGGGCTCGGCCAGCCGATAGACGACGGCCCGCCGCCGCTCGCCGAGAAGCGGATGGACGTCAACGGCCTTCCGATCAACCCGACGGCGCGCGAGTACCCGAAAGAGTTCATACAGACCGGCATCTCGGCGATCGATGGGATGAACACCCTCGTGCGCGGCCAGAAGCTGCCTGTATTCTCCGGAACGGGCCTTCCTCACAACAGGCTCGTCGCTCAGATCACCCGACAGGCGAAGCTGATCGGGGAGGACACGCAGTTCGCAGTAGTGTTCGCCGCGATGGGGATAAAGCACGACGTGGCGAGATATTTCATCAGGAACTTCGAGGAATCGGGCGTGCTCGAGAAGGTCGTTCTCTTTCTCAACCTCGCCGACGATCCGTCGGTCGAGAGGCTCGTGACGCCGCGTACGGCGCTGACCGCCGCAGAGTTCCTCGCCTTCGACATGAACATGCACGTGCTGGTGATCCTGACCGATATGACGAACTACTGCGAGTCGCTCCGCGAGATCTCTACGATACGCGAGGAGATTCCCAGCAGGAAGGGATACCCCGGCTACCTGTACAGCGACCTCTCGATGATCTACGAGCGCGCGGGGATGGTGAAGGGAATCGAAGGTTCGATTACCCAGATGCCGATCCTGACGATGCCCAACGACGATATATCGCATCCTGTACCGGATCTCTCCGGCTACATAACCGAAGGTCAGATCGTTCTCGAGAGGGAGCTCGACCAGAGGAACATCTACCCGCCGATAGCGGGACTGCCGTCCCTCTCGCGCCTGATGAAGGATGGCATCGGCGAGGGGATGACGAGGGAAGACCACGCGCATGTGGCAAGCCAGCTCTTCGCCGCCTACTCGCACGTCAAGGACGTGCGGGCACTTGCCGCCGTGATCGGCGAGGAGGAGCTCACTCCCCTGGACAAGATCTACCTCGAGTTCGGCGAGAGGTTCGAGCGCGAGTTCCTCAGCCAGGGCGAGTATGAGGACCGTGCTATCACTGAGACTCTCGATATTGGATGGAATGTGATCTCCACGCTGCCGAAGGAAGAACTCTACCGCATCAGCGAGGAAGAGATCGCCAAGTACTACGGCAAGGAATAACGGCATGGCTCGCTACGAGATGGCTCCGACCAAGACGAATCTTATGAAGGTCAAGCAAGACCTCGGCTTCGCCCGCGAGGGATGGGAGCTGCTCGACCAGAAGCGCAAGATCCTTATCGTCGAGTTGATGGGCCTTATCGACAGGGCCGTCGAGGCGCAGGAAGAGGTCGAGGCGAAGCTCGGCGAGGCGTTCGAGGCCCTCGACCAGGCAATCCTCAGGATGGGGCGCAGGGAGATCAATATGATCGCCCTGGGGATGAACATCGAATCGGACATATCGTTCTCCGAGAAGAGGGTGATGGGAGTCTCGCTGCCGCGCGTCAAGGTGCGGTTCGACGACCGCTCGCCCTACTTCGCCGCCGCGGAGAGCAGCATCTGGATAGACGAGGCGATCAAGAAGTTCCGCGAGGTCCTGCGGCTCCTCGGAACGCTCGCCGAAGCAAGGATATCGCTTATGCGCCTCTCGCGAGAGGTGGGAAAGACGATAAGGAGGGTGAACGCCCTCGAGAAGATATTCATACCGGACTATGACGAGACACTGAAATATATCGAGATGGCGCTCGAGGAATCCGAGAGGGAGGCGTTCTTTGTCCTGAAGCTCGTCAAGGACCGCCTCTTGCGGAAAAAAGGAGTAGCCCCATGAGTAATCCGCTCAAAACCATACTTCTCTATGTCGATGGAAGCGAATCCTGTATTACCGCCGCGCAGCTGGGTATAGCGATGGCGAAGGCATATGGCTGCTCGCTGAGGGTGATATACGTGGTCAACGAGAACCTCCTGACCGAGCTGCTCAAGGCGAAGATCTTTGTACAGATGGAGAAGATGGACTACGAAAGGGACCTCGAGGAGGACGGCAAGAGATACCTCAACTATATCGTCAAGCTCGCCGACAGGAAGGGCTTACAGATCGAGACGATCCTGAGGAAGGGAGTCGTGCACGAGGAGGTCGCCCGCGAGGCGGAAGACTGTGCCGCCGACCTTCTCGTCCAGGGGGAACTGGGCGAGGTGCTGAGCCTGAGGGATTCGTTCTACGAGGAGGGCGAGAGGATACTGAGGAAGGTCAAATGCCCCGTGATGGTCGTACGGGGCGCGGACCGGATAGAAAAGATGTTCGACGACCTGTAGCCGCGGCCCCGTCGCGCGGCGGGTCTTGCCATCCGGACCGGGGTTGGTTATGTTACCCCATCGCCGGGGTGTCCGGAGGATGCATCACGGGAGGCGTATTGAGATGAGGCTTACTGATTATATCGGACCCGAGCATGTCAAACTCGACCTCGAGGGAGCCAACAAGCAGGAGGTCATCGAGGAGCTCGTCGAGTACATGTCGGAGTACTGCGGCAGCTGCGACGCCGACACGATACTCGAGGCGGTCATGAACCGGGAACGCGACGGAAGCACCGGCCTGGAAAAGGGCATCGCGATACCTCACGCGAAGTGCGACGCGGTCGACAAGCTCCGCATCGTGATCGGCATATCGAAGGAAGGCGTCGATTTCGAGGCCCAGGACGGACAGCCCTCGCATCTTTTCTTCCTGATGATCGCGCCGACGAATGAGTCGGGACCCCACGTCCAGGCAATCGCCAAGATAGTCAAGATGATCAAGGTCGACGGATTCCGGGAGAAGCTCCTGAAGGCCGAGCGTCCAGAGCAGGTCATCGAGTTGATGGAGCGGGTGGAAAACGGCGATCAATAGCCCCCGGCTCCTGCGGAGCGCAGCCTCCCTGATGTCCATGCCTCCCGGACATCGGCGCCCCCTGCTCGATCTGGTACGTCCATGAAAAACAATCAGGAAAAACTAATCGGGTATTTCGGCTTTCCGCGAAGATCCCTTCTGCGCGAGGTGAGGAAACGCTACGGCGCAGACCTGCCGCTGATAGACCTCGACGTTCACTCCGGCGCGTCCGATTCGGGGCTCCTGCCGAGGGCGACATGCCGGATCATAGCGAACATCGTCGACAATGCGGCAGAGCTCGGCGACAGGCTGGCCGCCGTGGTTGCCGCAGTAGGCGAGGACAAGTGCGACCGGGGCAGGCACGCCGCTTGGATCCTCGAGGGGATGGGGTTCGAGGTCATCGAATCGAGGTTCCCCGAGGAGGAGTTCGAGGATAGGCCGCTCGTATGGTCGACCGGCCACGGCCCGCTCCCCGGCCGCGTCGACAGGATCATGAAGACGGTCGTCGATCCGTCACCGCCCGAAGATCCTCCCGAAAGGTGCGAGCCGACGCACGGTTTCTGGGGGGTGCCGCCGAACGATTTCAGGCTCCTCGAGCTCTTTCCCGATACGACCCATATATACGGCTGGATAAGGTGTGTCGAGGCGGGGAGGCCTGCCGACCTCGAACTCGAGTGCATGGTCGACGATGGCGTTCCGACGGTATTCTTTCACCAGAGTTTCTGCGCGAAGCAGGACCTCGCGCACAACCTCGCCGAGAGGTACGGGGGCATCGCTGTTGACTGTCACCGTGAGATCAACGATTCGATCCTCGCGAAGGTCGAGGCCTTTATAAAGTTGTCATAGAGTGACGCTTTACGGCGTCCGATGGAGGATCCGGTGCTGATTGCCGACTGCGGCAGCTCGTGGACCAAGATACTCGAGACCGGCTCGGGCGAGCTGGAGATCATCTCAACGAGGGAACTGGTGCGCCGCGACGACCTCTTCTTCGAGGTCGCCACGGGTCACAGCGGCAAGAAACGCTGCGATGTTTACAAAAACGAGCTTATCGCTCTTTCCGAGGGCAGCCTCGCCCTCGTGGAGGAGGATGATTTCTCGATCGTCGATGTCGGCGGCAGGGACGTGAAGTTCGTCCGCTTCGCCGGCCGCAAGATCAAGAAACTTGACTGGAACCTCGCCTGCGGCTCTTCGACAGGCGCGACCATAGAACTGCTCGGCAGCTATTACGAGGTCGATTTCGACGGGCTTCCCGCGATGGGGAAGTGGATCAACGTCACATGCGGCGTCTTCGGAATGGAAAAGGTCCTCGAGCATGTTTCCACCGGCACCCCGCCGGAGGAGGCGGTGGCGATGTTCCTCCACGGCATGGTCCGGAACGTCTTCGATTTCAGCGGCAGGCCGGAAAATCTTTACCTCTCCGGGGGTTTCTGCGAGAATAAGTGTTTCTTGCAGACGATGGAGAAGTATTGTAGCGTAACCCCGCTTGGCAGGACGGTGCCCCTGGAGGGACTCAAAGATGATATCAGCTAGATCTGGCGCTCTGTTCCTCGCGGCCGCTCTGGCCGTTTTCTCACTATCATGCAGCAAGAAGGTGGTTCTCACCGACATCGGTGACGAGCATCTTGTCTCCGGCACCGGCGTCGAGGCTGCCGCAACCCTGATCGACGACCCGTTGGTATTCAAGTCGCTCTTGAATTGCTATCCCCCGGACAGCGGAGTCGTTCCGGTATACATCACGGTGAAGAATGTAGATACAGAACCGGTCCAGATCCACAACCTCAACTATCTTCCGCTCAGCGAGACGTTCAGGGGTTTCACTCTCGAGCTGGGTGACAACAGTCTCGATCCGATCCATCCCATCGAAGCGGTGATGTATATCAAGGGGAAGGCCGATATCCCCAACTACAAGGAGATCGGCGCGAAGCATGTCGTAGGGGGCATTATCATATGGCCGCTCGGCATCTACTACATCATAACGGGTGTACAGTACTCGAGGGAGTACAAGCCCCTGCTGCGGAACTCGTTCTTTCCCGCCGGCCGCGGGGGGAACTTCGATCCGGTTACAATTGAGCCGGGGGAGGTGGCGTCGGGGTTCATATACTTCGCTCTTATGCCGGAGGACAATCCGTATTACAGGGACGCCGGCGATCCCGACGTCGACAGGCGGGGCAAGATAGAACCTTCGCTCAAGGTGAAGAGCGGAGAGGAACTCAGGATCAGAGTCAACCCGACCGTCAGGTCTTCCTCATACGGCGACTGCGAGATTCCGGTGGATTCGATGCTGACCGTGCGCGGGCTGAAGTTCCTTCGCGGTGAGGACGGGAGTCCGGCGGAAACGGCCGGCGGTCCCTCTTCGGGAGAGTTCTTCGCGCTCATCGCGAACGAGGGGCGCGACACGAAACTCGACCTGGTGCTGGGCAACTCAGAGGACGTGTTCGAAAACAGATCGACAGACGGGTTCACCATGGTCGCTGAGCTCACCGGCAAAAAAGCCGACCTGGTCGACGCTTCGAGATGGGGGAGAAGGGCGGTATGCGCCGCGAACTTCAAGAAGAAATCAAGGCTCTATCTCGTCGAATGGGTAGACGGAAAGCCTGTCCTCACCGGCGAGGAGCTGCTGGACAAGAAGATCATGCGCGTGATCGCCGCCGAAGACGCCATATACGTGACCACCACCAACGGTTTCTGCCATACCTACGAATACGACGGCCTGAAGACGAAGCGCTACGTCAGCATGGGGAATTCGGTCTCCGATATAATCATGACTGGCGGCAGACTTCTCACTTTCGGCAAGAAGACGGCCATGGAGTACGAGATCCGGCCAGGGCACAAGCCGCAGCGGCTGAGGCAGATCGAGATACTGTCGTCCGACAAGAGCGACGCCGGCATCGCGAGCGAAGGCGTGGTCGTTACACATAAGGGAAGAGGCACTCACGGCGATACCCTGGTGCTCTACGATCCGGAAAGCCTCGAGGAGATCGCCCGGCAGCCCTTCCCGGGGCGCCTCGACATCATCGATATGTCCAGCGAAAGTGTCATCGTGCAGATGACCGGGGGCACAATAATGAGGATTGCCAGGGAGGAGGGTGAGTACAGCACGTACGAAGCGGGCTGGATACCCGTCCTCGCCTCGTATTCGGGCAGGTCGGGCGATATCGTGACGCTCGTCTCGGAGGATATGAGACTCTACTCGTTCAGGCTCGGCAGTATCGTGCCCGAGCCCCTGGACGAGGGAGGGGCTGTGACTGTTCCTGTAGGTGTCGGGACACCGTACGGCGTGCCTGAGAAGAAAGAGAAGAGAAAGAGATAAACGATGGCGGGGAAGACAAAGAAGACGAAGAAAAAGGCCGACATAGAGGCGCTGATCGCGACCTTCTCGGAACACGTCAGCGAGAACTACCCCGCTCCGGATGTATACAGGAAGAACATCTCGAGCATGCTTGCCGCCAAGAAGGAGCGAATGGAGAGCGGGGAGTACGTCAAGTCCCTCGAGAAGAACCTCGTCTTCCTCAAGGACCTCGTCACGGAGGGCGAGGCGTACCTCGAGTACCTGCTCGAACGGATCAATGATAAAGAGCCGACTACAGAAGAGATTAACGGGGCACTGGGAAGCATGGAAGAGAAGGTCAAGACCGGGACGTTCGGCAGAGTGGAGGAGCTGCTCGGGGGCAGTGGTGGGGAGGAGTTCGGGGAGCTCGTTGCGCTCAGGGGTAAGGACGAAAAGGCGTATGTCGAGAAACTGGAGTTCAATTATATATATTTCATGGCTTTCCGGATGCTGCTCTTCGAATTTTTCGGTGTGCTGGCAGCCGTCAGGGAAGAATACGAGATAGAAAGGGTCGACGAGGCGGCTTTCGGCCTCGTCCACAGCAATATTGAGATGACGGCGAATTATTATCTCGGTAATATATCAGTCGGCGAGGTCGTCGACGATTCTCCACCTTCCGCTTGAAAAATCGGGCGGGAAGGGATAGATTCCAGAAGCCATGCGGAGTAACGAGAAAAAAAGGAGAACGGTGTGATAAGCGAAAGAACGACGATCTATACAGGTATATCGATGGATATGGCAGGATCGCTCAGGCGCGTTGCGGGGATCGCCGCTTTCGTCGGCTTCACCGCTCTTGCAGCCCAGTTCGCGGTCCGTCTTCCCTATACGCCCGTTCCCGTCACGATGCAGACGCTTTTCGTCCTGCTCGCAGGCATCGTTCTCGGCCCGCGCGACGGCTTCTACGCGATGATCGCATATATCGCTATCGGCGCAGCCGGCGCGCCTGTGTTCGCCGGCCTGACGTTCGGTCCCGCCGTCCTGTTCGGCCCGACGGGCGGATATTTAGTGGCTTTCCCGGCTGCGGCTCTTCTCGCAGGTGTTCTGACCAGGTCTCTCGGCGGCGGCAAACCCGCAGTTCTGATCGCTTCCCTCGTTGGATCCGCTACGATCCTCCTGGGAGGCACACTGTACCTGTATCTTCTCAGCGGTCAGTCTCTGACGGGAGTTCTTGCGATGGCGGTAGTACCGTTCATCCTCGCTGATCTGGTCAAGACGGCGATCGCACTTCTGATTTCAGGCAGATAGATCGAACCGCCGGCATCGTCTACTCGAGGAGTATCATCTTTCTCGATATCGTATCCTTGCCCGCCTGCAATCTATACAGGTATACACCAGACCGGACAGGGTTGCCGCTCTTGTCGATTCCCGACCAGGTAACCAGTTGCGTTCCGGCTGTCTGATCACCGTCGAATATCCGGCACACTTCCCTTCCGGAAATATCGTATATGACAAGGGTTACGTGACAATCTGCCGGAAGGAAGTAACCGATCGATGTTACCGGATTGAAGGGGTTCGGATAGTTCTGATAAAGCAACAGATCGGAAGCATCAGGGGTTACCGGATCTGTTTCGAAAAGCAGAAACGAGTTTTCCTGTGTTTCGATCTCGACCCGGTATATGTAAGTCGTGCCTGGAAGACAGCTGGTGTCCAGGTAACAGAAAGCAAGTCCGTCTCGCTCGAGCTGTCCGTCAGGCAGTGAAATATACTCACCGGTTCCGAGCTCCGCCCTCTTTACATTGAAACAGTCACCGGCATCGATTTCGGAAAGCCTCCATTCGACGGCAATTCCGGTTTGACGGGGTTCGGTGAAATAGCTATGAAGCAGAGTGGCGACGTATTCGCCTGCCTCCGTTATCCGGCGGGCGTAGATATCGGGGTCCATGAAGACCCGCTCGTCCTGCCAGGTTATGATGGCGCCGTCAGCGCCGTCGCTCGCAATTTGGGGTAAAAACTGATACCCGTCCGCGGCACAGGCAACGATGCCGTCGATATCCCATTGCATTGCACCGAGCGAATCGACTCGCTGGACGTAGATATCCTTCCCCAGCCCGGAGCGGGAGTCTTCCCAGGCCAGGATGACGCTCTTGTCGGCGCAGGGCACCATCGTGATCTCGCCACTCCCACCTGAAGCAGTGCAGATCGGGATTCCATTGGCAGACCATTGCGGTATCCCGGCTTCGTTGACGCGCTGAGCATAACAATCGAAATCGCCGACTCTCTGGTCGACCCAGGTGATCATGGCACCACCGTCGTAGTCCGGGCAGATGCGGGCATATGCCTGCCAGATATCCTCCGCGCCGTCGTCGGTAAGCTGAACTCCGTTCGCAGTCCACATCATGTTTCCGAGTGAATCGACCCGCTGGACGTATATATCGTACCAGGACCTGTGATCGTACCAGGTTATAAGAGCTCCGCCGTATCCATCAGTGGTGATCTTCGGTTCATACTGGTATCCGGAAGCATTGCATATGGCTATTCCGTTCATGACCCACTGAACTTCGCCGGTGGAGTTCACGCGCTGCGCGAATATCCCTCCGCTTCCCCAGTCGATCCATGTAAATATGCCGCCGCCTGATCCGTCAGCCACCACCTGCGGCTGCTCACGCATAAAAGAAATCCCCGTGCTGAGGGGAACACCTCCCGCGCTCCAGAGGACGTTGCCGTCCGGGTCTATCCGCTGGCAGTATATGTCGTCGTGGTCGCTGCTCACCCGTTCGTCCTGCCAGACGAGGAGCGCGCCGCCGAACCCGTCTCCGCACATACCGTAGAGATACTGGTTGGCGGTTTCCGTGCACACCGGCGCACCGTCCGATGTCCAGAGCGGAGTGCCGTCGGAACTTATCCTCTGCGCGTAGATATCCCTCACATTGCTGGCACGCGGATCCGTCCATGCGATGATCGTGCCTCCCGAGCCGTCGGAGCATATTCGAGGTCCAGTCTGATTATAAGATGCGGTACAGACAGCAAGGCCCTCGTCCGGCCATTGTCTCCTGCCCATTTCGTCTACCCTCTGTGCATAGATATCCCGGTATTCGCGCCCGTCCTCCCACGCTATGAAGGCTCCGCCCGAACCGTCGGAACATATAACGGGATATTCCTGATCGCCGGTATATACGCATACGGGAGCTCCGTCGGTCGTCCATCCCGCAAACGAAGAGGTTATATAAATGGCCGAGACTATCGAGAGCGCAGTCACAAAGATCCTCAAGCATTTGTGCATGTTGAGACCCTCCCCCAAGGGTGAAGCCGATTCTATGGATAAGATTAGGATTTGATTTTACATCAAAATCGATTCCGATGAAATATTTTTATGGAGTTCGAGAAAAATGGATGGGTCTCTACGCAGCAGGAGGATTCCTCATTGACATATCGCCGGAACCGGTTCAGAATCAGAACGCTTTTAATCAAGCTCTCAAATCATTAATCTACCTGCTTCCCGGAGCACGGGTATATGAACGAAGGCAGAAAGAAACGCCTTTTCAGGGGGAAACCCGTCGTAAGGATGCACGCGATGGCGAAGCCCCTCGGGCCGGTCTGTAACCTCGACTGCGCCTACTGTTTCTACCTGAGCAAAGAGAAACTGCTCTCTACAGACAACCAGTGGCGCATGAGTGACAAAATCCTCGAGACCTTTATCCGTCAGTACATAGAAGGGCAGAACTTCAAGGAGGTCGTCTTCTCCTGGCAGGGGGGAGAGCCGACCCTGCTCGGACTGGATTATTTTCGCAGGGTCGTCGAACTGGAGAAGAAGTACGCACCGTCATGGATGCGATGCGAGAACGACCTTCAGACGAACGGCACCCTGCTCGACGATGAGTGGTGCGAGTTCCTCGCCGAGAACAATTTTCTCGTCGGCCTGAGCATCGACGGACCGAAGGAGCTGCACGACCACTACCGGGTCTACAAGGACGGGCGCGGGACATTCGACGATGTCTTTCGAGCGTCGAAACTTCTTCGAAAGCACAAGGTCAGGTTCGCGACACTGAGCTGCGTGAACCGTATCACGGGTAAGCATCCTCTTGAGGTCTACAGATTCCTGCGCGACGATGTCGGCCCCGAGAGGATGCAGTTCATACCGATAGTAGAGCCGAGGATCTTCAGGGAGACGGCGCCGCAGAGATGGCCCGATTTCCTGATGCCCGATATGGACGACCCGCGGGCGAGGCCCGGTACGCCTGAATCAGTCGTGGAAGACTGGTGCGTCGATCCCGACGACTACGGCGATTTTCTTATCGCGATATTCGATGAATGGCGCACGAATGATATCGGAAGACATTTCGTCACATTCTTCGAATCGGCAGTGGGGCAGTGGATGGGAAAGATATCCCCACTCTGTATCTTCGGGCCGATCTGCGGGAAGGGTGTCGCTATCGAACACGATGGCAGTGTCTACTCATGCGATCACTACGTCTATCCGGAGTACAGGCTGGGCAACATACACGATGAGGCGATCAGCGGGATGGTGCTGTCCGAGCGGCAGGAGGCTTTCGGCTACGCGAAGGATATCTTCCTGCCTGGCCAGTGCCGCCGGTGCGATTATCTCTTCGCATGCGCCGGTGAGTGTCCGAAGAACAGGTTCATACGCACCCCGGAGGGTGAGCGAGGCCTGAACTACCTCTGTTCCGGCCTGAAAAAGTATTTCAGGCATATCGATCCGCACGTCCAGAGGATCATCCGTGATATGGGCAAGGAACCTGTTGAGGGAGTGGTGTGATCCGATGAAGGTGACTATCAGTGATATCGGGGACCACAGGAAAGAGGCCCGGATCGAGGTTGGGTGGGAGAATGTGCAGAAGGATTACGACGATCTGCTCTCCGGATACTCAGGACTTCCCGTCCCGGGATTCAGGCCGGGTAAAGCCCCCAGGTCGATGGTGGAGAAGCACTACGAGCGTCCGCTTCTCGACGACACTGGCGTGAGGTGTGTGCGCAGGTTGAGCAGGATGGCCCTGGAGGAGGGGGGTGTCCCGGTCACCGATCCGATCTCGATTACCGATATCTCGATAGAACACGGCGGGCTGCTCAGTTTTACGGCCGAGTTCACCGAACTGCCGGGGTTCGAGCTTCCGGCGTACGATTCGCTGAGCCTTTCGTCCGATTCTGACGAAGGGATGCGTGACGAGATATCGATGCGTCTGCTCGAAGAGACCGTGATCGATATACCGGACGAGATGGTCAGGGAGGAACTCCTGTTCGGAGGAGACGATCGGTCGGGGCCGGGAGGAGAAGAGTGGGACGTCGCCAGAAACCGGGTAAAACTGCTTATGATCCTGGGCGAGATCGCCAGCAGGGACGGCATAGAGGCAGATGACAGAGAGATGGATGAACGGATCGAGCAGATCGCCCGGGCCCAGGAGATGGATGTTTCCTCGCTGAGGAAATTCATGCTGCGAAACGGAAGCATGTCGAGACTCTCGGGATTCATCCTGGCTGAGAAGACCCTGGATTACCTGATTGACATCAACGGGGAAAGTGAACGATAGCCATTTTCGATTGATTGATTGAGGAAGAAAAGAGAGAATGCTGGAATACTAGGATATCTCATTAATCAGTATGGTCAGGTGCTCATTAGCATTGTCGTGAGGCAATGATGAAATAGAATGGTCGGGGCGGATGTCATCTCTGATGTTCGCCCCGGACAATATAAGGAGGATTTCGATGACCAGCCGCATCAGGGGATTCAAGGGAATGTTGCTTCTTCCGGCAATTTTGTTCGTAGCCGGATGTTCGGCCGTCGATCCCCTGCCCTCGTGGAACGACGGGGAGTCCAGACAGGCGATAGTCGATTTCGTGGATGCCGTGACAGACGAGACAGGGCCTGACTATGTGGTGCCTGCCGAACGCGTTGCAGTATTCGATAACGATGGCACCCTGTGGTCGGAGCGCCCCGTTTATTTCCAGCTTTTCTTCGTCATAGACCGTGTCAGGGCCCTTGCCCCGCAGCATCCGGAATGGAAGACGATGCAGCCCTTCAAGGCCGTACTCGAAGATGATATGGACAAACTGGCGGAGTACGGGGAAAAGGGATTGATAGAGCTTGTCATGGCGACTCATGCGGGGAATACCACAGCCGAATTCGAACGGATAGTAAAGAAGTGGATCGCCGCCGCCAGGCACCCCCGTTTCGACCGGCCATATACCGACCTGGTCTTTCAGCCTATGCTCGAACTGCTGTCATATCTTCGCGCCAGCGATTTCAGGGTATTCATCGTCTCCGGCGGCGGCATCGAGTTCATGCGGCCATGGACCGAAGAGATATACGGTATCCCACCCGAGAATGTGATTGGGAGCAGTATAAAGACGAAGTTCGAGATGCGCGGCGACGTTCCGGTCCTCACCCGGCTCCCCGAGCTCGATTTTATTGACGACAAGGATGAGAAGCCGGTCGGAATCCACAAGTTCATCGGGCGCAGGCCGATCGCCGCCTTCGGGAACTCGGACGGCGACCTGCAGATGCTCCAGTGGACCGGTGCCGGTGGCGGCAGGAGATTGATGGTCCTCGTGCATCATACCGATGCCGAAAGAGAATGGGCCTACGACAGGGAATCACACATCGGCCGGCTCGACAAGGCGCTAGATGAGGCGGGAGAGAAGGGGTGGACCGTAGTCGATATGAAAAACGACTGGAATACGGTTTATCCTTTCGAACTTGAATAGACCGGATGGTCGAGTCGCTTAGTTACTCGATTATCATACGCAGATTGACGAACGCCTCCCGTTAACCGTTGAAAAACAAGCGCTGGCAATGTACGACGACTGGCCCGGGCCTGTCGCGGGACATTCGATCAGAGTCAACGTGCAATACCAGATCCCGGTTGGCATGTAGTGAACAGGCTATATCCTGTTCATCTATAAATAAGAATTGAACCGAACAGAGGTTGCGTTTACCTTCATGAAGAACTCTCTGCAAAGGAATGATTCATGAAGAAAAAAATGAGCCTCTCGACAAGGATCCTGATCGGGCTGGTCCTCGGCATCCTGACCGGCCTGTTTTTCGGTGAGAAGGTCGCGTTTCTGGGGATGGCCGGCCGGGCGTTTCTGCTCCTTCTGCAGATGACGGTCCTGCCGTACGTCGTTGTCGCCCTAATGAGGGGCATTGGCAGCCTGGATTTCGATATGGCCAAGCTGCTGGCCAGGAAAGCAGGGTCGATCCTGCTCATAATATGGGTGCTCACCCTGGCTGTCGTCATGCTCTTTCCCATCGCCTTCCCGGACTGGGAGTCCGCCTCTTATTTCAGTTCGACGCTCGTCGAATCCGCGGAAGAATTCGATTTTGTCTCGATGTTCATCCCGGCAAATCCATTCGGAGCGTTGGCGGAGAACGTTGTTCCCGGCGTAGTCCTTTTCAGCGTCGCTTTCGGGATCGCGCTTATCGGGATAAAGAAGAAGCAGGGCCTTCTCGATGTTTTTGATACTGCCGGGGATGCCCTCGGCAGGGTCGCGACATTCGTTGTCAGTCTTGCGCCTTACGGTGTATTCGCCCTCATGGCAAAGGCTGCCGGCACGATCGAGTTTTCAAGCCTCCAGGGACTGCAGGTATATGTCGTTACCTACCTTGCGGCAGCCGTGATCATCACCTTCTGGGTCATGCCGGGCCTGATCGCTGCGCTCACCCCGATCCGGTACAGGGATGTTATTATGAGCATGCGGGACGCCCTGGTGACGGGATTCGCTACAGGCAACCTCTTCGTTGTGCTTCCGCTGCTGTCCAGGAGAAGCCGGGATCTCGTGCAGAACATCGAGGGATCGTCGGAAGAGAGCGCCGGGATGGTGGATATCATCACCCCTACATCGTATTCATTTCCAACCGCGGGAAAGCTTCTCGCCCTCGCTTTCATCCTCTTTGCAGGCTGGATGACAGGATTCCCCTTATCGATCGCCAGGTATCCGATGTTTGCCATTACGGGTTTCTTTACATGGTTCGGCAGCACTTATGTATCCGTTCCCTTTATGCTGGACCTGTTCAGGATCCCGGCCGATGCGTTCCAGCTTTTCATCGTCATCGATAATATCTTCGGCCGGTTC
This sequence comes from uncultured bacterium, assembly GCA_965371515.1. GTDB lineage: Bacteria > Krumholzibacteriota > Krumholzibacteriia > Krumholzibacteriales > Krumholzibacteriaceae > JAUWCL01. Next base: position 37,485 of record CBDUYR010000006.1, on the reverse strand, counting down.
GGTGTGATGGTCGCCGTGATCCATGTCGGGACGCTCGCTGTTCTCGGCTCCGCCGCTGTAGGCGGGCTGATCAGGGTCCGCCCCGTCAAGGTGGGGAGGTATTTGATAGTCACCGTGCTTATCGTGATCGGCACTTTCGTGGGAATCCGTCTTGCATTCACGAGCATCGGCTCGAAAGTCGATCAGTACGAGCTGTTCATCGGAAGATCAAATCTCTTCGAGACGGTCGAGCACAGGGTCATCGATTCCGAAGAGGCAGCCATCCCGGCCGGCAGGCCGGGATCCGCTCTGGCTCGGATCCAGGAAACAGGGATCATCCGCGTCGGATACACGAGGGACGCACTCCCCTGGGCCTTTCAGAACGACAATGCTGAGCTGGTGGGATTAGACGTGGAATTGATGCACAAGTTTGCCGGTGAGCTGGGTCTGGAGATCGAGTTTGTCCTTACAGAATATGAAAACGCGCCCGATCTCCTCAATAACGGCGCCATAGACCTGATGATAGGCGGACTTGTGATAACTACGACGGACATGAAGAAGGTGACGTTCACCGATCCTTATATAGAAGTGACCGTTGCGTTCATAGTCAGGGATCACAGGCGCGATGATTTCAATACTGACAAGGCCCTTCAGAAGCAGAAGGGGCTGAGGATAGGGCTCAAGGACAACAAATACTATTTCAAGAAGCTCCAGGAATACCTCCCCGACGCGGAGATAGTCACCCTAGAATCACCAAGGGAGTTCTTCCGTGGCGAGAAGGGTGATCTCGATGCTCTGGTGATGAGCGCCGAGATGGGATCCTCGTGGTGCCTGATCTACCCCGAGTATACAGTCGCTGTACCTTTCCCCATGGTCAGATCGGTGCCTATGTCGTTTGCCGTGGCATTCGGTGACAGGGATACGGCGGAGTTCCTCAATACGTGGATAGCGCTGAAGAAGAATGACAGGACCGTTGCGAGCCTTTTTGATTACTGGATTGCGGGAAAGAAAGTGAAGGCCGGCGGCAAGAGGTGGTGCGTGATCCGTGACGTGCTCGGATGGGTGGACTGACAGTATGGCGGAAGAAGAGGCCCTGGAGAGAAAAGTGCTCCGGATATCGATATTCGGGTATTCTCTGCTCGGAGTCCTCGCCGTGGTGTTCGCCCTGAAGAGCCAGTCGGAAGCGATCATGCTCGACGGCTTCTTTAATTTCGTCTCGTTCGTGATGAGCCTCGTCACCCTTCATGTCTCGAATCTTCTCCGCATCCCTTACGACAGGCATTTCCAGTACGGATTCATGCCGTTCGAGCCCTTCGTGAACGTGGTCAAGGGCCTGATAATCCTCGTGGTCTGCGGATTCGCGCTCGTTTCATCGATAGACGCCCTGATCGACGGCGGGAGGGAGCTCAGCCCCGGAGTCGCTGTGATCTACAGCGTGATCGCTACAAGCGGGTGCATTATCGTTTTTTTCATCCAGAAGCAGTACGCGCGGAAGGTGGATTCACCTCTTCTCGCCCTGGATATCGCTACATGGAAGATAAGCGGTTTTATAAGTTCGGCGGTAGCCGTAGGATTCGGGGGTGCGTATCTCCTCTCCCGTACGGAATACTCATGGATAGTACCCTACGTCGATCCGGTCATGGTGATCGTCCTGATACTTGTGATGATAAGACTTCCACTGTCGGCGTTGAGGGAGGGGATAGGCGACCTTCTTCTCGGTGCCCCTCCCGGGGATATGCAGGCCGGGATCAAAGAGAAGGTCTCCGCTGTGCTGTCGGGGTTTCCGATGGAGAGACATTCCGTCCGAATGGTCAAGGTCGGCAGGCACATATTCGTAAGTGTCAACGTTCTTCTGCCGGACGGCGCCCCGATATCATCAATGGCGGATTTCGACGGCATAAGGCAGAGGATAGACAGGGAATTAACGGGATTGCACCCGGAGATAATCGCTGATACGCTCTTTACCGGAGACAGCGAAAGGGTTCCGGAATCCCCACAGGAGAAGAATGGAAATGGTTGAAAAGGTCACTGCTGCAGAGCAGTCGAAAAGATCGAAATACAGCACGATCCTGCTGGCACTCGTCCTGGCCTTCCTGTTCATAGTGCCCGCGCTCCCCCCGGGCACTCACAAGGTCGTGTATAATACCATGCTGACAGTAATCCTGGTATTCGCCGCGGTCTCGATGGATCGAGCGAGAAAGAAGATGTTTATCATCGCCATCCTGGCTATCGGGTTCGAGTGGATCGCCTATTTCCTCGATCTGCCTGTTATTCTCAGCCTGTCCCAGACCGTACTGTTTCTCTTTTTCATACGCATCGTGATCGGCCTGATAATCCAGGTCGCGATTACAAAGAAAGTAACGGCGAGGGTCATCGTCGAATCGATCACGGGCTACCTGCTGATGGGAATCGTATTCTCATTGATTATCATGGTCCTGGCGCGAAATGTTTCCGCTGCCTATTCCTTCGGCGGTGTTGTACGTGAGGCCGGTGTGCAGGGATGGCAGCTGAGTGAATTCATATACTATGGATTTACCACTTACACTACCCTTGGATACGGGGACATTGTTCCTCTGCTCCCCTTTTCGAGGTCGATCGCCGTTATGGCCAGCGTCACGGGCCAGATATACCTCACTGTAATTATCGCTATGCTTGTGGGTAAATTCCTCAGCAACAGACAGGAGGGTTGATGGGTTTTCTGAAGCGAAAAACAGGGCCTAGGACGAAGGCCGTCATCGAACGCGATAACAGGCAGCTCAGAAGACTCGAGACACTGACAGACGTGCTCTTTGCCCTGGTCCTCTTTCGTATCTTCATGATCCTGCCGAGTCTCGGCAAAATAGGATCGGGCGAGGGGATCTCCATTACGAGATTCTTCTCGGAGAACCTCGACGGTATCGAGATCATCTTCATCGGAGTGCTTCTCGTGCTGATCTACTGGAGCAACACGATCAAGGCCTTCGGGAACCTCGATCACACCGACGGCATGCATGCCTCCCTGTCCTTCCTGCAGCTGTTCATGTTATTGATCTTTCTCTACTTCGTCAGAATGGAATTAGTCTTCAAGGGCGAGCTCCTGCCCCTGCTGCTGCAGAGCATAACCCTTGCTCTCGTCGGGTTCCTCGGTGTGGCGGCCTGGTCGTATGCTTTGAAGGACCGCAAGCTCCTGTCGGACAGCATCACGGATAAGGAAGCGGCCGAGTTGCGCATCGAGTTTCTAAACGAGCCCGTCACGGCCCTTATTACGATCCCGTTCGTATGGGTGAGTTCCACGGCGTGGGCGCTTGCCTGGTTGAGCGGACTGCTGATCTCACGTATACTGGGCTGGCTGCATAACAGAAAGGACTGGACCGATCCCGAAACTGCGGAATAAAGCCTGTTTATCAATACTGCCGCTGATTGCGGCGCTGCTCGTATCGGTATGGCCCTCTGATGCTTCGTCCGAGGTGCGGCTCGGCGTCACGGGCGGGCTGGCGCGGTACGGCTATTCCGGCGACAAGCCCCCCAAGGCTGCGTACTCGACGCAGAACCGGGCGTCATTCGGCGGCGTTTTCGAACTGGACGTCTATAAGGGTGTAAGGCTCAGCATACAGCCTTCTTTCATCCAGAAGGGGACGGGGATAGCCTACGAGGTGGCGGGGCAGAAGGCGAGGGTCGACAGCGTTTCGGTGAATACCGGTTATTTTTCCATACCTGTAATGGTGAAGATCTTTACGGGCGGCGAGCGCTGGTTCGTCTCGAGCGGGCTTGAATTCGCATGGCTCGTCAACGCACAATACGTTACATCGACAGAAGATTGTGATATAAAGGACGACATGGAGAAGTTCGACCTCGCTATTCATTTCGGGGTCGGCAGGATCATCCCGGTCGGACGGTATGAGTTTTTTATCGAGGGCAGATACACGCAGAGCATCCTGAACGTGGTCTCGGACAACGATCCGGAAGCTGAGCTCTACGGTCTCCGTATCAAGAACAGCGGACTGCTGTTATATGTCGGATTCCTGTTTCAGCTCTAGGAGAACTCTTGAAAGTGCGGATGACAATCACCATATCCATCCTGCTCATACCGGTGATTCTGATCTGTACCTGCCCTGTCGGGGCAGCCGGCCACGATGAACCGGGTGGTGTCATTCTGAATAATATCACCGCTCCCAGGGTCGGGAAAACGAGGGTAGTGTCGACGACATTTCTGCCCGCTCCCTTCATCAATACTGAGGCAAGCATAGCGCTCGGATATGGAAAGTCCACGAATATAGTAACTCCTCTTCTCGAGATAGAAGGCGAACCTATCCTGGGCCTGGAGGGGGATCTGCTCTATGCGATCCTCGGATTTGAATACATGTACGCCGTCAGGGATTGGGTGGCCGTCTGGGCGCAGCTGAAAATCACGGCCCGGCTTGGAAACGAGCTGCAGTCGATGCTGGCACAGGGAATAAGCGCAGCAACCGGTTTCGAGCTCGGATGGCTCGTCCGTCTGTATGAAAACGAAAGGCACCTCCTGTCAACGGGGATATCGGTAAGAAGCGGCAGCACAACCCTTGTAGATATCCTCGGCTGGGCAAATGGTGTCATCGAAGGCGAGGAAGTCAGGCTTATCAGAAAAGCGCCGACACTGGGGACTGTAGGAGATGTCCGTTATGTATATGCCGTAAACGAATATACGGCACTTCAGGCCCTCGGGCAGCTATCATACAGCGAGGCTATTGACAGGCTCCTTGGAAATGAATGGTACTACGGTCTCGGTGGCCTGGTAAGCCTCGACCTGACACCGAAAACAGGTACTCCTCTCGGCCTTGCCCTGGGTTACAAGTACTCGACTATTCCGGGAGGGGGGGACGAGATCGCTGATAACATCCAAGCGGTCCTGGTTGGTTTCTCTTATGTGGGCAGGCCAGATTTCAGTATCGGAGTTGACCTTGAATTCCAGAGGGTGCCGATAAAGGGACTCGATACCCCCGCGAAATTTTTCACCGCTACGATCGCGATGGACTACTTTTTCTGATCCGGTCCCAGCGGATGCCTACAGCGGTGACGCTGCTCCCGCTGCCTTCCTTGCCAGCCCAAGCACGTCGATCTTCGCCGGATCGGTGATACCGGCAGCGAGCCTCTGATGAGCCCTCGACCAGGCGATCATCGTCACATTCGCCTTGCGGAGAGCACCCTTGTACATCTTGTTCAGCTCGTCTAGTTCACGCTGCTGCTTCCAGTATAACTCGAGGTCCGGCATCATCTGTGTCCTGACGTCGTGCATGTTTTTAAGCAGATAGAGGAGCCGGTCCTCGATTGCGAGCATGTCCTTGGACGTGGGCCTGGTTGTTGAGCTTATGATCTCTTTCAGCGATGGCTGCATGGCAAGAAGCGTATCTAACGCCGCCTTTTCGCCCCTGCGATATCTGGCGATATACTCAATGCTTATCACGGTGTTCAGCTGAAATTCGCGCATTGTCCTGATGCCTTTCAGCAGCATCTTGTTATTTCCGAGTAATACTTCCCTGATCGCATCGGCCGCGGTATCTACGGCAAGGTTTGAATCATCGATGATCTCGCTCGTTGTTCGCGCGATCTCGTTGACGATCGGCTGCGTTGTGCCCAGAGCGTCGAGAATATTTGTCTGCTGGCGCGCGTTGTAAAGGATCGTATCAAGCTGGGCGATCGTGATATGCAGGGGGGGAACTGGAGCCTCGAGCACAGGCCGCAGCAGGCTGTCGAGATAATCGGCCAGTGCAATACATTGCTCCGGTCCTGACAGGGTAGAGTTCGAAAGCGTGACGATTTCTATTGAATAGGCGATTGAGCCCCGCATCACGGTCCTCATCTTATCCAGATAGATATTGAGGTTGTTGACTTCCGGAATGTCCATGTAGTTGCGCAGATATATGACCTCTTTCTGTGCGAGGCCGTATTGGATATCTCCGGCCATGGCTATCATGTTTTCGGCGAAAGGGGTCAGGTCCATCCGCTTGGAGCTCTTGAACTGGGAGCATCCCGGCAGCAGGATGGCAGCTGTAAGAATCAGGATAATCAGGAACACGATCCATCTCGACGATGACTTCATATCAATCTCCATTCGTTAGAATCCGGCCGCGACGCCTATGCTGATCCAGGGATTCCATTCCTCGTATGGGGAACCGTCATCATTCAGCACGTCGAACAGCACCTCGACGAAGAGGGAGGCGCGGGGTGATATCGGCTGTACGTACCCTCCTCCGAGAAGGAGGAAGGGGACCCAATTTCGTTCTGAGGTCAGATTCGCTGTCTGCCACTCGTAGCTCATGTAGGCGTATTCGCCGTGCAGGTAGAAACGGGGATGGGGGCGGAAGCGCGCGAAGAGGCTGCCCCCGTAGTTGTGCGAGGTTATGTCCTCTGCATACCGCTTGTCCTTGATATACTCATACACTGCTTTGCCTCCGACCGACCACCTCTTCGCGAGCCTGTATCCGACCAGAGGCGCGATGCTGAAGCGCGTGTAGTCGCCGAAGCTGAAGCCGAGGGTGCCTCCGTAATAGATCTTACTGGGTCCGGAGCTGGATTTCGCGGGCGGTGGTGTCTCCGGGGCCTCATAAGCGGTACTGTCGGGCTGCTGGGCAAAGGCGACGCCTGAAAGCAGTACAAGAGCAAAAAAGACCAGTAAGAATCTGCGCATACGAACGACCTCCTGTAAAAGCTGAAATTCAAAACGATTATTGCGCCTGATGTGATACCAGTCAATCAAAATGTATTTCGAATAAATCCGTGCAATCGAATGTATTAACTGCGAGAATCACGATCAGAGTGAAGAACATAGGGGAGGTCGTCATGCAGACATTGCATATCAAGCCGGGTAAAAGTTATCTGAGAAAGCTGTGGGTTACCTACACGATCATAGCCCTGCTGACGGTGCTTGTGGGGTACCTTTTCGGTCTGCTCGTCGGGATCGACGAGGGAGCCCACGTTACGATCGAGATTACGATATACACGGCGCTGATCGCTGGCCTTTTCTGGATCATAGCCGCAATTCTGTCTGTATTCTATTACAGGAGTCTCAGCTACGAGATCCAGGATGACGAGGTGATCCTGCGCGTCGGTATAGTCACCAAGTCGGTTAAGCACGTGCCTTACAGGACCGTCACAAACATCTCGATCAAGAGGGGGATCCTCGACAGGTTCATGTTCGACATAGGCACGCTCAACATCCAGACTGCGGGTATGAGCGGCACAACCGGCGCAGAGCAGAGCCTCGTCGGGCTCGAAGACGTAAATGGGATCTACGACGATGTCGTGAAGAAACTCCGCGCATTCAGAGGCGCGATGTCGCCGACGACGGCCGAGAATGATACTGTTCGAGAATCACCTCAGCGTGACGTGATGACGTCGATGCTCGAAGAGCTGCGGGCGATCAGGAGATCGGTCGAGAAATAGGCCTCAGCGATTACTTTCGCTTGAGTTTCTTGTAGAGCTTCTTCGCTTCCCTGTGCCCGGGCGAGATCGACTTCTCCGATAAGATTTGTCTTTCCGACCTGGTAGAGGGCGTAGTGGTAATCGGGATAATCACTGAAACAGAGCTCGAAGTTCTCGAGAGCCTCGCTCCGCCGGCCTGAGTATCGGTATCTTCTAGTCAGGAGATCCCCTGGCGTTTACAGATGTATGTCGCCCCGAGGCGGCAGTGTGTTGCAACTAAAGTCAACCTGAAGATTTTTTCCCTGCATAGGCAGAATAAATAAATACTCCAACAACTGTAATAGCCGCAGAATAAATCTCTGATGCTCCTGAGCTTGACCTTATGTTCAACATGAATGCAGGCATGAGTATTAAATACAGGCCAAATACACCTTTTGAACTCAGCTTGATGAATTTCCATGATATAATTCTATAAATAGCATAAATAACTACGTGTACTAGTATGATTCCTATTATTTCTTTATAATCACTAAGCATCAGCTACTCCTTTTTAGTTGTGTCCCGAAAGTGGGAAGAAAACCTTTTTAATTTCTTCCCACAATCAAGACAATACCTTTTAAAACCAACCTGTAACTGTATCCCACCAGCCTTGTCCATCATTATATACTACATGAAAAGCTATTGAAGCTAATCCTCCCAATATAATGGCGCCGCCAGGCCCTCCTGCCCATATCCCCATTATTCCACCACATATGTCGCACGTTTTACGCCATACGTACTCATCATCCTTATACAGGATATATATTTCTCCATCCGGCAGTGAATGGATCAGAAAGTCACTCCAGAATTCAGAGGTGCTCTGAGCAATACATTCTATAGAAATCAACATATCTTTGTCTATATCCTCGATTGATTCAAATTCTGAACTGAATAATTGATCCTGTGCATTATCTTTTGAAAAAAGAACGCCATTTTTTAAAGAATTAAATAGTTTTCTGATATATTCAGATTCAGCTTGTGTCAATTTACCCGTAACTATTCCATGTGAAATGAGTGGTTCTATATTTGTTTCTCGTGGAGGTGAGAAGAAGTTAAAAACACCACTTTCAGTAAATTCGCGCAGCATTAATAAATCAGATCGAATTTCATCTTTAGAAACGATAATCCGAATCCCATTTCTTTTAAAAACTGTATTTACTGATTCCTGATAATATCTTATGAAAGTATCTTCATCAAGTGGACCACTCAGTATAGTATGCCTATTATTGAATTCTGATAGAATCTCATTATGTAATATTCCTGCCATTTCTGGATCAACTGATATTTCGATGTCGTTTTCAATATCTATCGTTTCATTTGAAGCAACCTCCTTTTTGTCTGTATTCACAATACCCTGTTCAGTACATGAAACGAGATTGAAGAATGCAACAATGATTAAAAACAGTAGCGCTTTCTTGATATGCTTTCTATGGAACATCATCATTCTCCTTTATCTGTTGAAATGTAAGCGTTCCCAGATTCTAATGCTGCAAGCGCCTGTTAGAAAGCCACCCTCCTTTCATTGAAATATCCCCTGACGTTGCAGCTCTTCGGATCAGTGCAGGATCTAAATCGTTTTATATTGCACTATCGATTCCATTCACATGAACTGGACTTATCCCTGACATTTGATATTTTCATGGCGCATTTGTAATCCCTTCTGAATTAATGAATACAGGAGATTCGATTTTTGATTCCCGATAGTAATTTTCTGAAATCAGACTGTTCCAGAAGCGAATCTTTGTGTATCGCAGTTGTATCGCGTAGAACACATTTTTGAACACTTTCGCTGTAAGTCTTTTAGATTATTGTCTCACGAACGATGGGACACTTTGGAACAGGTGGAACACTTTTTTGAACATATGGAACGGTTCGGGGCGGAGAGGACCTGGAGTTGCCAGACGTATGTCGCCTTGAGCCGGCAGTATGTTGAAAGTAAAGGCGTTCCGTCTCTTCCGCCGGCGACAGGCGAAAAAACTGGAACATCGAGAACGGTTGTAACTTAATAGTGTTATACTGCGACGATATATCTATATTATGGATTGTTACAGGCATAGCATTTTCAAGAGGTTATCGATCTGTTTAAATACCGGTCACAACGAATCGCCATTGCCGTATCGGTGCTCGTTCATCTGATCATCCTGATCGTTTATCGTCCCCTGTCCCGGATAGACCTTTTCCCAGACAAGAGCGAGTCTGAACCCGCGGCCTCAACCCCGCTCATCTTCGAGCTGGTGGAGACCCCGGACGACGCCATTCGGCAGGAGCCGGAGAATGCGCACCTGCTCTCGGACAAGAATGCTCTCGCTAGGGACGAACATGAGGGTGACCTGGAACTGGGAGAAGCTTACAGCGATGGTGAAGTCCCGCACCGGGTATTCGCCGGCGATCCCGATGCCGGCGGGGTCCAACAGGCTCAGGCCGAGGATCAGCGGAATCAGCAGCAGGATGACGCTGAATCGGAGCCATGGAACCCTATACTCGATTGGGCGGGCTCGTATTTCAATTCGGATCGACGCAGGGTTCAGGACGTGAGAGACGGAGAATCCTCCATGAGGCAGTTACAGGTCGGTCCGCCTTCACCGCAGCGGCGGTTCACCGACGATCTCGACTACGAGCAGAGATTGACCGGAGCCGATGCCAAGGGAAGCATATCGCTCAACACGTACGAATGGGATTACGCCTCCTACATCTTCCACATGAAGAGGAAACTCAAATCGAACATCTTTCCGCCTGCGATATTCACATACATGGGAGGTATCAGGGGGGAGACTACGCTGATTTTCAGGGTGTGGCCGGACGGGACGATGACCGGACTCGACGTCATCGATTATAACGGACACAAGACGCTGATGGAGACAAGTGTGACGGCAGTGGAAAAGTCTTCGCCTTTCCGCCCGCTGCCTGATAATTTCCCCGAAGAGTACCTTGAGTTGAGATGGACATTTTTCTACTACACAAGACGATGATCCAGGGAGGAGAGAGGCCGTATGACGGAAATTATTTCTGAACTGCAAAAGGGGGGTATTGTGATGATACCCCTGCTTATCGGTTCGATATTCACACTCGCGATCGTGATCGAGAGGGCGTTCAATCTCAGAGCGAAGAAGATAATTATTCCCGAGATCGTCACGGCGGTCGAAAGAATCAAGTGCCCAGAGGACATCAGGGTCGCCGAAAGCATCTGCGAGACCTACCCGGGGACGTTCGCAAACGTTATGCTTCCCGCACTCCGGAACCAGGATCTGAACAGGGAAGAGCTGAAGGAATTCATTATCGACCAGGGGAGGCAGGAGGTAAGGACTCTCGAGAGAGGGCTCGTAGGGCTGGAGACGGTTGCCGGCGTCGCTCCCCTTCTTGGTCTGATGGGTACGGTCCTCGGAATGATCAAGGTTTTCAACGTGATCTCCCAGCAGGGTCTGGGGCAGGCGAACGTCCTCTCCGGCGGGATATCCGAGGCGCTGATCACGACAGTGACAGGCCTGGTTATAGGCATACCCGCGTTCATCGCCTACAATTTTTTCACGAGCAAGGCTGAGGGTATCGTCATGGACATCGAGAAGTATTCGGCCTCGCTTCTGCACAGTATCCGGGTCATGACCGAGTGCCGGGAGGAGACGGGCAGTGGAGTTTAACCCGAAGAAGAAGCGCCGGGTCATGATAAACGTCACGTCGCTCATCGACGTTATGTTCCTGCTGCTTATCTTTTTCATGGTCACCTCGACCTTCCTCGATCAGCCGGGCATGAAGCTCGAACTCCCGTCGGCCGAGAGCGCCGAGGTGGCGAGGGTGGAGAAGCTGGTTCTCTATATCAGCTCGGACAACGAAGTCGTATTCAACGGTATGCCCGTCGCACTCGACGATCTCGAGGAAACGATGCTCGCCGCCCTTTCCGATATCGAGGACAGGACGCTCGTGCTCAATGCCGACAAGTCGGTGCAGCACGGCACAGTCATCAGGGTGATGGATATCGCGAAGAAGATAGGCCTCGAGAAGCTCGTGATCGGGATAAAGATGAAAGAGGAATAGCAGCCTTCCTAGAAGACGTATCCGAGCGTGAAGGAGAGGCCGTAGTTCTTGAAGTCGTCCTCTTCGATCGTCTCGGTGTCGCCGTTGATCTCGAAATCACCGCTCACGATCACGTTGGTGAATCCGTAAGTAAATCTCCCGTCGAACACGACGGTTCCTCTGCTCAGGACGTAGTCGAACCCACCGCCGAGGACGACGCCGAAATCGGTCACGTGAGTTACTGACGAGAAGTCGACATTCCCCGAGAACAACCACCACGAGACAGCCAGTTCGGAACCGAAACAGTAGGCGAAGCTCGGTCCGGCGAACAGCGTCGGCCTGAATTTTTTGTCGGCGGAAAAGGCGTATTTTGCAAGCACAGGCAGCTCGAAATAGTCGAGGCTCACCTGCATGTCGATTTCGAAGAATTCGATATCATCGAACAGTGTGCCCCCGAATCCCTTCTGTGTGAAGAGGAGCTCGGGCTGGAGACTGAAGTTGTCGTTGAAGGCATAGTTGAGGAATGCTCCCCCCGTGAATCCCGCCTTCCCCTCGGTGGCTTCATCCCAGTACTCGGGAGCCCCGTAGACATTAGACACATTGAATCCCGCCTTTACGCCGATGGTCGTCTTCCCGGCGTATGCCGGGGAGGTGGATACCACTGTCAGCAGAACTATCATGATAATCAGGTGCTGGTATTTCAAAACCTGCTCCTTTTCTCTCAGAACCTGTAACCGGCCCCGCATGTGAGGGAGATCGTGTTCATGTCTCCGATGCCGAACAATCCGTTGTCGCATACGATGCCGTCGATTCCCGGGGGCAGGAGGGAGAAGTCCATCTGCCCGAAGTCGAGATACTTGACGGTTCCGCCGATGCTCCACGATCTGGAGACGTAGTAGTCGATACCGAAATTCAGTCCCAGCGCGAAATCCTTGCTGACATCTACATTCGTTCCCATGCCCGTGGCCAACACGCCCAGGGTGGCGAAGGCGCCTAGGTAGAGGTCCGCCTTCGAGTCGGTCAGGAAATGGTAGTTGAATCCGAGGGTCGGCAGGATGAAGTTGGGCGCTCCTTCTATGGTGATGTCGTCTGTCTCGAACTTGATGTCGATGATTTGTCGCCACCAGTTGAACGCGAGTTCGATCCCGTATTTCCGCTTCAGTACATATTCGAAGCTTCCGAGGACCCCTCCAGAGGTATTGACGTTGATCGACGCGGAGAAGTCGAGGAATTCGAACCAGCTGCCTCCGCAGTTGTTCCAGATCTCGGCGTGGTCGTTGCCCACCGGCAGGGTCATCACTCCCTGCACCCGCAATATCCCCCAGTGGGTTTTTTCGGGCTCGGGCGTCTGGGCGGGAAGAACGGAGGCGAGTGAAGCCGAGAGGGCCGTCATTATGAGGATGACGGCTGCGGTCCTCGATCCCATCTGCTTCATGCCGGGCTCCTTCCCTCTTTTATGGTTATTTGTCCCCCAATTGTATGTCAGACAATACATTTATCGGGTAAGCCCTGTCAATGTGGAAGAGGGGTGCTTTAAACTTGAAGTGCCTGGCCGGCCCCGTTATCCTTCAAAGTCGGTATTTCGGACCGTATCCCGATAAATGGAGTGATACTGATGAAGATTGAAAAGGGCGATAAATACTCGAAGGAATTTTCCTTCTCTTTCGAGCAGGTCAAGCAGTTCGCTGAGCTCTCGGGCGACACGAACCCGATACATCTCGACAAGAAGTACGCGACGGGGCTCGGGTTTGCGGACACTATCGTGCACGGTTTCCTGACGGGGAGCGTGATATCAAAGGTCCTCGGCACCGAGTTCCCCGGCGAGGGCACGATCTATCTGAGCCAGTCGCTCAGCTTCAGGGCGCCGGTATTTCCCGGCGAGAAGCTGCTTGCTCAGTTCGAAGTGCTCGATGTAACAGGGTCGGGGAAGTACACGATCCGTACGCTTATTATCTCAAGGGTGAACGATGAGGTAAAGCTGGACGGTGAGGCCCTCGTGCTCTACAGGAGTGAAAAGGAATCATGAGCCTTAAGAATTTCTACGAGAATAATGCACCTCCCGGTTTCAAGAAAGTCGTCAAGAAGAGGAAAAACAGCTTCCTCAGGCTGTTCAAGAGGAAGATAGGCGAAGATGAGCTCTACCGTAACCTCGCGGATCTCGGGATCGAGCAGGGTGACGTCATCTTTGTCCACAGCTCGATGAAGCAGATCGGAAATGTGAAGAACAGCGCTCATACCGTGATCGACGCTCTTCTTAAAGCAGTCGGGCCGGAAGGGACTGTTATGATGCCCGCCTACTCGATGCCGCTTCGCAGCCAGGTCGCCACCCTCGAGAATTACAGTACTTTCGATCCTCTGACGACCCCGGCCACCGTCGGGTTCCTTCCCGACACATTCAGAAAGAGAGAAGGTGCGGTCAGGAGCATACATCCCACGAGCTCGGTCAGTGCAATGGGGAAGATGGCAACGGAAGTCACGGGCAGCCATCATCTCAGCCCGACTACATTCGGCGAGGGCACTCCTTTTCACAACTTCCTGAAGGCTGGTGGCAAGCTTGTGGGGATAGGGATAGATATCGGTCCTGTGACCTTCTATCACATCATCGAGGATGTTGTGGATGATTTCCCCGTCGATGTCTATTACCACAAGGAATACGAAGTAGAGGTGAAGGACTGGAGCGGCAGGACCAGCACGATGAAGGTAAGTCCGCAGGACCCCGAGGTGGCGAGGACCCGGATTGACCACAGGCCTGAAGGTGACTGGATAAGGGGATTCTTTACCGATATTCTCGCCGGACGAGAAATGATCAGGTACGGAAAATTCGGCGACACGACGGCCTGGACGGTAAAGGCGGAGGACCTCTACCAGGTGCAGGGAGAGCTGATCAGGGATGCAGTGACGATATATACGACAGAGGAAGAGTACAAACGAACACATGTTGCAGGTGACGATTCGTGAGCGAAGAAAGACATACATATCTAAGGTCAGCCCTGGACGCGATCTTCCGCCCCGTCGGGAAGAACGGCTTCTGGGATGAGAAAGATGGAAAGGTCGTAAGGGGTCTGGACTTCAGGCTCTCCTGCGATGGCAGGCCGGTCTGGTCGCTGGACGATACCTATATCTACAGGTATGTCCCCCTTGCGATGACGGGTGTGATGAACTGGAGGAGCTCCGGGCTTGGGGACGATTCGTACGACGGAAGGATAAGGTCCGAACTCGCCTTTCAAACGCGCAACCTGGAGAAGGAAAAAATCCTGCGGTCGATGCCGGGCATCGGCATGGGTCCGTTAATCTCGGTGTTCAGCATGGCCTTCCAGGTCTTCGGCGATACCGCGTACCTCGATACCGCGAAGATGCTGCATTCCGTTTCGAAGGAGAGGTTCAGGTTCGACGGCAGTGAGGACAGCCACGTACTCAGTGGCTGGTGTTGCCTCTATAGTGTGGATGAGGACCGGGGGCTGTTGGATGATATCACAGCCGCTTTCGACACGTTCATCGGGAAACAGGACCATGACGGTATATTTGAATTCTCAAATTCGACGACGAGACGTCACCAGAACCAGATGTACATCCTCTGGGGGATCGGGCAGGCGATCGGTGTCACCGGGCGGACAGAATATCTCCTGAACATCGAGAGAACGCTCGATTACACGATCGGCGTTCGTATGCTTGATAACGGGGCATTCATCTGGGAGGATCTCTCAGCGGTGAGTAAGCTGAAGAAAAAGATTATCAGCAAGTCGCCCGACTACTGGGAATACCTCTATACATGTCACCAGGCCTTTTTCGTCAACGCCGTTTACCATTACTACGAAGCCGGTGGCGAGCGCACGTATGATTCCGAGGTGGAGCGAGCGATCGAATGGATCTTCGGCGGCAATACTCTCGGCCGGGATCTTGTCGAGATGAGCGGCATCGGTGTTCCGATGAGAATGATGACGATCGGCGGCAGGATCGACGTAAAGGATCAGATGTTCAAGGGGACGTACGAGACCGGATCATTTATCTCTGCATTGACTTCGATAATATCTTCCAGCAGGGCTTGACAGACGCGAAAAGCGGGATAGAATTGTAACGGGTCGAGGAAAAGTCCCGGGGGATTAAATGTTATGGTGCCGTCCCGTAGGTGAGGCGGTATCGAGTCCGGGTTCCCGGGGTATCTCGCTCCAGTAATACTCATATTTCTGAGGCGCCACGGATTTGCAAATCGCTTGTGAACCCGTGGCGCGCTTTGTTATCCGGGGTTGTTTCTTGAGGCGAGTTCTTCGAGGACCTTGAGCTCCCTGGCCGTCCGCCGGTCCCACGACATAAAATTCTCCGCTGCGTACGCGGCGGCCCCCCTTCCGAGATTCTCTCTTATCCCTGAGTCGAGAACGAGCCTGTCTAGAGTCGAGGCCATTGCGCAGGTGTCGCCGTTTTCCACGAGCAGCCCGGTTTCACCGTCGCGGATCGCTTCTGACGTTCCGGCCACGTCGAAGGCCGCTACGGGGAGCCCGCAGAGCATCGCTTCGCACGGTGGCATCGACATGTTGGTCAGTTCGCTCGTCGCGGCGAAGATATCGCACGATTTCAACAGCCGCGGCATTTCATCGTACGGTATCGCACCAGTGAAATGAGTCATGCCGGCAAGTCCGAGGGTACGGGACATCTCTTCGAGCGCCGGTTTGTCTGCTCCGTCTCCCGTGATGACGAGGGATGCTCTGTCTCTTGCCTCGTCGCTCATCTTCGAGACGGCCTCTATCAGCAGGTCGACCCGCTTGAGCTTGATGAGTCGCGACATGGTGACGATGAGGATCTTGTCGACAGGGAGGCCGAACCCTCTGCGCTCAGCGGCGACATCGATCTCTATCCCTGCCCATTCCATGTTCATGCCGTTAGGAAGGAACTCGATCTTATCTCCTGGTATGCCGTTAGCCGCAAGTGCCCGGTCGCCCATCGTGCCGTCGTTGAGCACCATATATTTATCGAGGGGGTACTTCAGCGCCCTTTCCTGATCGAAGTTGAGCCACCAGCGCTTCAGCCGCGGAAGGTCCTTCCACGCAAGGTACATCACGCCGAACAGCTTGACCGCCGTGGGAATTCCCTTCTGCCTGCCGATCCTGCTGAGTGGTTCGATAGCAAAATGGGAAAAGCCAAGAATGACGTCCGGTTCGACCTGCTCGACTACGCGGCGGACCTCTCTGTAGACTGAGCAGGTATATATATATGGGATCGTAAGCCTTCTCAGTGGAGAGGGGAGAATGCGCGACTTGTGGAAGATGTTGTTGTATGTATGGAAGTGAACGCCGTTCTCACCCCGCCGTGTCTTTCCGTCTGCCGATTCGGGGATAAGAAAGTGAAGTTCGACGCCGGCGTCCCTGAGCCTGTGTATGAAATGTATCTCGTCGGGGACCCCGCTTCCTTCGCCGAGCGACCATGGATCGTTCCAGATGGAGAGTACCAGGAGTTTCTTAAGGCTGCCCAAGTTTCTATCCCTCCATTATCCTGACATTCAACTATTCTTTCTTGTAGGCGCCCTTCATCCGCTCGAGGAAACGGTCGGGTCCGACGAATCCAGTGACTCTTGCTCCGGACTTCTCCTCTCCCGATGTGTCGAGGAATATTATTGTGGGCACTCCCCTGATGCCGAAGACCTTTTTTATACGTTTCTTGTCGCCGTCTATCGTGGTCAGGTCCATCTTCAGCCTGACGAAATTCTCTGCATATTCGATCACGGCATCATCGGTAAAGGTCTTGTGGTCGAGCTCGCGGCACGGGATGCACCAGTCGGCGGAGAAGTCGATCATTACCGGCCTGCCTTCGGCCTTAGCCCCGGCGATACGTTCCTCGGTGAACGGTTCCCACTCGATGCCTTCATGCTCGAGGGCTGCCCTGAACGGACCGCCCGGCATTGCGAGTATGGCGACCGCGGCTATCAGCCAGGCCGCACCGACGACCGTCTTGAGGATAATGAAACCCCTGCCCCTCTGGGGGGTGCGGTCGAACGGCCACAGCACGAGTCCCGCGATGAGGGCGAGGATCACGTAGCCGATATTCGTTACTGTCGATCCGAGGATGTGCCTGGCGAAGTAGAGGGCCATCATAAGGAGGATGAACCCGAATATTTTCTTTACCCAGACCATCCAGTGCCCCGACTGAGGGAGTTTAGATATGCTTCCCGAGATCGTACCGAGTACGATGAACGGTGTGCCCATGCCCCAGGCGAGGGTGAAGAACATGAGGAAGCCGAGCGCCGGCTTGCCCGTCTCTCCGACGTACGTGAGCAACCCGAGGACGAATGGGCCGATACAGGGTGCGGCGACGATGCCCACCGTGAGTCCCATCATCATGGCGCCCCAGCGCCCCTGCTTCGCCTGTCCGGTCCTGCGGGAGAGGAAGGTCGGCATCCGAAACTCCCAGAGGCCGAACATCGATGCGGCCAGCCCCACGAGGACGGCGGCGATGAACAGGATGAACCACGGGTTCTGCAGAGCCGAACCGAACAGGCCGCCCGTCGTGGCGGCGATTGTCCCGAGGATGCTGTAGGTGATCGACATCCCGAGGACATAGAAGAGGGTGAGTACGAAGGTGCGCGATGTCTTTCCGCCCGCCTGGCCTCCGAAGTAGCTCACCGTGATCGGTATGAGGGGATAGACGCATGGAGTGAGGTTCAGCGCCAGACCCCCGAGATAGATGAATATGAACGCAAGGATCAATCCGTGTTCCTCGAGCAGGTCACCGAAGCTGTTGTCGCCCTCTTCAGTTCCGGCGGTGACCGGTGTGCCCCTGCCGTCGATGAAGGGCGGAGCGAGGAAGATATTCTCATGCGCTATCTCTCCGAGCTCCTCCATCGTACCGACTCTTATCGTGATCTCTTCGATGGCGGTGGCCGGCTCGAGGCAGGTCATGTTGTTGCATCCCTGGTATTTGAGCGCCGCCCGGATCGTGTATTCGCCCGGTTCGATCTCTTCGGAGCATTCGATGATCGCACCGAAGTTGACCGTCCCGTGATAGAGAGGCATCTTCCTGTCGCTGATCTCGAGCTTGAGCATCTCCGGCACGGGGTAGAGAATGCTCCTTACGACGATGCCCTCCGGAGCGGAGACGGACAGCGTGGTCGGGATGAGGTACTTGTCGAGGGGGGAGTCGGAGTTTATGTGCCACTCGTCCTTGATCACGGCCTTGACCGCTATAAATCCGGTCGAGCCGGGATGGAAGACGGTCAGCGACGCGTATCCGTCCGTGTCGACGAGGTTGCCGGACTGCGAGAAGAGCTGGGCCAGAGATGGCGCAGCGGCGGCCGCAACGAGGAGCATTATAAGGGCAGCTGTCCTTAAGATCGGTGGGGTTCTCATACGTTATCTATCCTTCCCTGGAACCATTTATTTTTCGTACCTGAAAATATACAGTCCGCCCGAGCCGCTCGCCAGATAAACGAACCTGTCGTCGGCGAAGATTCCTCTGGCGTCATTTACTGTCTTGTACCTCGCCGCGATCGTCGGTTTCCCTGGATTCGAGATATCGATGGCGGTGATACCGAGTATCTGCGTGGCGATGAATACGATGTCGCCTCGAGCGTGGATCGTCCTGGCGAGCGCCCCTGTCTCGATGCGGCCGAGCTTCTTTGGAGCAGAGTGGTCGCTGACATCGATCGTCATGAAGCCTCTCTGGCCGTCCGCGATGTGGAGGATGTCGCCGGAGATGAACAGGTCGCTGGCCCAGCCCGGAGTGTCCATGGTCGATATCAACTCCGGAAGGTCTCCAGCGAGGGAATAGATCCTGAATCCGTTGAACCCGTCGGCGACGTATAGATATCCGTCGTCCACGTCGACCCCCCTGACCTCGGAGAGGTCCTCTCTCCATACGAGTACAGGGCTGGCCGGATCGGTGAAATCGACGACTTCAATGCCGCGGAACCCGCCGGCGAGGTACGCCCTGCCCGCCTGCACCCTGACGGCTGAGAGGTATGACGGAGACTTGTAGGTCGAGAGGAGGACCGGGGAGTCGGGGACAGTATTACGAAAGAACTTCACGCCGTCCATGCCGTTGGCCATCACTAGTATGTCGCCCTCTATCGCGATGTCCCTGGCTTCTGTAGTTGGGACGTGTCCTGTCCACTCGACCGATCCGTTGCCGGCCACGCGGCCGATCCTCAGTCCGTCCCTGCCGTTTGCCAGATAAATATATTCTCCAATGACGACGAGGTCTAGCGCGAACCCCCTGGTGGTAACCTCGCCCTCAGCCCTCGTGTATTCCGTGCCGAGCCTGTAGAAATGAAATCCCGTCACCGGCCCGAAGATGATCAGCCTGTCTCCGGAACACCTGATCGATGTGCCGGGGAAGCTCGGGGACTTCGTCATCCCCTCACCGTGTATCAGGGAGTAACGCGGATCGGGAAAGCGAGGCTCGCTCGATGTATCATTCGTCCCGGGGATCGGGAACGGAACGATGAGACCTGTCTTCAGTAGAGCGAGTCCGCTGTTTGCCCCCGTGCATAAATCGCTGATATTATTTTCTGGAAGGGAAGAGTGTGGTTCGGGCAGGCGAGGCTTGCTCACGTTATATCTGTATACATTTCCATCGGATGAGAGTAGATGGAGGATCGTTCCGGCCAGCTCGGCCCGGGCGATCCTTGACGGCGCCTCCAGTCGTGAGATCTCTTTTATGCCGCTATCACCGACAGCCATCAGGATCACAGTGTGATCGTAAGCTGCAGCGAAGAGTTTGTCAGATGCCGCCAGCGCGGCTCCCGGCGCCGTTTTCTCGAGAGAGGAGACGAATGACGGCGTGTCCGGATCGGATATGTCGAAGAGATAGAGGCCCGACCGGGTTCCACCTACCATCAGGAACCGCCCATTCGCCGCGCAGGAATTGGCATCCTCTATCACGTAGATTGTCCGTTCCACCGGACGGGCGGGATCGGAGAGGTCGATCGCCACGAGGCCCAGGTCTTTCACCGCGATCCATGCGGTCGATCCCGTGGTTACGATGTCCATCGGCTCACCGTCGAGGAGTACCAGGATTCCCTCTTCAGGCCGGGTCCCGTCGGGGATCACCACGGTCGCTCCGCCGGCCGCAAGGATCGTTCCCCCGTCGAAGAAGGCCGCGTCCCGTGCGGGGTTCTCGAACAAGTCTCTCGAGAGGAGCTTGAACTCGGGCGCCGAGGTGCATGACGTCGCAGTGGCCGCCAGAACTAGAATTATAAACAGGCTTCTCAGCATGATCCTTAGCATCCGCATGATCCTGTCATGAAACGGTATATATCAGGTAGGTAAAGAGTAAGAAAAAGTTCCGGTTACCGCAAGGCATCTTGAGATAAATCGCTCCGTCTGGTAGATTCAGTCTCTCACAAAGAGGAGGAGCATGAGCGACAGTATCAGGAGAATTGACCTCGTAAGGCACGGCGAATCGACCTGGAACAGCGTTCGCAGGGTACAGGGAAACCACGGAGATGTCCACCTGAGCGAGCTGGGAAGAGCCCAGGCAGGGCTGCTTGGTGAACGGCTGCGCTCGATGGAATTCTCGCGGATATACTGCAGCAGCGCGGAGCGCGCCGTCGAGACGGCTCGAATCGCCCTCGGCGACGATCGCTCGATAGAGTTCATGGACGAACTGCGGGAGATCTCGTTTGGTGAGTGGGAGGGGCTGTTGGTCAGCGAGGTCAAGGAGAGATACCCAGGGGAGCTCGAGCTGTGGTTCAGCGGCCCGTCCAAGGTCGCCATCGAGGGCGCCGAACCTTTCATGGAATTCCACGAGAGGGCCAGCCGTACGGTAGACGGGATCATCGACTCTTCCAAGGGCGACATACTCATCGTCTCGCACGGCGGGATCATATGCGCCTGGCTGACGCATATCCTCGGCATGTCCCCCGACGACATCTGGTCGTTCTCCCTGCCGAACACCTCTCTGACAACGGTGATGATAGATTTCAGGCCGCGCCTGAGATTGCTCGGGGACGTCTCCCATCTCGACGGGAAGACGCTGGGATTAGACGGGATGCCGTCTCCTGTAGAGAAGTGACCAGCGGTCAGCATACGACGGGCGGTTCGAGGTCTGCGTCCTCCCACACGGTCCGGTCCTCCTGGCTCAGCTCGATCTCCGTATCGGGGAATAACTCCCCGATCATGCCGGCCGCCTCGCGGTATATTCCCACCCTCATCGGACGGTAGAGTCTCATCTTTCCCTCGCGATCGCGAACGTACTCCCCCTGGAGGATCGGACTGTACGGCAAGACCTTCCTGACGCTCTCGATCAAGCCGGGAGGGAAGCGGAGCAGGCCCATCTCTATTCTTCGCGGCGCATCTCCCGCTTCATCCTTCACCCGCTGCAGCAGCTCACGATACGAACCTGCATCCCAGTAGAACGGGATTATCGGGTCGAGCCGCAGGGCGAACCCGATGCCTGCCGACGTTACCTTCGAAATCGCCCCGAGACGTTCGTCGAGCGTGGCGGCTCCAGGCTCCTCGGACTTCATCGCTTCCATAGGAGAGATCGTCCACGTGACGAGCAGATGCTTCCGGGCAAGCTCTGCATCGCTTCCATTCAATCCGGGGAGGTGATCGACGTTGGCGCTCTTTGTCCTCGCTTCGATCACAGCCGATGTTCCCTCGAGCAGCGGGAGGATCGAGGAGGTCAGCCCGGTGATGTGGTCGAGCGCGAGGCTGTCGCTCAGCTCGCCGGTCGTCAGACGGACCGTTCCCGCATCCAGAGCTTCCCTGATATCGCTCTCCATCTTCCCGCTGTTTACCAGCAGGGTGATGGTGCTGTGGGAGAGGTACGACCTGAGATAGCAGTACGAGCAGTCGTAGAGGCATCCCTGCAGAGCGGCTATATACTTCTCTCCGCACGGGGGAGCGCCGGGCGTGACGGGGAAGTCCTTGACGAAGCGGCCCTCGTGGAATTTCAGGACGAGAGACCCCGCGCCGGGATGATCGCCTGTATCGCCGGTCACGATCTCCTCTATGTCGCCGAGGACGCTCCTGATCCTGCATGTCAGGGGATCGTCGAGAGCCCGCTTGTCTATGATGAGTCTTGTAAACACGGGGATCATTTCAGTCTGCCTAGTACCTGTTGCTGCCACCTCTGCGCAGCCAGTAGATACGGCCGCCGGCCATCAGGAATATGAGGAACACCCCTCCGAGAAAACCGCCTATGTGCGCGAACCAGGCCACTCCTCCGCCGAACTGACCGCCGAGGGACACGAATCCTCTTACAAGCTGGATGACGAACCAGTAGATGATTATCACGAAGGCGGGGATGTAGAGGAACTGAATGAATATGAATATCCACAGCAGGGTCATGATCCTCGCCTGCGGATAGAGGACCAGGTAGGCCCCCATGACGCCCGATATAGCCCCGCTCGCCCCTATCGTCGGGATAATCGAACCGGAATCGGCGGCGATGTGCATCGCGTGGGCTATCAGCCCTGAGGCAAAGTAGAATACGATGAACTTCATCGGACCGAGGACGTCCTCTATGTTGTTGCCGAAGATCCAGAGGTAGAGCATGTTGGAGCCGATGTGGAGGAAACCGCCGTGCAGGAACATCGAGGTGAAGAGGGTCATGAAGATCGGCTTCGGTCCCGGTGCGTGGAGGATACCCGCTATCGGACCTGTGAGGTCGGTCATCCTCGTTATCTCGAAAGGCGTAGCGCCGAGAGAGGCGACTAGACTGGCGCCGCTGTTGCCGTGCCACAACTGATAAAAGAAGACGAGGATGTTCATCGCGATCAGCGTCCACGTGATGACGGGTCTCCTGCGCGTGGGATTGATATCTTTCAGAGGTAAGAACAGCATGTTCCAGTTATATATCGTGGAGAGCGCCGAGGAAAGTGAAATTCTCTGTCAGGCCTGCATATCGAGCAGGATCTTGAAGCTGTCCTTCCGTCTCGCGCGCCGGAATGCCGTCTCCCATTTCTCGAATGGGTAGATCGCCGTCAGGAACGGCGCGGTCACGACCTTCTTCTTCTCCAGCAGACCGAGTGCAGTCTCGAACGGTCCGCATCTCGAGCCTACGACCGTTATTTCGTCGACGGCGATCCTCGACGGGTTCCATTTAAGCGGAGCGTGGAAGGTCGATTTCAGGACGATCGTTCCGTGCGGCCTGACCAGGTCGGCGGCGTCGGGCAGTCCCACCCTGCTTCCCGTACACTCTACGACGACGTCGAAGGTCCCCTTCATCTTGGGGATAGTCGCCGCATTTGCCGTGTCGATTCCGAGGCCGGCGATCACGCGCATCTTCTCCGGTTCGACACCCAGGACAATGAGTCCCCTCGTCTTCAGCCTCAACACCTGGGCGACCATGGCGGCGAGCCTTCCGTCTCCGAGGATCGCTACCCGGCACGACTGACTGATATATACCCGTTCGGGTATCTCGCAAGCTGCAGCGAGGAGTTCGGTAAACGCTGCTTCCTCGTCGTTGACGCTGTCGGGAACGACATGGAGATTTGACATGGGAAGGGTGATGTATTCGGCGAAGGCGCCGTCCCGGCCCGCAATGCCGAGGACGGTCCTTTCCCTGCAGTGCTTGCCAAGTCCTCGTCTGCACATCGGGCATTTGCCGCAGCTGACGTTTATCTCGCCGGTGACCCTCCTGCCCGTGAGGCTGCGGGGTGTCTCGACAGTCCCGATGAACTCGTGGCCCGGGATACCGCTGAAGTCCATGTACCCCTTGAGGATCTCGAGGTCGGTCGAGCATATCCCTGCATAGCGGATCTTCACGAGGGCCTCTCCCCGGCGGACCTCAGGCTTGTCCGTTTCCTTCTCGACGAGATGTCCGTTTTCGAAGTGAAGGGCTATCATGGCAGTTCCGGATCTCGAGAATGGTGCAAAGGACCTGACATAAGGATATCTCATCCGGCGGAAAATTGGTAGAGATAACAGGGTTTTCCCCGTTTATCCTTGAACATCAGGGGGATCCTGTCTTAACCTGCAGGCAGATAGTAGAAATCCCACCGGACATACAAGAAGGACGGTAGACGCGATGGGGACGAAGAAGGACCAGAGCACGAGATACCTCATAGACGATTTCACCACCCAGGAGAGCTGGAGGCTCTTCAGGATCCTCTCCGAATTCGTCGACGGAGTCGACAACATGGCCGATGTTTCGCCGGGAGTGAGCATCTACGGCTCCGCGAGGGCGAAGGAGAGCGACAAGGCGTATACGGACGCGAGGAATATCGCCAAGGCCCTCTCGTCGAGAGGTTGCTCTATCATCACAGGCGGAGGCCCCGGCGTTATGGAAGCGGCCAACCGCGGTGCGCAGGAAGGAGGGGGGCTCTCGGTTGGATTGAACATCGACCTGCCCTTCGAGCAGGAGCCCAATTCCTACATCGACAGGCTGATCACCTTCCGCTACTTCTTTGTGCGCAAGGTGATGTTCATGAAGCACTCGATTGCGTTTGTTATCATGCCGGGCGGATTCGGCACGATGGACGAGTTCTTCGAAGCGCTCACGCTGATCCAGACGCACAAAATCGCGCCTTTCCCCGTCTATCTTGTGGGAAAGGACTACTACGGCGGGCTTGGTGACTGGATCAACAACAAGATGCTCGCAGAGGACAAGATCCTGCCAGAGGACCTGAAGATCGTCAAGCTTGTCGATTCGGTCGAGGAAGTGACAGAGGGGATATCGAAGCTGCTCGAGGGCGTCGATTTCGGGCAGTGAGTATGAGCGGCCTGCAGGAGCTGGGTTATCCCGACAGAATATAGACCAGCGTCAGCAGAATTCCTGTGGCCAGATGTGCGATGATCGTAGAGGCGTTCGCCGGCGTCATCGCGCGCGGGTCGTCGTGCTTCTTCGCTGCGACTTGGATCGCCTTGAGCGCCACGGGGAGTGTGGCGAGGCCCAGGAAGGTCCAGCGCGGCATCAGGCCGGCGGCGGCACCGGCGAGTATCGGGATGTACGCCGACAGCATGACTGTCGCGTAGAGGACTACGCCTCTCTTTCGACCGAGTCTAACGATCAGTGTGTTCTTGCCCGTCATTCCGTCTGCGGTTGCGTCCTGGAATTCGTTGACGATGATGATCGCCGTTGTGAAGACAGCAAGCGGCAGCGGCGCGACAAGTATATGGCGCGATATGTATCCGGTCTGTACGTAGTACGCTCCGACGGCTATCAGTCCGAATGCGAGGAAGATCACGATCTCGCCCAGGCCCCGGCCGGCGAGCATCGCCCGCGGCGCGGTATAGAGGATCCCGAGAACGAGGCCGGTGATCCCGAAGAGGATGATCGCCGGTCCCCTGACGGTGTAGAGATATATCCCGATAAGCGTTGCCAGGGTGAACAGGGCTATCGAGAGAGTGAGGACCCCGCGAGGCGTTACGAATCCCGCCTGGATCATCCTGCTTCCGCCTGTGAAGGGGCTGACGAACTCGACATTGACCTCGTCGTTGCCCGACCTGTGATCGAACCAGTCGTTTATCGTATTGGAGCCGAGGTGCAGGAGCACAGCACCGGCTAGCGTCAGCCAGAAAAGAAGGGGATCCCAGATTCCCGTATCGCAGCGCGCTATCGCCGTGGCGAGTATGACGGGGAGGATGCTGACTGTGAGGAACGGGGCCCTCAGCTCGATGAGGTATGCCTGCAGCCTGTTCACTCTATCGATCCTTTCTTGTGGTCAACGATGCCCGGGGGACGAATATACGCAGATTTTCATCGGGGAGGGTATAAAAAAAGGCGGGACACTTTCGTGCCCCGCCTTGTGGAGTCTCCGGGATTTACCAGACGCTCTTGCCCCAGACACTTTTGCCAGCGATCATAAGGGCTATGATCATCGCGATGCTTGTGAAGTGCAGCATTTTCAACCCCTTTCGTTCAGACTCCCAAAACTTTCTTCGTATTTATTGTTCTTGCTCACGCTTACTTGTAGTAGCCAGTGACGTGCCATAATTCCCTATTGTTCCTCATCGTTCCCTTAAAAGTTTTAACTTATTGTATTATAAGGAGATAAAAATTTATATTTTTCGCCGAACAGCACGATTCGAGCGAAACGGAAAATGAGAAATGTAAACGTTTCTTTACGTACATTTTGCGAATCCCCGTAACATCTTTATAAATTGATGGTTATTATGTAAACGATAGGTTACCTGAATGTAAACAGAAATTTACGAAAATGGGGTGTTTCGGATAGATCGAAGTAATGTGCCTTTAAGGCGTTTAAATGGTCATCCACTGAAGGAAGGGGAAAACCCCTTCTGAACTCTTGAGAGAGAAGCTGAAATGTCACCCGCCTTGACAAAGCTTCTATTCTACAGGAAACTGGCAGCCGATGATTATCCATGAGAACTCATATAAGGGAAGGGGATTTGTATCATTCTCCCACAGGGCTAGATTAAAATCTATTCTAAGAATACTTTTACATCACGGAGCATTTACTAAGACAAGCTGGGCGGATTTTGGTTGTTCAAATGGATATATCATCGAATATATGATCCGGAGTGGCAATTGTGATTTCTCGAGAATCGTTGGATATGACCATAAGGAAGAATTGTTAAATCTGGGCAGGGAGAAGAATCTTCCATCGACAGAATTTATTAAGTACAACCTTAATAATATTGAGCGGCCCAAAGAAGAATTTGAATTGGTAACATGCTTTGAAACACTGGAGCATGTAGGTTCATATAAGGAAGCACTGATTAACCTAAATAATCATTTGGCAAGCGGGGGGATATTGGTAATTGGTATTCCGAATGAGATAGGAATGCCTGGACTAGTGAAATTCTTAGGCAGACAGTTAGTGCGTCGAAACCCTTACGAGGATTTTTTCCAGAACCAATCAAAGTTTAAATATTTTTCGCATCTCATGTTTAACAAAAGCATTGATATATTTAGAGATCCGCAGAAACAAGGGTATGGGCCACATTTAGGTTTTGACTATAGAAGACTAGAGAAGTTCATCACTGAAGAATTTATTCACAAGATGAACTATCAAATGCTTGAGAAGCGATTTGGATTCCTTCACATGGCAGTATTTTATATTCTATTAAAACCATAAGATCAGATGCTATATATGCGAGTTATTCCTGGGACACGCTGCTCTAGCGCCTCGTTATCCTGTCGAGGAAGGAGATTCCTATCAGGGCGAGCCTGACGTGGGGCACGTGCCTTCGCTGCTGCAGCGTTGCGGCGGCTGTCTCGAGGTCGCTTTTTCTGATGAGCCCTGTGAGAGCGGCGAGGAGCTTGTATGCGGCCGACCCGACGACCAGTACTATTACGACACGGGCCCAGGAGGGAAGGGAGCCGGTTGCCAGCGACAGCAGGGGATAGACCGATGCGAGAAGAGCGGGGTGGATCAAAGAGAGAGGCGATATCCTCGTC
Source organism: uncultured bacterium (assembly GCA_965371515.1). Classification (GTDB taxonomy): domain Bacteria; phylum Krumholzibacteriota; class Krumholzibacteriia; order Krumholzibacteriales; family Krumholzibacteriaceae; genus JAUWCL01. The sequence goes on along the minus strand of CBDUYR010000006.1, from coordinate 9,786 downwards.
CTCGAGATCGACCACATCATAGTCTGCAGTATAATCGCCAGGACTATGAAGGTGGCGAGGGTCGCGACAGCCGCGCCCGTTATTCCCATCCGCGGAATGAGAACCATATTCAAAACTATGTTAAGTATAGCGGCAAAGAGGTAGGCGCTCGCCGACAGGCCGCCCTTGGCGTATGCCGCGAGGGAGGCCCAGGCTGTCCGGCAGAATATGTCGGCGATCCCGATGAAGACCAGGATCTTTACAATGCCCGCGGATGGAAGAAACTTCGGCAGCACGATCGAGATCGTGTCGCCGGCCAGCGACCAGATCATCATGACGACAGGCGCGATAACCATCAGGGCGATCCGCGCCGTGCTTCTTATCTGCCTGCGGAAGGCCTTCATGTCGCCGGACACGCGGGTCGCTGTGAGAGAGGGGATGAGCGCCGTTCCCGCCGTAGAGGAGATGATGCTCAGCGCTGTTATAACGATCGCCGCCATCGCGTAGAATCCCAGCTGCTCGGCGGGGAGGTAGTACTTGACCATGATGCGGTCGACGGTGTTGATCAGGTTCCACCCGAGGTTCGCGAAGAAGAAGAGGAATCCGAATCCGGATACCTCCCTGATCCCCTGAACGAGTGGGCCCGATCCGGATGTCCAGTGCCGGATCGCCTTCCGGTGGAAGTAGATTGTAAAGAGCAGCGCGCCGATCACTTCTGCGGTGAGAAATCCAGCTATGACCGCCACGACATCCCGGCGCCAGAGGACTGCCGCAATCGGGAGGGCGACGTTGAGCAGGCCGTGTACCAGCGTGATGCCGGCCCGCAGCTTGCCGCGCTGGATTGCGAGGTACGCGACCGCGTAGAAGGCGTTGAGGGCGAGGAACGGGATGATCAGGGCGTATATCCTTATCGGCCCGGCAGCTTCAGGCTGATGGGCGATGTTTTCGGCGATCCACGGGGCGAACACGATAAGCAGGATGCACCATAAGGTTGAGAGGGTAAGGGTGAGGAATACGGCCGCGTTGTAGATCATCGCGGCCATGTCTTTGCGCCCCTTCTGCAGATACTCGGGGATCAGCTTAACAATCGCGGTGTTGAAGCCGATGTTCGAGAAGATCACGAGGAGCTGGACATACGATACAGGAATGTTGAGCAGCCCGTAGAGGGCCGGGCCGAGGAGCCTGCCGAGAATCACACTGCGGATCGGCTTGATCAGGGTGATGGCTATCTTCGAGGCTGAGACGAAGAACGTGTCGGAGATAACCTTTGAGGTAGATAGGTCTACCGGGCCGCTGCGCAGCCCGTTGCCCTGATCTGAAGAATCGTTTCGATCCATATGCCGCCTGTACCTATTTTTTGTACTGGCTGATGAACTCTTCGACCTCGGGAATGCCGCCCTGGTAGATCAGGTAGCCATTATGTGGCTCCCTCTCGGTGATTTCGCCTGCGATCGGGGTCAGCATGATCTTCTTCACTTCTTCGCGATCCTGGCTCTGGCCGAGCGCCCATCCGAGCTTCATGTACGCTACCTCGGGCAGCATGTTGGCGCCGGGTATGACACCGAGATCCATCATGTCGCGCCCCGTGTCGTATACGTACATCTGCACGTACCCCCAGAGCGTCTGAACGGCCATGTATACATGGATCCCCTCGTCGAACGCTCTTTTGAGCGATGGGTAGAGGGGCTTGTTGACATGCCCCAGTCCAGTACCTGCGATAACGATTCCCTTGTACCCGTTGTCGATCAGCGAATCGATGATGTCCGGTTTCATGGCGGGGTAGTAGTACACGATCGAGATGCGGTCGTCGAATGCCGTGTTGATCGTCACGTTCCTGTCGCTGCGGCGCTTCTTGATGTCGTCGCGCAGCGGCGTGAATTTCTTGCGGTCGACCATCGCCAGGGGGATGTCGCCGATCGTCCTGAATGTAGACCTGTACGACGAGTGCATCTTGCGTACGCGTGTTCCCCTGTGGAGCAGGGCGTACTGGTCGCTCGTCGGGCCGAACATGCAGACCATCACCTCGGCGAAGTCGCTGTAGGCGGCGGTGCGCGTCGCATGTATCAGATTCAAGGCCGCATCGCTCGACGGGCGGTCGCTGGAGCGCTGGGAACCGACCATGACGATCGGTACCGGCGAGTCCTGCACCATGAACGAGAGTATCGCCGCGGTGTGGTGCATCGTGTCGGTGCCGTGGCCTATCACGACTCCGCTGACACCCTTCTTGATCTCCTCGCCGATCTTCTCGGCTGTTCCTATCCACTGTTCGGGGCCCATGTTCTCGCTGAATACGCCGTACATCTTCTCCGTCTCCAGATTGCAGATGTCGGCTAGTTCTGGAACGGAGCCGTAGAGCTCTCCCGGGGTGAACGCCGGGATAACGGCGCCGGTGCGGTAGTCGAGCCTCGAGGCGATCGTGCCACCTGTGCCGAGGAGCTTGACCGTCGGTTTCTTCGGGTCGAAAGGGAATTCCTTCTCGGGGATCTTGTAATGTGCCTCACGCTTGCCGTGCGTTGTCATCGTCTCGATCGTGCCGACTGCCAGGCCGACGTTGTAGCCGGTGTCGAGCTTGAGCACTATGTGATTGTTGTCGGCGGTCTCGGATCTGGGGAGTATGATCCCCCTGAAATTGCCGCGTGTCGAGTTGACCTCTACGTCGAACCAGACACCGGCCTCGAACTTCTTCAGGCATTCCAGCGCTTCGCCACTGTATCCCTTGTAGATATCGCTGCCCAGTGCGATCACCTTCCTTCGCGCCGTTTATTCAGACGCGACGAAACGGCCCGCGAAATCGAATGCCTCACGGCCCGTGATATATCCCCTGAACTCGGTGGCCATCCGGCCGGTCAGGTACCTTACCAGTTTATCTCGTTCTATGTCGGGGAGCTCGAGGGAGCCCGCGAACTTTTTCATCTTTTTCTCCAGCGCCTTCGCGTCGAGGATCTCGAACGCGGTTGCTGTCTTAGACGGATCTATTCCGTCGGGGCCGCACGTCTTCGCGAGAAGCACCTCCAGGCTTGTTTTCGGCAGCTTCTTTTCACCGGCCTCGACCAGAGTCTGGACGAATACCTCGTCGCTGCATTCCTGCACGCCGTCTCGTCGTCGCAGTCTCCGCAGTCCGCCGAGCAGCAGTTCTGCCACTGTGGCCGGCTCGTACTTTGTTTTCGATACTGCCTCGTCGAAGGCATCCCTGCGCTTCGAGATGCTCATTCTGCGCGCCGTTTCCTTGTCGAGCCCCATACCCTCGTACCGTTTCTGTCTGTCCCATGAGAGCTCTGCCAGGGTCGATCTGATACGCTCTATGCGCTCGTCGGTGATCGCGATCGGCGGCAGATCGGTATCGGGATACATCCTGTTCGGGCCGGGCAGAATCCTTTCGAATCCGTTCGTCCCGTCGGCCAGCGCCTGGCGCGTCTCGTCGGGGACGCCGATCGCCGCTTCCTTCGCGCGCAGCGCGATCTCACTGACACCCATCCTGACGTCGTCCTCGCCGCCCCAGACGATCACGATAACGTCGTCGTTGCCCATTTTCGCATGCTTTTTTATCTTCGTCCACTCGGCGCTCGAGAATGTCTCGCCCTCGCTGTCCGAGTGAGCGATGTTGGGCAGTCTGTCGAGGCAGGCGACGACGCGCACGCGGTCCGAAATCTCCTTCGAGAATGTCGTCTCCGGTTGTATCTTCGTCGACAGGATGCCGCGAAAGCCGCGCAGTACGACCGCATGGACCTCGAGGCTGTCTTTCAGCGCCTTGGCGACGGGGTAGTACTGTGTTCCCTTGAAGATGTCGGTGATCTCTACCGAGTCATACTCGAATGTCTCTTCTGTGACACCCCGGTCGTTGAGGGTCTTCTTTATGTCGAGAAGCGCGAGCTGCCTGAACGCCTCGTTATGGACGAGCAGCGGGATCATCGGGATGCGCGGAACGCCCTTGATCTCGACCCTTCGTCCGCCAGTGACGGACACGTTTACGTCCTGTCTCGTCCGCCCGATGCCGGTGCGGACCTTGCCCGTCGAGCGGGTGAGGTACCTGATGACCTGGGCGACGTCGGCGACCTCCTGCGGGGTGCGCATCTCGGGATATGTGACTGTCTCTATAAGGGGGATGCCGAGGCGGTCGGTCATGTAAATCCGTTCGTGGCCGATATCGCTGACCTCTCGGCAGGCGTCTTCCTCGAGTCCGAGCTGGATGATGCCGATCTTCCTGTCGCCGTACGGTATCCAGCCGTCGACGCCGAGTATAGTCGTGCGCTGGAATCCGGTCGGGATCGATCCGTCGAGGTACTGCTTGCGGGCGATGTGAATCTCGCTGACGAGCTTGCAGTTGAGCAGCATCGTGATCTCGAGCGCGATCTCGAGCGCCTGCTGGTTGAGCTCGAAAGGCGGCGTGTCGTCCATCTCGTACGTGCAGACCGTTTTCTTGTTTATCTGGTAGGTGATGTTTTTCTTTGTCTTGAACTCCATCAGGGCGGTGCCGTCGTACTCGCCCAGCTCGGAGAGTGTGGGCCGCATGTGCCGGAGGATCTGCGCGTCGACTTTATCGCTGTAGGGAAGGATGGGGCAGCGGCAGAAAAGCTTCTTCTCGGTGTCGAGCTGCTGGTGTATCTCGAGGCCGCTCTTCATCCCAATCGCCTGGTAGTCCTCGAGCGTCATCTCGCCAAGTTGTCGGAATTCGGTCACCCGTTGCTCCCTTCCCTGAATATCAGCAGTCGAGGTAGAGCTGGACCTCGAGCGGATGGGTGCGGTTTCGCACCGGCATTACGTCCTTGTCGAATTTCAATGCGATCCAGTCCTCTATCATCGTCGCGTCGAAGACGTCGCCCTGCAGGAGGAACTCGTAGTCCTTCTCCAGCGCGTGCAGCGCCTCGGAGAGCGAGCCGGGCAGTGACTTGATCTTCCCGCGCTCCTTGTCGGTCATCTCGAACACGTTTACCTCGAGCGGTCCGAATCCCAGTTCTTTCGGGTCGAGCTTGTTGCGGATGCCGTCGATGCCGGCCATCAGCTGCGCGGCCATCGAGAGGTAGATGTTCCCCGTCGCGTCGGGGGGCCTGAACTCGAGCCTCTTCTTCTCCGGTGACGACGCGTATTTCGGGATCCTGATAGCGGCCGACCTGTTGCCGAGCGAGAAGAAGGCGTTGACCGGCGCCTCGAAGCCGGGCACCAGACGCTTGTACGAGTTCGTGCTTGGGTTTGTCAGCGCGAGCAGGGCGGGGGAGTGGTGGAGCAGTCCGGCGATGTACTGAAGCGCCGTCCTGCTAAGCCCGGCATAACCCGACTTGCTGTAGAACAGCGGCTTGCCCTTCTTGAACAGGTGCTGGTGAAAGTGCATCCCGTTGCCCGCCTCGTTGTGTATCGGCTTGGGCATGAATGTCGCGATCATCCCCGCCTCGTCGGCGGCCATGCGCACAAAATACTTAACGATCATCGAGATGTCGCCCATCTTTGTCAGCGGCGCAAACTCGACCTCGATCTCACCCTGGCCGTGACCGCCCACCTCGTGATGGTGGTACTTGATCCCGATGCCCGCTTCCTCGAGCAGGACGACGGTGCGGTCGCGAATCCCGGCGAGCTTGTCCTCGGGGGGCAGCGCGTGATAGCCGCCGTGCGTCTTCAGACCGAAACTACCCTTGTTCTCGCCCTCGCACGGGGCGATCTCGTAGCCGAAGCTGAGGTTCGAGGTGTCGACGAGTACCTCGTCGAATACGTAGTACTCGAACTCGGGGCCCCAAAGCGAGAGGTCGGCGATGGCGGTCTTCTTGAGGAACGCCTCAGCCTTACGGGCGATATGTCTCGGGTCGCGGGGGAAGGGTTTCTTCGAGTCGGCCTCGACGATGTCGCAGATGAAGCAGACAGTCGGGATGGCGCTGAACGGATCGACGAATCCCGTCGAAAGGTCGGGTACGAGGGAGAGGTCGCCGAGTTCGACAGTCTTGAGGCCGGCGAAGTTCGAGCCATCAAATCCGAGGCCGACTGAGAAGAGCCTGTTGTCGGCGCTCGATGCCGGGACGGTCAGGCGGTGCCAGCGGCCCAGAAAATCGGTGAACTTGAGGTCGACGAGCTTGATGCCCTGCCGCTTGATCTCGGACTTGAGTTTCGTGATAGAGGTAAAAATAGCACAACCCCCCTGTTTTCAATACGTTCGGAGATGGCCTCACACTCCCGGCCGGGGGCGTGGGCGCGGATTTCCAATATATTTGATGATATACCCTCCATCAAGGATTAAATGCCCGTCGTCATGGGGTTTGAAACGTTTCTCGAAGCCCCCGAGAGATTGTCTGAAATGGAATCACCTGGACTTCACCTGAAAATTGATCCCGCGATTCAGCAACGCGAGTAATTTCAACTGATTTAAATATTTTTTTATCTTCGTAATAACAGTCTCCATTCCGTCTCTTCCCTATGTGGAGAAAGGGGGTAGTCGAGTCTGCAACGAGGATTATAGGAATCGTTTTAAGTTAGTTTCCCGTAAGTTTGCATAGAGGGGGAGGCCATAATGTTATCGATGAGGTTTCAGTTTCGAGCTCTTGTTTTCTGTATCCTTGGATTTCTGCTTATAGGGGCGATGTTCCCCGCTTTCGCCGATGAGGCGCGCTACGCGCCTGGCGAGGTCCTTATCAAGTTCAAGGAGTCAGCGACAACGACTCAGCGCAACGGAGTGCTGAGGGAGATGGGCGCTACGAAGATAAAGGAGTTCGAGTTCATTGGTGCCTCACACCACCGGCTGAACGGCATGACGGTCGAAGAGGCGCTTTCGCGGTTCAGGGGACACCCCCACATCGAGTTCATCGAGCCCAATGTCTATTTCGAGCCGGCGGAGATACCGAATGACCCGCTATTTCCTTCGTGGCCGCTGCACAATACGTTAGAGCCGCCCTATCTGCCCAACATCGATATTCGTGCCGTGCATGCCTGGGACATACATCGTGGTTCAAAGACGGTCATCGTCGGCGTGATCGATTCCGGCGTAGATATTTATCATCCCGATTTAGAGGACAACATTTATTATAATCCCGGAGAAATACCGGGCAACAATATCGACGACGACGACAACGGATATGTCGATGATTTCCATGGATGGAATTTCTGGAACAATTCTCCTCACCCGGTAGATGACTCTGGTCATGGGACTATGTGTGCCAGCATCATTGGCGCTGACACGGATAACGGTATCGGTGTCTCCGGTGTGTGCTGGGAAGTAAGTATAATGCCATTGGATGTTGCCGCCGCGTCTGCTGATTGGCCGACGAGCCACATTATAGAGGCGATAGAATATGCTATAAGTATGGATGTAGATGTCCTGAACATGAGTTTTGGCACAACAGAAGATCTGGATCTATTCTCTCTGGCGTGCCTGCAGGCGGACGCGGCCGGAATCTATATGGCTTGTGCGGCTCATAATCAGAGCTATGATCTTGATATCTACCCAAGGTATCCGGTTTGTTTTGAGTACGATAAGATCATTGGTGTAACAGGAACGAATGTAGCAGATGATCAGGTCTTTAACTATGGGGCTATATCTGTCGATCTCGGAGCACCCATCACCGGGAGGGTCTGCGAACCGGGCGGCGGTTATACTAGTTTAGTGGGCACCTCTTGTTCCACACCTTATATCAGTGGAGTTCTGGCTCTGATGATTGCCAAGGCAGGCCCTGAAAGCGGCATCGATTTCAAGGCAAGATTGCTCGATATGGTCGACCCTCTCGAATCTCTCAAGGACAAGTGCGTTTCCGGGGGCAGGGTCAACGCATTCCTGGCCATTGCCGATCCCGATTACGCCGCTCCAGCAACGATCCGCAGGGTGACGGTAAAGGAAGTGGCGAGCAACTGGATAGAGCTCGAATGGACGGCCACGGGCGACGACGGCGGTGACGGAACGGCGAGCGAATACGAGTTCCGCTACGCGACCATCCCCATACGTAACACTAAGCAGTTCGAGCAGGCTGCGTTGATCGAACCGGTCCCCGATCCTCAGCAAGCCGGCACCAAGGAGACCTTCGTCATCGACGGCCTCGAACAGGGGACAACTTATTACATAGCTTTCCGCGTTTTCGATGAATGGGGCTCCTACTACTATCGGCTCGGCGGCGATTACAGCGATAACGTGTCAGGCATCACGAAGGTCAAGGGTTTCACGACCCTTGGTCCCCCCGAGATAGCGCTGGATCCGACAACGATCGTTGCAGCAACGGAGAAGTGGATCCTGAACCAGCTTCCCTTCGAGATCGAGAACAACGGCGTGGGCACACTGGACTATGAGGTCGTTATTCCCGCCGAGTTCCCTTCGATCACCTGCTATCCCACCTCCGGATCGATTCAGCCGGGGGACAGCAGGACGGTAATACTCTTTGTCGGAGTCGACGACTTTCCCTGCGGCGAGAACTCGGCGTACGTCGAGGTCGCGAGCAACGACGAGAGCGATCCCCTCGTCACGCTGCCGCTCGAGCTCACCGTCTCCGGGGACGCGAAGATGGCCGTGGATCCAGCCTACATCAACTACGGGCCGGTTATCGTAGGCAGCAATGAGGAGGCTTTAGTCTTCATCACCAACCTCGGTTGCGAGTCTCTCCCGATCATGAGTCTGGTGCTCGACAATCCGGACTTCTCTGTTACTCAACTGACGTTGGTCCCTGCCGAGGCAACGATACCGGTGCAGGTAACCTTCGCCCCGTCGAGCTACGGAGAGATCTACGGGACGCTGAGCATCAACACATTCGGCGACGAGGGTCCGGAGACGACCGTAATCCAACTCTCAGGAGAGGGTGTAACGCCGCCCGAGATGGTCCTTGTTCCAACCGAGCTCAGCGCTCTCGTGTATACAGAAGCCGTCCATCAGGAGACCATGACGATATACAACAACGGCGGTTATCAGCTCAATGTCATACTTGGATATTTCGGGATCCCCGAGTGGGCAACACTTTCGACATCGGTCGAGTCGATCGCGCCTGGTGATTCGCTGGTCGTTGAAGTCACCTTCGATGCACGTGGCTACTGCAACGAGGATCTGGCCGGCATTTTGACGATCAGGTCAACCGATCCTGAAAACGACGTGGTCGAATTCCCGCTCAGCATGACGGTGCTTCCGGCAAGCCATATCACTACATCGGTCAATAAACTCGACTGGGGCACCCTCCTGTACTATTTCAAACCGATTACAATGATGTTCGATGTTCAAAACATCGGCTGCGAGGGACATACGCTGACGGTGACGGATCTCGAGTCGAGTCTTCCAAGTATGTTTGAAGTGGTAACGGCCACACCATTCACTGTCGATCCGGGTGAGTCGTACGAGGTGGCCGTGAAGCTCCTGACGAGTGCACCTGCCGGCACACACTATGAGGCGTTGACTATATCCAGCGATGATCCCGACGATCCCGAGATCGGGGTAGGACTATGGGTCGACATAGTCCCTCCTCCTGTCATGCCGGTGGCCAACGCAGAGGGTGCGCGTGAAGTCGTAGCAGAGGCCGACGAGCCGGTTTCTCTCGATATGCGCGCCTGGCCGAACCCATTCAATCCCAGCACCGAGGTCCGGTTCAATCTCGACAGGCCCGGAAGCGTGGAGCTGCGTATCTATGACGTGCGCGGCGCTCTTGTCAATGCTATCGACAGAGGCTACTGCTCGAACGGTCCCGTGTCGATCCCCTGGAACGGCAGCAACAGCAGGGGCAGTACGGTAGCGAGCGGCATCTACTTCTACAGGGTGCTCTCCGATGGACGTCAGCTCGGGACCACCCAAAAGATGGTACTTCTGAGGTAAAATCAGAGCGTCATCAGATACAGACCACCCGGCTGTTTATTCATGCATGTGAA
>CBDUYR010000005.1:0-82590 GCA_965371515.1 uncultured bacterium | reverse complement strand
CAGCGGCTGACAGTCTCGGGACAGCGGCTGACACCCTGGGAGCGGTTGTAGTCGACAGCCTTGTTACTGTACCGTCACCGCCGGACTCGGCGGAGGTGGATTCCGCGGGAGCGGGAGGAGCGTCAGCCGTCGATACCACGAAGGCTCCCTCGAAAGAACAGATCAAGAGCGATACCACATATCCGCTGGACGAAACTGACGATACGACTGGAACCCGGAACCTGCCGCAGCCATCCGCAGAGAAACGTGAACAATCAGATGATACTTCGTCGTCCGGAGCGCCCGAAAGAAGGGAGAATAGTTGAAAGGCCTCTTCACCGGCAGGATAATCAGAACGCAGAGACTTTCTCCTTCGAGCCATCTCGTTGTCTTCGAAAGGCCCCGGGGTTTCCCCGATGTGGCCCCGGGACAATTTATCTCACTGAGGATAACATCGACGATCACGCCCCTTCTGCGTCGGCCCTTCAGTATCATGGATCTGACCGGTACGGAGCTCCACCTCCTCGTGAAGGTCGTCGGGAAGGGCTCGGATATACTTGCTCACTCGCAGTGCGGCGCAGAGATGGATATTGCAGGCCCGCTCGGCGACACTGCATTTTCCTCTCCGGGAAAGAAGGATGCTGTATTCGTAGCGGGCGGCACCGGGCTCGCGCCGATGATATTCGCCGCGCGGACATGGAAAAGAGACGGATCTCTCGGTCGGGCGGATCTTGTCTACGGCGCTGGGTGTGAGGAAGAGCTGCTCGTGTCTCTCTGCAAGGAGGATTTCACCGCCGTTCATTCGGCCACCATCGATGGATCGTGCGGATTCGAGGGAGATGCCGTCGCCCTGCTCGAGAAACTCGTCGAAGAAGGAAAGGCAGGCGGGGGGATACTGTACTCGTGCGGACCGGCCGGTATGGTGCGGGCCATGGAAAGAAAAGCGGCCGCGGGATTTTCCAGACATCTTACATCGCTCGAGGCAGTGATGGCGTGCGGCGTCGGAGCATGCCGTGGATGCACCATTCCCGTGAAAACTGACGGTGGGACGGCCCTCAGGACTGTATGCAGCGACGGAACTGTCTTCGACGCCTCTGAGATAGACTGGGAAAGGTGGGAAGAATGAACAGGCGCTCCCTCGAGACGGAAATCGGCGCGGTAACATTGCGTAATCCGGTGCTTCTCGCTTCAGGCCCCGCCGGATACGGTCTCGAGTACGAGGGACTCGTAGACCTCGAACGCATAGGCGGCGTGGTCACGAAGACGATATCGTTCGAGCCTAGAGAGGGCAATCCCGGTATACGGCTGCACGAGACGGGTGGAGGACTGCTCAACAGTATCGGACTCGAGAACGTCGGGGCGGAGATCTTCTTCTCCGAGAAGATGCCGGCCCTCGTAGATGCCGGTATAAAGCCGGTCGTGAGCCTGGCGGCTGAAGACTGGGAAGATTACAGGATGCTCATCGACGCGACTGCAGGAACGGACGGCGTGGATATCATAGAACTGAACCTGTCGTGCCCCAACGTTGAGCGGGGCGGCATGGCGATCGGAACGAATCCTGAACTGCTGGCGAAATACGTACGGCACGCGAAGGACACCCTCCCGGACATGACTGTACTGGCAAAGCTGACACCCAATGTCGGTGATATCGCTGTGCTGGCCCTCGCCGCCGAGGAAGCGGGAGCGGACGGTATAACGGCGATCAACACTGTCGTCGGAATGGATATCGATCTGGCCGCCGGACGCCCGGTGTTCAAGCGGATACGCGCCGGACTGTCCGGGCCGGCCATCATGCCCATCGCCCTCGACGCTGTCTGGAGGATATCGAGAACTGTAGATATCCCCGTCGTCGGAGTGGGAGGCATAACCAGCGTTGCGGACGCGATGAAGTTCTTCATGGCCGGTGCGGCGGCAATTCAGATCGGCACGGCGGTGTTCTACGACCCGGCCCTTCCGGAGAAGATCGTCGAGGCGCTCGAGGAGACTGGAATACCCGGTCCGCTCGGCGAATGAAAAAACGGTCGATGGCAATGGCAGCAGGATGAAAGGAGCCGGATGACACCCGCAAAGAGAGCTCCCCGGATAATCGCAGCGCTTGACGTGGAGAAGAGGATCGACGCCATATCCCTGGTGGCGGACCTCAGAGGGAAGGTCAATCTGTTCAAGGTTGGAAGCAGGCTCTTTACAGCCGAGGGTCCGGGAATGATCGCCGAGATCAGCGATGCGGGAGGATCGGTTTTTCTCGATCTGAAGTTCCACGATATCCCGGCCACGGTCGCAGGAGCGGTCCGTGCAGCCTGCGGCCTGCACATCTTCATGATGACTATCCATACGGCAGGCGGGTCGGACATGATGAAAGCCGCGGCGGACGAGGCGGCCGCATTCGCCGAGCACAGCGGGCTTCCGCGACCGAAGCTCGTCGGGGTCACCGTATTGACGAGCATGTCCACGGAGGATCTCGCCGAGGCATCGGGATACGGCGGGAGCGTCGAGGACCTCGTGCTCAAGAGAGCCGAGCTGGCCAGGAAGGCCGGCCTGGACGGGATCGTTGCCTCGGTCAGGGAGGCCGGCAGGATCCGTGAGGCGCTTGGGGACGGATTCACTATTGTAACGCCGGGCATCAGGCCGGCCGGTTCCGCGGCCGGTGATCAGAAGCGTATCGCGACGCCGCGAGACGCGCTCGATGCGGGATCCGATTATCTCGTAATAGGACGTCCGATTTACCAGGCAGCGTCGCCCGGATCTGCGGCGGACGCTATACTCGCCGAGATGGGAGACAGTGGCCGGTGACCGATATGTGGAAGGCCGTCATAATCTTTGTGGCGGTCTACATCGGACTGATAGTATTCAGGCGGCGACGTTGGCTGACAGCATCGCTCGGAGTTATTGTCGCCATGCTCCCCGGTGTTGGAGTACTCACTCCCGCTGAAGTCTTCCGTCATGGAATCCAGTGGAACTTCATAGGTATTTTCGCCGGTTCGGTCATTCTTGCAGAACTCTTTGTCTATTCACGGATGCCAGAGACCATATCCGACAAGCTGATCAACAATTCGAAGAACCTCGCAATCGCGCTGATGCTTGTCATCTGCTTCGCATCGGTTATATCGATATTTATAGACAACGTTGTGACGGTACTCATTGTAGCCCCGATCGCTCTTCTTTTGACGCGAAAGGCTGGAGTGTCGCCCGTGCCGGTGATCATAGGGCTCGCTGTCTCTTCCAACGTGCAGGGGATGGCGATTCTGATCGGCGATATCCCCAGCATGCTGCTCGCCGCTCAGGAAAGGATGGCTTTTCTCGATTTCTTCTGGCGAAACGGGAAGCCCGGTATCTTCTGGTTCGTCCAGCTGGGGGCTGCCGTAGGATTCGCCGTGCTCTGGATCTATTTAAGGGAATACAGGCAGAAACCGGAAAGAATAAAAGTCGCCAATATCAGGTCGTGGGTGCCGTTCTGGCTGATTGTGGTAATGGTCGCACTGCTTGCCATTTCCCCGAAATGGGATCCTGAGCTGAGAAAGGGAGTGGGCGGAAGCGTATGTATGCTGGTAGCCCTCGCCGGTGTCATATGGTACGGGATCTCCTTGCGCAGGGGAGCCGACCGTCACAAGTGGCATCTGGACTGGCAGACTACGGTTTTTCTCGCCGCGATATTCGTTCTGGTGTACATGCTGGTGGAAGCCGGAGTCGTTGAAGCCGTTGTCGGCAGATTGAGTGGACTCGAGGGCAGGAACACGTTCGTTGTCCTTTCGATCATCGTCTGGTTTTCTGTAATGGTCTCCGCCTTCATAGACAATGTTCCGTATATGGCCGTAATGTTGCCGCTTGTCGGCAATCTTGCCGATACTCTCGACATCAACAGGATGCTTCTCGTCCTTGGTCTTATGATCGGCTCATGTATGGGGGGTAATATAACTCCCATCGGAGCGGCAGCGAATGTCGTGGCAACGGGGATACTCGAAAAAGAGGGTGCACCCGTCTCGTTCTGGGGCTTTATGAAGATCGGTCTGCCATTTACCCTGGCTGCGACTTCAGCGGCGTACCTGACCCTCTATTTCGTGTACCGGTAATATCGGCGGTGACCGCTTATGGGCCGCATCTCGTTGAAAAGCCTTTACGGTTTGCGATGCGGGCCTCCGTCTGATACAATTATACTTCTATACGATAATTACGTTCTCCTCATGCGCCCCGGGGATGCGCAGGAAAGGGCAGCGAGATGCGAATACTTATAACGGGGATAACGGGTTTTGCGGGAAGTCATCTCGCCGACCTGTGTCTTACGATGAAGGATGTCGAAGTCTACGGGATCATCCGCTGGAGGAGCCGTACGGAAAACATCGAACATATCTGGGACAGGCTCAAGCTTCTCGAGTGCGACCTGAGGGATGCCTCGTCTACCCGCGACGTCATCGAGGAGATCCGGCCCGAAAGGATATTCCATCTGGCGGCGCAGAGTTTCGTGCCGACGTCTTGGAAGGCTCCGAGCGAATCGCTCACCACGAACGTGCTCGGCCAGGTAAACGTGTTCGAGGCGGTGCGCAAGCTCGATGTCGACTGCTCCATACAGATCGCCTGCTCGAGCGAGGAGTACGGGATGGTCCATCCCGACGAGGTGCCGATCAAGGAATCGAATCCGTTCAGGCCGCTGAGCCCCTACGGTGTCAGCAAGGTGGGACAGGACCTGCTCGGTTACCAGTACTTCATGAGTTACGGGATGAAGATCATCCGCACCCGCGGGTTCAACCATACCGGACCGAGGCGGGGGCCCGTCTTTGTCTGCAGCGATTTCGCCAAGCAGATCGTCGATATTGAAAGGGGCAAGCGCGAGCCCTACATGGAGGTGGGGAACCTCGATGCCAGAAGGGACTTCACCGATGTGAGGGACATGGTCCGCGCATACTGGCTCTCGCTGGAAAAGGGGAAACCCGGCACGGCATACAATATCTGCACCGGTACTCGTTTCAGCATCAAGGAGATCCTCGACATGCTGATCGAGATCAGCGGGATCGAGGTAGACGTAAGGACCGACAAGGGAAGGCTGAGGCCGAGCGACGTGCCCCTGCTCCAGGGTGACAACAGCCTGTTTGTCGGCGACACCGGCTGGAAGCCCGAGATACCCATGGAAAAGACACTGTCCGATCTTCTCGATTTCTGGAGGAGCTGCCCGAACCGGCGCTGATCGCCGGACGGAACGACAGATTATGAAAGCGCTTGTCACAGGTGCATCCGGATTCGTTGGAGGCTATCTCGTCTCGCGACTCGTCGCGGGCGGAGCCGAGGTCCTCGGGCTGGACTCGGCCGTCTCCGGCGCGGGTGACGGGCACGGACCCTTCGAGATCGACGGGCAGGTGCTTCCGCCGCTTTTTCCCGAAGAAGGGGCTGAGATCAGGCAGTGCGACCTGCTCGACGCCGGCGCTGTAGAACAGGCCGTCTCTGACTGGGCCCCGGACGTGATATTCCATCTCGCGGCCCGGAGCTCGGCGGCCATCTCGTTCAAGGATCCTCGGGGGACGATGCAAACGAACGTCATGGGGACGCTCAATCTCCTCGAGGCGGTTCGCAGGGGCAGGAAATCCAGAGTCATCGTGACCGGTTCCGCCGAGGAATATGGAAGGCGCACCCCTGACGAGATGCCGATCTCAGAGCAAGCTCTGATAGAGCCGGTCAGTCCGTACGCCGCGAGCAAGGCCGCGCAGAACCTCCTTGTCATGCAGTATCACCGCGCCTTCGGGATCGACGCGGTTGCGACCAGAAGCTTCAACCATACTGGACCGGGGCAGACCATTACCTTCGTGCTCCCGTCCTTTGCGCGGCAGTGCGCCGAGATAAAGGCCGGCCTCAGGGAACCCGTACTCCGCACTGGCAATCTCGAAGTGACGCGCGATTTTCTCGATGTGAGAGACGTCGTGGAAGCGTATATATTGCTCGCCGAGAGGGGGATACCGGGCGCGACGTACAACGTCTGTTCGGGAAGCGGCCTCGCCCTTTCCGATGCCGTGGAGCAGCTGACGGCGATGACAGGAGTGAAAGTCTCGGTGGAGACCGACCCGCAGCTTCTGAGGCCTGCGGACGTTCCTGTCCTGACGGGAGACAACGGAAGACTTGTAGAAGATTGCGGCTGGTCTGCCGCCATAGGAAGGGGTAAGATGCTCGGCGACCTCTTCGCATGGTGGGAGGCAGAAGTAGCCGCAGCACTGAAATAGACTGAATATTATCCGCATGGCGTGGACATCCTGGATGCGGATGCCTGAAATGAGGAGAATGAGATGCCGAAGATCTGCATGGTCGGGACGGGATATGTCGGGCTGGTGAGCGGCTCCTGCCTGGCCGATTTTGGAAACGATGTGATCTGCGTCGATATAGACAGAAGCAGGATCGAGAAGATACAGAACGGTATCATGCCTATATTCGAGCCGGGGCTGAAAGAACTGGTCGAGAGGAACGCCGATGCTGGGCGGCTCGTCTTTACGACCGATCTAGCCGACTCTGTCAAGAAATCCGAGGTTATCTTCTGTGCAGTAGGTACACCTATGGGCGATGACGGCGCGGCCGATCTGAGCGCCGTCTATACTGTATCGAAGGATGTCGCACTGGCGATGAATGAATACAAGGTGTTTGTCCAGAAAAGCACAGTCCCGGTCGGAACCTCCGAGGAGGTCGGCCGGATCATCAGCGAGAACCTCAAGGGGGACGTGCAGTTCGACCGCGTCTCAAACCCCGAGTTTCTCCGCGAGGGATCGGCGATAGAGGATTTCATGAGACCGAACAGGGTCGTGATCGGCGTTGAGAGTGAAAGGGCGAAGGAGATCATGAGAGAGATCTATCGCCCGCTCTACCTGCTCGAGACGCCGGTCGTGTTCACCTCCATTCGTACGGCCGAGCTTATCAAATACGCGAGCAACGCATTCCTCGCGGTTAAGATATCTTTTATTAACGAAATAGGCGATCTGTGCGAGAAGACCGGCGCGAACGTCAGCGAGGTTGCCAAGGGCCTGGGGCTGGACAAGAGGATCGGTCCGAAGTTCCTGCACGCCGGTGTCGGCTACGGCGGTTCGTGCCTTCCCAAGGACGTCTCCGCTATCCTTCGCACGGCGGATGACTTCAAGACCGATCTAAGGGTCATCGGTGCGGCGAGCGACGTCAACAGGTCGCGCATCGACAGGCTGCTCGAGAAGCTCGAGGGCGAACTACCCGATATATCAGGCAGGAAGATCGCTATTCTCGGTCTTTCTTTCAAGCCGAACACCGACGATCTGAGGGATGCCCCCGCGCTCAAACTCATAGATATCCTTCTTGAGAGGGGGGTGCGGATAGCGGCCTACGATCCGATTGCCATGGACAACGCGAAGGAGCTGTACGGGGACAGGATCGAGTTCCACGATGACGCCTATTCGGCGATGGACAGAGCCGACGCGCTCGTATTAATGACGGAGTGGAACGAGTTCAGGCAGTTCGACCTGGACAAGATGAAGGACGTGCTGGCCGAGCCCATCGTGATAGACTGCCGTAACATCTACAAGCCGTCTATAATGAATGGACTTGGATTCAGGTATCATTCATTCGGGCGGCCCGGCAATCCGGAGATCTGAGCGATCCGGAGATCCGATCGGAGGACAGATGAAAAAGATCGTTGTTACGGGAGGGGCCGGATTCATCGGCTCCAATTTTGTCCGGATGCTTCTCCGCAGACGAGGCGCGGCGAAGGTAATCGTTCTCGACAAGCTTACCTACGCGGGGAACCTCGACAATTTTGCAGGCCTGGAAAAAGACAGACGGTTCAAATTCGTCAAAGGCGATATATGCAACGCGAAACTTCTCGCTGAGATACTGCCCGGGACGGACATCATATATAATTTCGCTGCCGAGACCCACGTCGACCGGTCGATACTCGAGGCGGGCAGCTTCGTCAGGACCGATGTCGTCGGCACTTACACGCTCCTTCAGAAGGCGCTCGAGTTCGGGGTGCAGCGCTTTGTGCAGGTATCGACCGATGAGGTCTACGGCAGCGTGCTGAAAGGCTCGTTCCGCGAGACCGATCCGATAAAGCCGAACAGTCCCTACTCGGCGAGCAAGGCCGGCGCCGACATGCTGGTCAGGGCGTTCCACAAGACATACGGCCTGCCGACGCTGATCACAAGAAGCTCGAACAACTACGGGCCGTATCAGCATCCGGAAAAGTTCATCCCTCTCTTCACTATCAATGCGATGGAAGCGATGCCGCTTCCGCTGTACGGTGACGGGAAAAACGTCCGAGACTGGATATACGTCGAGGACAACTGCAGGGCGATCGACCTCGTCGGCAGGAAGGGAAAGGTCGGAGAGGTCTACAACATCGGTGCGGGAGACGAGAAGACCAATATCTACATAGCCCGGAAGATAGTCGAGCTCACCGGGGCAGATCCGTCTCTCCTGACTCTCATCTCCGACCGTCCGGGCCACGACAGGCGTTACTCTGTAGCAACGAGGAAGATCAGGGCGCTCGGGTGGCGCAAGAAGACCGGATTCGACGAGGGCCTCAAAAGGACGGTCCAGTGGTACAGGCGAAATGAGGACTGGTGGCAGCCGGTCCGTCAGGGAAGTTTCAGGAAATACTACCGTAAGATGTATTCGGGCAGGATAAAGGAAGGCAGAAAGCTTTGAAAGCAACCATGGTCGTGGGCGCACGGCCCAACTTCATGAAGGTGGCGCCGCTGATGCGCGAGTTCGCCCGCCGCGGCGGGATCGAGACTCGTCTCGTACACACGGGTCAGCATTACGACGAGAACATGTCGAAGATCTTCTTCGAGGACCTCGAGCTTCCCGAACCCGACATATATCTCGGCGTTGGATCGGGCAGTCACGCGGAGCAGACCGCCCGTGTGATGGTCGAGTTCGAGAAGATCGTCCTCGGTGACCGGCCCGACCTGATCGTCGTGGTGGGGGACGTCAACTCGACACTCGCATGCTCGATAGTCGGTTCGAAGCTGTGGATACCAGTTGCCCACGTGGAAGCGGGTCTGAGAAGCTTCGACCTTGCGATGCCCGAGGAGATCAACAGGATGGTCACCGACATCCTCTCGCGCTTCTGCTTCACGACGTCTCCGGAGGCTGAGATCAATCTCAAGCGGGAGGGAGTCGGGGGAGACAGGATCTTTTTTGTCGGCAATATCATGATAGATTCACTTCTTTATTATATAGACAGGGCGGGTGGTTCAGACGTCCTGGACAGGCTGGGACTCGTCGAAAAGGATTACATGCTCGTTACCCTCCACCGGCCCTCGAACGTCGACGATCCGGAAGAGCTTCGCGAGCTCTTCGCGATGCTCTCGAGGCTGGCCGAGCGGATGCCCGTTGTATTCCCCATACACCCCCGGACGAAGAAGATGCTCGAATCTGCCGATCCGCCTGTCGCCCTATCAGACCGACTCAGGTTGATCGACCCGGTTGGATACCTCGATTTCATCGGGATGATGAAATCGGCAGGCATCGTTGTGACCGACTCGGGAGGGATCCAGGAGGAGACGACGGTCCTCGGCATACCGTGTGTCACTGTGCGTGAGAACACCGAGCGTCCGATAACGATCGAGCTGGGTACGAACATCCTCGCGGGAACCGATCCCTCCAGGGTGGAGGCCGCCGTGACGGGTATCCTCGACCGGGGCATCGGGGAGCATTCCCTTCCTCCCCTGTGGGACGGGAAGACTGCCGGCAGGATAGCCGATGTTCTCGACAAGCATTTTCCCTGATCCCGTTATCTGATGAACGATCGACAGATAGATGACCGGAATTCCAACAGCAACCGCAATGCCGGCAAGGAATCCCTCGCCTCGGGCTATTTCTGGACCTTCGGTTCGACGGCACTCCCCCTGATAAGCGCGTTCGTCGTGGCACTGATCGTCGCGAGGACGATGGGTCCGCGCGCGGCGGGCCTGATAAATCTGACGATGGCGGTGGCGACGATCTTCCTGATCTTCGCGAAGTTCGGTATCGACGGGGCGGGATCGAGGCTCGTCTCCGAATACGCCGTTTCCTCGCCGGTCCTGATCCGCCCGCTCGCGAGGGCTGCATTCCTGCTGCGCCTCGCGTTCACCCTTCCGACATCCGTTGCGGCATTTCTCCTGGCGCCGACCATCGCCGCACTCTACAGTGATCCTGAACTGGAGCCGCTGTTCCGGCTCGGCGGGCTGGTGATACTGTCGGTCAGCTTCAACGAGCTCGCCGCGTTGATCATGCTCGGCCTGAAAAAGTTCAGGATGCTCTTCGCCATGCGTGCCGTGATGCTCGCGATCAGGATCGGGCTGGTTGCCACCGCCGCATCTCTCGCTCTGGGAACGACCGGGGTGATATGGGCGTACATAGCCGCCGCGGCGATCACGGGCGCGGCGGTCATCGTCTATCTCTCGGCGAGAGGGACGGAAAGGGTCTCGCCGGAGCGGATCCGCGAGATGAGGACGCGCCTCTGGCGCCTCAGTGCGACGCTCGCAGTCAGCGGAGCGTCGGTGACGATATACTCGCTGCTCGACAAGATCATGCTCGGATATTTCCGGGGCGCCGTTGACGTGGGGATCTACTCGATGGCGAGAAATCTCCTCGAGACTTCGCTCTTCCCGATGTTCGCGCTGGTGATGACGCTGAGGCCCGCCCTGGCCGGCGCCTGGGCATCGGGCGACAGGCAGCGCTGCAGCGATCTGGTCAACCGGTCGATCACGGCATCATTCGCTTACTCTGCATGCGTCGCGACCGTGTTCGCCTGTCTGGCTAAACCGCTCGTGACGGGGCTTTTCTCCGACAAGTTCGCCGCATCGGCAGGGATACTAGTCCTGTTTATCCCGCTGATCGTGATGCGCAGTGTCGGATCGGTAATTCTACCCGGGCTGATCGCTGCGAACAGGGCAGGGACGTACGCAAAGCTGACCATCGCGGGGGCCGGAATGAATTTTATTCTCAATGCCCTCCTGATCCCCAGATGGGGAGCGGAGGGTGCGGTCGTGTCGACGCTTCTTTCGTACCTCCCGATCGAGATCCTCGGTCTGGCGGCCGTCTCGCGCGAGATCGGCGGGCTGCGCAGAAAAGGGGACCTTTCCAGGGCGGTCAGGATCACAGGCGCGGCTGTGCTGATCTGGTCGATCTACACGCGGTCAGTCCCGGAGCCGTCCGGGCTGCCGATGACTGTCGTTTATGCCGCCCTGCTGTCGGCGGTATTCCTTTTCTCGCTTCTCGCGGTCAAAGCGGTTGAAAAGGACGATCTCCTCAGGCTTGTCGAACCGATGCTCCGCCCGTTCATAAAGCGTTTAAAATAAAGGGATAACGGGATTGTAAAGATTCTATCCGGGGTATGCGGGGTATCAACTCGTCCTTGACAAGGTTTCCAACATAAACGATTCTTAAAATAACACGAATGGGAGGGTGTGCCTTGTCGGCGACAGATTATATCATTACCTTTGCTATCTCGGCCATCCTGGGCCTGATCCTCACGCCGATGGCGATCGGGATTGCGGTGCGCTGGCGGATCACCGATAAACCGAACGGGCGCACGGGCAGGGGAGAGATCGCCCACATTGGCGGTGTGGCGATCATCGGAGCCATTATCTTTTCCCTGATATCTGTATTCCTGTTCTTCCTGCCGCAGCACCCGGTCAACAGGGCGTTCCTGCCGGTCTTGATCGCAAGCGGGTTTTTGATCTTTTTGCTCGGCATCATCGATGATCTCAGGTCTCTTCATTATCTGTATAAACTGTTTTTCCAGATCACGGTCTCGATATTCGTCGCCGCCGGAGGCCTGGGGCTTCTCGAGCACTTCGGCCTGATCAACCTCTCCATGCCCGTGGCGCTGCTCGCATTCGCCCTGGTCGCCTTCTGGATGCTGACGATTACGACCTCTTTCAATCTCATAGACGGGATCGACGGACTCGCCTCCGGTATCGCCGCAATCAGCGCGGCCGCGTTCGCCGTTGCGGGACTTATGCTGGGACAGCCGATGGTGGCCGCCCTCTCGCTGGCCGTCCTGGGTGCGGCGCTGGCCTTTCTCAGGTACAACTTCCCGCCGGCGAGGATATTCATGGGAGACTCCGGCAGCCTCTTCTTCGGGATGATGTTCGGGCTGATCTCGCTGATCGTGCTTGTGCCGGGTACAAATATTCTTATGCGCTCGCTGGGAGCGGTGATCATTCTCAGTGTTCCGCTTCTCGATACGGGACTGGCCTTCACAAGGAGGGTGTTGAGCGGAAGGCCGCCCTTCGAGGCGGATCACATGCACATCCACCACATCCTTCTCTTCGGATGCGGCTCGACGAGGAAGGTCGATCTGATATTGTGGTCGCTCTCGGCAGTATTCGGAGCACTCGGTATCCTGACGATCCTCGGTTACGCAGCGGCACTCGCTGTGGCCGCCGCGTTCGAGCTGGTGATATTTGTTTTCGCCCTGCGCAGGATGGTCACCTTCGACATGTCGAGGGAGAAGGCCGAGCGGATACTCTCCGAGTGCGGCGTCTCTTCCTCCAGCATGGCCGTTCACAACGACTGAGCTTTCCCGCTCTTTACACGACAATCTCCTTGTGATAGATTCTTCCGCGTACGCATAATGCGTCATCCTTTTCACTCAGAAGGAACAGGAACGAATGGCAAAGTCCACGGCTATGGTCGTAGCGGGGAAGGCCGATCTCGCCTCGAAGGCGAGCACCGCTTCGGTGATCGAGGCGCTGAGGGAATCGTCCGGGAACGTCGAGTTCTCCGATTATTCGGAGATTTCTTCGCGCAGCCGGGCGGTATCGGAGATCTCAGCTCTCCTCGGGCTCGTATCTAGGGGCCGGGCGGACATAGCCGTTGTGGAGGCCGGCGAACTCCCGCTGAAATTCAGCAGGAAGCTGGAGATAGGGGCGATGATGAAGAGGGGCAATCCCTTCAACGTCATTATATCGAAAGAGGAGACGAT
Organism: uncultured bacterium; assembly: GCA_965371515.1. Lineage (GTDB taxonomy): Bacteria > Krumholzibacteriota > Krumholzibacteriia > Krumholzibacteriales > Krumholzibacteriaceae > JAUWCL01. Next base: position 69,704 of record CBDUYR010000005.1, on the reverse strand, counting down.
CCTCGACGAACTGCCGGCCGACATATCTATCGCAGTCGGCGACCCCGGACTGAAGGGCCAGCTTCTCAACTACCGCGACGATATCGATTTCGTCGATTGCGACGAGGATTACGCCGGACTCAGGGAGATGCTCGATCACGGCGAGACCGGAGGTTTTGTGGCCCGAGCCTGGGAAGTGGAGTTGCTCGGCAGGCAGGATGAAGTGGTGGAGGTATTCACGCCGTCGATCTGCATGCCGCCGGCCGGCCAGGGCGCCGTCGTGCTGATCGTCCGCGCCGGGGACAGGAAGGCCGCCGGGGTCGTGCGGGAGATCAATCATCCGGCAAGTTTCGCAGAGGTCATCCTCGAGAGGACGTTTCTCGGGACGATGTCCAGGGACGGAAAGGGCGGCATAGGCGTTCTCGCCGAGTTCGAGGACGGCGAGTACGAGCTCAGCGCGGTGATCGCCTCTCCCGACGGATCGACGAAAATCGCATCGGAGATACACGGATGGGCCGGGGATGAGTTGAACGTAGTGGGATCGCTTGTCGAGGACCTTTTTGAGAAGGGTGGCGGGGAGATCATAGAGATGTACAGGAATATCCCGGAGGAATAACGGGTCGATGCTCGACAGAAAACTGATAAGGAAAGATCCGGAAAAAGTACGCAAGGGCGTTGCCGCAAAGGGCGCTGATTTTGATATCGACGGATTCCTCGAGCTCGATGGCAGGATGCGCGACCTGATCCAGGAGACGGAAAAGCTCAAGCAGAGAAGAAACACCGTATCGAAAGAGATCTCCGCCCTCAAGAAGCAGGGCGACGACCCGTCATCTCTCATGGAGGAGATGAAGGAGAATTCAGGCCGGATCAAGGAGATAGACGGTGAGCTGAAAGAAATAGAAGAGAAGATCGCCTCGCTCGAGCTTGGCATTCCCAACATTCCCCACGACTCTGTCCCGTACGGGACGTGCGAAGCCGACAATCCAGAAGTAAGGCGCTGGGGCGAGATACCGGAGCTGCCCGAAAAACCGCTTCCTCACGAAGAGATCGGGGAGAAGCTCGGTATCCTCGACATGTCGGCCGGCTCGCTGATATCCGGAAGGGGCTTCGTTGTCCTCAGGGGCGACGGTGCGAGGCTCTCGAGGGCGCTCGTCTCTCTGATGCTCGATATCCACAGGGAGCAGGGATACGAGGAACTGGCGGTCCCGTACATGGTGAACAGGGATTCGATGATAGGCACCGGCCAGCTTCCGAAAATGGAAGAAGACATGTATCACTGCGAGAAGGACGACCTCTTCCTGATCCCGACGGCGGAAGTACCGATGACAAATATCTACCGCGACGCCGTTCTCGACGGTGAAAATCTCCCGATGAAGGCTGTTGCATTCAGCCCCTGCTTCCGAAGGGAGGCGGGGAGCTATGGCCAGGAGACGAAGGGTATGATAAGAGTGCACCAGTTCGACAAGGTCGAGATGGTGAGATGGACCCTGCCGGAGAGGTCATACGAGGACCTCGAGATCCTGCTCGACGACGCCTGCGCTGTTCTGGAGGTCCTGGAGCTACCCTACCGCGCCATAGAGCTGTGCAGCGGCGACCTGAGCTTCTCGGCGGCCAAGTGCTACGACATCGAGACGTGGGCGCCGGGTTCCGACAGGTGGCTCGAGGTCTCATCCTGCAGCAATTTCGAGGATTTCCAGGCGAGAAGGGCCCGGATAAGGTTTAAAAGGGAGAGGAGCGCGAAACCGGAATTCGTGCACACGCTGAACGGTTCCGGGCTCGCCCTGCCGAGGATCATCGTTACGATCTTCGAGCTGAACCAGACCCCGACCGGTAAAATAAGGATTCCGAAGGCACTGGTCCCCTACATGGGAGGACAGGAGTACATTGAAGCGTAGGCCCGCGCTGAGAATTCCGGGAAATCTGCCGGTTCTCCTCAAAATATACTTTCTGGCAGGCACGGTCATACTCGTCACCGGTGCTTTCTGGTACAACAATAGCCTCATGACGAGGATGAAGGCCCAGTCCGGGCATACTACAAGGCTTTTCTCGAAGTTCATCGGCATCGCACTGAAAGACGTTAGTGAAGAAGCTAGCCAGGATTTCATCAGGGAGGTCCGGGAAGCGATAACGCTCCCGTTCGTCCTGACCGACCGTGCTGGAAGGCCGATAGTGTGGAGCGGCATCGGGATCAAGATGCTGGCCGATGACGAGTACAGCAGGGTGATAGATTTCGATCCGGATGATCCAGACGATCCGCTGCTCGAGAAGGTGCAGCGTGCCGCCATGGAGTTCGACGGGATCAACGATCCTGTCAGCGTCGAATCGGAAACGCTCGCGCTGGTGATCCATTACGGTGCCTCGAAACTGAGCAGGGAGTTGCGTGTAGCGCCGTTTGTGCAGCTCGGTGTGTTTATTATCTTTATCCTGTTCGGCCTGCTCGGGATGCGGGCCGTCAAGACCGGGGAGAAGAGGTTGATCTGGGTGGGGATGGCGAAGGAGACTGCTCACCAGCTCGGTACGCCCCTCTCGTCGATCATGGGTTGGCTCGCGATCATCCGCGAGAAGGCGTCCGAGGAGGGTTGTTCGAATGCCTTGGATGAGCCCATTGACGAGGCTTCGGCGGACGTGGACCGGCTGAGCAGGATCTCATCGAGGTTCAGCAAGATCGGATCGGCACCTTCCCTCGAATATCAGAAGATCTCCCCGATAATCGAGGAGACGGTCGACTATTTCGAGCGTCGGCGGCCGGCCCTGAAGATCAACTCGACGATCGAGATCGATATCGAAGAGCTGCCGCTGATCCGCTGCAGCGCTGACCTGCTCGGATGGGTCTTCGAGAATCTGATAAAAAACTCCCTCGATGCGATTGCGGGGGAGAACGGAAAGATTAATATTACCGGGAGGGTCGACCGCGGCGAGAACGCCGTGGTGATCCTCTTCCGCGACAACGGAAAGGGAATGAACTCGGGGATGAAGAAGAAGGTCTTCGACCCGGGCTACACGACGAAGAGCAGGGGCTGGGGGCTGGGACTGGCCCTTGTCAAGAGGATCGTCGAGGAGATACACGGGGGTTCGATCAAGGTCGCTCATACACACCTGGGTGAGGGGACGACCTTCCAGCTCATCTTCCCCGTCGATTGAGATCAACTCTGGAAAGGCACGGCGAATTGAAAGCGAAGAAGATACTCTGGGTCGACGATGAGATAGACCTGCTGCGCTCGCACATGATCTTCCTCGAGGGGAAGGGATACGATATGAAGGGAGTCTCGAGCGGCGGCGAGGCGGTCAGCGTGCTCTCGAAGGAGCTATTCGACCTCGTGCTGCTCGACGAATCGATGCCCGGCAAGACCGGACTCGAGACACTGCAGGAGATCAAGGAGATCTCCGCTAACATCCCCGTCATCATGATCACGAAGAACGAGGCCGAGGGGCTGATGAACCAGGCTATCGGCATGAAGATAGACGACTACCTGCTCAAGCCGATCAATCCCCTGCAGATATTCTCGGCGATCAAACGCGTTCTCGAGGCTCACAGTATCCAGGAGGGAGCTGCCTCGAAGGATTACCTGCAGGTGTTCAGGAGAGTAGACGACCAGGTGTCGCAGCGGCCCGACTGGAAGCAGTGGGCTCAGATCCAGCAGGAGCTCTGTCAGTGGGACCTCGAGTTCGACCGGTTCGGCGGGACCGGCATGGACCAGATCCACGTTGATCTGAGGAAGAAGTGCAACGTCGAGTTCGCACGCTGCATAGAGGAGAACTACTCATCATGGCTGCGCTCCAACGATGGACCGACGCTCAGCGTCGACATATTCCGTAAATATATCTTCCCGCACCTCAACGCGAAGAAGCAGGTCTACTTCATAGTGATCGACTGCATGAGGTATGACCAGTGGCTCACCATCGAGGACATCATAGCTCCCTTCTTCAACATCACGAGGGATTCGTACTATTCGATCCTTCCGACCGCGACTCCGTACTCACGCAACTCGATCTTCGCGGGGCTCTATCCCGAGGATATCGAGAAACAGCACCCCGAGCTCTGGCTGGAGCGCTCCAAGGATGAATTCAGCAAGAACAGGTACGAGAGCCAGTTGATGGACTTGCAGATGAAGAGAGCCCGAATGAGTCACCTCAAGACGAAGTACGCGAAGATCTACAATGCCGACGAGGCGAATGACATCCGCAGGCAGGTCGACACGTACGGCGCGCTCGATCTGGTCGTTATGGTCTTCAACTTCCTCGACATTCTCGCCCACGGCAGGAGCCAGAGCGACATCCTGCAGGAGATCGCTCCCAACGAGAGCGCGTTCAGGTCGCTGATGAGGTCGTGGTTCATCCATTCTGCCCTCTTCGAGATCCTCCAGAAGATATCGAAGCTTGGCGCGACCGTGGTGATCACCACCGATCACGGAGCGATCCTCGGGCAGAAGGCGAGCCTCGTGCACGGCAACAGGGAGACGTCGACCAACCTGAGGTACAAGTTCGGTGAGAACATCAACGGCGATCCCAAACAGACTCTGCTCATCCGGAAACCGGCAGACTTCAGGCTGCCCGCCGAGAGCCCGTCGAAGAACTACATCCTCGCGAGGGAGGACTACTACTTCGTCTATCCGACCCGCTTTCACGAGTACGAGAAGCTGTATCAGGACACATTTCAGCACGGTGGCATCTCGCTCGAGGAAATGATCATCCCCTGCATCACGATGACCCCGAGGTGACGTGTCATCCGGCGGGATTCACCTATCATCGTCAAGTAAGGTTATTGTTGGCGCGCTTCCCCCGGTCGGTTAGACTCCGCATCAATATGAGTAACAGCGTTAAACGGCTGGACGGTACAGTGGGGCCGTCGCACACAGGGACGATCCTGACACATTCGCCGGAAGAGACCTTTGTCCTCGGCAGGCGATTCGGCGCGATCATCCCGTTCGGCACTACCCTTTCGATCGAGGGACGGCTCGGGGCCGGAAAGACGGCGCTGGTCAAGGGTATTGCCGCAGGCCTCGGCATCGAGGCCGAGATCCTCAGCCCGACGTTCATCCTCGTCGAAGAATACCGGGGCGGTGATGTGCCCCTTCTTCATTACGACCTCTACAGGCTCGAGGAGCTCGGTGAGGTCGAGAGGATAGGGATGTTCGACGCCGTCGATGGAAGGAACATCGTCGTGGTCGAATGGGGAGACCGGCTCCCCGAAGGAACAATGGAATTCGACGTGACAATATCGATCAGGATAACGGACCGCGATGAGAGGGAGATCGAGATCTCGGCGCCTCCCGCGATAATGGATGCCCTCGAGGGATGGGAGGAGGGAGCATGAAGCCGCTCGTGCTTGCTCTCGACGCCTCGCACATGAAGGGAAGCGTGGCTGTTACGAGGGGTAGCGAACCGCTCTGCGAGATCATATTCGACGCGAGCGACACACATTCGGCCACTCTCATGCCCGCGGTAGACGAATGCCTCGCCGCAGCCAGCGCGGCGATAAAGGAGATCGACCTGTTCGTCACGGTGATCGGTCCAGGTTCGTTCACCGGATTGCGGATAGGCCTTGCCACGGTGAAGGGGTTTGCGGCAGTCGCCAGGCGTCCGGTGGCCGCTGTAGGTTCGCTCGAGTTGCTCGCGGCCGCCGTTCCGTTCGCCGGCGTACCCGTTCTCCCGCTGATAGACGCCCGCAGGGGAGAGGTCTACGCGGCGGTGTACGATACATCCGGCGATCTTCCCGTCGAGATACTGCCGCCGTTTGCGTCCGTTCCCGGTTCGCTGGGCAGACGCATCCTGGAGACCGGTATCGATGGACCCGTCATCGTCTGCGGCACCGGATCTGAAAATTACCGCGGTGAGCTCGTGGAGGCCCTTCCCGCGGGAACACGTTACTGCGGTCCGCGATGGTCGACGCCGTCGGCGTCGATAGCGGCGGCGCTGGCTCTCGAGGGCGATGCCGTTCCCTACGACGGGCTCTCGGCTCTCGAACCTCTATACATAAGGCCGCCCGACGCCAAGCTGCCTTCATCCGCGAAACTCCGGCCCGGGGGCGGCCGATGACTCCCGGGGAGCTTGTCATCCGGGGAATGGTCCAGGAAGACATACCCCCGCTCCTCGAGATCGAACGCGTGTCGTTCCCCGTGCCGTGGGACGAAGGCATGTTCACGATGCAGCTCTACCTGTCTAGCTATACGGAGAACCTCGTAATTCTCTCAGGCGACAGGATCATCGGCTACATATCTTCCTGGTACGGGTATGAGGAACTGCACATCCTCAGTATAGCGATCGCCCCCGCTGACAGGGGCGGTGAGGCGGCCGCGATGCTTCTCTCCGAGGCAGTGGAAAAGAGCAGGGAGATGGGATGCCTCATTGTGGTCCTCGAGGTGAGGATGAACAACGACCGCGCAATCAGGTTCTACAAGAAGCACGGTTTCAGGCAGGTCGGCCGGCGGAAGGGTTACTATCCCGATTCGGGCGAGGACGCTCTGATCTTCGAGAAGGACATACGGAATAAAAGCGGGAATGAAATCGATCGGGGGAAGGATTGACGAGCGGGGAAAACATTGGTACGGGCGGATTCCCGGCTGAGCTGAAGGGCGCTGCGGGTACTGCCGTGGTCATCGGTTCGGGCCTGTCTCCCGGAAGATGGCCTGGAAAGGTGCTCGCCGAGGCCGGGTATGCCGGCATCGAAGGCTTGATCGTTCCTGCCGTCGAGGGTCATCCGGGAAGGCTTCTTCTTCTCGATACGGGGAGAGGGAGACTGCTTGTCTTCGCCGGAAGGGCGCATTTCTACGAGGGGGCGGAATGGGACGGCGCGGGCAGCGCCGCAGCGGCGGCTGCGGCGTTTGGATGCCGGCGGATCATTCTCACCCAGGCGGCGGGGAGCCTGAAGCGGTCTCTGCCCGTAGGGTCCTGGCTGCTCCCATCTGGGATCGTCGCGCTGCCGTGGAGCGATTCCCGGTTCAGGTCATCGGCAAGGCCCGCCGTATCGCTGCGTCTTCGCGGGTTGGTGGCCTCTGCAGCCGCCGAATCGGGAATCGAGGTCGCCGATGGGGTGCTCTGCTGGACCGCAGGGCCGGCCTACGAGACGCCTGCGGAAGCGGTGGCAGCGGCCCTGATGGGGGCCGACGCAGCCACGATGTCGTCCCTCCCAGAACTCGCCACAGCGGCTGAAAAAGGGCTCGAGGCGGCTTGCCTGTCGTTTATCACGAATTTCGCTCCGAATGTTTCTATGGGCGCTACAGGGCATATGGAGGTGCTGGAGGAGGGTAAGAGGGGGGCGGAAGCGCTATCCCGGATGCTTCCGTTACTTGCGAAGATGTAAAAAAACGCTTTTTGACGCTCCCTGCAGGGTGTTAAATTAAGTGAACGCCGAAAGTCCCGGGAACGGGGCGGATCCCCGCAACGGGGCAGAAATCATCCCGGCAGTCCGAGAGGTGACGACATGAACTGGCTGAGGAAGGCAAAACAGGGGATCAAGACCTGGAGGAAGAAGGAAGTCCCGGACGGGCTCTGGGAAAAATGTCCCTCCTGCGGCGAGATCCTATACCGGAAAGAACTGCTCAGGCAGCGTTCAGTATGCCCGAAGTGCGAGTTCCATTTCCGGATAAACGCCTCAGCATTTATTGATATACTGGTGGATGAAGGCTCTTTCGAGGAGACAGAGACAGGACTGTCCTCGGTCGATCCCCTTCACTTCAGGGATAGCAAGAAGTACAGCGACCGCATAAGGGACGCGAAGAAGAAGACGGGTCGCAACTCGGCGATCATCACCGGTGCCGCAGCCATCGGGGGCCACCCCGTCGCCCTCGCCGTTCTCGACTTCAGTTTCCTCGGCGGCAGCATGGGATCGGTCGTCGGCGAGAAGATCAAGCGGGTCGCCGATTTCGCCATAGACAACCGGCTTCCGCTGATAATCCTTTCCGCCTCGGGCGGCGCGCGTATGCAGGAGTCGATCCTCTCGCTGATGCAGATGGCCAAGACATCCGCCGCTGTCGCCGCCGTGTCGCGGGCACGGCTTCCCTACATCTCTATACTTACCAATCCGACCACGGGCGGCGTGGCCGCTTCGTTCGCGTTCCAGGGCGACGTGATCATTGCGGAGCCGAAGGCCCTTGTCGGTTTCGCCGGTCCGAGGGTGATCCGCGAAACGGTCGGCGAGGAGCTTCCAGAGGGATTCCAGCGCTCCGAGTTCCTGCTCGAGCACGGGATGATAGACATGATCAAGAACCGCCGCGAGCTCAAGAAAGCCCTCGTTTTTGTTCTCGACTCGCTCACGGGCTCCGGGCTGGCAGGCGCGGAGGCGGAGCAGAGGGAGAATGGCCAGAACACGATCACGCTTATCAGGTAGGGGAATCCCCTTTCCCTCGATTGATTTTCTCTTTTCTTTGAGACCGACGAAGATGCGGCTCGGCCTCGAGAACATCACCGCCCTCCTCCGTTATCACGGGGATCCGCAGGCAGACGTGCCCGCTATTCTCGTAGCCGGGACTAACGGCAAGGGCTCGGTAACGACATTCGTGTCGTCGATCCTGCGGGCCGCGGGCCTCAGGACAGGCACTTTCTACTCGCCCCATCTATTCAGGATAAACGAGAGGATCAGGATCGACGGCGAGGAGATCCCCAGCCCCGAACTCGACCGCATCACAGGAAAGTTGAGGGAATGTTACGACGAGACGCCGTTCACCTTCTTCGAGGGCGTCACTGCCGCCGCGGCGATATGGTTCAACGAGCGGAATGTAGACGCGGCAGTCTACGAGGTCGGCCTCGGAGGTCGTCTCGACGCGACGAGACTCGTCGACGCGAGAGTTACGGCGATAACCGGAATCGCGATAGACCACAGCGAACATCTCGGCGGAACCAGGGCGAGGATACTCGACGAGAAGCTCGGTATAACGAGGCCGGGCGCCCCTCTCGTCGCCAATCTATCCACGAAGGGACTCGAGGAAAGAGCGGGCAGGCACTGCGTGAAAATGGGCATCCCGTTTTATCCGGTATCACGGGATGTCGATCTATCGGCGGGGAGTACGGCCGCCGCGCAAATGACTTTTTCTCTTGCCACACCGCTGCGCGATTACGGAACGGTGAGGACGAGGATGATCGGGAGGCACCAGATCTCCAATGCGGCGACGGCGGTAAGGGTGGCCGAGATCTTCATGCCGGGGCGTAGTCCCGGCAGGGTCGCCGTACGAAAAGGGCTGGCCGACGCGGCATTCGCCGGAAGATTTCAGGTACTTAACGGGGAACCACGGTTGATTCTTGACGTATCACATAACGAGGAGGCGCTATGCGCCTCGCTCGATACGCTCCTCGGACTCTCTCCCCCTGAAAGGAACGTCATCGTGTTCGGTGTGATGGCCAGGAAACGACTAGGCAGGTTCCCGGCGAAGGCCATGCGATCTGCGCGTGAGATAATTCTGGTGCCCCTCAAAGAAAAAGGGGCCGCCGGGCGGGACGAACTCGCCACGAGATTTTCCGATGAGGCGGCGACAGTCAGGAGCATGGCAACTTTAAGGCCGACTCGCGGAATGGCCGGGGCGATGAAGCTCGCCGGCAGTCTGACAAGGTCGGGCGATACGATGCTGATACTAGGATCGCATCTTGCGGTTGAGGAGGCCGTCGCTCATATGTAGGCGGCGCATCGGTGAAAGGAAACGTGATGAAGAAGATACTCGGTGTCGACATAGGCGGCACGGACATCAAGCTGGGCATCGTGTCGGCGGAGGGCGAGATAGTCGAGAGGGAAAAGATTCCCACCCTGGCCGGAAAAGGCCCGCGGTATGCGGCGGAGAGGATTGCGGCGTGGCTCGAGGAAAGACGTGCCGGCCATCCGGAGATGGTTGCCGCAGGTATCGACTGCGCGGGACTGATAGACGGCTCGAAGGGATACCTGTACTATTCCCCGAACTTGCCCGGCTGGGAGGATCTCGATCTCCGCGGACTCTTCTCCGGCGCGCTCGGCATGCCGGTGACGGTCGACAACGACGTCAACTGCGCCGCATGGGGCGAATATATCCTCGGGGCAGGCAGGGGTACGCAGCACTTCGTCTGCATGACGCTGGGGACGGGAATAGGCGGCGGCGTGGTCGCCGACGGCCGTCTCTATCGTGGATGGCAGGGTCTGGCCGGCGAGATCGGTCATCAGGTCATAGATCCGTCGGGGCCGAAATGCACCTGCGGAACGGCCGGCTGCCTCGAGGCGATGGCCAGCGCCTCGTCGATAGTCTCAAGGGCCAGGTCGGCGATCGCGGCCGGCGCTGAATCGGTCCTCGAGGACAGCGAAAGCCTCACGTCGAAAGATGTCGCCGGGGCGGCCGCCGGTGGGGACGAAGTGGCCATCGAGGCGTTTACCGCAGCGGGACGTGCGCTCGGAACGGGGCTTGCGAACATCGTACACCTCTTTAATCCAGAGGTGATCGCTGTCGGAGGCGGGGTGGCCGGAGCCGGGGACCTGATCCTCGAACCGGCGAGGGAATCGATGCGCGGGCAGTTGATGGCAGACATATTCGCTTCGGTGAAGGTCGTCCCTGCGGAGCTGGGAAACATGGCCTCGCTCGTCGGGGCCTCGATGATGGCGCTCGGTAAAATTGACTGAGACAAGCCGGCGCTGCAGACTGAAGGAAAGAGTCGATTGAAAAGGGTCCTCGCAATAACGTCGACGATCGCCGCGATACTCTTCGCGGTCGGAGGTGCGCCGCCCACGGCCCGTTCACAGCAGAACACCGCATCGCCGGGCGACACGTCTCTCTACCGGATCAGGTTCAACACGTTCAAGTCGAGGGTCGAGGACGGGCTCCAGGTCTGGCACATGGAGGGCGATGTACGAATCGACCACCAGACCGCCACCGTGACAAGCGAGCGGGGGCGTCACTATCCCGATCTCAAGCGCACGATACTCGTGGGGGACGTCCGTGGAATCGACGGATCGATGCGGATGTTCAGTGACCTCGGCGAGTATTACGGCGAGAAGAACGTCCTTGTAATGATAGATAACGTGAGGCTGATCGACGAGGGGCTCGAAGTCACCTGCCGGAGAGCCGAGTACGACAGGGATGAAGGGACGCTTGTCCTGACCGGCAACGTCCGCCTTTCAGACAGTACAAGGGTAATGTACGCAGACTCGATTTTCTACGACAGGTCGACCGAGATCGCAGACGCGTGGAGGGATGTAGTCATAATAGACACAGCGGAGGATTTTTCCATCTCTGGTTCGCGCGGGCGGTTTCACCGTCTCACCGGCGAGGCGATCATGTACGAACGCCCGGTCCTCGTCTTCGACGATCATGCCGAGGAGGAGGGGCGGGTGACGAGCGAGTGGATGAGCTACGACATGGAGAAGGACGTCGGTACGGCAGTAGGAAACGTCAACATGCTCAAGGGGCGCACGAGGGCGCAATGTGATTCGGCGGCGATTTTCAACGACAAGGGGTACATGGAGCTCTTCGGCAACCCGATCGCGAGCAGCGGCCCGTCAGGCATGTCCGGGGAGAGGGTGCTTCTCTACTACATCGATGAGGGCGTGGAAAGGATCGTGCTCCCCGAGAAGGGCCGTCTGACCGAAACTCCCAGACTCGAATCCCAGTGGATCGAGGACTCGTGGATCGAGGGCGACTCGATCGTGATACACATGTCGAACGATGAAGTGGACTCGGTTCAGATCTTCGGCAATGCGATGGCGATGTACTATCCCTTCGAGGGGACCGAAAACAAGATCTCGAACAACTACTCGAGGGGCGACACGATGTTCTTCAGGTTCGACGGGCCGGACCTGAGATACGTGAAGATTACCGGCAACGCCTCGGGTACGTACAACTATCTCACACTCGGCGCGGGAGAGTCGATCGACTCGCTCGCCGCGATAGTCGACAGTTCGATCGTATTCAGGGAGTTCGGCAGGGACGCCGAGAAGATCACTTATGAGGCGAACGAGATCGAGTACTTTGCCACGACCGAGGACTTCGTCATGTACGACGGCGCGAAAGTGAACTATCAGAACAAGATCCTTACCGCCGAATTCATAAACTTCAGCTCGAGGCTCAACATCCTCGACGCTCACGGCGAGCCGGCGCTCGACGAGAACGGGCAGATGATGTACGGATACGGGATGGGGTACGATATGGAGACCGAGGGGGGCCTTGTGATGGACGGATCGACCGAGTACGATCAGGGGTATTATCTCGGCAAGAGGATCTTCAAGCAGGGCGACGACGTGCTAAAGGTCTACGGGTCGACCTACACCACATGCGACTACAGGAAAGCACACTACTCGATGCGTGCCGGCAGGATGAAGGTTTATATCGACGACAAGATCGTATCCGGCCCGATAACTCTCTACCTCGGCGAGATCCCCTGCTTCTGGCTTCCATACATGGTCAACTCAATACGCCGCGGCCGCCAATCGGGATTGCTCCGCCCTAACTTCGACATCGGCCTCAACAGCCGAGACGGCCGTTTCATCAGGGGGATCGGGTACTACTGGGCGACGAACGACTATACCGATTTCATACTGACGACCGATTTTAACGAGAACAATAACTTCCGCGTACACCTGACCAACAGGTACAAGGTCAGATACGTGCTCGGCGGAAACGTTAACCTCGACTTCTTCAGGGACTTCAACAGGAAATCGTACGAGTGGACGTTCAAGTCGAGTCACAACCAGACGTTCGGCAAAACCGCATCGCTTCGCAGCAACCTCAGCTTTGTAAGCAGTGACGAGGCGCCCTCTTCGGTCTACCGCGCCGATGATGTCGCCCGCGTGGTGGACAGACGGATATACTCGACCGTCAGTTTCAACAAGAACTGGGGCGGCACGCGGCTCGGTCTCTCGGCGAGCAGGAACCAGAAACTCAACGTCAGCTCCGATAACCCGAACGAGGTGAGCATCTCGGGCACTTTTCCATCCCTGTCAATCAATCTGCCGAGGATGTCGCTGTGGTTCGGCGAGAAGCACTCGGGCTCGGAAAAGGGCGTATGGGAGGGGGTCCTCCGCGAAGTCACCTGGGCGCCCAATCTCAAAGCGACACGGACTACGTCGCAGAGTGACGCGAGAAGAAGGGAAGATATAACAGCGAGTTCGGGTATGTCGTTCAGCAAACAGAATAAAGTAATAGGCATCAACATCGCGCCGTCGGTGGGACTGAACTGGAGATACGCCAACACACTGAAGGACCAGATAAATCCCAAGTACATTCTGCCGCCCCGGCCGGCCGTCATGACGGGTGACACCGTTTCGGTGCCGATAACGGTCGATCCCTCGAACAGCCTCCTGAGGATCATCCTCAACGGCCTGGAGAGCGGCGACATCACGATAACCGAGGGCGTATACAATACCGGTACCTTGCTCGCTTTCGAGATCGAGAGTTCGATCAACTCCTGGTCCGGCTGGGGATCGGACCATGTGACCGTCGACTGGCTCGACAACGGGGACGACACGGGAAATTTCAGGTTCACCTCCAACCTGGAGGGTTCGGAATCCTCGCTGGAGTTCATCGATATCGTGAATGGAATCTATCCGGCTATCGGGATCACGCCGGGGATGCCTGTATACGGCACGGACTTGTCGGGCCCGACACCGGACGAAAAGTACAAGAACGAGGTGTCGATGCGCTTCTCCCTCGGCGTCGGAACCACGCTGTATGGCGTCTTCTATCCGAACATAGGCTCTCTCGTCGGGATCCGTCACACGTTCAACCCGTCGATCTCCTGGTCGTACGTCCCGGCGCTGACGTCGAATCAGCGGGAGTCGCAGGGGTACAGCTGGTCGCTGAGGAACGTGATCGACCTGAAATACCTCAAGAACGGCCAGGAGTCGAAAAAGAACAACGCCTTCACGTGGAACATGAACGGTTCCTTCAACCCCGACGTGTCCGAAAGGCAGTTCTCGAACATCCGGTCGAGTATCAGGACCTCGGTCGGCAGGCTTGCCTCGATATCGCTGAATCACACGATCGATCCTTACGAATGGGAGATCCTCTCGACGAATTTCTCGACTAACATGAGCTTCGGCGGCGGATTCTCCTGGCTGGGAAAGTGGGACTTGCCTGAGCGAGAGAAGATCAGAGTGGCGAAAGAGCTCGGCTCTGTACGGGAGGAGGAGCCGGAGGACGAGGAGGTCGACGAGCTCGACACGTACGACGGTTTCGTCTCCGACTTCGATGAGGAAGAATGGGAGACCGAACAGCCCGGCAGCTCGAGGCGGCCCGGCGCTCCGGGACGAGGTACGAGCTGGTCATTGAATCTCGGGTACAGCTATTCGGGTTTTGGCGGTTCGAGCATGTCCCGCCCGACGAGCAAGGTCGACATGAGGGGCAACCTCAACCTGACGAATAACTGGAAGATAACATTCAGTTCTTATTTCGATATCCAGCGGCGCGAGTTTACGTCGCAACAGTACAGCATCACAAGAGACCTCCACTGCTGGCAGGCGGGATTCGTGCACCGCAGGTTCGGCGACGATTACTCATACTACTTCCAGATACAGATCAAGGCCCACCGCGACCTCAAGTACGAGCAGGGAAAGCGGGGGCTTGGCGGGACGGTGCCGGGATTCCTCAACTGATGAATCTTGTTTGGGCCGGTATGTATTTTCCCTGTACTGTTGCGGTCTACAGGCGGCGCACACCTGAAAATAGTGATGAGAACGGGAAAAACAGACATAAAAGTCTTGACAACCCCATAAGGCCGCGCTAATCTGGCGCCAGTCCAATTACGAAAACGAAGGAGGTGATACGAAATGAACAAGACTGATCTCATCGAGAAGGTCGCAAAGAAGACGGGCATGACGAAGAAGGATTCGGCCATGGTTGTCGACGCGATCTTCAGCACCGCTCCGAAGGAAGGCATAATCGCGACAGAGCTCGCGGCTATGCGAAGAGTACAGATCACTGGATTCGGCACCTTCCAGACCCGCAAGCGCAAGAAACGCAAGGGCCGCAATCCCCAGACGGGCGAGACCATCATGATTCCGGCGACCAAGTTCCCCGCCTTTTCGGCTGGCAAGTCTCTCAAGGGCCGTGTAGCCAAGTAACAGGGGTTTGCATTATACAGGGGCAAGGAGAATATTTTCGCTTTGCCCCTTTTTCTCTACACGTTAAAATCATAAACATGATGCTGATATCCTTGATATTGAAGCTGGCTCTGCCGGCTCTTCTCTTCTTCGCCCTCGCGGCGGGATGCTCCACTGAAGAATCGGTGACTATAGTATTCACCGGCGACACTCAGGGGCACCTCGTCCCGGCCGGGTGAGGCGAGGCCGCCTCAGGCGGTGTGGCCCGGCGGGCCGCAGAGTTCAAGCGGATGAGAGCGGAGTCCCCCGGCCTGCTGCTCCTCTCCGCCGGCGATTTCTATGCCCGGAAGGGCATCCTGGAGATGTACAGGAGCCGGTTCCTCGCGAACATGATGGTGCTGGCCGGGTATGACGCCGTGGCCGTCGGTGAGAACGAGCTGTCGTATGAGCTCAAGGCGATAAGGGAGGAGGCGCAGACGGGCCTTCCCGTGATCTGCGCAAATCTTTACTACGAGGACGAGAGAATATTCCCACCTTACATCATCAAGAAAGTGGGAGGCACGAAGATAGGGATCTTTGCGTTGCTCGGCGAAGAGCCGGCAGGTGAGACCGGTATCGATCTGAGAGATCCGATTGCCGAGGGCAGGGAAGTGGCCGCAGAGTTACGCGAGGATGGGTGTGAAATGATTATTCTCCTCGCCCACTTCAGGCGCGAGATGCTCGAACCGCTGCTCCTCGAAATAGAGGGGATAGATCTCGTGATCCGCGGGCATACCGAGCGGGGCGAGAAGGCTTCGAGCGACTGCGCCGACACGACCGGTGGATCGTTCCATGACCTTGGAGTCCCCGTCCTCTATTCGGGAGACAAGGGACGCGCTCTCGGGTGGGCGGTGATGACACCGGTGCAAGGCAGGTGGGAGCTGACCGACACGATGCTGGTAACTCTTCCCAAGTCGGCCCCGATAGATACGATGGTCGCCTCGATGCTCAGTGATTTTCATCTCGAGCAGGGACAGAGGCGGAAGAGGATGCAGGTCACGCAGTTTGTCTCTCGCAATCCCCTTACGGGCAAACTGAGAGAGAAGTATATCGGGATGGAGATCTGCGCACGCTGCCACGACGGCACCGCCTCGGATTTCATGGTCAGTCCCCACTTCCGCGCCTTCAGGAGGCTCACAGAATCTGGGAACGACAGGAATGCCAGATGCCTTCCGTGCCATACGACGGGATACGGCAGGTTCAGCGGATACGACCCGGAATCGGATGAGAAGGGCGGCATCAACCTCAGGGGAGTCCAGTGCGAGGCCTGTCACGGACCGGGAACAAAACACACGCGCAACGGTAAATACAGGGAGAGAGCCAGGAAGGTCTGCCGGGAATGCCACAACGCCAGGCAGAGCCCGCATTTCGATTTTCAGACCTTCTGGGCGAGAGTGGGGCACAGGGCGCTGGCCGACAGCACCGGCGCTGCCGAGGCTCACAGATAAAGAGGGGGATGATCCCATGAACCGTATATCGGCCTGTCTCGCGCTGGGAACATTGATCGTCGCATCGTCTCCCGCCACGGCGGAAGTCGACTTTCTCGTACCTGGAGTCTCGCTTCACTCGGTCGATTTCACTGCGGGGACATCGGTATCGTATCTTATCATATCGGAAGCCCACGGCATCAGGGACAGCTCGCTCGTCACGCTCGAAGTGACGGGAAAGGGCTCCGGCGGGGCCGGCCTCGAGATAACCTCTACCACCTGGCCTCCGATCGCCGCGGAGACGATTACAGTTCGTCTCACCCTGTGCGCCGGAGCGGAAGAGATGAAGACCCCCGAGGAGTTCTACGCCTGCATCGGCGATATCCTGGTCAGGGACGGCACCGAGCCTTTCAGGGAGCCGTCCTTAGAGGAACTCGAGGATTTCGAAATCGGCAGGCTTTTCCTCAAGAGAAGCGAGGGGCTGCAGAGGCAGGAGCACGAAGCGGAGAGCGTGGAGGTGCCGGCCGGGACTTTCCGGTGCGATGTCTTCGAGTATTTCAGGAGCGACAGGCGCGACGTGGCGATGGGAGGGATCACGGCGGAGCGGTTTGAGGAGGAGAGGAGCATCCTGAGGATCTCCTCCGAGGTGCCTTTCTGGGGCCTCGTAAGAAGCCGCGTGGAACGGACATCTAAGACGAGTTATCCGGGAGGCAGGAACCCGCGCGAGACCAGGCCCAAGGTGACTGTGACCGAATCGGTTCTCATAGATTATTCTACACCCGGAAGAGAAGCGGAAAACTGACATCGTAACCGTCAAACAGTCTCCCGGATGACTCTGACGGAATCCAGCATTTTAGTTTGATTGTACCCGTCCCGCATCTTATTTTTAGCCGGTAACAATGATTATCCATAAGTGAGGTGGAAAGTGAAGAGGATCGCAATAACCGTCATCTGTTTTCTCACCGTTTTAATCATATTCCCGGCAAGGTCATCTGCGGACAACTTCGAGACCGAATACGGCCTCAGGCAGGCCGTCGTACTCATAAGGAACGGCGACAACGGTTCGTTCAGGAGGGCGATGGAGATCGCCGAGAAGGCGGGAGCGAAGGGCCTGCTCGGTCTGCCCCCGACGATGATATTCGGAAGGTTCCCCGCAGGCGCCGGCGAAGCCGACTTCGGGGAACTCGACATCCGGTTTGTCACCGACCCGACGGAGATCGATCCGATGGAGGTCGACCTTGTCACTCTCAAGGTGGCGAGGGGACTGCTCGATCAGGAGAAGATCCTCAGTATGGCGAGGCCGATCACGAAGGAATCGTTTGTCGACCTCGTTTTAGAGAAGCCGCACGATATCGTCGAGAGGACCGTATCGAAATCTGTTGACCCGAGAGAAGGAGCACCCGCTCAGATAGCTGACAGGGCGATGGATCAGAACTCAGAGTTTCTCATCGGCAATGTCCTCATCAATCTCATCTTTCCAGAGAGCTCGGGCGGCGTGCAGAGCGAGAACTGGACGGATGACGAGATCGGCAATGCAGTACGCGACGTCTATCTCGGACTTTCCCAGTACCAGAACGAAGCCCGTTGGGTGCCGCTGGCGTTCGAAGTGAATTGTCCCTCTCTGCATCGCCGTGTGCCGGTATCGCGGGAGCCTATCGAGGGCGACTGGAACACTGATCCGATCTGGATCTCGGAGGCGATCACCTACCTGGCGGAGAGCTACGATATAGAGATCCCGAGTGACGCTCCGGCATCCGAAATGACACATTATTTCAATAATGCGATGAGAGCAAGAGATCTCGGCGATGACGGCCTTCTCCTCTACGACTGGGTATTCACCGCCTTTGTAGCCGATGCGAGCGTGAACGAATGCTGGCGGGGGTTTGGCGGCGAATACGTCGGGTATACGATCTTTCTCGGGGGACCGTACATGGTTGTTCCTTATCCCGCGTGCGGGTTAGGGGGCGGCCTCAATTTCGCGCACGTGTTCATCCGCGAGATGAGCCATGTCTTCTGGGCGCTCGACGAAGCCGCCAGCGCCGAGATTTCGTGTATCGCCAGATCCGGATACCTCAACTACATCAATGCTAATTCGTACCATAGGTACTGCGGCGCGGGGTGGCCCTGCATCATGAACGATGCGCTGTTAAATGAGCCGCTGCCGATCTGTCCGTGGACGATGGGTCAGGTCGGGCTGGCCGACGAATACAATATTTTCACGGGCGAGAGTGTTCCGAATTCGATTCCGGATCTCTACGAAGTGATGCCCGTTATCGAGGCATACACTCCCAAATCCGACACGACATTCTACGGGGACATACTCATCTGGGTCGACGTCGAACAGACACCAGTGCCGAACCAGAACACGAGAATAGAGGAATACCGGCGAATCGATTACGCGCCCGAGATCGTGAGCTTCCAGATAGCGATAAACGACGGATTCTTCAAGGAGGCTCCAGGCAGATTTACAGGAGCTTCGAGCTTCAGTGCGGGCATCATCCTTCAGGAAGGACTTGACCCGGGCGAGAACCGGATCCGCTTCGCTGCCGAGAACCTCGTGGAATTGAGCGACACCACAAGCGTCATGGTCTATTTCGTCGGCATTCGATATTACGAAGCAATGGCGATAGCGGAGCCCGGCAGTATCGAGGTCAGATGGAAGACGGCCAGTGAGATATTCGGTGCAGGATTCGATGTGTACCGGCTGGACCTGACCGACAGGTCGTCGAGGGAACTGGTTGGAACTGTCCATGGCGACAGCACATACAGCTATAACGACGAATACAGGCGCTACCGTTACATTGACGACACAGTCATGCCCGGGCACAAGTACAGTTACCAGGTCGTCGGGGAGATCAACGTCGTTATCAACAGCGAACCGACGACGCTGCACTACGAGTCGAAAGAGATGGCCGAGACGGCGATCGTACCGCTCGCGGGAAACTTCGTCTCTTCGATCATCCCCAATCCCACCGACGACAGGGGGAGTACCTTCAGCATAGACGTGCCGAGAAGTTATTTCGATCCTTCGGGAACCGGAGACTCGAGAGATATGCTTCGAGCTCCGACGGCCGAAACGAAGACCGAGATCCTCGTCAACATCTACGACGTGGCGGGCCGGCATGTGAGGCATCTGTACGAGCTGGGTGTCTTCGGCGGGCAGATCATCACGCTTACCTGGGACGGTCTTGACGACCGCGGCAAGCAGGTCGTGACGGGCGTCTACTTCATGAAGGTCAAGGCCGGCCCGAAGGAACAGGTTCAGAAGATTGTTATTATCCGCTGACCTTCCGCGGCAGCGGCGAATCTCCGGAGAATCTTCGATATGCCGACAGGACGGACTGCCCATAGGCACCATAATATTAAATAATACAATAAGTTACGGCCACACACTTGCAATGTCCGGACTTCCGTGATATATTGTTTCCTGCAGCCACAGGTCATGTCAAATATCGAGGATTAGTGTTGACGACTGCACCGAATGGTGGTATAAGAGCACCATATATTGTACAAATATGACTCCGGTACCACAGCATGGTGTGGTGCGGGTCTTTCATGTCCAGGGACGGGAGGAGAAGCAATGAAGCCGGAAGGACACGAAGGGTCGATACTCCAGAAGAGCAAGAACTACGTGAAGTTCCACAGGTTACTCGCCAAGGCCGAAGCGGATGGGAGGCTGGACGGTAAGCACAGGTGTCCGGTCTGTGGGATGAGATATCTCGCCGCGCGCGAGGCGGACGATTGCTGCAGAATCGAAGATTGATCCTCAGCATCTTTTTTGGTGGAGGTAAACAGCTTTGGCTACCGACAAGGTCGCGAAGAAGCGGCTGATCAACCAGCATTGCAGTGTATGTAAAAAAGATTTCGATATGGAAATCATAGACGGGGGCGAGAGCAACGATGTCATATGGCTCAAATGCCCCGGCTGCGAAGGATTCCTTCCCTACATGACGGAAGATGATGAGGGGAAAGGTGCCAACGCGAGCGCCGAGCCGTCCGAGCTCGCTCCAGAAGACCTCGACGACGAGGAAAAGGAGCATGCGAAGGAATACGAAGAGTCAGGCGAGTACGTGGTAGACGATGTGATCTATCACAGGTCGTGGAACGACTACGGAAAGGTAATCGCGAAAGAAGAGCTCCCCGGCCACAGAAAGACGATAATCGTGAACTTCGTCAACCAGGGCAAGATTCGTCTTCTCGAGGGAGTGACCTGAAAGGCCTGACCTTGAAGACTGGGTTTTTCAGTTTTTGTCTTATCGCCATCGTATTGATCCTGTCTGCCCCGAAGCCTGCAAGAGCCACTGGGCCTTTTCTCAACCTGCCGACATATTACGGGCGAATCGATACTGCCCGTGTGATCCTCGACATCGGGCAGTCGTTTGTCAAGGGGGAGCACGAGAACTCCACCGTGTTTTCGTTCGAAACAGGATTCCGGAACGGCGAACGCACCCATGTCAGGATGCAGATCTTCTATCCCGTACTGCGGCACGGCGGGCAGTACAATCACGGCTTTGCCGACCTGCTTCTCAGCGCCGAGTTGAGGATCGTAGGCGATTCCCTCAGGATCTCAGGCCTGTTCTTCAGGGGTGACATGCGCATCCCGACGGGATCGGCGAGCCTCTGGCCGTATGCGGGAGAAAGCCTTGATGGAGGCGCCGGGCTAGAGTTCAGGAGATTTTCGGAGATGTTCGATTTCCGCTGCTCCGCGACCTACACGCTCGTCGGACGGAAGGTCGAGGAGGAATTCTACAGGTCCGAGAACTACGCTCTGGCCGGTGTCCTTCTCGGGCTGAAGCCCTTTCGCTCGCTCACGATCGATTTCTCCGTCTTCGCGCAGCTATTCAGGAACGGCGATTACAGGGAGGTCTACCTGCTTGCCGCGGGGACGCGGTTGAAGGGAGGCTTCGACGTCAGTCTTTCAGGCGGCATCGATTCCGGGGACAGCTTCGAACGTGTCTGGAACTCGATGGTCCAGATAGGGATCACGTGGAGGTTCCCCGGTGCCTGGAAGGGAAAACGCGATCCGGAAGACGCTCAGCCTGTAAAAACAACACCCTGAATGCATTCTGCGAAATACCGATGTTCCTATAGTTCCACGTTGTGGAGCAGAGTCTGCAGCCTTTCCGTAAAGTTGCCGCTGATACGAGGCACATACCTTGCGTTGCCTGTTGTTCGTCAAGACAGACTCTGGCTGCGAGGAATGCACCGATGGCAACGCATCATGTCGAAACGATACCTGAAATGGAGACAAGGGCATCCGCCTCATGCGACAGCGTGAGCAGCGGCGGCTCTCCGGCCTCTTCCCTTCTCGAGAGCCTTCTCGAGCCGGTCGAGCAGGGTGTAGTCATACTCGACCACACACGGACGCCGATCTTCGCAAACAGGTGCGCCCGCGGCATACTCTCCGCTGCGACCGACGCGGAGATCGCCGGCATCATCGAGAGAAGCTGTTCCGACAGTCTCTTCGAGAAGTGCACGTCGGCCGGATCGGCCATCACTTACGTCGATGTGACGTTGTCCGACCAGGAGACGCGCAAACTCCTCGGACTCGAAGTCAGGTCGATCGGGATCCCCGGTGAACCCGCGGCCTTCTACGTACTGATCCACGATTTCTCACGCTGGAAGAAGTTCGACGAGTTGAGGTCCCGCTTCGCCACCTCTCTTTCCCACAGGATGAGGACTCCACTCACGGCGATAAGAAACGCCGTCAAGATTCTCAGCGAGCAGCCTCTCGTCGGTGAGGAAAAGGAGAAGCTCCTCGATATCGGGTGGAGAAACGTCGAGAAACTTATAGCGAACCTCGACGAACTACAGAAGATATTCATGATCGAGTCAGAGGAGATGAAGGTCTGCCGGACATTGACAAGGGCCAGACACGATTTGAAGCCTGTCTTCGAGAAGCTTCAGCGCGACAACAAGCTTCGCGGCTACAAGATCGGTATGCCGGAGATGACAGTATTCACCGGCAGGGGAAGCCTCAAGGACTTCGTCGTGACCGCGATCGAGGCGTACAACACCTGGCTGGGCGAGGCGCCGTTCATCGAGTGCAGCTCTTCGATAAAGGAAGAGATCTGTTACCACGGCGGGGTTGAAAGGAGCCTGAAGATCTATCTCAGGCCGAGGTCGAGCGGCTGGCTCAGGTCGATCAGGGAAGGCCTGAAGGACTATCTCTCGTTCCACGAGGCCCACAGGGGACTGGTTCTAAGCAGACTGGCCGATGCCCTCGACGCCGAGCTCGACATCAGTTCGGGGAACACGATCAGCATCAGGCTGCCGCTCGAACCGACATTCGAGCGCGAGAAGGACCTCGTAAGCCCGCTTCACATGATGATAGAGAGAGCCGATCTCACCGGCAGCGAGTTCTGCCTTATCGATATGCGGATGGTCGGAGCCTCCGACAATGCCTCCAGGATGGTCGGCACGCTGGAGAGCGTGATGTGCTCGGTCCTGTCGAACGAACACGTAGTCTCGAAGGGAGAGGGCGGTTCGTCGTGGGTCCACTTCATCGTAGGCAAGTGTCCCGAAGATATCGAGGACATGATGAAAAATGTGCACGAGAAGTTCCACGAGGCTTGTCGCAGGAGTGGAGAGCAGATGATCCCGTCGCTGAGATGGGAGACGCGCTACAGCCGTGTAGCGGGTGCATGCATTCCCGAGTCCGAGATACTCGACATCTGATCAGTTGAAAATCTCTTCCTTCTGCCTGGCGGGTCTCTTTCCGGGAGCCTTCTTCTGCTCCTGTTTCTGGGACTTCATCGAAAGCAGCAGGAGGCTGAGTGGCTCGGTGATCGTGTGACGGACGCTGGGCAGGTGGTTGTTGAAAACGTAGCGGCCGCTTCGCAGCGTCATTATCTTGTGGAACGCCGTTTTTCCGTCCCAGCTCTTTATCCGCGCATGGATGATCTCACCCTTCTCGAAGAATACCTCGCTACGACCGGACTGCGAGACGAGCATCAACCTTCCCGACTTGAGGTTGCTGTTGAGCAGGGAGACTACGTCGAGGATGGGTATCAGCGACAGGCTCCCCTGCAGCGGATAGCTGCGGGACTTCTTCCTGCGTCTGAGATTAAGCCCGAGAAGGACAGCGATCATGACGAGAATGACGATCAGCACATTCGATCTCAGGACGGAGATGACACGCGATGTAGGCTCCTCGAGCGTCTTTATCGCCTCGACACCCCTGGCGACTCCCTTTGCCACGGCCTCTTTGGCTGGAGGAATCTTCTGCTGCTCCTCCTCGAGAAGCGCGATCTCCCTAAGTTTCTCCCGCGCCCAGGTGTTCTCCGGATCAAGCGCCAGTACGTTGCTCAGCGCTTTCTCGGCCTGTCCTTTCGTCTCGGGAGTGTAGGAGGCGAGGACAGCGCGGGCCCGCCTCAGGGCGGCCTCGACAGCGGCCTTGTCGGAACGCCTCTCGACCTCGTCGAGCAGTGACATGACCTCGGTGTTCGAGGGGTCACGCTCGGTGGCCTGTATGAGATATTCCTTCGCCGAATCGAGGTTGTCCATGGCGAGGTGGCACCTCGCCATCTGAACGAGCGGAACGGGGTCGTACGGTTTTATGCCGAGGTAGAGCGACAACTTGGGGATCGCCTGTTCGTACTGACCCCTGCCCATGAGGCGCTCAGCCTCGGTCAGCAGCTTGCCTGTGAGAGCCTTCTCCATCCGGGCCAGCTTGTCGCGGGCCCAGGTCGCGTCGGGTTCCTGCTGGAGCCCCCTCAGCAGCAGCTCGCGTGCATACTCGAGCCGGCCCCGTTTCTCGTAGATCTGTGAGAGCTGCCAGATCGCCGATGTGAAAGAGTCGTCGGACTTCAGAGATTTCATCAGGTACGATTCGGCCTTTACGTTGTCGCCCCGGGCGAGAGATTTCTGCGCCTCGACGAAGAGACGCTCCGCCTCGATCCTGGATGAGGATTGGGCATTAAGACAGGGGGCGAGCATGCCCGCCGCCAGAAAAACGACCGAAATTACAACAATAACCTTCATTTATCACACTCCGGGGGGAATATCCGCAAAAACTGTTCCAGACCCTTGCGGGGGCTTTAACTATGTGTTGATTTTGGGCGTTAGCATCTGTTAGGCTTGCGGAACTTATAGTAATTTCATGGGTTAAGATACCATATCAGGTTATTTTTCAAGTCGTTCGATCTGGCTTAGGGGAGGATGAGATGGATTTCGAGCTGAGTACCGAACAGAAGGAAATTCAGGAAGCGGCAAGCAGCTTTGCAAAAGGTGAATTCACAAGGGAGTTGGCTCTCAAGCACGAGGAAGAGCACTCTTTCCCGAAGGAACTCTGGCAGAAGGCCAGCGAGCTGGGCTTCATCGGGCTGCATTTTCCCGTCGACGCAGGGGGATCGGGCCTCGGCCTGATCGAGAACGTCCTCGTCGTCGAGGAGTTCTGCAGGCGCGATTCCGGCCTTGGAACGGCTCTGGCCCTCTCCGATTTCGCCTCCGAGATCATCATGCGGTGTGGCACGGACGAGCAGAAGCAGAAGTATCTCACCGCCGTTGCCCAGGGAAAGATGATCTCGGCAGGCGCCTTCACCGAGGCGAACCACGGCAGCGATATCACGAGGATGGACACGAGGGCGGTCATGGACGGCGACTCGTGGGTGATAAACGGCAACAAGATGTTCATCACAAACGGACAGATCGCCGACTTCTACATCGTGCTCTGCCAGACCGACGACAAGGCCGAGCCTTCGTACAGGGGGATGGCGACGATTCTCGTCGAAAAGGGTGCCGAGGGACTCTCGACAGAGGACGTCGGCGCGAAGATGGGAATCAAGATGACCTCGACGGCTGAAGTGATATTCGACAACGTCCGTGTACCGGCGGGCAACATCATCGGCAAAGACGGCAAGGGCTTCTACCAGGTCCTCGAGTTCTTCGACGAGAGTCGTGTCGAGATCGCCGCGACGGCGCTCGGCATCGCCCAGGGAGCGTTCGAAAGGGCTATCGACTATTCGCTGGAGCGCGAGCAGTTCGGCAGGCCGCTGGCAAAGTTCCAGGTCACACAGCACAAACTCGCCGACATGGCCACAGCTATCGAGTACGCGAGACTGCTCACATACAAGGCTGCGTGGAACTTCGACCAGGGGCGGATCGATCCCAAGCTGACATCGATGGCAAAGTACATAGCTGCCAGGACCGCTGTCCAGGTGGCCGACGAGGCGATCCAGATTCTCGGCGGATACGGCTATATGACCGAGTACGAGGTCGAGCGTTACTACCGGGACGCGAAGATAGCAGAGATCTACGAGGGTACGAAGGAGATCCAGAAGAACACGATCGCAGGACTGCTGATCAAGGAGCGATGATGATGCTGTACGGTCCTGTCCTGAAAAGGAAAGCCCGGGTCTTCAAGGTGCTTGCTGTCTCTCTGACGGCTGCGGCTGTCGTATTCCTGCTCGTATCCTGCTCGGGGGATGGAGACGGCGCGAAATCGCCGGCCGACGACTCCGATGCCGGGAAGGCGCCCGCCGCGGCGGAGACCGCCGGCTCACGGTCGGTATCGGATGTCACATTCGTGACCCTCTACGGCGAGGAAAAGAAGATATCCGATTACGGCAGGAAGATACTGCTGGTCAATTACATCGAGACGTGGAACGTCGACTCGAAGAAGCTCGTACCGATCATGAACGAGATCCAGCGAAAATTTCATGTGAATGTGACGGTCCTCGGGATAGTCACTGACAAGGGGGGCGTTTCCGTGGCGAGATCGTTTGTCAATGCCAACGACGCCCGGTTCGAAGTGCTTCTGCCGGGCGGCGATCCGGGCCTCTTCGGCAGGGCCGGCAGGTTGCCGACCACTCACGTCGTTACGAGAGAAGACGAGCTGTTCTACAAGTGGGAGGGCCTTCACACTCAGAAACAGTACGAGGAATTCATACTCGGGATGTACCGCCGGCGCATGTAACGGGTTCAGCACCGATTTCGCCGGAACAGGGAGACCAGGATGCCGCTCGCTTTCACCCAGGATCAGCTTGCGCTGATAAACATTCTGCTCAGGCTCGCCGTGATGGCGGGGATAACGAGCCTCGTGCTCGGATTCCGCTTCACCGGCGACATACTCGTGAAGGTCTCTGTCCCCACGCGAGAAAAGGTCAAGCTGACAGTACTGCTCGCCGTGATATTCTCGGTGGGCGTGCTGATCAGGAAGATGTCGGCGCAGGCCGCGATGGACCTATCGCTCGAGGGCGTGATCGTAGCCGGACTGATCGGCGGGACGTGGGTCGGCGCAGGGACTGGATTTGTCATCGGGCTGACCTGCTTCATGATCGGGGAAACGGTCTCCCTGCCGTTCTACACGGTCGCAGGCCTCGTCTCGGGGTTCATCTACTCCAGGCTCGGAAGGGGAGGCGAGGTGTGGAACTTCTCCCTCAACCCCTTCCTTACCATCTACAACTTTCTCGATCGCCTCTTCCGGGGCGCTCTCGACAGGGACTTCATCCCCGTGGTGCTGTGCATCGGTTTCGCTCTCATGCGATACGAGCTCCTCGGGAGGTACGAGACGACGGGGCTGATATACGGATATCCCGTAAGGGACTGGCTCTTCATCACTATCGACCTTGCAGTGCTTGTCTACACGGTGGGGATGGCGCTGAAGCTCGCCGTAAACGCCCGCGATGAGCTGATACACCGGGAGGAAGAGAAGCAGCTCGTTCACGCGAGGCTGACCACGCTGAGAAGCCAGATAAATCCCCATTTTCTCTTCAATACGCTCAATTCGATAACATCGCTGATCAGGGTCGACGCGGAGCGAGCGAGGGAGATGACGAGGCGGCTGTCGTCGATATTCAGGAAATCGCTCGATGAAACGGGGGACACACATTCGCTCACGAACGAGATCGATTTCCTCGACGATTACCTCTCGATCGAGAGGGTACGGTTCGGAGACGAAAGGTTCGAGGTCGTCAAGAAGCTTGATGAGAGGACCCTCGGAATCCAGGTGCCTTCGCTGCTCCTCCAGCCGCTCGTGGAGAACGCCGTCAAGCACGGCATAGCCTGCAGGACCGAAGGCGGCAGGATCAGTATCAGTTCCGCCCCGGTCAAGGGCGGCACTGAGATAACGGTCGAAAACGACGGCCCCGAGACGGGCCCGCTCGATATAGGCTTGCTTTTCTCCAGGGGAGTGGGCCTGAAGAACGTTGCCGAGAGACTCGATATATACACCTGCGGGGAGGGAAGAATGGAGATAGACTCGCGTCCCGGAGGGGGCGCGATCGTCAGGCTCTTTATTCCCCGGTCCGCCGGAAGGGGGAAGGAAGTTGCCGGTACGTGTACTGATCGTGGATGACGAGAAGCTCGCGCGCGACGAGATGAGATACCTGCTCGAGCAGGTCGGCGACATCGATGTGGTGGGCGAGGCGGCCGGCGGGGAGGAAGCGGTCACGATGGTGTCTGAGCTTTCTCCGGATGTAATTTTTCTCGACATCCAGATGCCCGTTCTCGACGGGTTCGGCGTAGTGAGAAGGCTCGTGGACTCGGGCGATGTTCCGCTCGTGGTGTTCACAACGGCGTACGACCAGTACGCAATCAGGGCTTTCGAGATAAACGCAGTCGATTATCTGCTCAAGCCGATCGAGAAGGACCGTCTCGAAGGGGCGATCGAGAGGGCGAGGGCGATCATGCCCTCTCGCGGCGAGTTCGTCGAGAAATTGAAGAAACTGGTCGAGAGTATTCATGTCGGCCGGAAATTCCTGCCCAAGATCGTAGTGAAGAAAGAAGGCGGGATGGACCTGGTCGACACCGGAAGGGTCGCGATGCTCGAGAAGCGCGGCCGCGAGGTGGTCGCCCACACGGATGACGGTGATTTCGTCACGAACTACGCCGACCTGGACGAGCTCGAGGCCCAGCTGGACCCGGCGGTTTTCCTGCGGCTCGGCTCCGACGGTATCGTCAACGTCGGAAAGATAGGCAAGATAGTCCCGTGGTCGGGCGGCAACTACGTCATGACGCTGGAAGACAGCTCCTCGACGGAAATAAAGCTGACGAGGACGCAGGCCCAGCTTCTCAAGAACAAGGCAGAGGGAAAATAGAAGGAGGCCCGATCTTGTCATCCGGTTACGATATTGTCGTGCTGGGGGGAGGCCCCGCAGGTTATCCTGCCGCGATAAGGGCCGCGCAGCTCGGTGCGAGCGTCTGTCTCGTCGAGGAGGACAGGCTCGGCGGCGTATGCCTCAACAGGGGCTGCATTCCGACGAAGACCCTTCACGGGCTTGCGCACCTCATCGAGCTCGCCGCAACGGGGAAGGGATCGGGTGTCTCGGGCAGAATATCGGTCGATGTTGCCGCTCTCATGGCGCACAAGAACAACGTGGTCGACAGCCTCGTCGGCGGCGTAAGGAAGATCCTCAAGGGGAGCAGGATCGACATCGTGGAAGGCCGCGGCCGTCTCGTCTCACCCGGCGAGGTCGAGGTCGAGGGTCACGGCAAGGTCAGCGGCCGGTCTGTGATAGTCGCCACCGGTTCGTCGGAGATCGAGCTGCCGGGAATGGAGTTCGACGGCAGGACAGTGCTCAGTTCGACCGATCTTCTCGATATCGGGAGGATTCCGGAGAGCATGATCGTAGTTGGCGGCGGTGTGATCGGCTGCGAGTTCGCTTCCGTTTTCAACGCCTTCGGCACGAATGTGACGATCGTCGAAATGCTCCCCTCGATAATCGCAACGGAGGACATTCACATAACGAGATTCCTCCAGACCTACCTGAAGAAGAAAGGCATCACGCTGCATCTCGGGGCGAAAGTATCGTCGCTCGAGAAAACCGGCGGCGGGGTGAAGGCGCTGCTCGAGAGCGGAGAAGAGATCAATGCCGAGATCGCGCTCGTATCGGTCGGCAGGAGGCCCAATACCGCCGGCATCGGCCTCGAGGAGGCGGGAGTCGAGGTGTCGAAGGCGGGGATCACCGTCGATGGAGGGATGAGGACGAATGTCGACGGAGTCTTTGCGGCCGGAGACGTCATAGGAGGATACCTTCTCGCCCACGTGGCGACGCGGGAAGGAGTTGTAGCCGCGGCTAACGCCCTCGGAAAGGGTGCAGAGATCGACTACAGCGCTGTGCCGACGACGATATACACCCTTCCCGAGGTCTCGCGCGTCGGGCTGACCGAGCAGGAAGCGAAGGATAAAGGGATCGAGATCGCAGCGGGAAGGTTCCCTTTCGCCGCCAACGGCAAGGCGAAGGGGTTGCGCGAAGAGGAGGGATTCGTCAAGTGGGTCGCCTCGAAGGAAGACGGCAGGCTTCTCGGCCTCCACATTATCGGGCCGCAGGCGACGGAGCTTCTCCCGGCCGGGATCGTGGCGCTGGGCAGGAAGCTCACTGCCCATGACTTCGCCGATTCGATATTCCCTCATCCGACTCTCTCCGAGGCTCTTGCCGAAGCGGCCGAGGCGATCGAGGGCAAAGCGATCCATATTCTCTGATATCATTGTTTTCGAAGATTGCCAGGAAACACACACAGATCTCCAGGAGGTATGGCCTGATGATCCGACTGATGAAAACGGCGGTCCGATACAGCACCGCCGGAATTATCCTGTTAATTGTCATTGCTGCAGCGACAGCCGCATACGGCTCGGCTTCGAGTAATTCCGGTAATTCTCCGGAGACGGTTATCCGCCCCGGTGGACTCGAGATCGTACTCGAAGGCTACCCCGGTTCGGGCTCTGTCCTCGTAGCAGTGGCCGTAAGGGCTGGATCGGCCTACGAGACCCCCGATACGCGCGGCGTCACGCACTTCCTGGAGCATCTGCTGTTCGACGGTTCGGAGAGGTTCACCCGCGAGGAGATAAGCGGTTGGGTCGATGACAACGGCGCGTTTCTCAACGCATTCACGAGGAAGGAAGTGACGGTATATTTTCTTCTCGCCCGCTCCGACCTGCTCGAGGAATCGATAGAGATACTGTCCCAGATGCTCCTTCACCCGCTGTTTACGCCGGCCGAGATCGAGAAGGAACGGAAGATCGTGCTCGAGGAGATGAGCCAGGGGTTCGACAATCCTCGTGAAGCCGTCTCGAGGGCGGCCGATTCTTACCTCTACAGGGGCTCGTCCCTCAGCGAGCCGGTCATAGGCTATCAGTCGACGATCGAAAGCGTGTCGAGGGACAGGATCATCGAATACTACAGGTCCCGCTATACGCCTGACAGGATGAGGATATTCGTGACGGGAGATTTCGAGCGCAGCAGGACGCTCGGCTGGATAGACGATTATTTCAATGCTGCCTGCAGCACGGGCGGCGGGAGCGCAAAAAACGGCGGGAAGGGAAGGGGTACGGAAAAACCGGTGCTCGAGCCGAGATGGAGCGGGGAGATCACGGCCCGCGTCGTGGAAGGCGCCGGGAGCAGGGTCGATCTCCTTGTCCGTATGCCTGCAGCGGGTGAGAAGCTCTTTCCCGCGGCGCTGCTGCTCGCCGAGATGCTCGGGGCGCCGTCGTCCCCGCTGAAGGCGGCGGCGGATCAGGCCGGCATGCCGGAGCCGTTCGTCGGGATAGAAGTGCACGAGGATTTCGCCGCGCTGCGCGTCAGCGTCGAGGGACAGGGCAGCGATCCTGTCGATCCCGGCATCCTCCTCGAAGCGGTCAAGGGCCTGGCGGAGTGGCAGCCCGATGAAAAGGAGCTCGAAAGGGCGAAGACGTCGTTTGCATCCTCGGATATGTTCGACAGGGAGAGGTACCATTTCTACGTGATGCTCAACGGGGAGGCGATGGCGGTCACCGGGGCGGGTTGGTTCGAGGCGGTATCGGCAGTTGAAAAGGTAAAGCAGGGACAGATCGCGAAACTCGTCGGCGGATATCTCGGCGAGCCGGAATTCAACGGCTTCTCGGCGATCGACCGGGCGCCTGATGTCAGGATCGAACGGGGAGAGGCGGTCTTCGAGATCCTTCCAGGAGGGCTGGCCGCAGGCGTAAGGTACCGGAAGGGCTCTCCGGTCGAGGCGCTATGCCTGACCCTGCCGGGGAGGGCGTGCGCGGGAGAGATGGAGAGCGACGCCGTCTCGGCACTTTTCATCATCCTCGAGAACTCGGCGGGAGGACAGAGGCTGGAAGAGGACCTGGCAGCCCTGGGAGCGAGGATCCAGTGGGGAGACAACCCGTACATACCGATGGACGATTACCTGATAAATCCATCCTGGGCGTTAATCAGGCTGGAAACGCCTGCCGGGAGGATGAGGGAAGCGGCCGGGATGCTGCAGCGCTTCCTTTCAGAGATGGAAATGACCCAGGCCGATATAGGCGAGGCTGCGTCCTTTGTAGCGAGAGAAGTCGGGATCCGGACCGGGCACTCATCCGCGACGCTGAAAAAGACCGTATACGGCGGTCTCTTCCCGGGCCACAGGTTCGGAGAAGCCCTTTACAGGTCTCCCGGGAGGTGGGCGGCTCCCGATTCGGCCGACATATTCGTTACGCGACGCAATATCTTCCAGTACAAGGGTGGTGTGGTGACGCTTGTCACTGCATCGGAGGAGGCCGAAGGGATGGACCTTCTACGTGATATCTTCGGCGATGCCCCTGTCTCGAACAGGATACCCTGCCAAAAGGGTGCCGACAAATACGAGCCCGGTACGGTCGAAGGCGAATCCCCAGGCAGCGGCGCCTACCTGGCGGCTGCCTGGAGGGTCGACGGTCTCTCCCCGGAGGAAATAGCAGCGCTGGCTGTCTCCTGCGAGATCCTCAGCAGGCGGATGCAGCTCGATATCAGGGAGACGAGAGGGCTGGCCTATTCGACCGGTTGCTCGATGACGCAGGTTGCTGGATATGCAGTAATTGCGGCGAGACTGGGCACCAGGGGAGAAAACGCAGACAAGGCTGAAAAGGCCCTGAGGGAGAACATAGAAGGGATCTCAACCGATCCTGTGACGGCGGCGGAGGCGGCCACGGCGAAGAGCCGCCTCGTGTCGAGGCTCTCGAGAAGGGAGCTCTCATGCGCCGGCGAGGCGCTCGGGATAAGCCTGAACCACCTCTACAGGGGCGGAACAGACGGTATGGAGCTCATCGCGGCGGCTCCATTCGAAGCCGTCCGGGAGATGGCCGGCCGCCTTATCTGGGGAAAAACCCTCTTCGTGCGCCTGCTGCCCTCAGGGGAACCTCCTGAAAAAAAATCGATGCCGCCCGGGATGATGCGACGATAATTATTGACCGGATTCGAGGAATTATATATTTAATAGAAACGGTTTTTAGGAATTGAACCACCTCATTGGAGGAAGAAATGGCTCACGTTATCAGTGACGAGTGCATCAGCTGCGGCGCCTGCGTGCCGGAGTGTCCGGTAGAGGCGATCAGCGAGGGCGACGATAAGTACAAGATCGATGCTGACACCTGCACCGACTGTGGCGCCTGCGTCGAAGTATGCCCCACGGAGGCAATCGCGCCGGTAGAATGATCTTCCTGGCCTGTCACCTGAAAAGGGTGGAATATGTCAAAGAAGTACCGTTTGACGGCCATGGCTTCGTGTTCGGGCTGAGCTTCCAAGCTCAGCCCGACGGAGTTGTGGCCAGTTTTACATAAACTCCCTCCCCAGGACCATCCGGACGTGATCGTCGGAACGAGCCAGGCGGATGACTGCGGTGTAGTGCGCGTGAGCGACGACAGGGCGATCATCCTCACAGTCGATTTCTTCCCCGCAATAGTGGACGATCCTTACATGTTCGGGCAGGTCGCCGCCGCGAACGCGATGAGCGATGTCTACGCGATGGGTGGGGAGCCGGTATCGGCGCTCAACATCATCGGCTTTCCCGAGGGAAAGCTCGAGATCGAGGCGCTCGAGCTCCTGATGCGGGGCGGCGCCGACAAGGTCAACGAGGCGGGCGCTGTCATCGTCGGCGGCCATACGATGACGGATTCCGAGTTGAAGTACGGCCTTTCGATCATGGGGACGATCCATCCCGACAACGTCGTGCTCACAGCGGGCGCCAGGCCTGGCGACGCGATCATCCTGACGAAACCGCTCGGTACGGGCATCTACTCGACGGCGATGAAGAAGGGGGTCCTCGACGAGGAGCAGGAGAGACTCTTTATCGATCAGATGACCGCGCTCAATGCACCGGCGGCCAGGGCGATGGTCGCAGCGGGTGCTCACGCCTGCACGGACGTAACCGGATTCGGGCTGGCCGGCCACGCCCTCGAGATGGCCACGGGGTCAGACGTGACGATCGCGATCGATATGGAGGCCGTTCCCCTTCTTCCCGATGCGGCCGATTTCGCCTCGCAGGGCCTTCTCACCGGCGGCGGAATGTCTAATGTGCAGTTCACGAGCATTGCACTGGAGGTCGAGGGCAGCCTGACGAGAGAACAGATGATGCTCCTGCACGACCCGCAGACCTCAGGCGGCCTGCTGATATCCCTGCCCGCAGAGAAGGCGCAGGGTCTCGTAGACAGTATCAGGAATTCCGGCGCCGGGTATGCCGCCGTAATAGGAGAGGCGCTTCCGCAGGCCGGGAAGCAGATCCTGATCCGGGTTTAAGCCCGATCAACGCGCTGAATCCGACTCTTTCCGCCTCAGCTTCGCTTCCTCCAGACTGAACAGGCACCCGCAGTAATCCTGCCTCGTGAGGCCGAACTCGCGGCTCTTCCTGCAGCTCTCCTGGAATCCGCCCTTTTTCTTGAAGTCCTCCTCGAGGAAGATGACGCCGTGCTTCTCTCCGGAAGCCCGGCCCTCCTCGACGATCCAGGCGTGGATCTTGTGGGGGCTGACCGACAGGGTCGTCGTGAAGAGTCCGATTCCCGCTTCGGCAGCCTTTCTCGCCGTTTCCTCGAGCCTCAGTCGGTAACAGACCCGGCACCTCTCGCTCTTTTCGGGAAGGTGGGCGTAGGGGGCGATCGCCGCGTCCCACTCCTCGAAATTTCCCGGCCCTTCGACCAGCGCGATTCCCAGGCGCCCGCAGACCGTTCTCATCTCGTCGAGTCTCAGCCGGTATTCGGCCGCAGGCTGTATGTTCGGATTGTAGTAATAAGCGGTGACGTCGTATTCCTGCAGCAGGTATTCGAGGACATAACTCGAGCACGATGCGCAGCATGTGTGGACGAGAATGCGTCTGGTGGAGTCCATCGCTCAGTGGGGAAGTGGGGATCCGCCGCTTCCGCCCGGCCTCCCGGGAGCCTCGGATGCGAGCCCGCCGCCCTCGGCGAAGTATTCACCGTGAGGGTCGCGGACCGGCACCGATCTCAGCACGGCGATGAGCGAATCGCGCTTCGCCGTGAAGACGGCCATGTTCTCATCGCTTACGGGCTTTGCCGGAGGTAGCTTCAGCCTGCGGGGATTGACGAACCTGCCGTTCTTCTTGACGCGGTAATCGAGATGGGGCCCGGTAGCGTAGCCGGTCGCTCCCACGTAGCCGATCGTCTGACCCTGCTTGACCTTCGTGCCCTGCTTTATTCCCTTGCCGAAGCGGCTCAGATGGAGATAGTAGCTGATGTAGCTGTTGTTGTGCCTTATCTTGACGTAATTCCCGTTGGCTCTCGTCCTCGAGGCTGTCATCACCGTCCCGTCGCCGGTCGACTGGACAGGCGTACCTGTAGGCGCGGCGTAGTCGATGCCGAGATGAGGGGCGTAGGTGTGAAGCACGGGATGGAAACGCCTCTTGCTGTATCCCGAGCTGATCCGGGTGTACGACAGGGGCGCCCTGAGGAGCTGCTTGCGCAGCGATTTGCCCTCGTCGTCGAAGTAATCGGCGAAATCCGTCTTGTTATCGAAGAGGAAACAGTAGCGGCTGGTACCACTCGTGTTGAACTCGGCGGCGATTATAATACCGACCCCCGTCTTTTCCTCGTGGTCGGGGCCGTCGAGCATCCTGCGTTCCTCGTAGATCACTCGGAAAAAATCGTTCTTCCTGATCTCGGTGAAGAAATCTATGTCCCATGCGTAGATATCAACGAGCTTCGCGCCGAGCTCGATCGGCAGGCCCTGGTCCATGAAGGACATGAAGAGCGACTGGGTGATTATCCCCGAGGCTTCCTTTACCGTGATTTCGTAGGGGTATTCCCTGCGTTCGGCCTCGATACCTTCGGGGGAGCAGGCTATCTCGACGTAGCCCGTTTCGTCGATGGAGAGAAGGATCTTCTCTATCGATCCGTCGTCGCCGGTGAATATTTCGTATTTCTGTCCCGGCCGGATCCTGCTGAGATTGTATACCGGTTTGACCTTGCCGGCGATGTCGTAGATCTGCTGTGGCGTGGCGCCGCAGGCGGTCATTATATCGAAGAAGCTCGAGTTTTTCCTGATCTCACCGCTGTACTCCGGTTCGGGGGGAGATGGGGGCACGGGTTCCGATAGGCCGGATGCAGCCTCGGCGAGCATGGACGCGGAGGAGATCTCCGGCTCCTCATTCGGCGCCTCCCTGTTCAAAGACGTTATGAGGACCGCGGAGATTATCGCCGCGATGATCACGAATATCGTTATTTTCTTTTCTCTGTTCATCATCATTTCCGTCTGTTCGGAGTAAAATATCCACATACCCCGGGGGTCGTCAAGTAAAAGTACATATTATCCGGTAGATTGCAAGATACGGACCGCTTGAACGCTTCAGCGGCAGGCTTTATCATGTCCGGGGATGACAGGACATACAGAGAGGGCTCGATAACTGTGACGGAAGACAGCGGACACGATTTGAGAAACGAGCTGGAACGGCTCAAAAAGCGCGCCAGAGGGGTTTTCGGGGGCCGTAAAGAGACCGGGACGCCTCCTGTGGCGCAGGTTCCTCCTGTTCCCGAGGCGCCGCCTGCCGGCGAGAGACCGCCTGCGGGGGAAGGCGCGCCGAGGCCGGAGGTGCCTGTTTTTGCCGATATCCCCGTGACCGACGAGCAGCTCTTCACGGTGCCGACCCCCGGCCGGATCGAGGACCTCATCCCCGGCGAACCTGTCGAGACACCGGCGGGATGGTTTTACAGGGTGTGCAAACCGGCCGGAGAGATCTGGGAAAGAGGGGCGGCAACGCACCAGGAGTACATCAACGCCATCGCTTCGTCACCGGCGAAACTACCCGCCGGATGCCGCTCACTGCAGGCACTGACCTCATCGCCGGCGGGAGTCGTCTATCTCGATCTCGAGACGACAGG
Source organism: uncultured bacterium (assembly GCA_965371515.1). Classification (GTDB taxonomy): domain Bacteria; phylum Krumholzibacteriota; class Krumholzibacteriia; order Krumholzibacteriales; family Krumholzibacteriaceae; genus JAUWCL01. The sequence goes on along the minus strand of CBDUYR010000005.1, from coordinate 33,229 downwards.
CCTGCGCAACACCCCCCTCTTTCTCGTGGGGCTGATGTACAGCGAGGGCGAAGATCTCATCGTAGACCAGCTCTTCGCGAGGGACTACACCGAGGAACGTGCCGTCCTGTCTTTCGTCTACTCGATGCTCGATTCCCGCGAGGTGCTGGTCACTTTCAACGGGAACACCTTCGACATCCCGTTTCTCGCGAGCAGGATGACGTTTCATGGTCTGCCGATGAGTATGCCCCGGTCACACATCGACCTGCTGCCGATATCGAGGTCCCTGATGAAGGGACGGACCCCGAACCACAGGCTCCAGACACTCGAACGGTTCGTACTCGGCAGGAAGAGGACCGGCGACATCCCCGGGAGCGAGATACCCGGCGCCTATCACGAGTTCGTCCGCACGAAGGACGCGCGGCAGATGGCCGCCGTGATCCATCACAACCGTCTCGACCTGCTCTCGATGCTCGAATTGATCACTGTATATTTGACGAATATTTAATAGGGCCGGAACAGCTCCACGCATGCAACAGCCTCGGTGGCCGGCAACATTGTTACTAATTATTGCATCAACCCCTGAGCAGAAGTATTATGATTTTTCCGGCCCCTGATTCAACCGCACGGCAATCTTCACCGTGTGTGCAGGGACCGGTGATGGGCGGGGCAGAGGAAAGGAACGCCTTGGACGTAAAAAGATTCCTCGGCAAGGTGACAGTCGACGACCTGTACGACGGTCAGATCGTTCACAGCCACAAGATACCGCTGCGCAAAGCCCGATTCGGCGAGCTCGGTGAACCGCTCCCGGCAAGTCTCGCCGCCATTCTCGCCGGCTCGGGGGTGGAGCATCTCTACACACACCAGGTGGAGGCGGTCGAGGCCCTTCGCGGCGGGACCGATACGGTTATAGTAACCTCAACGGCGAGCGGGAAGACCCTCTGCTACAACATCCCCGTCCTCGAATCCCTTCTCGATGATCCCGAGAGCAGGGCGCTCTATCTCTATCCGACGAAGGCTCTCGCGCAGGACCAGCTCAGAGTGCTGAAGCGCTACAGGGAGGGCGACGGGATCAGATTCGAGGCGGGTACGTATGACGGCGACACGCCCGGTCCGCTTCGCCGTAAACTCCGCGACGGTGCGAACGTCCTGCTGACCAATCCCGACATGCTCCACTCGGGCATACTCCCCAATCACGCCAGGTGGGCGCCGTTTATTGCGAGGCTCCGTTTCGTCGTGGTCGACGAGATACACAGTTACCGCGGCGCATTCGGCTCGCACGTTGCAAACGTGATGCGGCGACTCTTGCGGATCTGCGACCACTATGGGTCGAAGCCCGTATTTGCGGCAAGCTCCGCCACTATCGCGAATCCCGGCGAGCATGCCGGACGCCTGCTCGGACGGGAGATGAAGGTCGTCACGAAGGACGGCTCGCCGAGGGGGAGGAAGACGTTCCTTATGTGGAACCCACCCAATCTCGATGCGGCGGGGATGGAGCGAAGGAGCTCGAATGCCGAGGCGGCCGAGCTCGTTACGCGGCTCGTCCTCGACGGCGTCCAGACGATCGCTTTCGTCAGGGCGCGCGTCGTCAGCGAGGTGATCACGAGATACGTGCGCGACATGCTCTCGAAGCACCGCGCCTCGATGGCCGACTCGGTGCATCCATACCGCGGCGGCTACCTCCCCGAGGAGCGAAGGGAGATAGAACGGCGCCTCTTTGAGGGCGAGCTCAAGGCGGTGATCAGCACCAACGCTCTCGAGCTCGGCATCGATGTCGGCGCGCTGCACGCCTCTGTCATAGTCGGGTACCCGGGGAGCATAGCATCGACGTGGCAGCAGGCCGGCAGGGCGGGCCGAGGCATGGAGGACTCGCTGATAATATTCATTCCGCACAATACCCCGCTCGACCAGTATCTCGCGCGTAACCCCGACTATTTCTTCGGGCGCTCCCCCGAGAACGCGATAATCGACCCGGAGAATCCGCACGTCCTTCTCGGGCAGATGCGAGCCGCCGCCTTCGAACTCCCGCTCGCGGCGAAGGAGGTCGAAGAGATGGGTGAGTACGCCCCGGCGATCGCACAGCTCCTAGAGGAGGAAAGGGATCTCAATTTCGTCAAGGGGAGCTGGTTCTGGCGGGGACACGGCTACCCGAGCGCCGATATAAATCTTCGCAACATCTCGCCGAACATCTATACGATCGTCGACGAGTCGGACGGAAACAGGGTCATCGGCACGATCGACGAGGCGAGCGCCTTCCAGCAGGTACATCAACAGGCGATATACCTCCACGAGGCGGAGACGTATTTCGTCCGCGACCTCGATACGGAGAAAAAAATCGCGTTCATAGAAAAGACGAACGTCGATTACTACACCCAGTCGATCACCGAGACCCAGGTCAAGGTCGACCGCGAAGAGAAGAGCGGCCTGTGGAGGATAAGCCCGATCGCCTTCGGTGATGTCTCCGTGACCGACCTGACCTTCATGTTCAAAAAGATAAAGTTCGGCAGCCGCGACTCGATCGGCTACGGCAAATGCGACCTGCCGCCGCAGGTCCTCGAGACCGCCGGCATGTGGATAGAGCCCCCCGGCGATGCGCTCGCGGCAGTACGCAAGTGGGGGAGGGTGCCGGCCGAGGGATTGCTCGGTCTCTCCAATATCCTCAGGGAGGTCGTGCCGCTCTTTGTGATGTCCGACCCGCTCGACATCGGAACGACGGTGAACTCGCGTTCGACCGGCGGACCGGCTCTCTATATATATGACAAGTACCCCGGCGGGCTCGGTTTCGCGCTGAAGTGCTACGACATAATCGAAGAGATCATGCAGGCGTCGCTCGAGCTGATACAGTCCTGCGAGTGCAGAAGGGGGTGCCCCTCATGCGTCGGTTCACCCATACCGCCGTTCACCCAGCTTGATCCTGACACGGGCGGGCGGGGGATGATTCCCGACAAGGAGGCAGCGCTCGTCATCCTGCACCTGCTCCTCGAGCTCGAGGTGTACGAGCCGGCTCCGCTCGAGGACGACGGCGGCGGGTACGCCGAGAGGCCCGAGGGCAAACCGTTGCCGACCGAGCTCGAGAACAAACTGCGCAGAACGCTTCTGCGCAAGGGAGAGCGAGGCCGTAAGTCCTGACGGGGCAGGGGTTTCCATAGGCGGAACCCCCGGGGCATGATGAATGGTCGCAGTAAATAACACTGATTTCCGTCGAACGTTGACGACCACATTTTCCTGTGCTATATTGCACCCGTTACTGCTGATCAAGTCGTTTACAGAGTAAGGTCAATCGGGTTCCATGGCGATCGCCGCGGAGCCCACGGCTTTCTTTAACCCGGGAGGAACCCGATGAGGGTGATCAAGCGTTACCGCATCCATGCGGGCACGTTTGCATGGATCCTTCATCGCCTTTCAGGCCTCGGGCTGATCTTCTACCTGCTCCTGCATATATGGGTGATCAGCCACCTGTCCGGCGGTGAGGAATCCTTCGACGGGATTATGCACTTCTTCGGCGGCCCGCTATTCAAGTTTATGGAGATCGGGCTCGTCGGGGTGATCTTCTTCCACATGTTCAATGGACTGAGGATCACCCTGATAGACATGGGCGTGATGGTCGAGAAGCAGAAGACGCTTTTCGTCATCGCCGTAGCGGTATGGCTCGCCTGCTGGGGCGCCTCCGCCGCGGTAATGATATCGCGGATGATGTCCGCGACGGGTTAGAAGGGAGGCCGCAATGGGTTATAATGAGACAACAAGGTCGGGCGGAGCTCTCTGGTGGTTCTTCCACCGCCTGAGCGGGCTCTATCTCGCTATTGTCCTGTTCGTCCACGTCCTTGTGCTGCACGTTCTGATGAAGGACGAGCTTGCTTACGGCACGATCGCCGAGCGCGTGGCGACTCCTCTCTGGAAGACAATTAACATCTCGTTCCTCGTCGTGGCGCTGATGCACGGGCTGTACGGTCTGTGGCTCGTCCTCGGCGACTACATCCACATTCAGTGGATGAGGATACTTATCTGGTGCGTTATCGCCGTCATCGGGCTTGTTTTTACTGTTTACGGCGCCCTGACGATGATCTCGTTCCAGTACGGAGGTTGACCTGTCATGACGAATTTCGATCCCGAAACCATCCACGACGTCGAGGGGGTGCCGATTCACAGCGTGCACCGTCACGACGTGGTCATCGTGGGAGCCGGTCTTGCCGGGATGAGAGCCGCCTACGAGGCGTCGTCAGAGTTCGACGTGGCGGTCCTCAGCAAGGTATTCCCGACAAGGTCCCACAGCGGCGCCGCCCAGGGCGGCGTGGCAGCCTCGCTTGCCAACGAGGAAGAGGACCACTGGGAATGGCACATGTTCGACACGATAAAGGGCAGCGATTATCTCGGCGACCAGGATGTGATCGAGACCCTCGTAAAAGAGGCTCCCGTAGTCGTCCGTGAGTTCGAGCACATGGGATGCCCGTTCTCGAGGACTCCCGATGGGCGTATCGCACAGCGCAAGTTCGGCGGCCACACGAAGGACTTCGGCAAGGGCGGGCCCGTGCTGCGCGCCTGCTACGCGGTCGACCGTACGGGACACGCGCTTCTTCACACGCTCTATGAGCAGTGCATCAAGAACGAGGTCCGGTTCTACCCCGAGTTCCACGCCCTGTCGCTGATAGTACGCGACGACGTCTGCCGGGGAGTCGTAGCCTGGGACATCATAAACGGGGGAGCGCACGTTTTTCACGCCAAGACGGTCATGTTCGGCACAGGCGGTTACGGCAAGGTCTTCTCGATTACGTCGAACGCCCTGGCCAACACCGGCGACGGCCTGAGCCTCGTTCTGAGGGCCGGCCTGCCGCTCGAGGACATGGAGTTCGTGCAGTTCCATCCGACAGGCCTCTACAAGCAGGGCATCCTCGTGAGCGAGGCGGTCAGGGGTGAGGGCGGATACTTAATAAATAAGGACGGTGAGCGTTTCATGGAGAGATACGCTCCCGAGAAGATGGAGCTCGCTCCGCGCGATCTCGTGTCCCGTTCGATACAGACCGAGATCAACGAGGGGAGGGGCTGCGGTGAGAACGGTGATTATGTCTATGCCGACCTGAGGCATCTCGGCGAAGAGCTGATCATGAAGCAGCTTCCGCAGATCCACGAACTCGCCTGGAAGTTCATGGGCATCGACTGTATCAAGGAGCCGATCCCGATCCAACCGACCGCGCATTACTCGATGGGCGGCATCCCGGTCGACATCGACTGCCAGGTGCTGGCCGACGGCAAGAAGAAGCCGGTCAAAGGTTTCTACGCCGCCGGCGAATGCTCGTGCGTCAGCGTTCACGGAGCGAACAGGCTCGGCACCAACTCGCTGCTCGAGGCCTCGCTCTTCGGGCGAAGGGCGGGCAAGTCGATCGTGCGGTTCCTCCGCGAGACACGGGAGTTCCCCGAGCTTCCCGCCGACGCGGCAAAAAGCGCTCTCGACGAAGTCGAGAGGGTTCTTTCCTCTAGTGGTTCGGAAAGTGTCGGGATTATCAGAGAAGAACTTCAAGAGAAGATGATGACTGAGTGCGGTATCTTCCGCGACGCCGAAAAACTCGAGAGACTCACCGACGAGCTCAAGGAGCTCGAGGCGAGATTCGCGAATATCGGTATCGACGACCGCAGTGATAAATTCAATTACGACCTTCTTGAAGCTATCGAGCTCGGGCACATGATCGAGTTCGCCGAGCTGATCGTGGCGGGCGCCCTGAGGCGCGAGGAAAGCCGGGGCGCGCACAGCCGCACCGATTTCCCCGACCGCGACGACAAGAGGTGGCTCAAGCATACGCTGGCGTGGAAGCATGGCGGCAAGATCGACTTCGACTTCAAGCCGGTCACCATCACCCGTTTCCAGCCGCAAGAGCGTAAATACTAAAGGAGGCCCCGGAATGGCAATGATCACGTTCAGGATCAATCGTTTCAATCCGGACGACGAGCGTCGGGGTCACTACATGCAGGAGTATCAGCTCGACGTGGAGAAGGGCACGACACTCCTCGACGCTCTCAACGAGATCAAGTGGAAACAGGACGGGACCCTGACCTTCAGGCGTTCGTGCCGGAGCGGGATCTGCGGCTCGTGCGCGATGACGATCAACGGGGTCAACAACCTCGCATGCGAGACGCAGGTGCTCGAGGTCGGTGGATCGACGATCACTGTCGAGCCGATGCGCAGCTATCCCGTCATAAAGGACCTTGTTGTCTCCCTCGATCCGCTGGTGCGCGGGATACTTGCGGTGAAGCCGTACCTGATAACCCACTCGCCGCCCCCGAGCGACCAGGAGAGGCTCCAGTCCCCCGAGGAGAGGGAGAAGATCGACGGCCTCTACGAGTGCATCCTCTGCGGTTCATGCACCTCGTCATGCCCCTCGTTCTGGGCGGACAAGGAGTATCTCGGTCCTCACGCCTTCCTCAAGGCTTACAGGTTTATCGCCGACAGCAGGGACGAGGGGAGCGCAGAGCATCTCGAGGCGCTCGACGACAGGCACGGCCTGTGGCGCTGCCATACGATCTTCAACTGCGTGGAGGCATGCCCGAAGGATCTAAATCCGACAAAGGCGATCTCCGAGCTCAAGAAGGAGCTTGTCAGGCGCAGGCTCGGCTAGAGGAAGACGGCGGCCCGACGTCGTGGCCGCTTGCGATCAGAAGACATACCGGGCGGAGGCATCCGGCAGCCGCCCGGTATTTTTATCGGCGCTCCGAGGACTTTTCTCTGTGGAACCTCACGGCGCGTTGAAATATAATCCTCCAGACGATCTTTCGACGGTAAAAGGAGGAACCGATGCCAGGCTTCACGCGTAGAACTTTTCTGAAGATGTCCGCGGCCCTCGGCGCAGCCGGCGGGCTCATCCCAATGGACAGGTTGTTCGCCGGTCCCGCCGGGAGTGGCGGCAGGGGCGGCCCCGTCGTGATATCGACATGGAAACATGGGATTGCGGCGAACGATGCCGCATGGAGGATACTTTCGTCGGGAGGGACGGCGCTGGATTCGGTCGAGGCCGGTGTGCAGGTCCCTGAGGCGGACCCTGAGGTGAGGAGCGTCGGTTACGGCGGCATCCCCGACGAGGACTGCAGGGTGACGCTCGACGCATGCATAATGGGGCCGGACGGGAACTGCGGTTCGACTGCGTTCGTCGAGGGATACAAGCATCCGATATCGATCGCCCGAAGGGTGATGGAAGACACCGACCACGTGATGGTCGTCGGAGGGGGCGCCGAGGAGTTCGCGCGCAGGGTCGGTTTCGAACGCGAGGACCTGTTGACCGAGGAAGCAAGGAAGGCTTGGGTTAAGTGGAAGTCGGGGTTGAGCGGGAAGGACGACTGGTTTCCCGGGGGCGAGAAGAACCACGACACGATAGGAATGATCGCGCTCGACGCGGCCGGCGATCTCGCCGGCGCATGCACGACCTCGGGCCTGGCATTCAAGATACACGGGCGAGTGGGAGACTCGCCGATAATCGGCGCGGGGATGTACGTCGACAACGAGGTCGGCGCCGTCGCGGCGACCGGCAGGGGAGAGGCCGTCATCAAGACATGCGGCAGTTTCCTCGTAGTGGAGAACATGCGCAGGGGGATGTCCCCGGAGAAGGCCTGCAGGGCCGCTCTCGAAAGGATATTCGAGAAGCAGGGCGGGAAGATCGATTTCCAGGTAGGCTATATCGCGGTTAATAAAAGGGGTGAGATCGGCGCGTTCGCGCTCAAAGAAGGATTTTCATACGCCCTGGCGAGAGACGGAAAAAACGAGCTGATCGAGTCCGGGCATCTCCAGTGATCGGCGTGATTGTAAGAAGAAGATCGAAAGGGGAGAATGTGGCTTCCATGACAGGATCGGGAAGATTCGTTAAATTGACACTGGCGCTGGTCGCCTCCGCGGCGCTGATCGCGTCGTGCTCGGGGAACGTGAAGGACCCGGAAGACGCCGTCGAGAAGATGTTAAAGGCATATGGCGGAGAGAGGAACCTCCCCCTGCTTACGAGCTTCGAGGGCAGGGGATTCAGAAAACAGCTCCCGCCGGGACATGTCGCGACTAACTATCCCTTCGACGTATTTCAGAGGGGAATGGAATACAAGACGAAGACATACAGGGTCTTCGAGGGAGAGGTCGTCGATCTTCAGCTCCTAGTAGTAAACGAGAGTGAGAGGCTCGCGTGGTCTCGCAGGAAGGGGGCGGCGGACGTACCGGAGTGGGAAGTCGAGATGATCGGGTACAGGTTTCCGATGATCCTGGACTACCTGAACGCCGGCGGGCTTGCCCTGGAGCATATCGAGAGCAAATACTGGGACGGCCTGTATCACATCAGGTTCGAGAAGATGGACAACATCGTCGATGTCGGCCTCGACGAGGAGTCGTTCCTCGTCAGGCAGGTCACAATTTCAAGCGTTTCCGACTCGAGTTTCTCCTTCAGGGAGGAGTATTCCGATTACGTCAAGACAGACGGTATCTGGTTCCCCAACAGGTTTACCGGCTACTACAAGAACGTGGAATACTTCGAGTTTCTGTTACCGGTCGTCAGTTTCGGCGTCGATTTCCCCGACGATTTCTTCACGGTGATGGAGAGCGATACAGCGGTTACGATGCCCTGATCCGCAAACTGCTCTGATCAGGACGATTACATACTCTCGATACCAGATCCGCCTCCCCGGCGGGCCGGGTTCCCTCTGGCATGTTTAATGCGATGCTTTTCCGCTACGGGGTGTTTCCTGATAGATGTCTTGTGGGAGGACACCGGTGGAAAAGCGGATTCGATCTACTCAAATCGTTATCCTCACAGCAGTCTCGAGTCTTCTCCTGGCGTGCGTCATCTCGTCACCCATGCTGTTCACGGGCGCCGAGTCGAAGAACTGGGATCCCGCCGCAGAGGCGTCTATGATCGCCGAGATGCATCTCGACAGGGCGATGGAAGAGATGAAGCTGACGGGAAAATGCTCCGCGGAAGGCCGGATCATGAGCTGCGACGACGGCTGCGGCGCCGTATATTGGCTCGACACCAGAATCGTGCGCGATCCGTCCGGCGAGGTCAGCCGGGTATCGGTGCGCGTGAAGTGGAAGGGACTGTTTGGTGGCGGAGCGGTCGTGGCGACCGGGATATGCTTTGCCGAGGTCAGAGAAGCTCGCTGACCCTGAAGAGCGACCTGAACTCGTAACCTGCCCCGGCGATCCTGTCCACGGCGCCTTCTTCCCTGTCAACAAGCACATGGACCGCAGCGATCTCGCCGCCGCCGGCCTCTATGGCCTCCGCCGCCCTTAGAAGGGAGCCGCCGGTGGTGACGACGTCCTCGACGATTATCACTTTCATTCCCGACTCGAGTTTTCCTTCGACGAGCTTCTGTGTGCCGTGACCCTTCGCTTCCTTTCGGATGAGAAAGCCTTCCTTCTCCTCGCCACGCTCGGCCGAAAGGGCGAGCAGTGCCCCGATGATCGGATCGGCGCCGATGACCGGACCGGCGAACCCGTCGTATTCGAGGTCGCCCAGGCTCTCGAGCAGGAGCCTGGCGGAAAGGTACAGGCCCTTTGCGTGGAGGGTCGTCATCTTGCCGTTGATGTAGTAGGTGCTCTTCTTGCCCGAGACCAGCGTGAAATCACCCTTGAGAATCGACCGTTCGATCAGGATCTTCTTAAGCTCTTCCCTGTCGCTCAACTCTGCCTCCATTTTTTAAGACCGTGATTCCCTTGCCGTGTTGCGGGCCGGCTCAGTCGTCAGTGTAAAAGGATATGCCGAGAGTCACCTGGAAAAAGTGCGTATAGTCCCTGCCCGTGTATACGTAAATCGGCTGCCTGTAATCGGTGCCCGTGAATGCGTAATGCCACTTCCCGCCCAGGCTGAGATGGATCCCGCCCTTCGACAGACGCCACGAGAGCTCGCTGCCGACGTAAAGCCCCGGATGGTTATATGTGATCCGTCCCTCTATCATAGCGCCGGCTGGAATGCTCGTGGTACTCGTGTAAAGTCCCCCGCCGAACTCGCCGCTGATCCTGAGCTTTTTCGACAGGTCGGTCTTCGCCATCAGGCATCCGGTGAGGGAGTAGATCATGAAATCGACCGGCTGGGGAATCCCGAGGAACTCGAGATCTTTTTCAGGAAGCCGCGATTTTCCGAAATCGTGCCCCGACAGAGAAATGCCTAACGCCGCCGACGATGTCAGACCGTGGTAGAAATAGATCTCGAGCTCGCTCCCCGACCCGAAGGCTTCGTCGAGCCCGGAGGTGCTGTGGATGCCGCCGATCCTGATTCCCAGGATCTCCTTGCTCTTGATACTCTCGCTGCCCTCCGCGGAGAGTCCTGATGACAGCACCGCCGCGATAACCGTGGCTGTCAATGCAAGATGCTTCATGTGTTCAAGATAGCATTCAGGTAGAAGCCGGGCGAGTAAAAAAGGGAAACACGGTCTTTGTCTCGAGAGGGGAAGTCACCTCAGCAGCACAAGCTTGGTCATGCCGACGATCCTGCCGCCTTCGAGGACGGCAGCGGCGTAGATGCCGGAAGCGACCTGCTGTCCGCAGTCGCTCCTGCCGTCCCATACGACGGAACCGGTCCCGTCGCTGGATGCCATCACGGTCTCGGTGCGGATCCGTTTCCCTGCAATGGAGAACACTACCACCTCGACCAGGCTGCCCGGACTGGCCGTGAAGCTGATCGTTGTGACGGGATTGAACGGATTGGGAGAACATGATACTTCTTCAGAGGGGTATGGAGTCGCAGCGCCTTCCGGTGCAGAAATCGAGACTGTCGCCGGATTCTGGTCTCCATCCTTCACGGGAACGAATTCGCCGGAGATCGGCGAGGCCGAGCTCGTGCGTGTCGGGAACGGGCTTTCCTCGATCGAGTCGACGTTGATATGTCCCATCGGGGACGAACAGTCGTCGACGATCTCTATGTAGACCTGCCGGCCCATGAAAGGCTCGAGATTCCAGAACCTCTCGTCCATCGTTTCCACACCGCGCCCCGTCTCGCTGTAGGCCGTCTCGCCGGTGCCGGCGTCTATCAGCGCGATGAAACATGAATCCGGATAATCCCCTCCGCCGACGAGAAGTCGCATCGATCTTCCCGTCACGGTAAAGGTCCTCGAGCGGATGGCGCCTTTCGGCCCGTCTCCCTGCTTGGAACCGGGCCTGTATCCGAATATCGGACCGTCGAATCTCTCCGCCGTCCCTATCCACCAGTTTCCCTCGAAACCGACCTTCGTCGTGTCGTCGCCGCGGAAAGCGAATGCGTCCCCGAAGACTGGCTGGTGATCGAATGCGTCTCCGCTCAGAATGGTCCAGTCTCCCAGCGGCGGCGCGAGGTCGACTATGGGGTCGTCGCCGCTCCACAGGAGGGTGTCGAACCTGATAGAGTAGACGTTGTCCCCCGTGTAGTCGAGGTATGACGTATGCCTCGAGATGATATCGGCCCCGGACGGGGTCCGCGTGATCTCAGGGGCGTGGCCGTGATCGATTATCGACCTGTAGATGATATTCCATCCACTCGTCAGTGAATCGGAGAACATGTGCGAGGTTCCGCCGAGGCCTTCTTCAGTGAAGAAGAGATGGTACTTCCCGTTCCGCTTGAGGAGGAACGTACTCTCGAGCAGGTGCCAGTTTTCGTGCACGTACATCGGTCCGGCATCGCTCCAGGAGAACCTGCCGTCTCCGCTCGTGAGCGCCACGGCTCCATACTCGGCACTGGTCCTGGTTGTCTGTGTGAGATAACAACCGCTATCATCTTCGAAGAAGTTGGGGTCGCGGAAATTGCTGTACTCGTTCTCGCTCCAGGAGCACCATAAAGTATCGCATGCGAACGGCTCAATGAGCGCTTCGCCGGCCTTGGTCCAGTAGTCGAGGTTGCCGTTCGTCGAATAGGCTATCCCGGTCAGCTGGGCCCACGAGGGATTGACGCCGGTATAGAACATGAGGTAGTGGTCCTCCGTCCCTTCCATGAGGACGACGCACGGCGCCCAGATATCTATGGCGTCCCAGTCTCCCGGCTGTCCCCTCGAAAGTACCGGCTCGTGGAAGGTCCACCGGGAAAGGTCGGTCGACGTGGCATGGCCGAAGGTTTTCTCGTTGGCCACGATGTAGAAGATATGATAGACGCCGTCGACGATCACGATGGAATGGTCCTTCACGTCCTGGTCGGGATTGTACAAGACGGGCCCCTCGAAGTCGAAAAACTCCATCGCCTCGGGATCTCCCGGGATGAAGCCGTTGTTTGTCGAGGGATTGATAGGGCGCGGCTTGCCGAGATCGATCGCGTTCTCATCGGCGCCGGCAGGTATTGCCGGCAGGAGGACCAGCGCGACGAGAAGGATGACGACTGAAGGGAACCCGGGTTTGAGCATGGATGATATCCTGAAAAAGGTGACCCGGGTCCGGGCATGGCAGACCCGGGTCTGTGGGACTATCATGTCCCGGATGATTTTCCTGTACTTCGATCCGTTCAATCCGGAACTCCCCCCGGCGATGCGAGCATTTATCACCTGAGCAGAATCATCTTTCGGTTGAATGCCTTCTTGCCGATCTGCAGCCTGCAGTAGTAAACGCCTGAAGGCATGGACCTTCCCGAAGAGAGAGCCGGGTTCCAGACGTACGCGTGGTCGCCGGCGGATCTATGACCGAGATCGTGCCTGGCTATAGTCCTGCCCAACACGTCGTAGAAAGCGATCGTCACCCGGCTGTCCTTTTCGGACGATCCGACCGTGAACGGGATCGTAGTCGCCGGGTTGAAGGGATTGGGGTAGTTCTGGCCTATTGAACTGGGCACTCCGGGAAGCCCCGGTGCGAACAGCGGCCCGACTATTGTCGGGTCGGCGGAATCGAGCTCGATCAGCCAGTAGTACCTGTCGACCTGCGGCTCGTCGCATTCGTCGAACCAGCTGAAACTCGTGATGCCGTAAATCGGTTCCTCGTTTCTCCTCACGGCAGAGGCAAGGTCGGAGCTGTCGCTTCGGTAGATGTCGAAACCGGTCGTCTCGCCGCAGCAGTACGCGATCCAGGAAAGGACCACGCCACCATTGACCCTCTCGCACTGCGCAGTTGTTACCTGGACGGCGGTGACGGGAACGAGCGTCAGGGATATCTGTGTAGCCGTGCCGGAAGATGTCATGATCCCGGTGACCATCGTGTCCCTGTATCCTGGAGCGCTGGCCAGGACGACGAACTCGCCATCCGGAAGATGTGAGAAATCGAAATTCTTGCCCTGGAACTGCGAGCAGGATTCTACATGACCGTCGCTCGTGCTGGTGAGGCTGACGACGGCTCCGTCCGGCACACCCGGCTGATCCGATTCGAGGGTGCCCACGATGCTGGCGTCAGGCCTGTCGAGCCAGTACTCGTACGTGGAATCGTTGAAGAAGAAATACCAGTAGCCGCTGTCGGGCAACACCGAGGCGATCGACGGTGGGTTCCAGTCATAGGCGGCAGTCCCCCAGCCATATACGAACGACCATCCCCAGTGCATGGGCATGTACGATCCGTCCGCGGTGAACTTGAAATATATCGTGTCGGGGTCGTCCGGCTCGTTGATCAGCTTGAGCTTCTGCCAGACGTTCCCGCCTATGGGATCCATGTTGTTGGCGGCGTCGTCAGGCTCGCAGGTGATCCCGCTGAAATTGCCGACCAGCTGGATCGAACCGAACTCCTGGGCATGTGCCCCGGCCGCAGATAGAAAAAGGGCGCCGACGAGCAGCACGCCTGTAAGAAGAATCTTTCTCAATTCACACATCCTTATTGATGCAGCGCGCGCGTTCCCGGTCCAAAAGGAATGCGTCCAATGTACGTAAATTATAGCGTAGTAAGCCGTTTTTGTCAATATAGCCAGTCACTGGCCCACCAGGGTGAGGTGTTTGCTTTCTCGGTCGAACCGGTCTTAACGGAACGTTTATTGCAAAATCCGGCGTAGAACGGCCTCCAGGCCTGCGATGTTTGTGTAACTTCAAATATTGGAACGGGTTCGGATTTTAATGCTTTGCCGGCCCGGTTGGATTTTGCAACCGGAGGACACGAATTGACAGACAAACTGATGCTTGAGCCGAGAGATACCTTCGAATCGAGGGAATTCTACGTCAAGGCGGAAGCCAATATTAAAAAAAATAACTACGGCGAGGCCATGAAACTCCTCGAGCAGGCGTTGAAGATATCTCCCGAGAATCCCGTATATCTCTCTACGATGGGGTTATGCGAGTCGATGATGGGCGACGAGGCCAAGGGCGAGAGGATGTGCAGGATGGCCCTGAAGCTCGCAGGGCATGAACGCGACCCGATGCTGTACGTCAACCTGGGCCGCGTGCTGCTCGAGAGAGGCGACCGCATGCAGGCGAGAGAGAACCTCATGAAGGCTTACAGGCTGGACAACACGAACGCCCCCGCGGCGCTCGAGCTCTCCCGCATGGGGGTTCGCAAGAAGCCGGTGATCCCATTCATCGACCGCGACCACCCGTTGAACAGGTACTTAGGCAGGCTGCGGCACAAGCTCATGGAGCAACGCACCAAGGGTCTCAAGAAATCCACGTAACCCCGTTCGTCCTTCAGTGAATGACATAATATCCCAGAAATATCTGGCACTCGTCGGCCGTGCGACCTTATCATTTCCCCGTATGGATATGCATGCTGCAAGAACGTTCCGGATGATCTTCCTCGCGACTGCCATACTCACGCCGGTGATATTCGGCGCGTGCGCCGGGAGCGGCGGGGGCAGCGTGAGGGATGCGATGGAGGAAGGTTGGGATGAGCCGAGGCGTGACATCGACACGCAGATACTGACCCTTCTGGAACGCGGCGGATACAATGAGGTGATAAGGATAGCCGATAGTCTCGAGGCCGCGGGAGGCACCGACCCGAGGCTCAAGGGACAGAAAGCCGAAGCCCTCTGGAGGACGGGCAGTGTGGACGAGGCGGTGGTTCTCTTCGAGGAATCGCTGCTCGCCGACTACGCGGTGTGCGAGACGCACCTGAATTTCGCCGTGCTGCTTCTCGAGACGGACAAGACGGGACGTGCGCTTACCGAGCTCAACGAGGCGAAGATGTTCTGCGGGCCTGAGAACACCCCGGTGATAAACAGAAACCTCGCCGTCGTCCGGATCAGGAGGGGGGAGGAGAAAGCGGCGCTCGCCATTGTGGACGAGGGGCTCGACTACGCGCCCGGCGATTCGTACCTGCTAGGTCTCAAGGGGATGCTTGTCGCCGAGGCGAATCCCATTCTCGCGGAGACGCTCTTCGTCAAATCGGAACGCGCGGGCGGTATGACTCCCGATTTTCTCTACCAGCTCGGGCTCCTGATGCTGAGGAGCAGCCAGCCCTCCCGTGCGGTCAAACCACTCGAAGAAGCCCTGGCGGCCGATCCGGCCGACCGCGAGATCAGGTTCAACTATGCCGAGGCCCTGGCGAGGTCGGGGCGGACGGAGGAAGCGGAGACGGTCCTGCGGGAGATGCTCGACGAGCAGTACGACGAGAAGGCGGCGAAGCGTCTCGCCCGGCTGTTCTTCCGCGAAGGCGAATACGGGGAGGCCCTCGTCCTGTTCCGGACCCTCCCTGAGACTCCCGGGAACCTCGACAGAGTGGCGATGTGTCTTCACAGGCTCTCGCGTACCGAGGAGGCGATCGAGATCCAGCGGGGAGTCGTTGACCAGAGGCATGACTGGCCGACGGGGCTGATCAACCTCGCGGTGATGCTTGCGTCCATCGGCGAACTGGACGAAGCCGAGAGGCTTCTCGTGAGGACGCTCGAGCTCGACCCCGAGAATGTGACCGCCATCGTCAATCTCGAGAGCCTCAGAAAGGCACGCAGCGAAAGCGGCCGGTGAATCCTCTCACGCAGATCTGCTCACGCCTCTACCCACAATATGCAGTCACCTTCAGCAGATAGATCATATATGGAATTCCGGTGTAATCCCGGCGCGATATTGTTATGAGAAGAAGTCCTCATTCTTCATTCGGCGTCAATCTGGTTCAGACGCCGCCGATTCCGGTCCATGAATCTGTTTCATAGGCCTTTACGCCGGTAAAACAGTAAAAAAACCGTTGTTATTCTATGCCCCTGTTCTATAAAATGGTTAGACGAAAGAGAAACAATCCTCCTCCGGCTGACGTAACAGGAAGTGAGGATTCCAAAAGCGGAGGTAAACATCATGTACTGCCAGCAATGTGGTAGTGAAGTCAAAGAAGGAAGCGAGTACTGCGAAAACTGCGGCAGGCCTCTCGAAAAGGCGCCTCCCGGCGGTGGAAAGCTGTACGCGTACGAACTGACCCGTCTCAGCGTCCCCGAGGATACCAGGAATCCAGGGGTCGCGGCGTCGCTCGGTTTCTTCCTCGGCTGGATACTGCTCGGGCCGGTAGGCTACATTTACCTCGGTCAATGGAATTGGTTCTGGCTTACCTTCGTGATCCAGATCTTCGCCGTCCCGCTTACCGCGGGGGTGGCGTACATCCTTCTTCCCGTGATCTTCGCTATCCATCAGTACCAGATGGCGAAGGAACTGAACGAGATGGTCGTTGCCGTCAGAGAAGAGCGGCAGGATGATGTCGATGAAGACGGCATGCCGGCGATCAGGGAGGAATAAGGAGGGAATGAGATTTGGATCGCAATCTGGCCCTTGAACTGGTCCGAGCGACCGAGGCGGCGGCGCTGGCTTCCGCCCGGCTGCTGGGGAAGGGCGATCCCATAACCGCCGACGGGGCGGCCGCGGCGGCTATGGCCATCGTGATCAAGGGCATCAAGATCACCGGAAACGTTATCATCGGAGAAAGGGACGAGATCCCCGATGCCGTCCTGCGCCGTGGCGACGTGGTCGGCTCGGGCGAGGATCCCGAGGTCGATATAGCCCTCGATCCGCTCGAGGGGATGGGCTCGCTGGCCGACGGGCAGGGGAACGCCATCTCCGCCATAGCCATCGGCCCGAGGGGATCGTTCAGGCATTTCAATGCGAGATACATGAGAAAGATCGTAGTCGGCAGCGATGCGGCCGACTGTATAGATCTGGACAGCTCGATCTTCGACCAGCTGGTCAGGATCGCCGAGGCGAAACGCGTCTACGTCGAGGACCTGACCGTGGCCATCCTCGACAGGGAGAGGCACGCCAACCTCATCGACGAGGTCAGGCGCGCCGGGGCAAGGATCGAACTCGTCCGCGACGGCGACCTCGCCGCCGCGTTCGCGGCCGTGCTGCCCGATACGGGGATCGACGTGGCGCTCGGGACGGGCGACACCCGGCAGGGGATCATAACGGCGGCGGCGCTGGCCTGTCTCGGTGGGGGTTTTCAGGGACAGCTGGTCAGGGAGGAGTCGGGACAGTCCGACGAGGACAGTGACTATGAAAGGGTATTCGGCATCGAGGACCTCACCGGCGGAAACAACATCATGTTCGCCGTGACCGGGGTATCGAGGAGTGCTTTCCTCGAGGGTGTGAACTTCCGACCGGGGGGCGCCGTGACTCACAGCCTCGTTTTGCGCAGCAAGAGCGGTACTCTGAGGTTCCTGCGAACCGAGCATTTCTTCGACAAGGAACCGGACTACACATAATCAGGGAACCGGACCGCACATGATCGAGAAATCTGACCAGAAGTAATCCGATGGACGACTTGTTTTCCACAGATATTGCGCCTCCGCTCGCGGAGCGCATGAGACCGAAGACCCTCGACGAGTTCTTCGGCCAGAGCGACGTGGTCGGTGAGGGGAAGATCCTCAGGCGTATGCTCGAACAGGGGACGCTCGAGTCGTCGCTGATCTTCTGGGGCCCGCCCGGGTGCGGCAAGACGACGCTCGCCCATATCATAGCGGAGAAGGTCGACGTGCATTTCGTGTTCTTCTCCGCCGTGACGGCCGGAATAGCCGATGTCAGAAGGATTGTAGGCGAGGCGGCCCAGCGGCTCGGCTACAACGGCCGCCGGACGATCCTCTTCATCGACGAGATACACAGGTTCAACAAGGCCCAGCAGGACGCCTTTCTCCCCCACATAGAGAATGGTACGATAATCCTGATCGGAGCCACGACGGAGAATCCCAGCTTCGAGGTGATCTCGCCGCTGCTGTCACGATGCAGGGTGTTCGTCCTCGAGTCGCTCAGCGAGGCAGACATCGCGGGGATCCTCCGCGCCGCCCTCGATGACGACGAACGAGGCTTCAGGAAAAGGGCCGTCGATGCCGACAGCGAGGTCCTCGGTTACCTCGCACACCTGGCCAGCGGCGATGCGAGGATTGCGCTCAACGCGCTCGAAATGGCCGTCGCTTCCTTTCCCGGCGCGGGTCCGGTGACACTGACGCGCGAAGCTGTCGAGGAAGCGGTCCAGAGAAGGAGCATCCGCTACGACAAGAAGGGCGAGGAACATTTCAACATCATCTCGGCCCTCCATAAAGGCCTGCGGGGGGGAGACCCCGACGCGGGCCTCTACTGGCTTGCCCGGATGCTCGAGGCGGGAGAGGATCCGCTTTATATCGCCCGCCGCCTGGTCCGGTTCGCCTCGGAGGACGTCGGTA
This sequence comes from uncultured bacterium, assembly GCA_965371515.1. GTDB lineage: Bacteria > Krumholzibacteriota > Krumholzibacteriia > Krumholzibacteriales > Krumholzibacteriaceae > JAUWCL01. The sequence continues at coordinate 14,801 of CBDUYR010000005.1, read as the reverse complement.
ACGCCGATCCGCAGGCATTGCAGTTGACGATCGGGGCGATGGAAGCGGTCAGGTTCATCGGGATGCCCGAGGGAAAGCTCGCCCTGGCCCAGGCCGTGACATACCTAGCGCTGGCGCCGAAAAGCAATGCCCTCGAGACGGCATACAAAGCGGCCGCTGCCGATGTGGAAGAGCACGGTCCCCTGCCTGTCCCTCTCTGGATCAGGAACGCTCCGACAAGGTTTATGAAGGATCTCGGGTACGGGGATGGATATATCTACCCGCACGAGGAGTCCGACGCCGTCGCCGCCCAGGAGTATTTCCCCGCGGAAATCGCCGGCAGGAGGTATTACGAGCCGGTCGAGCGCGGATTCGAGAGGGAGATGATCAAACGGCTCGAGTACTGGAGGCGCCTCCGCGAGAGAAAAAACGAGAAAAACGATAAAAGAGAGAATAACAAGAAAAGCGAAGAGAAGAGCAAAGAGAAGAGCAAAGAGAAGAGCAAAGGGAAAAACAAAGGGAAGAAACGGGATTGATCCTCAGACCCTCCGCGATGAAGTTAAAAATCCTTACGAACATAAAGTTAATGTCCTGATTAATGTACAATCTTGACTTTCCTGTTGGTATATGTCATAATTTTAATTGTCGAAAGTGGGTTGTTAAATATCGGTTCGTGGAGGGGGCTATCCATCTCATCCTTCTATGGAGGAACGATATCGTCATGTTCAGGAAGCCCCTATTTTTATTGCCAGTGCTTATTCTGGCATTTGTAACGATTATTCCTTCCGGAGGGGCGAACGCCCAGTGTTTCGGCTCGCTGATGCTTGCCCCCGGATTCTTCGAATTCGACTATCTCGTCCGGCTGGCCGTCCATTTCGGCAACGCCGAGGATATCCCCGCCGACATCATATGCAGCAGGAACAGGATGCCCGGTGAGGAGATCATCGAGGTCCCGATCTGGTTCTACAACGTCCACGAGGGCGTGACCTACCTCGAGTTCGGCGTGGAGTCGAACGACAGTATCGTCGGATTCACACCTGCCAACTGCGTCAGCATCGTTGACGAGTCGATGTCCAGGCTCGAAGAGATCTACATCTGCAACCTCAAGCTCGAGGCCTGCCAGCCGCTCTGCGGTCCGGAACTCGCCGGACACGTCCTTATCAAGCCCGCCGAGGGATCGGAATTGACGTGGATAAACCTCGGACCGAACTATGACACGGCGAGGATGTTCGCGACCGACTGGGGCTATAATGAGCATTACATGTTCTCGCCCCAGCACGGCGGCTACGTTGGTTCCGGGTATCTCTACACGTGTCAGAAGCCGATCTGCGAGGAGCCCAACCTCCCCGTTGTAGAGCTCGAAGCTACGGCTGGATACGGGGTTGCAGTTAAGCTCACCTGGATCGCGGGCGAAGGCAACACGACGGTGATAAGGGCCAGTACCGATGGGTATCCTGCCGGTTACGGCGACGGACGTCTCGTCATCGAGATGCCGAGCGCGTACGGTATGCCGCTGTACTTCTACGACGCAGCCGCGCCCCAGGGTGCCATTCTATATTACAAGGCATTCTCGCTGACGAAAGACCTGTCAGGTGAGGTCATCGACAATTCGTTCGTTGAGTGCGCCGCGACGGATACGACGTTTACGCACGGAATCATCGCGACAGAGGAATCGAGCTGGGGTGCCATCAAGAAGATGATGAGATAGAGAAGTGCCCGCCGCGGGAACTCGGCTGGAATGTCGGGGCAGCGGTGCGGACCAGTACCGGAAATCAACTCATTCCCGAATCGAGCATCACCTCGTACAACTCGCCGAGTCCCGACAGGTGCAGGTCGGCCCCCGCGATCGAGACGGCCGCAGTTACGGCGGTTTCCACGACTATCACCTTCATTCCCGCAGCATGAGCGCTGATGACGCCCTTTTCGGCGTCCTCGATGGCGAAGCATTTTCCCGGCTCGAGCCCGAGCCTCTCGGCGGCGAGAAGGTAGGGCTCGGGGAAAGGCTTGATACGCCCCGAGTCGTCCTTTCCCACGACCGTCTCGAACAGACGCTCGATATTGTGGGCTTTCAGCAGCGCCCTGACGTCATGGCTGTACGATCCGGACGCGATGGCGGTCCTGAGGCCGGAGTTCGCGAACAGCCGTGTGATCCTGACAGCATCGGGAAAGAGTGGGATCTCACCATTTATGCAGTACGAGGAATATATCGGGTCCTTCTCGCTCCGGATTTCGGCAGGATCGAGATCGAGCCCGCACCTTTTTATTTCGCCCTCGGCGCCGCCGCCCTTCGAAGTCCATTCCACCCAGTATTCCTCACGGTCGATCGTATGGCCCTTCCCGGCGAACACCTCGGAATAGGCCCTGTAGTGGAATGGTTCGGAGTCGACGATTACGTTGTCGAAATCAAAGATGGCCGCCGCGGCGCCGTCGATGATCCGGCTGAAGACCTCGGTATTGCTGCTCAAATCGTTCTCCTTCCCGGACTCCGATATCAGGGCTTGACCTTCACATCATCAGATATTAATCTCTCGCGGTAATGTAGCATCAGGCGGCCGTGGATACAAGGGGCCGGTGTCCCGCAGGGGTGGGGTCCAAGCGGCGGCTGTGGCTGAACATGCGGGGATTAGCGGGAGAAGATGAGCGGCCAGGTCTTCAGGATAACCGAGTTGAATCCCAGACTCGAGATGGAGATAGGCAGACTTCTCGAATCGGAACGCCTGAAGAACAGGTACTCTGCGGATTGCGATCTCTTCGGAATATTCGATTCTGACGGATCTCTCGCTGGCATTACGGGCTCGAGAGAGTTCGAAAAGGAATGTCTCCTGCACTTTGTGGCGGTAATGGAGGATGAGAGGGGCGAGGGAATCGGGACCGCGCTGGTAAGCAGGGTCCTTGCATACGTTTCGGACCGGTGCGACAGCGTCTGGGTGCTGGCGGTCCCGGGCACTGAAGTGTATTTCGAGAGATTCGGGTTCGGACCCGCGACGACCGACAGGATACCGGACAGTGTCAGGGATTCGCGTGACCTCGCCGGTATCGAGATCGCCTCGACGAAAGTGATGACGCTCAGGCTGCCCGAGAGCTGGCAGTCGATTTGAAAGACAAAAGATACTGAAGAGATTCAAACATAAGGGACATCAGAACTGGACGGATAGATGATCGACGAGTACAGCAACTGGCCATTTATCATCTCGGCCGCGAGCGACCGCGGCTCGGTGAGGGAGAGGAACGAGGATTACTACGGGATCTTCGATCCGGAAACCGACGAGCTGCGCGAGTCGAGGGGCGTCCTCGTCGTGGTCACCGACGGAATGGGTGGACATTTCTCGGGCGAGGAAGCGAGCAGGATGGTCGTCGAGGTCATGGGCGACATCTATTACTCGGAAAAGGGCAAGTCCGCGATAGAGACACTGGGGGTCGCCTTCAGGGAGGCGAACAGGCGTGTATTCAAGCATGTCGGCAACGGAAGGAAGGGGAGAGCCGGTACGACATGCACATCGGTCGCTCTCTTTCCCGATAACTACAACATCGCGCACGCAGGTGACTCGCGCGCCTATCTGATCCGTGGAGGAAAGATCGAGCAGCTTACCGAGGATCACAGCCTCGTCGGCGAGATGGTCCAGAAGGGGCTGATCAACAGGGACGAGGCAGTCAAGCACCCACGCCGCAATGTTCTGACGCGCGCCGTCGGACTGAGGAAAGAGGTGGCTCCCGACATCCACGAGGGGATCGCCTTCGAGGATGGCGACAAGATCCTGCTCTGCTCCGACGGATTGTTCTCGATGGTTCCAGAAGATGAGATCGAATCGATCGTCGAGCAGAACGATCCGAAGAAGGCGTGTAATAAACTGATCAAGGCCGCAATCAAATACGGCGGGGATGACAACATCACCGCCGTCGTTATCTTCAAGGGCAAGTAATTCTCAGGATCTAGAACACCACGTTTATCGCGGCGCCGATCATGGTCTTCCCGTCGTAGTCGAGTTCCACGTAGAGCTGGTAGTCGTCGGTGAGCCAGATCTTCGTTCCGCCCCGGAGCAGCAGGTTCGAATCTGCCGACCAGTCGTCGTCGTCGCACGGCCAGGCGCCGGGCCGCCGTTCCTCGCAGCTGCCTTTCCCGAAGAAGTATTGCCCGATGAACCCGACCGATCCATACGGCTCGAACCTGATCCTCGCTTCCGGATCGATCATGCCGCTGATCATGAAGGCCGCTGTGAAGATCCCCCTGCTGTAGCCCGAACCGCCTAGCCAGCCGAGAGATATGTCGGCCGAGAGGTCGAGCGGGGTAGAGGGGTCCTCGTTGATTATGTAGAACTTGTAGTCGGCGCCGAAGCCGTAGTTGTCGACTTCCTCGGCGCGGGTGTAGCCGAACTGCAGCCCGAGGTCGCTCCTGCCGGTGATGAGGAATCTCGTCGCCAGCCCGCTTCGGAACCTCGCGTCTCCGGCCGCGGCGAATACGGTTCCCTCGCCGAGATGAGAAATCGCCGCCGTTGTGTACTGGCCGAATACCTGGGAATTCACCTGCGCCGGGATGAGCACCATCGCCGCCGCAACCGTCGTTCCCAGAAACCAAGTCTTCAGCCCCGATATCATCCTGTTCATATTCCCCAAGGTCTTCCGACAAGTCATCTTTGCCACCTCGTCTCTGCGATTCAGCCCGGGGCGATAATAACACATTATTTTGACACCTGCGAACCCTTTCCGGCGGTTCGGTCACGAAATTGCTTTATCATAACAATATGAATTCATATGAGTTACAGACAATCATCAGCAAATATCACATAATGCGGACAGGTGGGAAAAATCTGTTGACGCCCTAAATGTAGTATGCGATATTTGCACTTGCCCCAAGATATGGCACTATTCGGGGCACACGGAAAATATTGCTTCAACATAGGTAAATTCTTACATCACCGGGGGTTATCATGTCTTCAGGCCGTCTCGAACCACGGATATCCAACAACTCTCTCAGAGTGCTCGAGAGAAGGTATCTACGCAAGGACGTAAAGGGAAATCTGACCGAGACACCGGAGGAACTCTTCCAGCGGGTCGCGGCGAACATCGCCTCGGCCGAGCGGCGGTACGGCGACAACAAGAACCGCCTCGCCTGGGAGGAGACGTTCTACAACATGATGGCCACCCTCGATTTTCTTCCCAACTCACCGACGTTGATGAACGCCGGCGCAGAGCTCCAGCAGCTCTCCGCCTGTTTCGTCCTTCCCATCGAAGACTCGATGGAGAGCATATTCGAGACGATCAAGAACACGGCGCTTATTCACAAGAGTGGCGGCGGCACGGGATTCTCCTTTTCGCGTATCCGCCCTAAGAACGACAGGGTCAAGACGACCAAGGGTATCTCGAGCGGGCCGATCTCGTTCATGACGGTTTTTGACGCTGCCACCGAGACTGTCAAACAGGGAGGCACGAGGCGAGGCGCCAACATGGCGATTCTGCGCGTCGACCATCCCGACATCCTCGACTTCATCACGGCCAAGAAGGACAACAGGAGACTCAATAATTTCAACATCTCGGTCGCTGTCACCGAGGAGTTCATGGACGCGGTCAGGGAGGACTCCGACTACGAGCTGGTCAATCCTCACGGCGGCGACGTCGTCGACAAGATATCGGCGAAGAAGGTATTCCAGATGATCATAGAGCTCGCCTGGAAAAACGGCGAGCCGGGGATCGTCTTCATCGACAGGCTCAACGAGAAAAATCCCACTCCGAACGCCGGCAGGATAGAAAGCACCAACCCCTGCGGGGAGCAGCCGCTTCTTCCGTACGAGTCGTGCAATCTTGGTTCGATCAACCTGGCGCATATGATCATGGAGTCGGGCGGCAAGTCGAAGATCGATTTCGACAAGCTTGGTGAGACGGTGCGAAAGGCGACGAGATTCCTGGACGATGTGATCGACGTCAACCGCTACCCGCTCAGCCAGATAAAGGAGCAGACACTCGCCAATCGCAAGATCGGGCTCGGAGTGATGGGGTTTGCCGACGCGCTCGTGAGGATGGAGATTCCATACGACTCCGAGGAGGCCCTCGAAGTTGCCGAAGAGATAATGGGATTCATCCAGCGCGAGTCGATATCCACGAGCGTCGAACTGACCACGGAAAGAGGAGCGTTTCCCAACTTCAAGGGGAGCGTATTCGACACTGAAGACTCGCCGAAGCGTCGCAACGCGACCAACACGACGATCGCCCCGACAGGCACCCTCAGCATCATCGCCGGATGCTCGAGCGGCGTCGAACCGCTCTTCGCCGTTGCGTTTATAAGGAACGTCCTGGACAACGACGAGCTCGTTGAGGGCAATCCGTTTTTCGAGGAGATCGCCCGAAACGAAGGTTTCTACAGCGAAGAACTGATGAAGAAGATCGCTGAGGAGGGGACGGTCCAGGGGATAGAGGAGATACCCGAGAAATGGAGGCGTATCTTCGTCACCGCGCATGATATCACGCCCGAATGGCACATCAGGATCCAGGCTGCCTTCCAGAAATACACCGATAACGCCGTATCCAAGACGGTGAACTTTCCCAAGTCCGCCACTAAGGAAGACGTTGAACAGGTCTACATCATGGCGTACGAGATGGGCTGCAAGGGCGTGACGATATACCGTGACGGAAGCCGCCAGGATCAGGTCCTCAACATCGGCACCGTAAACCGCGATGCAGAGGACGGAAAGATCGAATTTGGCGACGACCTCAGCGCGCTACTCAAGCCGAGGCCGCGTCCCGAGGTAACGACCGGCAAGACCCACAAGATGACCACTGGTTGTGGCAACCTCTACGTAACGATCAACGAGGACGAGCATGGACCCTTTGAGGTATTTACCCAGATGGGGAAGGCCGGAGGCTGCAGCGCCTCGCAGTCCGAGGCGATCAGCCGGCTGATCTCCCTCTCGATGCGCGCCGGGATCGATCCGAAGCAGATCGTCAAGCAGCTGCGCGGGATCAGGTGCCCCAATCCCGGATGGGAGAAGGGCGGCATGATCCTCTCGTGCAGCGACGCGATTGCCAGGGCGATCGAGAGATACTTCCTCGAGGAGAAGACGCCGGTCGGCCACAAGGTTGCCAGGATGTCGGCGGGATACCTCGACAAGGTCGCCGGTTTCTGCCCCGACTGCGGCGGCGTGATGGAGCACGAGGGCGGCTGTGCGGTCTGCCGCGAATGCGGCTTTTCCAAGTGCGGTTGAGAAGGCTTCCGCGTCACATGACATATGACCGGCCCTGAAAACCCAACCATTTCCGTTATTATTCCCGTATGGAACGAGGTGCAGCTCCTGCGCCCGCTCGTCGAACGCCTGCGTGCGATCGATCCCCCGGATTCGGTCGATCATCTGAATCCGGACATGCCGGAGACCATCTCAACCGAGACAGACAGAACAGAAATCACAATGAGAGATATGACCGGTACGGAGATCATAATAGCCGACTGCGGCAGCGACGACGGCACGCCGGAAAGCGTGGCAGGCATGGCGACGATAATCACCTCACCGCGAGGAAGAGCGATCCAGATGAACAGGGGAGCGGCAGCCGCGCGGGGCGATATTCTCTGGTTTCTGCACGCAGACTGCCTGCCGCCGGAGGACTCTTTCCGACTCATCAGGACCGCGATGACCGATCCCGATGTTGTAGCCGGCGGATTCAGATGGGATCTGAACGGCGGCAGATGGTATTATCCGCTAGCGACGGGGCTCGCGCACTGGAAGAACAGGCTCAGAAAGAACCTCTTCGGCGACATGGGGATATTCGTTAGAAGAACTGTATTCGAAGACCTCGGCGGATACCGTGAGATACGGGCCTTTGAGGATGTAGAGCTGGCGAACAGGCTCCGACGCAGCGGCAGGATCATGATCCTGGACGCAAAGCTCCCCTCTTCGGACAGAAAACTGGTTGCCGAGGGGCCGATGAGGGCATTCATATGGAATGATATACTGAAGATACTGTACGGACTCGGCGTATCCCCCGAGAGGCTCGCCCGCATGTACAGGGCGAGAGCCGACAGCGAAATGAGCGCCGCCGACTGCGAACAGTGCTCCACAGACAAAGCAGAGGAAGAAAAATGAGAATTTCCGGATCCATCCCGATGATCATCGCCGCGGCAATCATTCTATGCATTACTGCACCTGCCTTGCCGACAGGCACGGCTTCCGCTCAGGGCCTGGACCACACGCAGTGGGACACGATCTTATATAAATATACTGAAAACGGCCTCGTCGAGTACTCTTCGCTGAAGAATGACAGCAGCGAGCTTGACGCCTACCTCGCCATGCTCACAAGAAACAGCGCCTCGGACTACGAGTCCTGGAGCAGGGAGGAGAGGATGGCGTTCTGGATCAACGCCTATAACGCCGTCACGATACACGGGATACTCCTCAACTATCCTATCCAGCCCGGCGGATTCTTCGCCCGCAGGCGATTCCCGCAGAGCAGCATCCGGCAGATCAAGGATTTCTGGGATACGGAGTTCATCGAGCTCGCCGGCCGGCCCGTCACACTTGATGAGATAGAGCACGAGATGCTGCGCAAGGAATTCAGAGACCCGAGGATCCACTTCTCGATCGTCTGCGCCTCGGCGGGCTGCCCGGTACTGTCAGGCAGTGCATACACTGCCGAGGGATTGAACGAACAGCTCAGCAGGGATGCGATCAGGTTCCTCGCCGATCCGAAGAAGGTACTCCTCGACAGGGAGAACAATGTTCTGAACGTCTCCGAGATCTTCAAGTGGTACAAGGATGATTTCTACGAGTGGGAAAAGAGCGCGTGGGAAGAGTTTTCTGGTGATAAACAGCAGTCGACGAATGATCAGGTGAGGAAAAGAGGCCATGAGCCGAAGAAAGCTCCTGAGTCAGACAAACATCCACTCCCCGCCTGGCTCAAACGTTACGGGAGAAGCAGCCGTGGCTTCGTCAAGTTCATCGTCGACTACGCATCGTCGGATATAAGCGAATACATCGTGGACAGGAGTCCCGAACTGAAGTACATCGAGTACGACTGGACGCTCAACGAAAAATTCACAGATCAGTAACACATGAAATCGAAAACCCTGATCCTGGAACATGAATAATGCCCTGATCATTTTCGTCAAGTACCCCGAGCCGGGACAGGTCAAGACGCGCCTGACGCCTGACCTTTCGCCCGGAGAGGCGGCAACTTTCCACAGGTCGATCGCCGCGGATATCATCGCCGCCCATTCTCATGCTCCGGATTTCGATACGATAATCTTCTTCTCACCGCCGGACAGGAAAAAAGACTTCGCGGGCTGGCTCGGCCCCGGCAAGAGATTAGAGGCTCAGGAAGGCGTCGATCTCGGCGAACGGGAGCAAAACGCCTTCACCAGGGTCCTCGGCGCCGGCGAGGGATTCGGTTACGACAGGGCTGTGCTCATCGGGACCGACTGCCCCTCTCTCGATAACGAGAAAATTGAACGTGCATTCGCTCTCCTCGATGACCACGATATTGTCCTCGGTCCCGCGGAAGACGGCGGATACTATCTTCTGGGACTCTCCACTCCCGGACCTGAACTTTTCAGTGGAATAGACTGGGGCACTTCCGAAGTACTGGAAAAGACCATCCAGGCAGTTAAAAATGCACAACTCGACATCGCCATGCTCGATGAGCTCTACGACGTGGACACGATCGACGACCTCCGTAGACTCGAAGGTGACCTCAAAGCAGGGCAGATGCCCAATCCGCTGCCGGAGACCGCGCGATTTATAACTGAAATTATTTAAGTGGCGGTAAGTCGCTGTTTTGCTAGAATCAATCATCCTTCGGACTATCCGGACCATCTCGCAGACCGTGTCGTTCCCGTTTCCGAACGGAGACTGCAAATGGCTGATGAAATACAAAATGTACGCTCGAGGCCTTACTGGAAGCTTGTCACCCTTATCGTAATCGTCCTCGGCATCGTCGCCGTCTTCAGATTCACTCCCCTCGATGTCGGGCAGTTTACCCCTGCGAAGGTGAAGGAATTCATCCTGAGCTTCGGAGCGCTCGCCCCGGTGATATTCATAGGGCTGTATGCTGCCAGGGCGGTAATCCTCGTGATACCGGTAGGAGTGATGTCGCTTGCCGGCGGGCTCGCCTTCGGCAAGTGGCTCGGTACCCTGTACATCCTTATCGGGGCGACGATCGGATCGTGTCTCTCGTTCCTCGTGGCGCGATATTTAGGGAGGAGCTTCATCGAGTCGTTCCAGTGGCTTCACAAGGGCAGGATCAAAAAATTCGACGAGAAGGCCGCCGACGAGGGATTCAAGCTGATACTCTTCGTACGCCTTGTCCCGCTCTTCCAGTACGACGCGGTCAATTTCGGCGCCGGCCTCTCGAATATCAAACTCCGCGACTTCGCCCTGGCGTCTTTTATTGGAATGATACCCGGAGGATTCATAAACGCTCTTCTCGGCTCGTCCCTCGAGAACATCATCTCCTGGCAGTTCTTCCTCGCGCTGGGAGCGTTCGTCCTCCTGATGTTCATACCCCTGATCTATAAAAAACTGAAGAAGACCGCCCCCGCAGCTCTTCCAGACCAGGAAAAACCGGAACCAGCAAAACTGGACGCAGGCTATCGAGAGACAGATAAGGACGAATAGATGAGGACCTTCCTCGAAGAGCTGGAGAACTGGGTAGATTACAACCTGAAGAACTGTATCGGTGTCGACGAGTGCATGAAAGTCTGCCCGGTCGTCGATCCCGCCCTCCCCCTGAAGATACTGAATGAGGCCACGAGACCTGGTACGCCCGTCCCGCCCGAGGTGGCGCGGTTCGCTGCAGAATGTGTCCAGTGCGGCCGCTGCGACACCGTCTGCCCCACCACTGCGGGCAGGTCGATAATGATGCTTTACCTCAAGGCCAAGCTCGCAATGCAGGATATCGAGCCGGAAGCCTACAGGAAGTATCTGCGTATGAAAGGGCACGACAGGAATCCGCTGTTGATCGGTGCCTTCAATCTTGTCTTCAAGAGGAAGATCGGCAGGCTGGGGCGGCACGTCGACAAGAAGAAGTTCAAAAAGACCCCGCTGCTCTTCTACCTGGGGTGCTACATATTCACTCCGACCGGTTCGGCGCATCAGTTGATCGACATCGCCGAGGCCCTCGGCCTCGACTACGAGGTGCTCGGCGGCTTCCGGTCATGCTGCGGGTGGCCCCAGCTACTCGCCGGCGAGACCGGCCCAGCCGAGGACTATCACGAACATCTGCTCCATCTCATCGAGAAATCCGATCCTGAAGAAGTGGTTACCGGTTGCGCCGAGTGCTTTGCTTCTCTGGTGAAGATAAAGAGAAAGTACAATGCGAAATTCAAACCCCTGACCCCGTCGATGTGGGTCCTGAATCATACCGACAGACTCGGCCTCGAACACTCGGGGGAGAAGGTCACATACCACGACTCGTGCCATATCAGCAGGAAGTTCAACATGCCCGGCCCGGCCAGAGAGCTGCTCTCGAAAATCGCCGATGTAGTGGAGATGGAACGTTCCGGCGCGCGAAACACCTGGTGCTGCGGGTACTGGGCGATGAAGACCAATCCGGAACAGCTCAAAGAGATCCACCGCGACCGGTTCGAGGAAGCAGCCGGGACCGGTACAGAGAAGATGGCGGTTGAATGCGTGACGTGCCTTGAGTCGTTCAACCTGCATCCCGATGCGCGCGTCAAGGTAGTGGACGTGATCGAAATGGCTGTAGAAAACTCTAGGCTGATGAAAGAGAAAACGAGATGAGATAAAACCCTGACGTGACTGCCAGAAATGATGATCAAATCATCAAATGATGATCGGATTCTCAGAAGCGAGGTGAAAATGGGCGATTCTAAAAAATACGTGATCATCGGAGCCGGCATAGCCGGGATATCAGCTGCCGAGGAGCTGCTGAGACTGGATCCTGCGGGAGATATCACAATCATCTCCGACGAGGATTTCTACTTCAGGGCCGCCCTGTCAGAGTACTTCCAGGGCAAGATCGAACGGAACGAGGTATTCGGCAAGCCTGAAGGCTGGTTCGAATCCGCGGGGATAGATTTCATCAGAGGTACGGTCAAATCGATCGATACCGGATCACAAAGAATCACATACAACGAATCTGACTCGGTCCCATACGACAAACTCCTCATAGCAACGGGCGCGTCGGCGCTTACGATGCCTTGGCCCGGGCTGGATCTTGAAGGCGTCTGCACCTACCGTGGCCTGGGATGTGTTGATACTTTTCTCCGTGAGATAGAGGAAGGGGCGAAAAGAGTCGTAGTTCTCGGAGGCGGGATACTCAGTTTCGAGCTGATTGACAATTTCCTGCAGCTCGGACTTGAAGTCACCATGCTGGTCCGCGGCGACAGGCTCCTCGGGCTTCTCTTCGACGAGGACGGAGCGAAGATAATCGAGGATCAACTCTACGCCCGGGGTGTCGACGTACGTTTCAACACCGAAGCGGAAAGCTTCCAAGGCATCAACGGCAACGTGACCGGCCTGATAACAAAGGCAGGCGAGACGATTCCCTGCGACCTGATCGCGCCGGCGATCGGCACCAGGGCTGATGTCAAGTTCCTCGATGGCAGCGGTGTCGAAGTAGAGAGATCCGTCATCGTCGACGGGTTCCTGCGCACCAGCGCCGAGGATGTCTATGCCGCAGGCGACTGCTGCGCAATGCGAGCGGACCCCGGCGGCAGGCCCGTTCCGACACGCACATGGCTCACATCTGCGCTCCAGGGCCAGGCCGCGGCAGTTAACATGACGGGCGGTGACCGGCCCTTCAGCGAAGGAGTCATGCTCAACTCGAGCAGCGTGTTCGAGTCTTTCTACGCCGTCCTGGGCCTCTTCAATCCAAGAAATGATTCGAGCTATACTTTCAGGTCCTGGAAATTTGAAGACGGCTCATATATGAGGTGGACGATCGAGAAGGGCCGCATAGCAGGAGCGATTATAATAGACGCGATGAAGTATGTCTGGCCCGTACGACAGCTGATCGAAAGCAGAATCGACGTGACAGGCCTGCTCGAATCCGGTATAGAGGATGAAGACCTGCTCGCCATGGTCCCGCAGGAGCAGCAGGTGCTGTTCTAGCATCGATCACCAGATGTGGCCCCGGCATCAGTCACTGCACTAACCGAGAGGATATGAATGCACGAGAAAAAAGAACTGACGGGATCGTTTATCATGGCGCCCGTCCCCGTGGTCCTCGTTGCCTGTTCGCACGAGGAACTCGGCCGGAATCTTCTCACCATCGCGTGGTGCGGCATCAACTGCTCAGATCCCGAGACGGTCCATGTCTCGATACGGCCGGAGAGACATTCATACAGAATGATCTCTGAATCGGGCTGCTTCACGGTCAACATTCCGACGGTCGAGATGACCAGGATCGTCGACATGTGCGGCGTGATTTCCGGCTCCGAAGGGGACAAGTTCGAGAAAACAGGGCTCACCGCCGCCCCGGCGAGGATCGTCCATGCTCCCCTTGTGGCCGAGTGCCCTGTAAATCTCGAATGCGTGGTCAGGAACCAGATCCCCGTCGGCGTCCACCACATGTTCATCGGCGAGGTGGTAGCCAAACACGCAGACGAGGAGGTCCTGACAGACGGAAAGCTCGATTTCTCGAAGATCCCCCTGATAACGTATGTAAACGGGGAATACTGGTCCCTCGGCCAGCCCGTCGGACAGTACGGCTTCTCGAAAAATGCGTGACATGTTGTAGAGCTATCTATTAGAATGCACGACATACCATAGAGGCATGTCGAAGAATATAGCCGACGTAAGCCTTAAATTGCCACGGGTGGGGAAGGGAAGTGACGACGTGGGCAAGCTCAAGGAAACGATGCGCCAGGAGTTGCGGCTCCGCAACTACAGCCCAGGAACTATCAAAGTATACCTCCAGCACATGACCGCCTTCGTCAGGCACTTTGGCAGGAGTCCGTACGAGCTCGGAAAAGACGACATAAATCGCTATCTTCTTTACCTGATCGATGAAAGGAAGGTGTCCGCCTCATACAGGGACCAGGCCGTAAGCGCCCTGAAGTTCTTCTACGGCAAGGTCCTGAAGAAGCGAGTCATCATCGAGGAACTGCCCCGTCCAAAAAAAGAGTTCAAGCTGCCGTCCGTCTTGAGCGAGAAGGAAGTGAGCCTGCTGTTCGCGGCGGTAAGGAACAGGAAGCATCTCGCGATCCTGATGCTTATGTATTCATCAGGCATGCGCGTCAGCGAAGTTGTCAGGCTGAGACCGGAAGACATCGATACGGATCGACAGCTCATCATGGTGAGGGGAGGCAAGGGTCGGAAGGACAGGTATACTGTACTTTCAGATGTAGCCCTCGACACGATCCGTGATTACTGCATGTCATGGAGACCGGAGCATTTTCTTTTTCCCGGAAACAGGAAGGATTCTCATCTGTCAACAAGATCGGTCCAGAACGTCGTTTCAGAGGCCAGAAAGAGGGCCGGGATAAAGAAACAGTTCAGCACCCACGCCCTGAGGCACAGTTTCGCGACGCACCTGCTTGAAAGCGGAACGGATTTGCGATATATTCAAGAACTACTGGGACACAAGAGCATCAGGACGACGCAGATCTACACGCATGTTACCAGGAGGGATATCGCAAGGATCGTAAGCCCGCTGGACAGGATGATGGAAGGGGAAGCAGCGGCGAAAAGAACGGAACCCATTTTCAGGCACAAACGCCGCTGACCTGACAGAAATCCCCTCCCTTCCGCCCAATTTTACCGAACCCAGTCGGCGTAAACGACCAAAATAACGACTAATTCACGAACAAGACACAACACAAATAAACTGTTATTCGCCATGTGGCAGATGAATAAATTTAACTTCGATTTCTTCTTTTTTTT
>CBDUYR010000004.1:0-84234 GCA_965371515.1 uncultured bacterium | reverse complement strand
ACAGGAATTCCCCGCCGTCCTTTCTGACTACGATTATCTCCTCAATAGTCGCAACGCCGTATCCGGGTATCGTGATTCTCGGTTCGACGGTGTATACCTGGCCCTCCTCGACTTCGAGGTAGGGGAGCTTCCCGTACCGTTCCCACTCGGGGCAGAGGAGGCCGGCTCCGTCATGGGTCTTTCGCCCGACCTGATGGCCCGTCGCGTGCGGAAACTCCTCGTAACCCTTTCCGGTGATGAAGTCGCGCGTTATGGCGTCGACCTCGCGCCCCTCCATTCCCGGTCTTATCTTCTCTGCGGCAAGGGCGATAGAGTCTCTGATCGTCTCGAACGCGGTCGCCACCTCTGCAGGCGCCTCCGTTTCGCCGTCCCTGAGGAAGTACCACGTTCTCTGCATGTCGGAGCAGTATTCCTCGGTCCTCGTGCCAAAGTCGATGTTGAGGACGTGTCCCTTATCGATCTTCCTGTCGGTCGGCCCGGCGTGGGCTCCAGCCGAATCGGGCCCTGTGAATACCGAAGGGCACATATCCCGTTCCCACGAGGTCTCCACGCCCCTTTCATCGACCAGATCGAGCACGAAGGCGGCGAGCTCCTTCTCCGTCATCCCCGGTTTTACGAAACCGGTGACACGTTCGAATATCTCCTCAGTCAGATCGATGTTCTTCTTTATCCGCCTTATTTCCTCGGGGCTCTTGCGGCCCCTGAGCTTCGCCACGATTTTCTCGGACGAGACGATGCCCTCCGCCCAGGTAGTAGGCTTTAGGTACTTCATCAGAGTGAGGTACATGCCGTGCGACAGGCCGTCGGACATGACGTCGTTTTCCGAGAAGTTGATAGCGATCGTCGAAGGGTCGAAGCGTTTCAGCTGTTCGAGCAACGCCTGTCCGATGCCTTCCTTGTAGCCGATTACCTCGTACACCCCTGTCTCGCGGATTCTCGACTCGTCGAGGCTGCCCACCAGTGCGACCGCGTTCCTGCCGCGGGTCAGCATGAAGGCCGACTGCCATGTACAGTTCGCGCCGACGATCAGGTCGAGCACCGGATCGGGATTTACTTCGCTCTCCCTGACGAAAGTCAGCCAGAGATCTATTTCTTCCTCGTCGAGAATACTGGCTGCCTGAGCGACCTTTTCCTTTATCATTCCCTCATCCCTTCCTGATGATCGTGTTTGAATCTGAAGAGTTTCACTTTATCGTTACTGAAGACCTCGGAGAAAAAACGGGTATTCCCGGTGAATCTTCCCTCGATCCATGGGCATTCCTCAACGTCCGTCTCCCAGACGGTGATATACAGATCCAGGCCGAGTGTCCCCGCCATTTCCAGATCGACTGCCGACGGTTCCTTCTCGCCGTACAACGTTTCCTTGATCGCGCCGAATTCTGCGTGCCTTGCTCCACCGTAGCCGAGGACCGAGAGCACGCCGCCCGTCGAGAAGAGGTTCCTTCTTGCCGAGAGGACCGGAGCGAGGTGAAAGATATTTCTCTCCGCGACGACGGCGTCCATGCTGGTGTTCGCCACAATCCAGTCAAAGACTTCCCTGTCTGTGGCGGAGAGCGAATGTTGACGGACCTCGACAGGATCGTGCGGGCGCGATCCGACGAATCCTCTGTACGTCATAACGGGAGGAACGAAGAACAGGATGATCAAACATCCCGCAAGTAAGAGCTTCTTCAGTCGGCGAGATTCGCCGGTGAGTCTCAGCGCCTCGACGGAAACGAGAGGCCCTAGGACGAGAAAGAAAGGAAAGATAAGTTTCGACTCGTTGACGGACGGCAGGTCGACGAAGAGGCAGAGCATGAGCAGGCAGAGTACCCATGAGGCCAACTCCGCCGCGTTTCTGTCCTCCGCCCCCACGAGCTTCCTGATCACGTGGATAGTCGGGCAGAGGAGCACGACGAGAGGAGTAACGATTGTCGCGGCGTTCTTGAATCCGAAGCTCAGATACTGCGTTGCTCCGGTGCCCCCGCCTGATTCGGCAGATCCCAGGGAGAAGTAGTATAAAAGACCGATGGTGGCTGCCAGCGCGCCGGCGACCGGAAAGGATATGTCGCAGGAAGAGAACCGGATCCGTGTGCCGGCGAACCTCGACCAGATGTATACGAGAACGCTCGAGCCGATGACCGTGAAAATCAGGGCCATCCCCGTCACCATGTGGAAGAGGACCGTGGCGAGCATTGCGATGAATCCAAGGGTCGCCGATCTCAGCGGGGCCAGTTCCCTGTACCTGCGCGAGCGGAAGATGTTGAGACACGCGGTGAAGAGGCAGAGGGAATATCCGAACGCCGTGATGGTAAGGAACTTGTCGCTGAGGTTGACCATCCAGGTCCATACCGGACGGAAAAAATAGATCACCTCTACCGTCCCGATCTGGACCGCGGCCTCCCTCACCATCCGCGTTATCTCGGCCATGCCCTTCACGTCGCCGAAGAATGCTTTTCCGAGGCCTATAGGCCAGAGGATCCACGACGCCGATTCGAATCCGGCGATCGTCATCAGGGTCGCGAGGAGGGCGTAGCGCCTGTTCGATGTGAGTGTTCCTACGTACCTTCCGACGACATAGGGGAGGGCCAGTGCGCTGACGATGTTTATTGAGGCAAGCGCGTTGAATACGGGAGACCCCGAGATGCTTTTCCAGGAGGCGTTGAACATGTGGTAGATCCACATGTATCTGATCGGCAGGTCTGCAAGCCACGGTTCGCCGGGGGGGATGCCCCTGGCGAGGATTTCGCCGGTGACGGAGGCGTGATACCACGCGTCCGAACGCGAAAGCAGGAAACCGTTTCTCGAGTAGGCGATCAGCAGCAGGGCGCAGTAGGCGAGGCTTGCCGTAACGATGCTGTACAGTACAGCCGGCTTTTTCCCCGTGCTCTTCGGTCCCGACACGAGCAGGCTCAGCGCGAAGACGGCGTACCATACGCCGGCCGAGAGCCTTGCTGCGCTGCCGATGTTGCCTGAGCCACCCGCGATATACCAGGAGCCGAATGTCGTCAGGGCGAACAGGGCCGGAGAGAAGAGTATCGAATAGAAAAAGCTGTCGCTCCAGGATCTGTTCCTGTCTCCTAGCAGGCGGATCACCGCGTACCCGGGAAGGACAAACGCGTGGAGTGCTACGCACAGACGGGCGATGGGCAGCGGCAGGTCCGCAAACAGCGATACAGAACTGAGCAGGATGAGAATGTTTACGATCATATTCAGCGGCATACTTCTTGACTCCCGGCCTGAAAGCTAAAAAACTATAGCAACCTGGTGTGTTTTTAGATAGCATTTCCTGTCGGTTTGCCATGAACTCGTGTCTTCAGGACGTTAACGACGTATCGTTCCCGAAATGGATAAAAGATTGCTGGAAAGACTCACGGCTTCGATTTCCGGCCGGGTCATCCCCGATTGTTCCCTGAGAGAATACACCACTTACAGGGTGGGCGGCCCGGCGGAAGCCCTTGTTGTTCCCCGTGACAGTGGCGACCTCGAGCGGGTCTGCCTTTTTGCAACAGGGGAAGGCATTCCTCTGACGATCCTCGGCGCCGGGTCGAACGTGATCGCGCCGGATGGGGGGATCGAAGGTATTGTCACCGTCGCCCCCGTCAGGGAGCCTTCGCTCGTAGTATCGGATGGAGGGGCGGTCGCCGTCGAATCGGGGATGATGCTCGACGACCTGATCAGAAGTGCTGCCGATCGGGGGCTCGGAGGCCTGACAGCACTGGCGGGGATCCCGGGGACGGCAGGCGGTGCGCTGGTGATGAATGCCGGGACGAACGATGGAAATATCAGCGATCACCTCGAGTCGGTGACCGTGATCGGCCGGGCGGGCAGCAGGGAGACGATTCCGGCCGGCAGGCTCCGGTTCGGATACAGGAGCAGCGATCTTGCCGGGATGGACGCGGTGATACTCGGTGCCTCCTTCCGCCTCCCGCCGGGCGTACGTGATGAGATAATAGAAGAGGTGGAATGTATCCTGAGAGAGAGAAACTCCAGGTTCCCGCATGATCTTCCCAGCGCAGGCTCTGTGTTCAAAAGGCCCGAGGGGGATTTCGCCGGACGCCTGATAGAGGAATCGGGATGTAAGGGAATGCGTGTCGGTGGCGCTGCAATAAGCGGGATTCACGCCAATTTTATCGTCAACATCGGCGATGCGACCTCCGCCGACATCGTGGATCTGATAGGTCTCGTCAGGGAGAAGGTGCGGGAGAGGAGTGGAATAACTCTCGAACTGGAGCAGATCCTTCTCCCTCAGAAACCGCAATAGGATTCGATATTGTACAATTATCTCCAAGCCCGTATATTCTTCCAGCGAATAGATATATCACGTACAGACCGAATATGGGTTTATGGACGTGAGGTTAATCGCGACGGAATGCGGATTCCGCTCATGATATGAAGAAAAACAACTTGTTGCCGCTGGTATCATTTATTCTGACAGGGATTTTTGTATTTCTGAGCCTCTACCCGTCCGTACTTCCCCTGCAGAGGGTGCTTTTCACATTCTTTTTCCTCTATCTGGTGATCGTGCCGGGCATGCTCCTTTCCAGGAGACTTGTACCCGCATTTACCGGAGTTCTTGGGCTCCTTTCCTCTCTCGTCTTCGGGACGACCCTTGTCTTCTGCATCTTCTTTGTCGCGGCGCTCCTGAGACTCGATTCCACGATCATCCGATTTGTCATACCGGCGGTGGTTGTCCCGCTGGCGCTCCTCCCGCCCCCCCCTGTAGAAAACGGAACCGATATCGGCAGCAGACTGACCCCCTCTCTGGAGAGACGGCATGTCGTCATGCTTCTGATCCTGATAGCGCTGGCAGCGATTCTGATTCTCGGCCCCGGCGACCCGGTCCTCCTCACAGGAGACTCTCCCGATCATATCGCCTACATCGGGGCGGTCTCCAGATCGCACGAGGCGTTTCCCGAAGAATTCTATTATCGTGACGGCGGTATTCTTACGCGCGACATCCGCAGGGGCATGCTTCATTCGTTATGGGGTACTATCAACGCTCTGACCGGTAACGGGGATGCGTACCGGATCTGGCCGCTGATCTCTCTCTTCGGATCCATCTTTTTCATCATTGCCATTTTCTGTTCGGGTATCCTGTTGTTCAGAAGTGGAGCAACGGGATTGATCGCTGCCGCACTCTTTCTCCTGATCGATCACGGGGGGATCGCTACTTTTCATCTGATCTACCTTGCGATGAACTTTTCCTTTGGAAGGATATTCTACCTTTCCGCTCTTTCCGTCCTGCCTCTCTACCTTCGCTCGGGAAATCCGAGGTATCTTGTGTTTGTACTGGCGGCATCCGTTGCCGCCACGAGTACGCATATTGCTCATTTCATCATCCTGATCTTTCTGACGTGCGTCGTGATCCTGGTACATCTCGTTTTCCGAAGGAGATCGCTTGTGGGGCCCGGTCTGACGCGCCTGGTTCTCCTCGTTCCGGCCGCTGTTCTGATTGTCAACCTTCCGTACATACTCCTCCGGTATTTTCGGGATTACTCTCCGGCCAACTTGATCCATACGCATGTCCAGGGCGTGATGTACCTTACCAGGAAGCTGTATACTCTCAATCCGGTCGTGTTCGTCCAAGAGGCCGGATCCCTTGGAATCCTGGCAGCTGTCGCTATTCCGGTCCTGTGGAAGACAGCGAAGCGCAACAGGACCCTGATGCTTCTTTTCGCAGCTCAGATCACTTACTACCTTCTGATATTCATCCCGTTCCTCTTTCCTCTGCTCCATGAGAGGCTTTCTTATCTCCTGATACGGATGGAGGTCGTCGCCCCTTCCATGGTCATATCGGCCTTTCTTATGCATGAGCTCTGGGGCGCACTGCGCGGCAAACGGATCGAAATGCCAAAGAGCGCATTGGTTATCGGCCTGCTGGCCGTTCTGATATTCGCGGTCCTTCCTCTCGCCGACGGGATCCGTCACTTCGCGTACTCAGGCAGGAACATCGAAAAACTCGAGAAATTCAGCTCATTGAACCTGACAGACGTGTATCAGTATATGAATGATAATCTGGAGGACGGCGGCGTCGTCCTCTCCGATCCGGTGACGAGTTACAGCATCCCCGCATTCACCAGGCAATTTGTTGTCTGTCCGTACGATCAGCACTCGACGCCCAATGACTCGTCGGCGATAGACAGGCTGATCGACTGCAGGGCCGTTTTTTCGCCGTCCTCTTCGCCCGGTCGGATAGCCGATGTCATGAAAAAGTACGAAGCCACGTATATTCTGATCAACGGGAGGATTCCGCGGACGCTGAGGACGATGTACTGGCGTTCGGACAGTGCACTCAACGATATACTGAACGAGAAACTCGATCATGCCGATGGAGTGTTCGAGAAACTGTACGAAAACGATTCCGCGGCGCTGTTCATGGTCCGTCCCGGGATGACCGTCAGCCTGAAGAGGGGCGAGGGCCCGCCTCTTTTTGTGGGCGGGGCTATTGCAGCCGGAGAAATGCGGAGATTCCCCGATTCCGGGATGCCCGGGATCAAGATATTGGAATTCGGGCTCGACCGGAAGAAGGCGAAAAGAGGCGAAAGGATCGAAGCGACGGTGAAATGGGTTGCGACCGAACCTCTTCCCTTCAGGAGTTACATTACTCATATCCGTTTCGACACGAGGTTCGAGAAAAGTGCCGTTTACCACAGGTCGTACGGGAAAATCTACAGGAAGGTCCTCGAGCGCATGAAGAAGACCTCTTTCAGATTCCGGGCCGACAATCAGCCGTTCGCCGGGATATTTGCTCCCGACCTGTGGCCAGTGGGGCGTGAGATAGAGAATCCGATATCGATTGATATTCCGTCTGAAATAGCTAGCGGCCGGTATGTTATATCGGTGAGGATGGCAGAGAAGCCACATTACCCTAACTACTATCTGAAAGACATACTGGTCGACGAGGATTATTTCAGCGGCACCGTTGTCGGAGAGATAGAGATCGAGTAGAACGACGGAGACGAGGTGATGACGCATTGGCATCGCTGACAAGAAGAACTTTAATCCTTGCTCTATGCCGGGCACTGAACTACGGCGTGATATTGCTGTCGCCGATCTTCCTGGTCAGGATCTTCGACGTGACGTCGTACGGGCAGTACCGGGAATTTGTCCTCTATTACTTTCTGATCACGGGCCTTCTGATCTTTTCCGTCGGTGTGAATCCGCTCTATTTTATCGCGAAATATCCAGAGAGGGCGCGCCAGATAATATCGCACACTGCCCTTATCCTCTTCGCTATCTCAGTCGTCGGCTCCACTGGAGTCTATCTCGCCCGGAACTATATCCTGGACAGAACAAGCTATGATTTCATCGCCGCCCTGATCCTCTATGTCTTTTTCTTCCTGAACCTCGAGTATTTCGAGAGCTACAGCCTTGGAAGAAAACGGAGCGATCACGTCCTGTACTATTCAGCCACCAGGGCGTTGCTCAGGATAGCGACGATAATCACCGTGGCATACTTCACGCGAAGTGTTATCGCCGTTATCTGGTCGATCGTGGCGCTGGAGGTGCTGAAGTGCATCTTCACGCTCATTGTTTCCCGGAAGCTTTTCACCCTCAAACTCGACAGGCAGCTCCTCAAAGAGCAGGTCAGGTATATCGTCCCGCTCGGATCGTCGAATGCGGTCACGAGAGTCAACGCCGATCTTGCCAAGCTCGTCATCTCCACGACCCTTGGAGTGAACGGCCTGGCAATTTACAGCATCGGAAATTACCAGGTGCCGATCATCCATGCGGTGCGTTCGAGCATCATGGATGTTCTTTTTCCGGAGATGACAAAAGCGGATGAGAGTGAGCGGATGCTGATGTGGAAGCGGGCGGCGGTCGTGCTGTGTTTCCTCGTTTTTCCGGTCTTTGTCGTCTTTTTCTGGAACGCGGAAACCGTCATCGTAACGCTCTTCGGCGAGAAGTACATCAACGCGGTCCCGATATTCAAGGTCTACCTGACGCTGATGTTGATCCAATGCTTCGATATGGCGATTCCGCTGAGGGCGATCAACAGGAACAAGTACATATTCTTCGGGAATATTATCCATCTGATTGTCAACGTCTCTTTTATTCTGCTCACCTTCAAGTTCCTGGGAATGATGGCGCCGCCGATAGCCTATGTAGTCGGCATTCTGTTCTTCACGATTTATCTCGCCTGGAAGGTCCTGGATCATTATTCGCTGTCGCTGAGACAGTTGGTAATGTGGAGGAAAGTGCTGACAATCGTCATGGTCTGTCTTGTCTCGCTGCCGATCCTCTATGCGGGCAGATATTTCGAGCTGCATCCCGTGGTGAAGGCTGTGGTCTTCTCCCTGCTGTTTATGGGTGCGTATCTACTTATCTTGACGAGGTTTAAGATAGACGAGGTGGGCATAATCGTGTCCAAGCTCATGAGCATGTTGAAAAGATCCCCGAAGTGAGACCGTACGAATGTCTCTGACCCAGGATGATCCCCTTAACCAGTTGACAGCCATTCGTCCTGCCGTGTTAGAATCCTGCGAAATCCTCTGTCAACGGACAGGTTCGGCCATTTCCCACGGCAAGGAGGAGCAATGGAGCAGAGCAAGGGCACCGGCAAACTTCCGGCAAACGCGTACCAGGTCCTCGAGTCGGGCGAGAAGTATATTCCCTACGTTCCGACCGATAAAACAATCCCCGAGATCACGACGCGCTCGGTGACACTCGGCCTCCTGATGGCCGTCCTTTTCACCGCGGCCGCGGCTTATCTCGGTCTGAAGATCGGCCAGGTATTCGAGGCCGCGATCCCTATCTCGATCCTCGCCGTCGGAATCGGCGGACTGTTCGCCAGACGCTCGACGATTCTCGAGAATGTGATCATACAGTCGATCGGTTCGGCGTCCGGGGTGGTAGTGGCCGGCATGATATTCACTCTGCCGGCGATCTTCATCCTCGACCTCGAACTGAAGTACTACCAGACATTCATCGCCGCGATGCTCGGCGGATTCCTCGGCATCCTCTTCATCGTCCCGCTGAGGCGCTACTTTGTCAGGGAGCAGCACGGGCATCTGCCGTTCCCCGAGGGAACGGCGATCACCGAGGTGCTCGTCACGGGCGAGGCAGGCGGCGAGCAGGCCAAGGTGCTTATGAAGGCCGCGATCATAGCCGGGCTGTACGATTTCTGCATCGCCACCTTCGGGCTCTGGCGTGAGGTCATCTCGACCCGTGTCCTGCCCCCGCTCGCAGTGGTGGCGGACAAAGCCAAGCTTGTCGTAAAGATCAACGCCGGGGCGGCGGTACTGGGCCTCGGATATATCATAGGCCTTCGGTACGCGACGATAATCGCCGCGGGAAGCTTTCTCTCGTGGCTCGTCCTGATACCGGCGGTCTATTATTTCGGGCGGCATATCGGTGCGCCCCTGGCGCCCGGCGAGATCCCGATCGCTGACATGACCCCCGAGCTGATTTTCACGAACTACATCCGTCACATCGGCATCGGCGGCATAGCCGTCGCCGGTGTCATAGGCATCATCAAGAATATCAAGATCATCGTTTCCTCGTTCAGCGTCGGTATAAAGCAGATGTTCGCGGGGAAGGGCCACGCCGAGGAGAAGACCGAACGTGTCGACACCGACATGCCGATGTCGTCGGTCGTCTTCCTTCTGGCGGCCTCCCTGCTCGCAGTGCTTCTCTTCTTCGGATTCGGCGTTGTCGACTCGTGGAAGATGGCCCTCATCTCACTTGCAGTGGTGACAGTGATCAGCTTCCTCTTCACGACCGTAGCGGCAAGGGCGATCGCGATCGTGGGCGTCAATCCGGTATCGGGGATGACACTCATGACGTTGATACTTTCCAGTGTAATACTGGTGAAGGCGGGCCTGTCGGGGCCGCGGGGGATGGTCGCCGCGCTGATAATCGGCGGGGTCGTCTGTACAGCGCTCTCCACGGCGGGAGCGTTCATCAGCGATCTAAAGGTCGGTTACTGGCTCGGCTCGACGCCGAAGAAACAGGAGCAGTACAAGTTCCTCGGCATCCTTGTCGCCGCGGTGAGCGTTACCGGTGTGATCCTTCTGCTCAACAAAGTATATGGGTTCGGGGTAGATAGTGAATTGGCGGCCCCTCAGGCGAACGCCATGGCGGCGGTCATCAAGACCCTTATGTCCGACGCCAGCGCTCCATGGGGGCTCTATATCGCCGGCGGATTCATGGCGATCATACTCGAGTTCCTCAAGATATCGCCCCTGGCATTCGCTCTCGGTATGTACCTGCCGATACAGCTCAACACGCCGATACTCGTCGGGGGTATCATATCCCACTTCGTCATCAAGAGCAGCAGCGACCCCCAGGTCAGTACCAGGCGCAAGGAGCGGGGAACGCTCATCGCCTCGGGATTCATCGCCGGCGGCGCACTGATGGGCGTGATGAGCGCCCTTATCGCGTTTATCAAATGGGACACGGTGCTCCACACCGGACTTGGAGAGACAGCGTTCGGAGAGGTGCTCAGCGTGATCCTGTTCACGGGCCTCTGCCTGTATGTCTACTGGGATTCAAAGAGGGCCGCATAGGACCGTATGAGATATTAAGAGGGATGTGACTGTGGCCGGACCTCTTGCCAGGATGATATATGCCGTCGACCGTATCTTTCCCGGGCCGAGGGTCGGCGGCCGGGATTCGCACGAGGCTTACGCCGAGTGGGAATACGGCGTCGGGAAATCCCTTCTGGACGAATATTCGGGCTGGTTCGGTTCCCTCAAGGGAAAGCGGGTGCTCGACATCGGGTGCGGCCTCGGCGGAAAATCTGTCGCCTATGCCGAGGAGGGCGCGGTGGTGACAGGCGTCGATCTCGATCTCGTGCACGCCGCCGGAGCCTTCGAGTACGCGAGGAAGAGGGGAAGCTCGATCGATGTAGTGACGGGTGACGCAACCGACCTTCCTTTTCGTGAAGGCTCTTTCGATATAGTCATCGCGAACGATTCGATGGAGCATTTCGCCAGGCCTGCTCCGGCGCTGGAGGAGTTCGCCAGGGTGACGCGGGCCGGAGGGCTCGTTTTCCTTTTCTTCACTCCGTGGGGCTCTCCGCTGGCATCGCACCTCTACGACCATATCCACACTCCCTGGTGCCATCTGCTCTATAGCGAGAATATCCTCGAGCAGCTCCTCGAACTATCACTCGATCGGCGCGGGGACCAGGATCCATCGGGAGAGGCGGCGAGGATGATCGAAGAGTACCGTACCTCGAACAACAGGATCAACGTGGCCTGCTATCGCCGGATCCTCGAAGGGGTCGCGTCGCTCGAGACTGTCTTTGAGGAGCTCAAACCGCCGCGATTCGGATTTCTCGCACCCCTGACGTCTATTCCCCGGCTCGGGGAACTCTTTGCCGGAACGGTGGTGGCGTTTCTGCGTAAAAAGGGATGATCGCCAGCCAGGTGAACCGGAACTTTCCTTCCGGATGGCGTATATTGCCGTCGACGGGGCGGTATTCGGCCCCTGCGGGGCATTCCGTCTTGACTGGGTATATCTGCTGATGTAACTTCCACAGGCGTCCCGCACTGCGGGGATGAAACGGAAAAATGATGAAACGTATATATTTTGCATATGCTCTGATCGCAGCTGTCGCCGTCCTGGCGCTGTCGGCCGGCTGTGGGACCGACGCCGAGGGTCCGGTCACGAGGCCTTTCCATGAATCGGGCTGGTACAGCCCCCAGGCGGGCGATACGGAGAGGTACATCGATACGCTCCGCAGCGTCTCGATGCTCGAGATCCCTTACGGGATAGGTGAAAGTTCGACACTCAAGATCGGTGAGATCAAGGGCGTCCGCTATACTACCCTGCTGATGCAGTTCAACTACGATTCACTCGCCAATTTCGACGGTATGATCGTCGACTCGGTGGTTCTCGATCTGCCGGTCATCATCGTTCAGGACACGCTCTTTCATCTCGGGGTAACATTTAACGAGCTGCTCGAGGATTTTTCCGAGTTCGACACGATCACTTCTCCTCCTGCTTACAATCCCGATCCTATCCTCGGTGCGAATGGAGAGACGGTCAGGGATATCAACTTCGAGAGGACAGAGTTCAGTATCGACAAGACTATCGTCCAGGGATGGGTGGACGGGACGGTGGACCCGTGGCCGCACGGAATATCGATCAACTGGGCCTACGTGCCCGATACTCTGGGCCTCATCGAAATGTATGCACAGAACTACGGCACCAACCCGCCGCTCCTGAAAGTGATCTTCGAGGGAGGCGACGAGGTGTTCCTTCCCGACATCTCCGACTACGCGATCACGGAGGATCGCATCACGGCCCTCGCCGCCGCAGGGGGGACCGCGCGCAGGATATACTTCGAATTCGATCTGGACGGAGTGCCCGAGCTGGCCACGCTGAACTACTCGGCGCTTGTCTTCCACACGGAAGGCTCGTCGGGATTCGGGGCGACCTTCGGCGAGATGCTCCTCGGTGCCTCGACCGATTTTCCGTACTACGTCTATTCTCCCGCCTCATCCGATCCTGGCGATCCCGGTATTCTCGAGGGCACAGGTGTCTCGAGGAACCTGATGCCGGTCACGATAGACACGAGGATCATAATCTCGCTGGATCAGTACACGATCGACATCCTGAACGGAACGCGCGCGAACACAGGCCTCGTCCTGCAGTCCGACCTCGAGCTCTCGAGGGTCCAGATTCTGGCGATATACGATACTGCCGCCGGTGATTCCCTCAGGCCGTACATCGAGGTCATCTACACGATGCCGACAGATTTCGGGGGAAAATGATGAGGAACGCCGCTGTATCCGCTGCAGCCATCCTCATTCTTCTTTTTCCCTGCGGGGCGAAAGCGCAGTCGATCTACGGGATGAACTACATCGGCGAGGCGGTCAACATGGGAAGTTCGAGGCAACAGGCCCTCGGCTACTCGGCCATCGCCGTCCAGGATACGATTAATTCGGTGACGTCCAACCCCGCCTCGACTGCCGATCTGACCATGGTCACTCTTACCGTCCAGCAGCTGCTCAGCGCGAGCAGGGTCCACTTCCTCGAATACACCTCGAAGCAGACGCGCTACCAGGTTCCCACTTTCACCGTTTCCTTTCCGATAAGGAAAGGACTGGTCCTGACAATGGGATACAGGACGAGATATTTCGGGAGGGCTGATTTCTCCTTCGTGCGGCAAATCGAGGGGGCGCCGACCGCGTACGAGAACTATAAGCTCGACAGCTCGCTCTTCACCCTCCCGGTGATCGTCGCGTGGAAGCCGTTTGATGCTCTCCGGGTCGCCGGCGAGGCGCAGTTCAATCTCGGCTCGGTGATCGACAAGGTCAATGTCTGGTTCGATAACCTGGATTACAGGAACGTCGACTCGAAGAGGCGAAGGAGTTACACGGGGATATCCTGGGGAGCGGCACTGCTCTGGGAGGTCCACCCGCGGCTCTGGCTGGGATGTAATATCGACGGCGCGGTGGATTACCTTGTAGAGGAGGTCGTGGAGAATACCACCGCCGTTCTCGATACTTCGACGACATTCGACTATACCCTGCCCCTGGCCTGGGACGTGGGGTTTGCCGCGAACGTTTTCGGCCGGGTGTGGCTCTCTTCGTCGTACTGGATGAGGGCGGCAGCCGAACCCACCGGATTTCCACAGCTCATGGGGAACGTGGGGGACGAGACGCATTTCGGCGTAGGCATCGAGCGCAGGGCGAGCAACGAAGGACACCTATTCAACAGGATCCCGATCCGGCTGGGATTCTATACTGAAAAGTGGCACCTCCAGTTCCCGGCAGGACAGGATGTCATCTCGACTTTCTTTACAGTCGGATCAGCAATACCGCTGCGCAATTCGCCGGGGGCCATAGATTACACACTCGAATTCGGGAGGACCGGCTCAAAGGCGGAGAACTTTATCGAGGAGAACGTCTTCCGGCTCGGGCTGAGCTTCAGCGTGGCCGAGCCCTGGTCGAAACGGAAGGACGAGAGGCACTGACCTGGCTGGTGCTGTGTTCGCCGAACCGTTCCGCGGAAAGATACATCATGAGATCGGCAGTATTCACGATAACAGTCCTTACTGCGGCGGCTATTCTCATCCCGTCAGATCTGTCCGCCGGGCAGTCTCCTCAGAAGACCGCCCTAGCGCCGGAACAGACCGCGCAGCAAGCCGCAGGCGAGATGCCACTCTCAAGGCAGCTGGAGGGTCTCGGACCGGGACCGAGGCTGGCCTACCTGCGCCACCTCCTGGTGCAGGGGAGGGCGGATGCCGACGTGATGTTCCAGTTGGCAGTTGCCTATCACGAGCTCGGTCGGACCGACTCCGCTATGCATTACTACGACAGGGCGATCGCGATCGATCCGGGTGATTTCAAGTCCCATGTCAACAAGGGCGTCCTCTACGACGAGGATGGCGATTACGGTAATGCGATCAAGAGTTTCGCGACAGCCGTCACGCTCAATCCGGAAGACGTCCTGGCCCATTCTCATCTCGCGTTTCTCCTTCATCAGAACGGGGACCACAGGGCGGCATGGAACAACCTGCATGCGGCCCTGGAGATCGATCCAGGCCATCCCCAGCCGCACTTCTACCTCGCTATCTTCTTCTGGGAAGCGAAAATATACCGCGAGGCGATGAGGGAATGGGAGGTGGTCATGGAACTCGAACCGGACGGGTTTCTGGCAATGAAGGCCCGCGACAACATAGTGATGCTCCAGAAGGCCCTCGAATCACCCTCGCCGGAGGGTGGATGGCATCCCGAACGGTGATTCAATCTTCATCTTGACAGTTCAGGTAGCTTTTTCTAGATTATAGCCGGGTAAGGTATTATTGAAAGGAACTCCGAATACTGATCCTATACAGGAAAGGAAGGGATTGTGAAAAGACTCTTGATCATCATGGCCGTCCTGGCGATGGCAGCAATGGGGGGATGCTCGTCTGGCGGTGGTGGAACCACTGTCGAGACCGACGCGACGGCAGAAATATCCGGATCGACGACCGATTCGCAGGGTTTCGAGCGTAGTCTCGGACCCGCTGAGATAGCCTACCAGTCGGCAAAGCAGTTCATGGCGGCGGGTAACTATACCGAGGCGATAGCGAACCTCGAAAAAGCAGTCTCGATCAAGCCGACCTACCTCGAGGCCTGGTCCGACCTGGGCAGAGCATACACTGACAGGAAAGATTACGAGAGGGGCATTGCCGCATATCAGAAGGCCCTCGAGCTGTCACCCGACAACGAGGCGCTCATCGCATCGATAGGGTACAACTACCTCAACCTCGAAGATTTGGACAACGCCGAGACCTACTACCTGATGCTGGTCGAGGAAGACACTCTCAACTACAGCGGCAACGTCAACCTCGCGTTCATAGCACAGAACCGCGACGATATCCATGGAGCGATAATGTATTACGAGCGTGCGCTGAAGGCCAATCCCAAGGAAGCGAAGACGATGGGAACGCTCGCTTCCCTCTACGGAAAACTCGGCAACGATGAAAAAAAATACGAATATCTCCACATGGCGATAGAGACCGCTCCGGAGAACCACGAGTTCAAGAAGCAGCTGGCGAGGGCATACTTCGGCGAGAAGGAATACGAGAGAGCCATTCCTCTCTACGAGGCGCTTGTAATGGAGTTCCCTGATGATGCTAATTATCACCAGAGGCTCGGTTTTTCGCTGTCGCAGACCGACAGGAAGGCCGAGGCTCCGGCCGAGCTGGAAAAAGCGATAGAGCTCAACGGCGGCGACGCGTTTACCTACGCGATCCTCTCCAAGATCTACAACGAGAACAAGATGTACCAGAAGGCAGCCGACGCGTCGAAGGCCGGGCTCGCTCTCAAAGAAGGCGAAGAGGCGTTCCTCAACTACCAGTGGGGCGAGGCGCTGTCAAAGATGAAAGATTACGAAGGCGCGATCGCGAAGTTCGAGAAGGTCGCCGGTATGGGCGATAAGCTCTGGTCCGGACCCGCGGCCAAGCAGGTCGATCGACAGCTGAAGCTCATAAAGATCCGGGAGGCCAAGAAGGAGCAGGAACAGTACGAATAGATCCATTCCTGATCCTGATATGACCGATGCTCATTCCGGAGCCTCCCCGACGAGCGGGGAGGCTCTGTCTTTTAAATAGACGGAGGTGAAATCGATGGTTTCTTCCGGGAAGACGCGCAGGCGCCGTCCGGGAGTGCCGTTGGCAGCGCTCATCGTCCTGATGTTTGCCGCAACGGTTCCCGTTACTGCCGCCGATACCGATGCCGTACTTGCCGAACCAGTCCCCCCGCAGCAGAAGGAAGCCCCGATTGCCGAGAAAGCGGCAGAGGAGGGGCCGCAGGCCTCAGACGCCCACAGGGTCGTGATCGTCCTGGACAAGGGTGGCGAGATCGTGATGGAACTCATGCCCAAAGAAGCCCCGATCGCCGTCGAGAGATTCACACACCTTGTGAACGACGGTTTCTACGACGGGCTCAAGTTCCACAGGGTCGAGTCGTGGATCATACAGACGGGCAAGAAGGAAACAGATCTCGAGACGATCGAGGGCGAGATGTTTTTCCAGGACCTCAAGCACGACAAGGGGATGGTGGGAATGGCCCGCCTCGTCGACGACTATGACTCGGCCACCACGCAGTTCTACATCGTCAAAGAGTGCAAGGCTGTACTCAATGGCGAGTACACGATTTTCGCATGCGTGGTCGAGGGTATGGACGTCGTCACAAACGTAAAGAAAGGGGCAAAGATAAAGGAAATCAGGTTCGTGGAATAGCCGTCGCCGGCGTATTACTTTCTGAAGTTGTATTATTCCTTCTTCCGCCGCATGTTTCTGTCCATCGACTGCGGCCGGGCACTTGACCTGACTGACCCGTTTGAAGTATATATATAGGGCTGCGAGCAATGTCTTGACCGTAACATGAAGGACGGATAATGCGTTTTACCGCGATGTTCAGGTACGGCCTCAGGGCTCTGGCTGTCATGTCCGAGAGATACGGACAACAGCCTGTATCGGCGAAGGAGATATCGGAACTGGAGGATATCTCGCCGAGCTTTCTTGAGCA
The DNA here is from genome assembly GCA_965371515.1 of uncultured bacterium. Lineage (GTDB taxonomy): Bacteria > Krumholzibacteriota > Krumholzibacteriia > Krumholzibacteriales > Krumholzibacteriaceae > JAUWCL01. Next base: position 67,282 of record CBDUYR010000004.1, on the reverse strand, counting down.
GCTTCTCGCCCACCTTCGAAGGAACGACATTATAGTCGGGGTCAGGGGGCCTGGAGGCGGCTTCAGGCTCAAGAGGCCCCCCGAAGAAATTTTGATCGGTGATGTCGTCGAAGCGCTCGAAGGATCGTTCTATGTCTCCAGCTGTCTCAGCGGAGACTGCGAGAATGTAACCGAGAATCCCTGCGACAAATTTGACGATTGCGTCGTAGTGCCGATATTAAAGAAGCTCGAGGGGGAGATCTCGAACGTTCTTTTGTCCTATAATCTGTCCGACATCAAGACGATCTTCGACAAGGAAAAGGCCGGCTGACTTCACTGCAACGACCACGGGGACGATTGCTGCCACCGGGGACAATCACGATATGAGCGATTCAAAACGCAGGGTCTATTTCGACCACAATGCGACCACGTACATGCGGGAGGAAGTCATCGAGGCGATGCTTCCCTTCCTGCACACGAGATTCGGAAACGCGAGCAGCCTCCATTTCTTCGGCCAGGAGAACAGGGGCGTGATCGACGAGGCGCGCGACCACATCGCCTCCTTCCTCGGAGCCGAGCCGGCAGAAGTGATTTTCACCTCCGGAGGGACTGAATCTGACAACATGGCGATAAGGGGCGTCGTCAGGGCGCTTCGCGAAAAGGTCCCCGAACCCCACTTGATCACATCTTCGATAGAGCATCCGGCCGTACTGCGGACGTGCGAGTCGCTGGAGAAAGAAGGCGTGAGCGTCACCTATCTCCCCTGCAGGAAGGACGGCTCCGTCAACGCCGCCGATCTCGAAAAGGCAATTACCGATCGTACCATTCTCGCCAGTATCATGATCTCAAACAACGAGACGGGCGTCATCCAGCCTGTAAAGGAGATATCGGGCATCGTCAGACCTCGCGGGATAATCCTGCACGTCGATGCCGTACAGGGTATGGGGAAGATCCCGGTCGATGTCGGCGAGCTGGGCGTCGATCTCCTCTCGATCTCGGCTCACAAGTTCTACGGCCCGAAGGGCATCGGGGCCCTCTACGTCCGACGCGGCACACCGATCGAGCCGGTCTACACCGGCGGGCACCAGGAGGAAGGGCTCAGGCCCGGGACGGAGAATATCCCCGCCATCGTCGGCTTCGGCGAGGCGTGCAGGCTCTCCGCAGGGCATCTCGAGGAGGAGATGGCGAGGATCGGCGCTCTCCGCGACAGGCTCCAGGAGGGGATACTCGAGAAGGTCCCCAATGTCCATATCAACGGCGCTGGAGCATCGAGAGTTTCCAACACGTGCAATGTGACCGTGCCCGGCATAGAGGGTGAGGCTATGTCGCTCAACCTCAGCATGCTCGGTTTCGCGCTCTCGAGCGGCAGCGCCTGCGCGACGGGCGATTCCGAACCCAGCTACGTCCTGAGAGCGATGGGCCTCGATTCTGTAGAGGCACAGGGCGCACTACGGATAAGTCTCGGTATCTGCAACACGGACGAGGACGTCGACGCATTCCTGGAGACTTTCCCTGAAGTCGTCGGGAGGCTTCGTGAGCTGTCCCCCATAAAGGGAGAGAACTGATCCCTTGATCCATCCGATTTATCTTACTGCCATATTTCTGATGCGCGCCGCATCGATGTTGCTCAGCAGGCAGCGCAATGCGGTACTGCCTCTGACCGCGGCACTCTTGCTCTCCTTCCTGTTCCCGGCCGGCCCCGCCGCTTCATACGACAGGAAATTTGTCGAGGGCCTCGACGGGTATTACGCCAGATCCGCCGAGTGCGGGACGTACATCATCTATTATGCCGAGGGGGGGGAGAGGCTCTCTGCCGAGATAGATAAGATAACCTGCAGGTCGGTTGGCGAGATCGCCGCCGAAATCGGGCTCGAGAAAATCTTACCTGTTGCGTTCGTCATCGCTCCCGACACCCCTTCGTTCAGGCACCTGCACGGCGGGCGGCTGCCCGAGTGGGGAGAGGCGTTCGGCGATTCACGGAGGATGATCATCGGCATAGACGCATCCCGCGTCCTGCTTTCGGGCCGGCCGCTCGAGACCGTCGTCCGGCACGAGCTCTCACATGTCCTTCTCGCGCAGAGAACTGCCGGAGCGCACTGCCCGACGTGGTTCGTCGAGGGGATCGCCATGAGACAGTCGCGGGAGTGGACTCTCCGCGACCAGTGGCACCTCGCCCTGACTGTATGGAGAGAGGATATGCCTAGTCTGGAGGATCTCAGGGGCAGATTCCCGAAAAGCGCCGCTAAGGCGGCGATGGCCTATCGGGTCAGCTACGCGGCGGTCAACGTGCTCCTTGCAGGCGGAGAGAGGGACATGATAACCTTCACCGCGTTTCTCAGGGACTCGGGGGATTTCGAGAAGGCATTCACGCTGACGTTCGGCGAGACGGCCGGGGAGTTCTCGGGCAGGTTCGCCGCGACGATGAGAAGCAGATACCGGAAGACAGCCTTGTTCCTCAGCATATCCCCGTACGGCCTGAGTTTCTCGGTCCTGTTCCTGCTGGCTTATTTCATCAAGCGTAGCAGAAGCAGGAGAAAGATCGAGCAGTGGGAGAGGGAGGATGGGATGTCATGAAGCATCAGGTTCGAGTACGGCCGTCTGTCCTTGACAGCCTGTCAGGCGCTTCTTATACTAACCGGTACCTTCCGTGGGTCCGCGGAAGTGGTTTTTTTTGGAGGGCTAGTCCTAACTGGTAAGGCAGCGGATTTGAAATCCGCCGGGCGTAAGCCCTTGGGGGTTCGAGTCCCTCGCCCTCCGCCACAAAAAGATGAAGTCAAGCGGAGAGGTGGCCGAGCGGCTGAAGGCATCCGCCTGCTAAGCGGTTGTAGGGCTAACGTTCTACCGAGGGTTCGAATCCCTCCCTCTCCGCCACTATTTGAGATAGAATCGATAAAATATGCGCCCATAGCTCAATTGGATAGAGCGCTTGGCTACGGACCAGGAGGTTGGGGGTTCGAATCCTCCTGGGCGTATTTGATTCTGGGTCGGCAATCAGCGATTGCCGACCTTGTTTGTGTGTAAATATATATATGGCAAGAGGATAATGGGGTTTTTCAGGGGGAGTGATCCTGGAAACCATGAATACCCTTCGGGATAATCGGGAATATCTTGCATCGTATACATATAAACATTAATTTATAAGAGATAACAAAAAAGCGCTTGACGGGCGGTATATGGCCGTTGTAGTCTTTTTACGGGTTTTTTCCACACGGGAAGACCCGGCTTCTATCAGAAAATCTCAAAGAAACGGGTAACCGTCAACCCACTGGAAAGGGACAGGATATGCTGGAAATCAGGACCCATGGCCGCGGAGGCCAGGGATCGGTGATCGCCTCGGAGATCCTGGCGGACGCGTTCTTCCACGAAGGGAAGTTCGTCCAGGCGTTTCCGGCTTTCGGCGTCGAGCGCAGGGGCGCTCCCGTGATGGCGTTCACACGCATCTCTGACGGCGAGATCCGCGAGAGATGCCAGATCTACGAGCCCGATCATCTCATCGTCCTCGACCGGGTCCTTCTCTCTACCGTCAATATCACCGACGGATTGAAGGAGGGGGGCTGGATCGTTATCAATTCGAACGTGGATATTGACGACGAAAATCTGACCGGAAAGTTCAAGGTTGCTATCATCGACGCGGCGAAAATAGCGCTGAGCCACAGGCTCGGATCGCTAGCCGCCCCCATCGTAAATACATCTATCATAGGCGCATTCGCTGGAGCAACCGGTCTGGTAGGACTCGATGCTGTAAAGACGGCGATCAACGGTTTCGTGCCGGTCAAGAAGGAAGCTAATATGCAGGCTGCTGAAGACGCCTTCAACGAGGTGAAGATCATCTCCGGAAAATAGATATGGGGCTGAAGGCTGGAGGCTAAATGGTCAAGAAGATCGAATTCAAAAGTTACAAAGAGATGCCGATCCGTGCGATGACGTCGAGTTCCATGATGTGGAACCTCACCGGATCGTGGCGGAACGTAAGGCCGCTGTACGATTTCAAGACATCGCCGTGTATCCTCGGGTGCCCCACGAACGAGAACATACAGAGATATATCTATCTCGTCACGGAGAGCAGGCACGAGGAGGCATGGAAGACGATCATAGAAAGCAACCCGATGCCCGCCGTGACCGGCCGCGTCTGTTTCCATCCGTGCATGACCAAGTGTACGAGGAAGGACTACGACGAGGCGGTCAACATCAACGCGATCGAGAGGTCCCTCGGCGACATGGGACTCGAGAACGGCGGCTGGATGGAGAAGTCGAAGGCCTCGAAGAAAGAGAAGGTGGCCGTGGTCGGAAGCGGCCCCGCGGGTCTCTCGTGCGCTTTTTACCTCGCCAGGCAGGGTTATCCGGTGACGCTGTTCGAGAGGGACAAGGCCCTCGGTGGAGTTCTCAGGTGGGGCATCCCGGAGTACAGGCTCCCCAACGAACTCCTCGACAGAGTTATTAAACAGATCCTGGATTCGGGGCCCATTGAGGTGAAGTCCGGAGCCAACGTTGGCACTGACGTTACAATGGATCAGCTCGAGAAAGAATACAAAGCCGTCTTCCTCGGCCTGGGACTGATGAGCAGCCGTGGCCTGGGCGTGGACGGCGAGGATGAATACGGCGTCGAGCCGGGTCTCGATTTTCTCCGCAAGGTCAACAGCGGCGAGAAGGTTGAGCCCGGGACGAAGGTCGTAGTGGTCGGCGGCGGAAACACCGCGATGGATGTTGCCAGGTGCGCCCTGCGCTCCGGCAGCGAGGTGACCGTCGTCTATCGCCGTACGAGAAACGAGATGCCTGCGATCGCCGAAGAGATCGAAGAAGCGGAAAAAGAAGGAGTGGCGTTTCATTTCCTCGCCGCTCCTGAAGAACTCGTTCGCGAGGGCGGAAAGCTCGTCCGCGTGATCTTCCAGAAGATGGAACTCGGTGAGCCCGATGATTCAGGCAGGCGCAGGCCGGTGCCGGTCGAGGGCGAGACGATCGAGATGGAGGTCGACAGGCTCTTCACGGCGATCGGAGAGCAGGCCGATCTCGAAGGCATTGAATCCAAGGTCGAGACTGAATGGAACCTGATCAAGACCTCAGGCGAGACAGGGATCACCTCCGATCCGAAAATATTCGCCGGGGGAGATGTGGTCACCGGTGCAGCAAGCGTAGTCGAGGCTATTGCCGCCGGACGCAAGGCGGCCGAGAGGATTGTCAGGATGCTGGAGGGCGAGCCGGAACCCGAAGTCGAGGAACCGAAGACTGTCGGCATCGAGGACATGAACACCGACTACTTCACCCGCTCGAAGAGAAACCTCGTTCCGAGGGTCTCCGCCGCCGAGGCGAAGACGGGATTCACGGAGATAAAGACGGGGTATACCGGTGAGCTGCTCGCTTCCGAGGCGGACCGGTGTTTCTCGTGCGGGGTATGCAACTACTGCGATAACTGCTGGGTATACTGTCCCGACGTCGCCATCGCGCGGCACGAGGACGAATACGAATTCCTTTACGACTATTGCAAGGGCTGTCTCGTTTGCGTATTCGAGTGCCCGCGCAACGCCATATCGATCCGGGAGGAGGGAAAATGAAGAAGGTCATCATGGGAAACCACGCCGTGAGTTACGGCGTCAGGGCTTCTGAGGCCAAGGTCATTTCGGCCTATCCGATAACGCCGCAGACCCATATCGTAGAGCTCCTCTCCGAGATGTGCGCGAACGGCGAGATCGACGCGAAGTTCATCAAGGTCGAGTCCGAGCACAGCGCCATGGCCGCCTGCATCGGAGCGTCCGCTGCCGGTTCGAGGGCCTTTACGGCTACATCTTCCCAGGGGCTGCTTCTCATGCACGAGATGCTCCACTGGGCAGTCGGAGCAAGGCTCCCTATCGTACTGGCGAATGTCAACAGGGCCGTCGGGCCGCCGTGGTCGATCTGGACCGATCAGAACGACTCCCTCAGCCAACGGGATGTCGGCTGGCTCCAGATCTATTGCGAGTCGAACCAGGAGGTGCAGGACACGGTCCCCCAGGCGTTCAAGATTGCCGAAGAGCTGCAGATGCCGGTGATGATCGTCATGGACGCGTTCTTCCTCTCGCACACCTTCGAGATCGTGGATATTATCGAGAAGGAGCAGGTCCGGGAATTCCTGCCTCCGTACGAGCCCGAGATAAAGATCGATACAGCCGACCAGCATTCTTTCGGCAACCTCGCCGGGCCCGATTACTACATGGAGCTGCGCTATATGATCCAGATGGCGATGGACAGGGGCCTCGAGGTGGTCAAGAGAGTCAACAAGGAATTCGAAGATAAGTTCGGCCGCAGCTACGGGCTGATCGAGCCCTATCGCTGTGACGACGCTGAGACCATATTAGTGACTTCCGGCACCGTAGCCTCGACGACGAGGGTCGTCATCGACGAGCTCCGCGACGAGGGAGTAAAGATCGGGTCGCTGAAGATAAGGGTCTTCAGGCCCTTCCCGATAGAGGAGGTCTTCGATGTGCTCTCGAAGGCGAAGAAGGTCGCCGTGATCGACCGGAACATCTCTTTCGGCGCGCACGGCATATTTTATCAGGAGATAAAGAGTGCACTGTATGGCCGCACGGACATACCTATCATCGGTTACATCGCAGGTCTCGGTGGCCGCGATATCACACCGAAGGTCATCCGCGAGATCGCCGATAAGGCGATAGGCGATAAGCAGCCGGAAAAATATATCAACTGGATAGGGGTGAAGATATGAAAGCGCCGCGTATTCCGATGGAAGAGCTGATGGGCTCCGGGCATCTCGCCTGCCAGGGATGCGGAGCTACACAGGCTATGAGATTCGCGCTGAAGGCGCTCGGTCCGAAGACTGCGCTCACCATCCCGGCATGCTGCTGGGCTGTGATCGATGGAACGTTTCCCCACTCGGCCGTCAACCTGCCGATATTCCATACGGCGTTCGAGACGGCCGCCGTGACTGCCACCGGCATCAAGGCAGGGCTCGAGATGAGGGGCGACAAAGAGACGACCGTGATGGCCTGGGCGGGCGACGGAGGCACGTATGACATCGGTCTCCAGGCTCTCTCCGGCGCCGCCGAGCGCAATGACGATATCATATACGTCTGCTACGACAACGAGGCGTACATGAACACCGGTATCCAGCGTTCATCCTCGACCCCTGTCGGGGCGTGGACCACGACCACGCCGGTCGACAATTACAAGAGAGAGCCGAAGAAGAACATGATCGATATCATGACCGCTCACTCGATTCCCTACATCGCTACCTGCTCGGTAGCCTGGCCGGAAGACGTGATCGAAAAGTTCAGGAAGGCGAAGGAGATCAAGGGAACGAGGTACATCCATATCTTCGCGCCCTGCCCGACCGGATGGAAACTCGCCCCCGAACTCTCGATCCAGATGGCCAGAAGGGCGGTCACCTCGCGTGTCTTCCCGATACTCGAGATCACCGAGAACGGAGAGAAACTGGAGGTCTGGAAGGACTTCGAGCCGACATCGGTCCGCGAATACCTCAAGCCGCAGGGGCGTTTCAGGCATCTGAACGATGAGGAGATCGACGGGATCGAGAAGGACGTCGAGAGGAAGTGGCAGCGGCTCCTCGCCAAGGAGAAGATGATGGCAGCCATCCCCGGGATGGAGTGACCGGTCTGACGAACCTGCGGATGAGTAATACTGAAGGGCCGCCCGATCGGACGGCCCTTTTATTTATGCCTCGATCTGCCGAAACTGTCCATGTCGCGACAGGATAATGATCAGTCGTTGCTGTTGTTCCACTTCCACTCGTGCGGCCAGCTCATCGTATTATCTCTTACCACCGTGTGGCAAACGTGACAGCTTATGGTCCGGTCGGGATCCGCTCCGCCATGTTCCTCGTCGAACTCGTGGATGTCCTCGATCTCACCTCTCGAATCGCTGTGGCATACTCCGCAGCTTCCCATCGTCTTTGGTCCGCCCTGGTACTCGATCGGCTGATAGTTGTCGGCCATCAGCATCGACGGGTACATCGCGTGCGGCGAGTGATGGCATGCGGCGCAGTTGACCGATCCATGACCGGTGGCATTGCGGAAGAGAGTACCCGACGGTTCCATTCCAGGCACGCCGGTGTGGCACGAGCCGCATGACGGTTCGTCGGCCCAGGGGACCCTTCCCCCGGTAATAGAGGACGCGACCTGGGTCAGATCGCCGTGGCAGGTCTCGCAGTTACCGTCGGCCGCCGTGTGTTTCTCGCTTCTCATGCATTTGGTTATCTCGCCGGGATGGCAGTCGTAGCATGCGGCTTCTCTCGATGCATGCGCTCCGTGGATAGCTTCAGAGAGGTAGATGCCGGCACTGCCGGGACCGACCGTACCCAGCGCGGGGCTCCCGTGGCAGGAAGCGCAGAGGAAGGGTACTGAATCCGCGAGGCTCGTCATGTGAAGGCGGTCATGGTCGGCGATGGCGTCGGTCCATGCGTTTGCCCCGTGACAGCTGGCACAGTTCATCTCGTCCGATACGGGAGCGGTCGCTCTGGTCGAGGCGAGCACCTTTCCTTCGCTGTTTTTTACGGTGATGATCGCTATCTGGTAGGGGTCATATTCAAAGGAATCATCGACCGGAACAAGCGGTATTCCCTCGGCGACAAAATGGTCGGAAGCAGGTTCCATATGACCGGAGAGGCCCGTTCCCGTCAGACCGATGTTGTTCGCGGGAGCGGTGAATCCGGGAATGAAGCGGAAGAGCTGGTCGGCATTGTCCCAGAATCCCCCGTACTCATTCTTGCCATAGGAGAAGGTGTTGTTCACGAGGGAGTATTCGACTGCAAGGCCGGCAGTGACGATTCTGGGAGGATCGCCTCTCTGGATGACCTGCGCCCAGACCGTGTTATAGGGGGGAAGGATGACCGCCTGCTCGTACGTGTCGTTGAGGCAGTGCATTCCTAGATCGTTCCACGCAAACACGACATACTCGCCGGTAACGGTCGAACCACCGTCGCCGGGACTCGTCGAATCATCATTACATCCTGAGAAAACGATCAGCGTCAGCATCAGGACCGGGATGACACGATGCATCTGAGACCTCCAGCGTATAGGGCAGCGTGATAGATCCGGCGGGGCTTCTACAGATGCTAGAACATGATAAATGATAATTCAAGTAAGTAATTTATATTAATAATTGATTCACTCTTTCTTTTTGAATCTCTCCATGTGCGGACTGCCGTAGACGCGTTCGGCCTCGAGGCGATTGTGTTTCCCGCACAGAAGCCTCAGGTTTCCCTGGGAGTTATCTCCACCCCTTGCGAACGGGACGATATGATCTATCTGCAGGTTCCATGTAGAATTACATCGTCGACCGTTCGTGCCTTTGAAGGTACATTTGCCCCCGTCCCGCAGAAAGACCTCGTCCCGGACCTTCCTCGGAATGCTGCGTGTCCTGTTTCCCGTGACGGGTTTACTGCTGATCTCAGACGATCCGGAATTCCTCAGGGATTTGGACGCCTGGCGCCTTTCTCTCCTGGCAGCCCTGCCTTCAGGTGTGTGCCGGTCGATGTATTCGTCCATCAGCAGCATGAAGAGGTTTTCGAAGCTGATTCCTTCCGGATATGTGCCGGAGAGCAGGGCCTTCATGCGATTGAATTTCTTCATGAACTCGGTATCCACGGCGAACTCGAACTTGTACTTTCTGCTGATCCTCACACGCTCGAGAGTATCCCCTCCGGGCCTTTTCGCTGCGGCATCGGGGAATTTTTCACTCCCGGCGCCGGGAGCAGAACTGGTATTGACCGGACTGCCGGACCCACCTGGACTTCCGCCTGATGCTCTTTCGGTATTTTGTCCTCCGTTTCTGTTTTCCATCTTATTGCCGGGTTCCGGTACCATGACACATACCGGCCTCACCCGGTCCCGGAAATTCCTGCCGGGCCTGTACCCTGCGACCAGGGCTTCGACGGCACGGGTCGACCTGTTTCTGATCCCTGAGATTACCTGGGCAAAGTTATCTTCGGTCAGGATCCCGGATATGAGCGAAAGGGCATAAAGATTGATCTCTCCTTTCAGGATATATCCTTCGAGAGAAGGGAACTTTGCGAGTGCTCGCACGGCGGCGATCCTCCGTCCCGCTGCGGACCTGGAGTATTTCAGATGCTGAGTGCAGAACTCGAAGAGCGAGGAGTAGCCCCTCGGCAGATAGAGTCTTCTGCGCTCGATTTCGATAAGGTGGCGAAGGACTCCCGCGAGGACCTTTCGTTCCTTGCCCCGGAGAGATTCGATCTGCCGGACCAGCCTGTTGTCGGAAATAGTGCTCAGGGAATCGAGCCGGATTGATTCATTCATTCTCCCACCTCCCATAATCATCCCCATCACGCACGGTCATTATACCACAGAATTCCGGCGATGGGATAGAAGGGTTTAGAGGCACTCTTCCGGGGAAATAACTGAGAATTACATTACAGTACACTTTCGATACGGATTGACACCGCGCTCAACCCGTTGATACTCTTAATAAAATCATGGAGTCCTTTGATTGAATAATGGAGAGAATGATGAGAAAAGCAGCAGTTTTATTGATCGCTGTCGCTGTTTTCGGGCTGATCGGGTGTAAATCGCAGCACCCGGCGAGCATCACGGTCGAACCCGATTTCAATCCGGGAGAGCACGCGACGATCCTGGTTCTACCGGCGATAAGCATGATAACAAAGGGCGAGGACCCGAAACGTCAATCGGAAAGGATCCCCAACAGGATCATCTGGGAGTTCGTTTCCGAGAGATACGATTACAAGTTCCTTTCACCCGAGCAGTTCAGGATGGTCATTGCGAAAACCGATTTTGGAGACAGGCTCGATGAATTCAAGAACAAGTGGAGCCGCGACCACGTAGTGGACCTGGATCTGTGCAGGGCAGTTAAATCGGAACTGAACGTCGACCTGATGCTGGTATCTGTCGTCTACCTTTGGCACAAGGACGAAGTGGACTACCGCGAAGCGAGCGCAGCCTCGGTTACCCAGGTCGGCATGACGCTGAGCCTGATCGATCCCGACAACGGAATGGTCCTCTGGGAAGCCACAGACGAAAATTACAAGGAATCGGTGCGTAGCGAAGGGGACCGGGTCCAATCTTCAACCGCCGGCATCGACAGGAGGATATCGGGGACATCGATATCGGGCGGTGACATCTACGCCGCTCCTCCGTTCGACGATGTGGCGGTACTGGTCCTCGAGGCGCTCATCGGAGCGATACCCGAAAGATTCGATTCTCCGTCGCTGTGACGGAACCATGTAACGGACGATCTGCACGGTGGATGATAGATCCAATGGACGAGAAATGGATGAGAGAGGCTCTTGCCGAGGCTTCGCTGGCCCTGGAGGGCGGCGAGGTCCCCGTTGGTGCCGTAGTGGTCCGCGGCGATGATATCATCGGGCGCGGGCGCAATGAGGTCGAGACGAGGAAAACGGCGACGGCCCATGCCGAGATCATTGCGATAGACAGCGCTTCGGAGAGGACGGGCGACTGGAGGCTCGATGGCTGTACCATCTATGTGACCTCGGAGCCCTGCCACATGTGCCTCGGAGCCCTCTATCTCGCCAGGGCGGAGCGTGTCGTGTACGGGGCGAGGCAGCCGAGAAGCGGGGCATGCGGATCGATCGGGGACCTGCACCATGCCGATCTCTACGGCCACAGGCTCATCGTCAAGGGCGGGGTGCTGGAGGAAGAATGCCTTTTGCTTCTCAGGGAGTTTTTTACTAGATTACGTGAAGACTGAATCGACTGACAGACGCGGAGAGATGCGAGAGCTGGCTTAATCGGCACGATTGGAAATCGTGTGAGGGGGTAACTCCTCCGAGGGTTCGAATCCCTCTCTCTCCGCCATTATTATATCCAGCCTGCATATTCTCCTTTTCCCGGGCATTCTCCGCTATTGATATATCGGCACCGATTATATATAGTATCCGACGGAGAGATGCCGGAGTGGTTGAACGGGACGGTCTCGAAAACCGTTGAGCGGGTTTCCGCTCCGAGGGTTCGAATCCCTCTCTCTCCGCCATTGGTGAGACTGCCGGGCCGCGGCGAAGCGAGTCGGCGTTGATGATAAAGAGTGGGGATGTAGCTCAGCTGGGAGAGCACCTCGTTCGCAACGAGGGGGTCGTCGGTTCGAGTCCGATCATCTCCACCATATTTTTAGAGATCGTGCTAGGCGGGGAGGTAGCGGTGCCCTGCACCCGCAATCCGCTATAGCGGGGCCGAATTCCCGGTTGAGGGAGTGTTGTCTCCGAGCGATCGGCGGCGGGAAGTGGTGTTGAGTGCCAGGACCCGCGCAATGAGAACCTGCAAACCCCGTCAGGACCGGAAGGTAGCAGCGGTACGCAGACATTCTTATGTGCCGCGGCATATCCTGACAGGAGCTAACCCTGCCGCAAGAGCCGGGGACGCCTTTCGAAGCCGGGTGCACGGTCTCCTGACCTTTCTCACCGGGGGACTGAACGTATGTCTTATCTCGTACTTGCCAGAAAATGGAGACCCGGTACATTTGCCGAGGTAGTCGGACAGGAGCACGTGACCTCCACCCTCCAGAAGGCCTTCGAGAAGGGCAGGCTAGCGCACGCATACCTCTTCTCGGGCCCGCGCGGATGCGGCAAGACCACGACGGCGCGATTGCTCGCGAAAATCATCAACTGCGAGGATCCGCAGGGCGGTGAGCCATGCAACAGATGCTCCTCCTGCGTGGCGGTAAACGGCGGGACACACCTCGACATGATAGAGATCGACGGCGCCTCCAACAGGGGTATCGACGAGATCAGGGACCTGAGGGAGAAGATAGGGTACGCACCCTCGCAGTCCGGTTCGAAGATCTACATCATAGACGAGGTCCACATGCTCACACAGCAGGCATTCAATGCCCTGCTCAAGACACTCGAAGAGCCCCCGGGACATGTCTACCTGATATTCGCTACGACAGAGCCACACAAGATCCCGGCGACGATTCTGTCACGCTGCCAGAGATTCAATTTCAAGCGGCTCGAACTGGCCGAACTCTCGGGACAGCTCAGCAGGATATGTGAAGCCGAAAAGATCGAATACGACGCTGAAGCACTGACACTGATATGCCGCAGGGCCGACGGCTCGATGCGCGATGCCGAATCCCTGCTGGACCAATGCATCTCGGCCGCCGATGGGAAAATAGACATCGAGACTGTCCGGAATGTACTCGGTCTGGTCGATTCGCAGATCATCTCCAGTCTGCTCGACGCGGTGAGCCGGCGCGACAGGGAGAGAGCGCTGTCGGTTGTGGACGGTGTGGCAGCCTCCGGAATGGATCTCGAGGAGTTCTTTCTCGCTTTCCTCGAAGGGATACGTAATCTCCTCGTGATCTCCGTATCAGGCGGGAGGACCGACTGGCTCGACCTGACATCAGGCGAGATCGAGGAGTTGTCGGCGATCTCCGTGAGATTCAAGGTCGAGGATCTCCTTTTCATCTTCCGTTCGATGTCCAGGGCGCACCGCGAACTGAAAGGTTCGAGCCAGCCACGATACCATATGGAAGCGGCGGTAGCCGAGGCTGCTTCCTGGGAATCGGCAGTGGAGATAGGCGAACTGATCGGCAGGCTCGAGTCAGGAGCGGGTGGCGCTGTGGAAGGCGGGACTGCTGGAACGTCGAAAATATCCGGTTCAGCGGGATCGTCCCCGCCGGCAGATCCTGCCGGCCCGGCTGTATCGTCCGCGAGTATGGAGAAGGCCGCCATGCCCGGGACTCCCGGGATTCCAGAGATCCCCGTGAAGGAGAATCCCCTCCTTGATGCTCTCGGCGGCAAGGAGGAGTGGGAGCGATTTCTCGCGAAGATCAGGGAAGCGAAGCTGACTCTCGGAATATGGCTGATGACGGCCGACGTCGCCGGCGTCGAGGACGGCAGCCTGATCCTTTCGTTTACACCGCAGAACAGGTTCGCGATGCAGATGATAAGAGAGATGAAGAACAGGCGGTTGATCGAGAGCCATCTCGAGAAGTTCTATGGCAGAAAATTTACCGTGGAGACCTGTGAGACGGTTGATCTGAAGGGTGGTGCCAGGAGCGACCGCCAGGCCAGGATGGAGATAGAGGCTCGGACGAAACCCGATGGAAGCAGCGCAAAAGGATCTGTCGCAGGGAAAGAACCGCAGTCTCCGGAAAAGACATCCACAAAAAATACCGGCAGCGGATCGATAAAGAGGTCCAGCGCTGCAAAGGTGGATAATCCCACGCTGATACGCATTATGGACGGATTGGACGCGGAGCTCCTGGACTGAAGGCTCCGGTACTCAGTATTGCAGATACTTGACGGATCACAGGACACAGGGAGAATCGGATGAAGGACATAGGAAAGCTTCTCAAGCAGGCGCAGCAGATGCAGGCGAAAATGGCCCAGATGCAGGCCGAACTGGCTGAAAAGAGCGTCGAGGCCTCCGCCGGCGGTGGAATGGTCAAGGTCGTGATGAACGGCAGACACGAGGTCGTCTCCGTGTCGATAGATCCGGAAGTCGTTGATCCGCAGGATGTAGAAATGCTTGAAGACCTTGTCGCCGCTGCGGTTACAGAGGCGGCTAACCGTGTCGAAGAGATGGTCAGGGACGAGATGAGCTCGATCACCGGTGGAATGCCCCTGCCCGGAATGTTCTAGACCTTCCGCCGCAGGGAACATCATTCTTTTTCGCGGCTTATCTTTTCCGATCGTGATTCGAAACAAGGCAAGATTCTTGCTAAACCCAAGGAGAAAGCAATGGATCAGGGTCTTCCGCTGCTTCAGGAACTGATAGATCATTTCAGGAAACTGCCTGGAGTGGGGGAGAAGACGGCGCGCAGACTGGCATTTGCCATCCTCGACATGGACGAGGGGGAGGTCAGGGGTTTTGCCGAAGCGCTCAGGAGAGTCAGGGAAGAAACCGGATATTGCAAAAGATGTGGAAACCTCGCTGAAGGCGATGTCTGTCCGATCTGCAGAGACCCGGGAAGAGCCGAAGGCATGTTATGCGTTGTTGAACGGCCCGCCGATCTTTACGTTCTCGAAAGATCGGGTCATTTCAGGGGCCGCTACCATGTTCTACACGGAGTTCTTTCACCACTTGATGGAGTGGGACCAGAGCAGCTGAACCTGACGGCCCTGAAGGAGCGTGTGAAAAAGGAAGAGATAACGGAACTCATCATAGCGACAAATCCGAGCGTCGAGGGAGATACGACGACCCTCTACATCGCACGAATGTTCAGGGAAAGCGATGTGAAGGTGACGAGGCCGGCAAGGGGACTTCCCCTCGGTTGTTCCCTCGAGTTCGTTGACAGGGGAACGATAGGCAGGGCCCTCGATGGGCGCGAAGAGGTCGACTGACAAGGTCGACAACAGGTCGATTGATCTCGGGCAAGGGAAAGAGATAGCAGAATGGTCAGAACGAACTGGAAAGTTTTCGAAGAGGATTACTGGGCGATCAGCACGACGCTCCAGGAATTGCTGAAGAACTCGAATGCCACCAGCGTGATCCTGCTCGACAAGACTGGTCAGCTGATCTCGAGCGTGGGCGATGAACCGAGGTTCGACATGTACAGCTTCGCGTCTCTCTGCGCGGCCGATTTCGAGGCGAACGCACAGCTGGCCAAGCTGATCGGAGAGAAGGATTTCTCGACACTCTACCATCAGGGGAGTAACGAGAGCATGTATCTCGCGAGGGTAGAGAAGGATATCATACTGGTTATCCTGTTCGATAAGAAGACCACGCTCGGTCTGGTGAGACTAAGGACGAAGAAGGCGGTCGAGAACCTCGCCACAGTAATCAAGGGTCTCTACGACAAGCTCGAGTACGAGAATGAGGAATACCACGAGGAGCTCGGCGAGGAGTTTACCGCCGAGGCCGAGATGGAGATAGACAGTCTGTTCTCAGACTGAAAGGGGAGGGGACAGAGTTGTCGCTGATAAATTACTCCTCGCGTGAGATCAACGTAAAGATCGTCTACTACGGGCCCGGCCTGTGTGGAAAGACGACCAATATACAGTACATCTACGACAAGGTGTCTCCGGATACGAAGGGCAAGCTGATCACGCTTGCCACAGAGATGGACAGGACCCTCTTCTTCGATTTCCTTCCGCTGGAGCTGGGAACTGTCAAGGGGTTCAAGACGAGGTTCCACCTCTATACTGTACCGGGACAGGTATACTACGATGCGTCGCGAAAACTGATCCTCCGCGGAACGGACGGCGTAGTCTTCGTAGCCGACTCCCAGACGAGCAGGTATGACGCGAATATCGAGAGCCTTTACAACCTCCACGAGAACCTCGGCGAGTACGGTCTCAAGCTCAACGAGCTTCCCTACGCGATCCAGTACAACAAGAGGGATCTTCCCGACCTGATCGCGGTGCCCGATCTCGAGGAGGAGCTCAATCCCAAGCACTTCCCCGCGTTCGAGGCCGTTGCCGTAAACGGCATAGGCGTGTTCGACACGCTGAAGGCGGTCGCGAAGGGAGTCCTCCGCAACCTCTCATAGGAAGTCTCCTGCGATTTCACATGGCAATAATTTGATTGCCGTCTGCTGCTTCTATCTATATCCTGCCCTGTGTAATCGTCAAAGGATGCATATGAGACGTTTCCTTGTCACACTTTTCGGCTCTTTTTTTTATACGGGGTTTTTCCCCTTCGCTCCTGCGACCTTCGCCAGCATGGTCTGGCTGCTCGCATGGCTGTTCGTGCCCGGCGGTCACTGGATGACCCACTGGGCGGTCATCGCCGGGCTCATCCCCGTGGCCATCATCCTCTCGGATATCATGGAGAGAAGATACGGCGAGGATGCCTCCTGTATCGTGATCGACGAGGTCGTCGGCATGCAGATAACCATGCTGCTGTCACCGGTCTCCATAAAGGCCGGGCTGGTGGGATTCGTCCTGTTCAGGATATTCGACATCGCAAAGCCCTTTCCGGCCGGGAGGTCTCAGAAACTTCCGGGGGGCCTGGGGGTAGTGGTCGATGACGTGTTCGCCGGGCTCTACGCCCTGGCTGTGATGGCTCTGCTCAGACGCTTCACGGGACTGCTGTGAGGGTAGAGATCATAACGGTCGGCGACGAGGTCCTCCGCGGCGAGATTGCCGAAAACAACACTGTATGGCTTTCAATAGTCCTGACCGCAGCCGGGCTCTCTCCCTCGAGGGAAACGGCACTTCCCGACAACATCGATGTTATCCGCGATGAGCTCTCAGCCGCCGCGGCAAGGAGCGAAACGGTCATAGTCACGGGGGGGCTCGGCCCGACTGTGGACGACGTGACGCGCCAGGCCGCGATCGATGCGTTCGGAGGGGAAGTCGAGATCCGGGAGGAGATCATCATCGAGATCGAGCGGCGTTTCGGCGAGCTCGGTTTCACTATGCCCGAAGGGTACAGGGATCTGGCGAGAATACCGGCAGGAGCTGAGGTGCTCGACAACGCCGTTGGTGTTGCGCCCGGCCTGGCGCTGAAGGCGGGGGGGTGCCGTATCTTTCTGCTGCCGGGCGTTCCCGGAGAGATGAAGGAGATATTCGAGCGCCTCATCCTCCCGAGGCTGACATCCGGCGCGGAAGAACGGAGAAAAGTGCTGAGGGTCTACGGCCTTATGGAAACCTCGGTCGAGGAGAGGGTGGCGGCTGTACTCGGAGCGGATGACCTCGAGCGGCTGTCGATCATCTCTTCCCCGGCCGGCATCAGCGTGTACCTTCCTGCGGGGATCGATGCCGGGATCGCCGCGAAGGCGGCGGAGAGTCTCGGGGACAACCTCTTCGGGGAGGGCAGGGACCGGCTCGAGGAAGTCGTTGTCGGGATGCTCCGGAGCAGGGAGATGACCCTGGCCACGGCGGAGTCCCTCACAGGCGGGATGCTTGCCTCGATGATCGTCTCGGTGCCGGGGGCGAGCGAGACATTTCTCGAGGGATATGTCACATACAGCAATGAATCGAAGATCAGGATCCTCGGCGTCGAGGAAAAGATCATCGAAACCTGCGGAGCGGTCAGCGAGGATGTCTGCAGGCAAATGGCTGCGGGCGCCAGGAGGATCTCGGGAGCGGACATCGCGCTGTCCACGACCGGGATAGCCGGTCCCGGCGGAGCGACCGCGGACAAGCCGGTCGGGCTCTGCTGGATGGGGCTCGCACACGCCGGCGTGACGGAGTGCCGGCAGAGAAAGATGGCGGGCGACCGCGGGATGATCAGACTCAGGGCGTCATGCGTCTGTCTCGATATGCT
Source organism: uncultured bacterium (assembly GCA_965371515.1). Classification (GTDB taxonomy): domain Bacteria; phylum Krumholzibacteriota; class Krumholzibacteriia; order Krumholzibacteriales; family Krumholzibacteriaceae; genus JAUWCL01. The sequence continues at coordinate 49,151 of CBDUYR010000004.1, read as the reverse complement.
GAGACGCAGGCTGCTGCGATCGATGCCTGCCCGGGACCGGAAAAGCGGCCGCTCATGAGACTGTTCTTCGCGGTTCATGCCGGTGAAGCCATGGCGGGGCAGGCCTGGCGGATCATACAGGATTCCGGCATCCGAAACGCCCCCTGGAGATGGATCCAGCCCGAGAATTATCACTTCACGCTGAAATTCCTGGGAGAGGTCGACGAGGATCTCCTGCCTTCGCTTCACGATGCCGCGTGCAGGGCAGCATCCCGGGCGAAGCCGTTCCGCCTGACGATGGGCGGGATCGGCGGCTTCCCGAACCTGGACAGGCCACGAGTGATCTATTACGGCATCGATAAGGGATTAGAGGAGCTGAGGGATCTCGCCAGGCTGATCGAGGATGAATGCGAGACGATCGGATTCGAGAGGGAAAGCAGGAGATTCCGGGCCCACCTGACGCTCGCGCGCGTGAAAAGACCGGCTCCGGAAGAGGTTCTCGATCTCCTCCGCGGTTTCCCTTCGCTCGATGAAACGGCGTTCCTCGATGCGGACGGCTTCGTCCTGATGAGCAGCAGACTGACCCCGTCGGGGGCGATCTACAAGGAAACGGGCCGTTTTGAGCTCGGACGCTGAACTCAGGGCAGGACCCTGCGAGACCCTGGCCGCACAACCCCGGTGATCGTGAAATTCGTTGAATAATCGACAGGTTGGTGATATAGAATCAGTCTGACCCGTCGCCGCGGCGGCGGGTGGGGATAAATCAACCGCAGGGTACATCAGGGGGATGAAGTGGGAGGAAGAAAGTGAGCGCGGACAGGACAAAAAAAACGTCGAAGACAGCTAAAGTATCGAAGATGACGAAATCTATCAAACCGGGTGACAAGGACAAGGCGATCGAGCTCGCAGTCGACCAGATAGAGAAACAGTACGGGAAGGGCTCTATCATGCGCCTCGGCGAGGAAGGCGCTTACCAGGAGATCGAGAGCATCCCCACAGGCAGCCTCGTGCTCGATATTGCTGCCGGCATCGGCGGAGTGCCCCGCGGCAGGGTCATCGAGATCTACGGGCCCGAAGGGTCGGGCAAGACGACACTTGCCTGCTCGATCATCGCGAACGCGCAGAAGCTCGGCGGCGTGGCGGCGTTCATCGATGCCGAGCACGCCCTGGATGTAAGCTACGCGAGGAAGATCGGGATCGATATCGACAACCTGCTTATATCACAGCCGGATACGGGGGAGCAGGCCCTCGAGATCGCAGAGGTCCTTATCCGCAGCAACGCGATCGACGTCGTTGTGATCGATTCGGTCGCGGCCCTCGTGCCCGCGGCCGAGATCGAGGGGCAGATGGGCGACTCGCATGTCGGCCTCCAGGCCAGGCTCATGTCCCAGGCCCTCCGGAAGATAGCCGGCGCAGTCAGTAAATCCCGCACGTGCATGATTTTCATCAACCAGATCCGGATGAAGATCGGCGTTATGTACGGCAATCCCGAGACGACATCGGGAGGAAACGCCCTGAAATTCTACGCCACGATGAGGATGGACATCCGCCGTATCGGCCAGATCAAGGACCGGGACACCGTCATCGGAAGCATGACGAGGGTCAAGGTCGTCAAGAACAAGGTCGCCGCACCGTTCCGCCAGGCCGAGTTCGAGATCCTCTACGGAGAGGGTATCAGTCTCGAAGGGGACCTGATCGAGCTGGGCGTCACCTCCGGCATACTCACGAAGATGGGCAGCTGGTACTCCTGGGGCGAGACCCGGCTCGGGCAGGGCAAGGACAACACCAGAATGTTCCTCAAGGACAACACCGATATACGGGCCGAGATAGAGACCAGCGTGCGCGAGCACTACGATCTCGATGCCCCGGCGGCCCCGCGCAGGACCGTCGATTCGGGCAAGGACGTCGGCTCTGAATAGGGCATTGATCCGGACCAGGACATTGAATAGCGGTAGTACAGAGATCGTATCCGTATCGAGAAGCGCCGGGTCGCTGCGCAGAGTCGCGACCTCGTCGGGAAGGACGTTCCTCGTTCTGAAGGGGTGGGGGACCGAGCGTTTTCTCAAAGAGGGAACGGTACTCGACGGAACCGATATCGAGGAGCTCGAAGGGCCGGTCGCGCGGGAGGCGGGGCTCGCCCACGCCCTCAGGTTCCTGTCGAGGCGGGAACGGACTGAGCAGGAGGTCCGCGCCGCCCTTCAGGCGGAAGGTATAGATAATCCAGCCTCGATGGATTATATTGTCGAAACGCTCAAGGGGAGAAACCTGCTGAACGACAGGCGGTTCGCCTCGGAGCTGATAGGATACAGGCTCAGGCACAACCCCGCCGGACCGGCCCTTCTCAGAAGGAAGCTGTCCGGGGCGGGGGTCCCGGCCGAGATCACCGACGAGTTTCTCGCAGAGGCCTTTCCTCCCGGCGAAGAGGAGAGGATAGCATTGAAACTGGCCGTCGACAGGCTGGCGCGCACCGGACCTGTCCGGAAGCCGGCCGGCTCAAGGGCCGACAGGGAAAAAGCGGCTCGAAGGCTCGGCGGTTTTCTCACGAGGAGAGGCTTCTCGGCTGGAATCGTAGGAGGCATATGCGCGGGGATATTGAGGGGCGAGATCACCGGAGAGACCGATGAACAGTAATATCAGGACTGCTCATGAGATCAGGAAAGCCTACGTCGATTTTTTCCTCGGCAAGAAACACACCGAGGTGTCCAGTGCGCCCCTCGTCCCGAAGGGCGATGCCACCCTCCTCTTCACTTCCGCGGGGATGGTGCAGTTCAAGGATTACTACCTCTCGCCGGACGACCTCCCTTACACGAGAGCGGTAAGCGTCCAGAAATGTCTCAGGGCCGGCGACCTCGAGAGCGTCGGCAGGACATTACGTCACCATACATTCTTCGAGATGCTGGGCAACTTCAGTTTCGGCGACTACTTCAAGGTCGAGGCGATCGAGTGGGCCTGGGAGTTTGTCATCGACGTGCTGCAGCTTCCAGAGGACCTTCTCTACGTCAGCGTTTTCGAGGATGACGACGAGGCGTTCGAAATATGGAACGAGCGCATCGGCGTTCCCGCGGAAAGGATTGCCAGGCTCGGGCGGAAGGACAATTTCTGGGGCCCCGTCGGGAAGACCGGCGTATGCGGTCCGTGCTCCGAGATCTACTACGACGCCGGCGAGGCCAGGGGATGCGGCAGCGGGAGCTGTGCCCCGGGATGCGACTGCGACCGGTACCTCGAATTCTGGAACCTCGTCTTCCCGCAGTTCTTTCTCGAAGAGGACGGCACCTACAGGCCCCTCGAGAAACCGGGCATAGACACCGGCGCCGGCCTCGAGAGGATCGCGATGATCATGCAGGGCGCTGAGGACAACTTCCATACCGATATTTTCCAGCCCCTGGTGGATGCCGTCATCGCGGTGCTGCCCGAAAACACCGATACGACCGGTGATGCGAAGATGGGTATCAACATGATCGCCGATCACGCGAGGGCGCTGACATTCACGATCTCGGAGGGGATATACCCTTCGAACGAGGGCAGGGGGTATATCCTCAGGCGGCTATTGAGACGTGCCCTGACGCGGCTTCACACATTCGGGATCGCCGAACCGGTCCTCTACGGCCTGGTCGACGAGGTCGTCAGGGTCATGGGAGAGGATTATCCCGACCTGGTTGCGAGGGCGCCCGACACGGCGATGATAATCAGGGCCGAGGAGGAAAGTTTCTTCCGTACCATCGAGGAAGGCAGGTCCAGATTCGAGGCCATCGTCGATGATATCAAAAAAGCAAATGGCAGCAGGATCGATGGCGCCCAGGCTTTCCTGCTTTACGACACATACGGATTTCCGCTGGAGCTCACAGTCGCGCTTGCCGGAGACGAGAGACTCGAAGTCGACGAGGAAGGATTTGCCGCCGCGATGGAGGAGCAGAGGAAACGTGCCCAGAAGAGCAGCGCCTTCGAAGCCGGCGAACAGGCACCCGTCGAGATGACGGAGCTGTCCGAAGGGGAGAGCTCGATATTCACCGGATACGAGAGCGTCGGCGGCGAGGCCGAGGTTCGCAGATACAGGGTGTTCGATAAAGCGGAGAGGAAAGACATCGACTGGTCCGGGGAGGGTGGCGCGGCGATCGAGCTGATACTGGACAGGACGCCGTTCTACGCCACATCGGGCGGGCAGCTCGCCGACAGCGGCTGGATAGAAGCGGCGGGGCACAGGCTGGAAATTCGCGATGTGCTCAAGAGGGGCGGAGAGATAATCCACGTGGCCGAGCCGGCCCATGATATTCCCGATATCGGGGAGTTGGTCTCGGGGAGTATAAAGATAAGACTTCATATCGACGATGAGGCAAGGCTCGCGACGGCGGCCAGCCATACCGCGACTCACCTTCTCCACGCCGCGCTGCGCGAGGTCGTGGGCGGCCATGTCGCCCAGGCCGGGTCGCTCGTGGGGCCCGACAGGCTGAGATTCGATTTCAACCATTTCCAGGCGGTCACCGGGGAAGAGAAGAGAAAGATCGAGGAGCTCGTGAACCGGTGGATACGCGATTCACTGGAGGTAAAGACGGAGCTGATGGATTACCGGGAAGCAATGGACTCCGGGGCCGTTGCCCTGTTCGACGAGAAATACGGAGCGAAGGTGCGTGTCGTTCGGATGGGGGACGTGTCGACCGAGCTGTGCGGCGGTACGCATCTCTCGTCGACCGGTCAGGCCGGTCTGTTCCTCATCGTGTCGGAGAGCAGCGTGGCGGCGGGCGTACGCAGAATAGAAGCCGTAACAGGACAGGGAGCTCTCCGCCATGTCTATGACTCATTCGATCGCGAGGAAGAGGCGGCGTCCCTGCTCAGGACCACACCTGCCGAAACGGCGATGAGGATCGGTGTCATGCTCGAGACACTGGAAGAGTTGAAGAAAGAGATAAAGCACATAGAGAAGGGCGGCGGCAGGCTGGAGGCGATCATAGGAGACGCGAAAGATATATCGGGGATGAAGATCGCGGCCGGCAGGCCCGGCGCGAGGGACGTCGGGGCCCTCAGGGCCATGGCCGATTCGTTCAGGGAGAGGGTGCCTTCGGGCGCAGCTGTTCTTTCCATGCCCGACAAGGGAAAGATGCATTTCGTGATCACTGTTACTGACGATCTTGTCGAAAGGGGAGTCACGGCAGACGGTCTCGTGAAAGAGCTCGGTTCGCTGGCTGGCGGAGGAGGTGGCGGGAAGAGACATCTCGCCCAGCTCGGCACGAAAGACCTCGAAAGCGAGAACAGGGTCTTCGAGGCGCTCCCCGGAATTATTGAGCGGTTGATAAACGGACGGTGAGGGATATGAAATCTACAGTCTTAATAATCGCCGCCGTCTGTGCGGCGGTGACGATCTCGGCCGGTCTCGCCTCGGCGCAGACGAGCGACAACGAGCGGATGAATCGGGCAGACCAGGTCGATCTGGAAAACAGGGAATCAGGATACGGCCAGCTTGTCGAGCGGCAGAGGTCGAGTCACGACATCCCGAAGCTTGAGCAGGCGATCGATCCCGACCTGTATATCCTCGGGCCGTACGACATGCTCCTCGTCAACGTTATCGGGACGGAATCGAGGACGTTCGCCATCGTGGTGCTGCCGGAAGGCGACGTCTTCGTACCGGACGTGGGCGCAATAAAGGCCGACGGTCTGACCCTCACAGAATTCAGGAAGAGGCTCAACGAGGAGGTCAACAGGTTCTTCAAGAACGTGAAGATCTTCTGCTACCTGCAGGAACCGAGGGTGTTCCGGGTCTTTGTGACCGGCGAGGTCGAGAAGCCCGGGGCGGTAAACGTCTCGGCTGTGCAGCGCGTCTCGGACGCGGTGGAGCTGGCTGGCAGCATCGCGGCCGAGGGATCAAACAGGAGTGTAATCCTCTACAGGGGAACGGACACCATAAATGTCGATATTCTCCGATATGTTCTCAAGGGTGATTTCTCCAGCAACCCGTTCCTCTCAAACGGTGACCGGATACACGTTCCGATCGCCCAGCGGCACGCCTCGATAAGAGGCGCCGTCCACAAGTCCCTGAATTACGAGATACTGCCTCACGAGACGGTAGGTGACCTGATCGATCTCGCGGGAGGATTCAAGGCGGAGGCCGTCAGGGACAGGGTGCTGCTCACGAGGATCCAGGAGGACGGCTCGGTCATCACGCTGCAGGTACAGTCGTACGAATTCGACATGGTTCTGAAAGACCGAGACGAGCTGAACGTGATCGACGGCATGACCGGCACGAGCAGGGTGTTCGTCTTCGGCGCGACGAAGCAGGAAGGCAGTTACTATATTACAGAGGGTGAGGGGCTGCGAAGCCTGCTGGGCCGCGTGGCGATCTACAACACCAACGTTGATCTTACCGCTGCGACTCTCGAGAGAGAGACCGGCGAGCTGATCAAAGTGAACCTTAAAGACTTCACGCCGCCGAGCATCGCCGAAGACATCCCGCTGATCGACGGCGATATCCTGCACATACCCACGGTCAATCAGACCGTAGCTGTCGGTGGACAGGTGCAGATACCAGGAAGCGTCCGGTTCGTGAGCAACTGGACGGTCGCCCAGTATGTCGGTGCGGCTGGAGGGCCCACACACGAGGGAAGCATCGACAGGATCATGATCATATCGAAGGACGGCACAGCGATCCAGACGGGCCGTGACTATTACCCGAACAGCGGGGACGTCATCATCGTCAAGCGAAGCAGGACGAAGATATTCTCCGATATCTTCAGCGGGCTGATCGGCGTTGGAATGCTGGTTATCTCGATAGTTGCCCTTACGAATTAATCGTGTCCCGGAGATCCGGCGCGGCAGTGAAACATGATATGGTGAAGATATGACACACAACGACAGGTATATTGAACAGGTCCTCGGAGAGCTCGATGCTCTGAAGAAAGCGCTCGAATCGTTTCCCCGTCAGCAGGCGGAGATTCTCGTAGAGATGGCGGAGCTCATGGCGAGCGCGATAGAGTCCGGAAAGGTCGTCCTGACCTGCGGCAACGGCGGGAGCGCCGCGGACGCGCAGCATATAGCCGGTGAGCTCGTCGGGAGGTTCCGCAGGAAGAAGCTAAGCGGATACAAGGCATTCGCCCTGACCGCGAACAGCTCGATCGTGACGGCGATCGCGAACGATTTCAGTTACGACGATGTCTTCTCCAAGCAGATAGAGGCGATCGGCAGCTCCGGAGATGTGCTGCTGGCACTGTCGACGAGCGGCAACTCGCTGAACGTCATAGAGGCGGTCTCGATGGCGGCGAGCCTCGGTATGAAGACTCTTGCTTTCGCGGGCGCGGGCGGCGGCACCCTGGCCGAACGGGCCGATCTCGCAATTGTAGTGCCCGACGAGGACTTTGCCCGAATCCAGGAGATCCACATGGCCCTCGGGCACATCCTCTGCGGGCTTGTCGAGGAGATACTCACATCGCCCGGCCGGGCGTGAAAGCCGGCCGGTCCCATGGCGGGGGGGGCGGTTTGAAGATCCTTCAGCTCTGTGCTGTCGATTTCACTGCATACCACCTTCTCAGGCCGCTCGGCCTGAGTCTCCGTGACGCGGGTTATGAGGTCTCGTTCTGCTGCTCGCCGGGGGAGGGACTCGACGGGCTGGAACAGGAGGGATTCGAAGTATATCGGATCCCGATCTCCAGATCTTATAATATTTTCTCCCACGCGGTCTCGTTCGTGCGCCTGTTTCGTATGATGCGCAGGGAATGCTTTGATATAGTCCACACCCATACGCCGGTGGCGGGGCTGCTCGGGCGGGTTGCGGCGAAGACGGCTCGAGTGCCCCGGATCGTCTACACCGCTCACGGCTTCTACTTTCACGAGGACATGCGCGGTCCGGTACGCGGCGTGATGCGCTCGATCGAGCGATTCGGAGCCTCGCTCTCCGACCTGGTGTTCGTCCAGAGCGGTGAGGACCTCGAGGAGGCGGTCGAGTCGCGAATAGCCCCCGCGGAGAAACTCGTGCATATAGGCAACGGTGTCGATCCGTCCATGTTCGGGCGCGAGGCGAACGCGAGGGCGGCGGCCGCTCTCAGGGAGGAATTCGGGATAAACGGCGGTCCCGTGATCGGGTTCACCGGACGCATCGTGAGGGAGAAGGGAGCGGTCGAATTCGTGAAGGCTGCCGGGATAGTCTCGCGCGAGCTCCCCGGCGCCAGATTCATCATGGTCGGAGCGCCCCTCGAGAGCGACCGGGACGGCTGCCAGGCTGAGATAGAGAGGCTGGTGCGCGATGAGGGACTGTCGGGACGGCTCGTGATGACCGGCTACAGGAAGGACGTCCCGGTGATACTCTCCCTGCTCGATCTCTTTGCGATGCCGAGCTACCGCGAGGGGATGCCCCGGTCGTTGCTCGAAGCGATGGCCACGGGCCTGCCCGTGGCGGCGAGCGATATCAGGGGATGCAGAGAGGAAGTCGTCGACGGTGAGACCGGCCTTCTGGTCCCGCCACGCGACCATTACGCCCTGGGAGAGGCGATGCTGAGGATCCTGTTGGATGAGGACCTGGCTGTCCGGATGGGAAGGGCCGGCAGGCAGAGGGTCATCGATCTCTTCGACGAGCGCGTCGTGACGCAGCTGCAGGTCGACAGTCTCGATTCCCTCACTGGGCGGAAGTGACGGAATCCCCCCGCGGCCCGTGTTCCCCGCACATGCCGATATACATGACCTCGTACCTGGCGGTGACGGCGCCGATCTCGTAGTTTTTTTCTATTCTCTCCCGGGCTTTTTCACCGAGGGCCGCTCTCGTTTCACGTTTCATATCGAGGATCTTTTTCCAGCCGGCGGCGAGCATTTCCGGGTTTGCCGGTTCGACGACCAGCCCGAAGTCTCCCACGATCTCCGCCGAATCACCCACGTCTGTCACAACGCACGGCACTCCGCATGACATAGCCTCTCCGATTATGTTGGGGAATCCCTCGCCGCTCGAGGCGGATGATGAGGCGATGTCGAGTGATGCCTGTATCCTCGGAATGTCGGCGCGCCGTCCGAGCAGGTGGATCGCACCCTCGAGACCCGCTTCTCCGATCATTCCGGCAAGATCCATGTTTTCTGCCGTCACGTCCTTTCCGCAGAGGACGAAACGGACCTCAGGCATCTCCGCGTGCAGGATACCGGTCGCACGTATGAATGTCGCATGGTCCTTCTGGGGATGGTATCTCGCCACGAGGCCGACGAGCGGCGTGTCCCTGTCGAGGCCGAGTTCTTTGCGTACCGAGTTCCGGGCGTTGCTGTCGGGTGCGAAGAGCGATGTGTCGAACCCGTTCTGGATTACGACCATCCTCTCCCTGTCGTATCCGATCGCCGCATGGGTCTCCATGGAGGCCCGCGAACAGCAGACGATCCTTTCGGGGAGACGCCGGGAAAGGCGGGCGCACCACTCCGCCACGCGTATCGTCTTCTTCTTCATGTGGTCCGGATCGAGATCGCTGTGTCGGATGTTCCAGGCGACGGGGATCGAGTGTGCTAACCTGGCGGCGAGTCCGCCTGCCAGGTCGGCATGATACATCCATGTCTGGAGGATGTCGGGACGGGTCCTCCGGAGGACCCGGATCAGTCTGACGAGCGCCGATGGATCGAGGCCGCTTCTCGACGCATCGAGAGAGTGGAAGGAAACTCCCTCGTCGATCATCCTTCTGCCGACTTCCCCCGCGGTCGTCAGCGAGATCACGCTGACGTCGAACCTTTCCCTGTCGGTCCTCGATACGAGTTTGTGGAGCATCGTCTCGGCGCCGCCGGTAGAGGTGCCCGTTATAAGATGAGTGATTGAGATCCTGTCGTTCATGGCGCCGTAAATCCCGAAAAGGGGCGGAAATATACAGATTCCCGAGTATTCTAATCGTCGGCCGGCAGACCGGCAAGGATATTCATGAGGTCAGGCGAGGGGGCGTGACCGGCCGAAATCGCTTGTCCGGCCATCTCGCATAAAGTATCATCACGCTTTGCGGAATTCGGCATTTCGCCATGGAAGAATTACATGCGTGAACTTCTCTTCTTTCTCGAGGCATTACTGATCTCGTTCCTGATAACGGGGGCGATACTGCGGTACTCTCTTCGCCGGTCCCTGCTCGATATGCCGACAGACCGCGGTTCTCACGAGGTGCCAAAACCGCGTCTCGGAGGGGTCGCGATCGTACTCGCGTTCTTTCTGACCATGTTTACGGCCAGACTCGCAGGATTCGATCCTCTCCCCGGTATCGGTTCGAAGACGGGGATCTTCGTGGCGGCGGCGATGATAGCCACGGTAGGGCTCATCGACGATCTGAGGGGTCTCGATGCGAAGCTGAAGCTGGTCGTGCAGCTGGCAGCCGCCGGAACTGTCATAGCTTCCGGAGTACTCCTCGAGGAGGTCAGGATCCCTCTTTTAGGAACGCTGCCGCTCGGTCCGGCGGCCATCCCGATCACGGTCCTCTGGATAACGGCAATCGTTAATTTCTACAATTTCATCGATGGGCTCGACGGGCTGGCGGCTGGCGTCGGCATGATCGCCGCCGTATTCCTCGTGCTGCTCGGCTTCGCGGCAGGAGATCCGGCCTTCGGGCTGGTATACGCGGTCATCGCCGGTGTGCTGTTCGGTTTTCTCCGCTATAATTTCCCACCTGCCAGGATATTCATGGGAGACTGCGGGTCCACTTTCATCGGTTTCATGTTCGCAGTCCTCTCGATCGCGGGGGCGCGCCACGGTGTTCCGGCGTTCGTGACGATACTCCTGATGGGTGGCGTCCTCGGGGACGCGGCTCTTACGCTGGTGAGAAGGATGATACAGAGAAAGAGGATCTTCGCCGCACACAGGACGCACTACTACCAGAGACTGACGGATCTCGGTCATTCCCACAAGCAGGTCGCCCTTCTCGAGTATTTCATCGCGGCCCTGCTCGGCGGGAGCGCGTTTCTCCTGGTAAGCGGCGAGAGCGAGTTCATCTCCGGCCTCGCCGTCATCTGGACGGGTTTCTTTCTCTGGGCTGTCTTCAAGATCAGGAAGCTGGAAAAAGGAGGGGAAGTAGGGAGCGCGAGGAGGATGTTCGCTGCGGCTCTCACCGACCTCGTGCTGATCGGCGGGAGCTACGTTCTCAGCTACATGCTCCGCCTCAATTTCAGTTTCCACGAGGCGGAGATCCGGACGATGATAGTGAGCTTTCCCATAGTCATCGTGATCAGGACGGCTGTTTTTTATTACTACGGGCTTTACAAGACCGTCTGGCGGTATACGACATTCGACGATATAGTGAGGATATTCAGGGCGGTCGCCGTAGGTTCGGCGATCATGGTGCTTCTCTTCACATTCCTGTTCAGATTCGAATCGTTCCCCCGCTCGGTCTTCCTGATAGACCTGTTCATTCTCACCGTGTTTATGGCGGGAGCGAGGGTGGTCACCCGCTGGTTCCACGAACTCCCCGCGCACGAGGAGGTCGAGGGCAGGAGGGTCGTGATCGGCGAGACGGGCCATGCAGCAGAGGCCGTTCTCCATCAGGTCAAGCAGACGAAAGGCCTGCACCCGGTCGGCTGGCTCGACGACAGGCGTTCAATGCACGGGAGAATGATCCACGGTATTCCCGTCCTCGGGAGCATGGGGGAGATCGAGAGCATCGCTGCCCACCACGGTGTCGATGAGATTGTGATCTCCGCCTCTTACGCGGGCAGGGTGCCTCCGGAAAGATTCGATCAGCTGGAGCGCTACGGTGTTCCTGTCAGGGTCCTGGGCGATCCCTCGGAGGCGGCCGGACGTCTCCCGGCGGAAATCGGGCTGTTCGACGGAATGAAGGTCGTGGCCGCCGGCAACGGGCCGGTTGTAAGGGCCTCTCCCGTGAGGTTCGGCCGATCGGCGTCTCTCTCGGTGATAACCGACGATCTTTTCGTAGTGAAGGAGAGTTCGGCATGGATCGAGACGCCCACAGGAGTTTATCTCGGTGTGCTCGAGGATCGCATCGCCACTATCCGGCTCGTTGCGGAGATCTCGCCCGACGTGATGATAATCGATTTCGACATGACCGTGCGGGAACTGTCGAATCCACTCGATGCCTTTATACGCAAGGTCGTTCTGCCCCTCGAGAGGCTGGCCGACGCCGCTGTCTCGGCCGGCTCGAGGCTGGTAGTGATCAGTCGCGGGGGGGCTCACCGGGACGACGATGTGAGGCGCGCGGCACTGTTCGGCGAAGCGGTAGTAGGGAACCTGTTCCGTGGCAAGGAAGAGAAGCTTGTCATAATCCGCACCGACGGCGCTGTCGGCACAGCGACGCTGCTGAGTGCCGCGGCAAGTCTGTCCGAAGAGAAGGGAATGGTATGGGAGGTGCGTGCGGCAGAAGACAACGGTGAAGTCCGGCTGGAGAGTGTCGGTACGGACGGAGTACCCGAGGGAGTCACCGGTGTGCTGATGGAAATATCGAGGGCCCTTGCCGAAGGGGAGACAGAGATGGTGTCGGGTATCCTCGTCGATTTCACGAGCGGCAGCGGAGTGGAGGAACGTGAAAGTGGCTGAGGGCCGCGAGACCGTGGTCAACGCGGTTGAGGGCCGTACGGTCGTTGCCCGTCTGCGGCTGGCGGCACTGATATTTTTCGGCATCTTCGTCTTCGCGTCGACCTTCTCGATCGCCATCACTCAGATCTCCCTCAGCATCACCGTGCTTCTCTGGATTGTGCTCTGCCTGCTCGATCCAACATTCAGGCCTGGAAGGCTGTTGCTCGCCTTTCCCCTGGCGGCGTTCATACTGGTCTCGATCATCTCATCGCTTCTCTCCGGCGCTCCGTCCGCGGCTTTCGGAAATCTCAAAAACTATCTGCTGTTCGTAATCGTCTGGCTCGCCGCTTCGCTGGCCGTTCACGGATCGGTCCGCAGGAATGTCTACGGCGTTCTGCTTGTTTCGGGGACGGGCTCGGCTGTATTCGGTGTGGTCATATATTTTCTCGGGATGGGGAGGGGCAGCCTGGAAAGAACGCCCGGTTCATTCTCCAACTCGATGACGTTCGGTGGAATCATGCTGCTGCTGCTGTCTCTCTACTCGGCGGTGTCGATCGCCCGGGGAATACCACGCAGACTGAGGGTCTTTTCGATAATCGCGGCGGCCGCGGCCTCCGCAGCCCTGCTGCTCACGCAGACCCGGTCGTCATGGCTCGGCATGTTCGTCTCGGGTATCGTGATACTCGTCGTCCTGCGAAGACGCTGGATCCCCGTTTATTTCGCTCTGGTAGCTGCGTGGGTGATTCTGGCGCCCGGCCCTTACCGCGACAGGATAAAGACGATGTTTGATCCGCAGTTCAGGACGAATATCCAGAGGATCAACATGATCAAGGGCGGGATCTCCATATTCAGGGAGCACCCGGTCATAGGTACGGGACCGGTAGATCTCGGCGATATCTACAGGGAGCACATGCCGCCGGAGGCTGTCCACGTGCACGGTCACATGCATAACATCTTCCTTCATGTTGCTGTGACGCTCGGAACGGTCGGGCTTGCCGCCTTCGTCTGGCTGCTCGTCGCGATGTTCAGGATCGTGGGAAGGAACCTGCGTCTCGACCTGCCTCCGCCCGGGAGAGCCCTGATGGCCGGATCCCTCGGCGCGATAACGGGCTTCATCGTCAACGGGATGTTCGACTGGAACTTCGGCGACGCCGAGGTGCTGACGATGATGCTGATCATCGTCGGATTGAACGCGGCCGTATACAGAGAGTACGGCGCCGGGTTGTCCGCGGCGCCACTTGACTCGCGGCCTGAAGAAAGTGTATATTAACCGACATGAAAAAGTTATGGTACCTGGCCGTCTCGATGCGGGCCAAGCAGTGGACCAAGAACGTGGTCCTCTTCGCCGGCGTTGTCTTCTCGAAGAGATTCACCGATCCCGAGCTCGTTCGTCTGAGCCTCTACGGTTTCCTCGTCTTCTGCGGTCTTTCCGGCGCGATCTACATACTCAATGACGTATTCGACCGCGACAGGGACAGGGAGCATCCGAAGAAAAAGATACGCCCGATAGCGGCCGGCAGGATCAGCCCGGGGTTGGCGGTCGGTTTCGCCGTTCTCCTGATAGCGGTGCTGCTTCCCGTGGCTTGGATTCTCGGGAGAGAGTTTTTCTTTCTCACGTCGGCGTTCGTCGGTGTCAACCTGGCCTACTCGCTGATCTTCCGCCATGTCGTGATACTCGACGTCATCTCGATCTCCTTCAGCTTTCTCATCAGGGCGGTTGCTGGAGTGGCGGTACTCCACTCGGTGATACCCGACCTCGAGTTCTCGCCGTGGCTGTGGATATGCACGCTGTTCCTGTCTCTTTTCCTCGCGATCTGCAAGAGAAGGAACGAGATCACCAATCTCGTCTCGGCGGGCGATCACCGCACGTCGCTGAAGGAATATTCCGTGACTCTGCTCGACCAGCTGGTCAGCCTTTCCGCTACGGCCTCGATCATCTCTTACTCGATATATACTGTCTGGCCTTCGACGGTCCTCAAGTTCGGCACGAAGGACCTCGTGTATACGATACCGTTTGTCGTTTTCGGGCTCATGAGGTATCTCTACCTCGTATACAGCAGGAACGAGGGCGGCGATCCGTCGGGCGTCCTGCTGACCGAGAAAGCAATAATCATCGACGTGGTCCTCTGGTTCGCGGCGGTAGTATATATAATAATCATCCGGTGAGGCGATCGTCCCGTGACGATCGCAGCCGCCGGGAGAGGTGGTTTTTGAATGTCAAAGGTAGCGGTTCTCAGGACGACTCCGGAAACGATCGTGGATGATTATCATCTCCTCATGGATATGGCAGGAGCCGGAGATGTCCTGAATGCCGAGAGGGACCTGCTGATCAAACTCAACCTCTCGTGGACGAAGTACTTCCCAGCCTGCTCGAGCCAGCCGTGGCAGCTCGAGGGTGTGGTGAAGGACCTTCTCGGCCGGGGATACACGACCGAGTCGATCATTCCCGTCGAAAACAGGACGGTCGTCACCAATCCGCGAAAGGGCGCAGTAAACAATCTCTGGATGCCGATCCTCGACAGGTACGGGCTGCCCTTCATCCCGCTTCCCGAGGTCGAATGGACCGTTTACGAGTTCCGTTCCGAGCTGCTCAAGCTCGCCGAGATATTCCCCGAGGGTATCGAGATCCCGAAGATGTACATAGGAAAGGACGTGCTCCACCTTCCCACGGTAAAGACCCACGGCCACTCGACAACGACGGGAGCCATCAAGAACTCCTTCGGCGGTCTGCTCAAGGAGGTCAGGCACTACGCCCACAAGTATATGCACGAGGTCCTCGTCGACCTGCTTCTCATGCAGCGCGAGCTCCATCCCAACATCTTCGCGGTGATGGACGGGACGGTCTGCGGCAACGGGGCGGGCCCGAGGACAATGGATCTGTACGAGGGCGACCTGATCCTTGCGAGCGCCGATTCGGTGGCCATCGACGCCGTGGCGGCGAAGATCATGGGATTCGACCCGATGTCGATCGATTATCTCCGCTGGTCGACTGAGAGGGGCCTCGGTGAGGCGAGGATCGAAAACATCGAGATCGTCGGCGAGGATATCGAAAAGCTCGACTTTGAATTCCGGGTGAAGAAGAGCTTTGTCATCTGGGGTGACCAGATGCTCAGGAAGGGGCCGCTCCAGTTCCTCGAGAAGGCCGCCCTGCATTCACCCCTCGTCGGGTGGGCTCCGATGGCGAGCAACATCTACCATGACTTCTTCTGGTACCCGACCGTGGGCCGTTCGAAGATCAGGAAATTCAGAAAGACGAAGTGGGGCGACCTGTGGGAGAGCTACCGGGACTCCACCTGAGCTCGCGGCTTCAACCAGGCCGGGGACTTCTATCCGGGCCGTCCACGGGGGCCTGCCGATGACCGCCGAAAGCATCACTGTCAGATGCTCCGCCAAGATCAACCTCTATCTCGACGTGATCCGAAGGCGCGATGACGGTTACCATGATATAGAGACCGTGTTTCAGCCCGTGACCCTTTACGATATCATCCGCATAGAGCCGGCTGCCAGGGGCATCACCTTGACGGGCGATGATCCGGGCATCAGGTGGGACAGTTCAAACCTCTGCTGGAAAGCGGCCGGCCTGATCCTCGGGGAGGATGGAGAAGGGCGGGGTGTATCGATCAGTGTCCGGAAGAACATACCCGCAGGGGCGGGGCTCGGTGGAGGCAGTTCGGACGCCGCAGGGGTCCTTTCCGGGGTGAACGAGCTGTTCGGCCTGGGAATCGACCGGCAGCGCTTGATGGAGACGGCCCTCGAGATCGGTTCCGACGTTCCTTTCTTCCTGTTCGGATCGCCGGCCATCGGAAGGGGACGGGGCGAATTGCTCGAAAAGACAAACGGACTGGAGACAGGAACTATTCTCATCGTCAAGCCGGATTTAAACGTTTCTACCAGGTGGGCTTATCAAAATCCCAATTTAATATTGACAAGGCCTGAAGGCGGACATAAACTAAATTGTCTGCTGGGGGGATTGAAGGATTTTCCGGATATCGCTCTTGAGGCCAGCAACAGCTTCCAGGAAGTCGTCGTCGGAGAGTATCCGGTTATCGGCCGGATCCTGGCTCTCCTGGAGCGCGAAGGGGCGAGCCTGAGTTTGATGAGCGGAAGCGGCTCGGCGTGTTTCGCGCTTTACGAAGATGACACAACGGCGTCAAGGGTGATGGACCTCATGCTCGATGAGGGTCATTCGGCCTGGATCGTATATCCCGCCGGACGGACTCTGGAACTCCTCGAAAAGGAGTAAGCAAGTATTCAGGGGGGGCCACATGAAGATAACCGAGATCAGGATTTCACTTCGGGACGACAACAAACTGAAGGCTTTTGCAAGTATTACCATCGATAACTGTTTCGTTATCAGGGGTCTGAAGATCATCGAAGGCGCCAAGGGCGTGTTTGTCGCCATGCCGAGCCGCAAGAGGCCTGACGGTACCTATCAGGATGTAGCCCATCCTATCAACAATGAGACCAGGGACTGGATGGAGGGTTTGATAATAACGGCCTACAAGGAGGAACTCGTAAACGCAGAGACAGAGGCCGGACTCGAAGTAACCGGGCAGTAAAATTCGACAGAACTGCTTGGGGCGTCGTCAAGTGGCAAGACACAGGACTTTGGCTCCTGGATCGGAGGTTCGAATCCTCCCGCCCCAACCATTAAAGGGTGGATCGGTGGCCGGACAGGTCGCTTTTTTTTCGGAAGGACAGTGAAGATGGAGCTGGTGACACTGATGAGCGGGAACGCCAATGTGCGGCTTTCGGGGGATATCGCCTCGTATCTCGGCATCAAACTGTGCGATGTCGAGGTGGGCAGGTTTTCCGACGGGGAGATCCGCATTAACATCAACGAAAACATCAGGGGCAAGGACGTGTTCATCATCCAGCCCACTCTCCCGCCCGCCGACAACCTGCTCGAGCTCCTGATCCTCATCGACGCCTGTTACCGTGCCTCGGCGAACCGCATCACTGCCGTGATCCCGTATTACGGCTACGCGAGGCAGGACAGGAAGGACCAGCCGCGGGTCCCGATTACGGCGAAGCTGATCGCCAACCTGATCGAGACGGCCGGAGCGCACAGGGTCCTGGCGCTCGAGCTGCACGCCGCCCAGATCCAGGGATTTTTCGATATTCAGGTCGATAATCTTTTTGCGGCGCCCGTAATGCTTGAATATATTAAGGGGAAGAATTTCAAGGACCTTACCATCGTTTCGCCCGATGTCGGCGGGATAAAGATGGGCAGGGCTTTCGCCAAGAGACTCAATGCGAACCTCGCGATCGTCGACAAGCGCAGGACCGGTGCCGACGAATCCGAGGTAATGAACGTGATCGGAGAAGTCGCCGGCAGCGATATCATCATCCTGGACGATATCATCAGCACCGCCGGCACGATCACGCAGGCCGCCCAGGTCCTGAAGGACGCCGGGGCCGGCAGGGTAATGGCGATGGCCACGCATCCCGTATTCTCCGGAAAGGCCCTCGAAAAGCTGGAGAAGTCCAGCATCGAGGAGACGGTGGTCACCAACTCGATCCCGTTCACAAACAACGGGGAGTGCAGCAGAATCAAGATCCTCGACGTGGCGCCCCTGCTCGGGGAGGCCATCCGCAGGATCCATATGGAAGAATCGATCAGCATGTTGTTCGTGTAGTACGGAGGAAAAGATGAAGCCTATCAAGCTGAAGGCCCGAAGAAGGAAAGAGGCCAACAAGAAGAACGTTCACAAGTTGCGCCAGCAGGGTGAGATACCGGGTGTTCTCTACGGACACAAGAAAGACCCCGTCCATCTGGCATTACTCGAGCACGAGTTCTGGACCATACTCCACAACGCGACGAGCGAGCATCTGATCCTGGATCTCGAGGTCGAGGGAGTGGACATGGAGGAACACATTACGCTCGTCCGGGACGTCCAGCACCACCCCGTCTCAGGCGACGTTCTTCATGTTGATTTCCAGAGGATATCGATGAACGAGAACATCAAGGTCGGTGTTCCCGTGAACCTCAACGGGATGTCCAGGGGAGTGAAGGAATTCGGCGGTATTCTCGATCAAGGCGTCCGTGAGGTCATGATCGCCACAACGGCCGCCAACGTTCCCGAGCATCTCGATATCGACGTTACGTCCTTGATGATCGGCGATACGGTCCATATCTCGGATCTCGTGAACCTCTATCCTGACATCGATTTTCTCGATGAAGGACATATCAACCTCGCCCACGTATCTCCGCCGAAGAAGATGGAAGACCTTACGGAGGCCGTGGAAGGCGAGGAAGAAGAAGCCGAGGGCGCCGAAGAGGGCGAAGCCGCTGCCGAAGAGGGCGAAGCCGCTGCCGAAGAAGGCGAAGCCGCTGCCAAAAAGGGCGGAAAGAAAGACTGATAGCGGATGCCGGAGATCACTCTTGTTCTTGGACTGGGCAATCCGGGACAGGAATACGCTGGTACAAGGCACAATCTCGGTTACGATACTCTCGATACGCTCGCGGGACGTCACAGGCTTGGCTGGAACGACAGAGGCGGGCTCACGCTGGAGACCCGCTGGCGATTCGCCGGGCGGCACATTACGCTTCTCAAGCCCCTTACATTCATGAATCTTTCGGGGGATGCGCTGAAGATTGCGGGCGTTTCCCCCGATTCCGTTCTGGTCGTCTGCGACGATATCCATCTGCCGGTCGGACTGATCAGAATTCGGGCCGTTGGAGGCAGCGGCGGGCACCGCGGCCTCGAGTCGGTGACCGGAGCCCTCGGGACTCCGGAATTCGCGCGGTTGAGGCTCGGAGCAGGTCCGGCGCCTCCCGGAGCCCTCTGGAGCGATTTCGTACTGGAGGAGTTCGGTGGGGACGAGGCCGGGCCGGTGAGTGAGATGGTCGACGATGCCGCTGCCGCGGTGGAACTGATTCTGATACAGGGCCTTGGAGCTGCCCAGAGGCGATACAACCGTAAAGCGCCCAGGGACGACGCAGGCGGAGCAGTGGATGGGTGACAGCCCGAAGCGGGGTTGACTCCACGGGGAAGATCTGCTATATTTCGGCCCCGTGCTGACCTTTACGGAGGCGCGGTACATAAATCCCTACCTTCCCGTCCACCCCGGACAGGGAAGGTCGAATAAGTCCGAAGGGAGGAACAAATCTATGCGTGCCTATGAGTGCGTTTACATCCTCGATCCATCCCTTGAAGAACTTGCCGTAAAGGAAAAGACGGAGAAGTTCAACGAGGTCGTCACCTCCAGGGGAGGAACGGTCCGCAAGGTCGATCCCTGGGGCAAGCGGAAGCTCGCCTATCCGATCGCCAAGCGTTTCGAGGGCAGTTATATCCTCATGTGTTTCGACGGCGACAACGATATCCTGAACGAGCTCAACCGTGTCTACCGGTTCGATGACATGGTGCTCAGGCATATGATCGTCATCGACGAGAATCCCGTGACCGAACAGCCGGCCGAGCAGCCCGCTGGCGAAACTGAGGAGACAGGATAATGCCGAAGACGTCATCCAGGGGAAAGAAGAAGAAAAAAGAGAAGAGAACCACCAACAAGCCGTGCAGGTTCTGCGCGGACAAGTTGACGATCAATTACAAGAACGAGGCCCTTCTCAGAAGGTTTGTCACGGACAGGGGAAAGATAACCCCGCGCAGGATCACCGGCACGTGCGCCAGGCACCAGCGGGCGCTTGCACAAGCCATCAAGCGTGCGAGGGCTATCGCCCTTCTGCCGTTCGTGAAGATATACTACCGGTAGGGAGACAGGAATATGGAGATCATTCTTACCAAGTCCGTCGAGGGCCTCGGCGCTCGCGGCGATATCGTCAAGGTGAAGGCCGGTTATGCGAGAAACTACCTTCTGCCGCATAAAATGGCCCTTCCCGCCACCAAGGCGATGAAGAAGGTCATGAACGAAGAGAACAAGCTTCGTGACATCAGGGACGACAAGGAAAAGCGGACCATCCTCGAGACGGCGGAGAAGATGAAGGAAATCTCGGTCACGATCGTGGTACAGGCCGGGGAAGAGGACAAGCTCTACGGTTCGGTCAGCGAGAACGACATCGCCCGTGCCATCACCGAGCAGGGGTTCAAGGTCGACCACAACATGGTGAAGCTCGAGGAACACATCAAGCTTCTCGGTGTATATACGGTGCCTGTCCGGCTTCACAGTGAAGTCGAGATCCAGGTCAAGGTCTGGGTCGTCAAGGAGTAACCTTCGGTCGCCATACCGGCGATACGCAGGGTGTCGATCGGAGCGAAGGGAGGCCGGTCATCGAACTGCCCGGAAAGATATTCAGGGAATACGATATCCGCGGGCTCGTCGACGTGGACCTTACAGACGAAGGTGTGAACGGTCTGGGCCTGGCGATAGCTTCCACCTTCGCCCGCGAAGGGATTTCCCGCGCTGTAGTCGGCAGGGATGTCAGACTCAGCAGCGATTCATACTTCGCGGCCCTTACAGATGGTCTCATGGCGGGCGGGATAGACGTCGTTGATGTCGGCGTGGTCCCGACCCCCATATTCTATTTCGCCGCAAAGAAGTGGGAGATAAAGGGCGGAGTCATGATCACGGCGAGCCACAATCCCGCCGAGTTCAATGGCTTCAAGGTTCTCCGAGGAGAGGGTACTATCTACGGAGCGGACATAATGGAGCTCCACTCCCTCCAGGGCGGCCTATCCCCTGTGGAGAAGAGGGGGACGATGACCGCGAAGGATGTGACTTCCGAGTACATCGACTACCTTTCCGACAACATACATCTCGAGAGGCCGGTGCGTTTCGCCGCCGACGGAGGTAACGCCACTGCGGGTCTCGCTGCGCCGGAACTCTTCCGGAAGCTCGGGTGCGATCCGGTCCTTCTCTACATGGAACCCGACGGGAACTTCCCCAACCACCACCCCGACCCTACTGTCGCGAAGAATCTCGTCGACTTGAGAAAGGCCGTCCTCGACGATGGACTGGAGCTAGGAATAGGTTTCGACGGCGACTCCGACAGGATCGGCGTGATCGACGAGAAGGGCGAGATCATCTGGGGTGATACCCTTCTTGCCCTGTATGCGAGGGACGTTCTCGCCGACAACCCGGGCTCCGCGGTAATCTTCGAGGTAAAGTGCTCGAAGGCTCTCCCCGAGGAGATCGAGAAACTCGGTGGCAGGCCGATAATGTGGAAGACGGGACATTCACTCATCAAGAAGAAGATGCGCGATGAAAACGCACCGCTCGCCGGCGAGATGAGCGGGCACCAGTTTTTCGCCGACAGGTACTTCGGGTTTGACGACGCGATATACGCTGCGTGCAGGATACTGGAGATCGTCTCGAAGAGCGACTTGAGCATCAGCGAGATGCTTGCCGACTATCCGAAATACGAGAACACGCCTGAGATAAGGGTCGAGTGCGCGGACGAAAAGAAGTTCGAAGTTGTCAGCCAGGTCACCGACCATTTCAAAAAGACCAACAAGGTAAACGATGTCGACGGCGCCAGGGTCGATTTCGAGAAGGGCTGGGGGCTGCTCAGGGCCTCGAACACACAGCCCGTGCTCGTTCTCAGATTCGAAGCGGATGACAAGGAATCTCTCGAGGAGATACGCAGGGCCTTCGCCGACGCGCTGAAAGACCACATAGACGTTTCCGGACTGTACTCTGATTAAAGCACCCCTCGAGCGGGCAGTGAACAGGGGGTGGCCCGTGTACGCAGCGATTCTCGCAGGAGGAAAAGGAAAGAGGCTCTGGCCGGCCAGCACGGCGGGGAGGCCGAAGCAGTTCCTCGATGTCACGGGAGATGGCAGCATGCTTGCCCTTACATGGAAGCGTATGCGCTCATTTCTCCCTGCGGAACGGATACTCCTGCTGACGGCTGCCGATCAGGCCGACGCGGTCAGGCATGACCTCCCGGAACTCCCCGTCGAAAATCTGTTCGCCGAACCGGTCTCCCGCAATACCGCTCCGTCACTTGCCGCTGCCGCGATCATGGTACGTGCGAGAGGGGGCGATGATCCGGTCCTGTGCTGTCCTTCCGATCATCTGATCACTGATGAGGCAGGATTCCAGTCGGCCGTACGTATTGCAGCGGATGCCGCACAAAACAGGGATATCCTCGTAACATTCGGAATCGAACCTGCCGCTCCTGCTACAGGATACGGATATATAGAGACTGCGGGTCCGGCACCTGACGGAGGGACGTCCATACCCGTTGAAGTGAAGAGATTCCATGAAAAGCCTGATCACGAGACGGCTCTACGCTACCTGGAAAGCGGAAACTATTACTGGAACAGCGGGATCTTCGTCTGGAGGCCATCGGTTTTCATCGAGGCGTGGGACAGGTATTTTCCGGAGGGGAGCGAGCTCCTGCGCGGATTCGAGACCGCCGGAGCGGAAGGCCGATTCGACGAATACGCCAGGGAACACTATGGTACCATGCCTTCCATCTCGGTCGACTTCGGGATCCTGGAGAAGGCCGACAACGTGGTCGTCGTGCCCGTATCCTTCGGGTGGAGCGACGTCGGCTCGTGGGATGCTCTGGAAGAGATCCTGCCGAAGGACGCCGCCGGCAATACCGGGGCGGGAGAGATGGAACTCGTCGATTCGAAAAATAACATCATCTACAATCCCGACGGCTTCACCGCGATGATAGGCGTCGATGACGTCATCGTGGCGGTCAGCGGCGGGCGGGTCCTTGTCTGCAGAAAGGGCGAAAGCCAGAAGGTCCGCGAGATCCTGGATAGAATGGAAGAAAAGGGAAGGAAAGAGCACCTGTAAGGTCTGCCGAACGAAGGAGGAACCGATGTCGAAGAGGATCATGTTTTTTGCAGCGATAGCGATGATGATCGCAGCGGGCCTGGTTTCTTGCTCCGAGAAGGGCGAGAAGTTCGAGGTCAACCAGGGCCTGGACGCGAGGGTAGGCAATTCGAAGATCACTACGAAGGAGATCGACGACAGGTTCGAGTCGATGTCCCCGCAGATCAGGGCGCAGTACAAGGGCAAGGATGGCCGCGCGAAATTCGTGGACGCTCTGATTAACGAGGAGCTTCTCTATCTCGCTGCTGAGAAGACTGATCTCAAGTACGACGAAGATGTAAAGAAACAGATCATGCAGGCGGGAAAAAACATCATGATCACCGCCTATTACGACAAAATGATCAGGCAGAAGGTCGAAGTGACCGACGAGGAGATCGAGAAATATTACAACGACCACTGGGAAGAGTTCATGAACAGGGCGATCATCAAGGCTCAGCATGCCTTCTCCAAGGACAGCATGAAAGTCGTCGAATGGAAGAAGCGTATCGACGACGGCGAGAAGTTCAACAAGATCGCCAAATATGAGAGCGAGGACCGTACGACCGCACCCAGCAACGGCAACCTCGGGTATTTCAATCCCGGCGGATACATCAAGTTCTACGGGGAGTCAAAGGAGTTCTCCGAGCAGGTGAGGAATCTCGAGCTCAGCGAGGTGAGCGATGTTGTTGTCACTGAAAAGGGATATTCGCTCGTCAAGATCAATGACAAGAAGCCGGAGAACCTCAAACCGCTGTCAGAAGTCAGAAAGGATATTCTCGACCAGCTCCGCGGCAGCAAGGCCAAGGCCAACCTCGAGCAGGAGCTCTACAGGCTCAGGAAAGAGTACGAGCCCGTCAACTTTGTCAGGGAAGACTTCATCAAGACGACACGGTCTCCCGAGGAACTGTGGGAGATCGCCCAGGAAGAGGATGCCAATTTCACGAGGATCCAGTACTACAGGAATATCGTGAACAAGTATCCCGAGCACAAATATGCACCACAGGCGCTCTTCATGATCGGTTTCGTGTATGCCGAGGAGGTCATGGATCTCGTTCAGGCGAGAAGGGTCTTCGACGAGCTGCTCAAGAAGTACCCCGATTCGGAAGTCGCCGAGTCGGCGAAGTGGATGATAGAGAACCTCAATAAGCCGCACCCGAAATTCGAGTCGGTCGATGACATGAAGGAGCGGATGGAGGAAGGCCAGGACTGACACTGTGGATATGAAAGAAGTATATGTCAGCGGGATCGCACTCGATCGTGAGAGGGAATTCCCTGTAGCCCTGATCAAGTCGGAGGGGGGCGAGGAAGTCCTGCCGATCTGGATCGGCGCTGCGGAGGCTACTGCAATATACACGGTCCTCGCGGGTAAGACGTTCGAACGACCGATGACGCATGATCTGCTGAAGCTCGTCGTCGAGGAACTCGGAGGCGAGGTAAAGGAGATCGAGATAACAGGCATACACGAGGATACCTATTTCGCGAGGATCGTCCTTGGCCGGGGCGAGGAGCTGTTCTACATCGACGCGCGGCCGAGTGACGCGATAGCGCTGGCCCTGAGATCGGGATCGGTGATCCGGATCGAGGAAGAGCTGTTCGAGAAATACAAGAGAAACCTGCAGATCGGGAAAGCCGACGGCGACAGCGGCCGCGAAGGCCTCGAGGAGATCGATCCCGGGGAGTTCGAGGAGGCCTGAAAGGGCGGGGAAGGAAAGTCTTGATAGAGGAATTCCAGGGCATGTCGCCTGTTATCGGGCGGAGCGTCTACATCGCGCCGACGGCCAGCGTGATCGGCGACGTCACAATCGGCGATGGATCGAGCGTATGGCATGGAGCGGTTGTCAGGGGCGACTGCTGGACGATCACCATAGGAAGGTACTCGAACATTCAGGATGCCTGTGTCTGTCACTGCACGACCGGTGGCCCCGAGCTTGTTGTCGGCGACAACGTGACAATCGGGCATGGGGCGATCCTCCATTCCTGCACGGTGGAGGACGGATCGCTCATCGGCATGGGAGCCGTAATTCTTGATGGCGCCAGGATAGGAAAAGGGAGTATGATCGCCGCCAACGCGGTGGTACTAAATGGTACCGATATCCCGCCGGGGTCGCTCGTGGCCGGAGTGCCGGGAAAGGTGCGAAGGCAGGTCGACGACGAGGCCATCGAGAAGCTGACCGCCCAGTCGATGGAGTACCACGAGCTCGCGCTGTCCTTTCTCGGCAAAGGGACCTTCGATCTGCCGGCGAAGAAACGATGAAGACAAAGATACTCATACCGGTACTGCTCCTGCTGATCCTCGTATCATGCGCCACGAAGAAAGCGTCGTTCGAGACGGGATCATCCCCTCGACAGATACACGACGAGCAGCTCGAAGAGCTGCGGGCGTATGTCGCGAATGGCGACGACCGTGCCGTTCGAAGGGCCGGAAAGCCTTTTCTTGAAACGTACCCCGACTCGGATGCCGCCGGCGAGGTGAGGCTCGAGACGGGAAAGGCAAGCCTCAAGCTCGGATTCCTCGAGGATGCATCGGAGATCCTGATGCCTCTCACCTCACCCGAGGCCGGAGCGGAGACCGCGGCCGAGGTGAACATCCTCCTGGCGGGGATCGACAGGGATAAGGGGAGATTCTCCGATGCGGCAGGAAGATTGATGACGGCTATGGTCCTCGATCCCTCTGTCAGCGGTCAGGCCAGGGAGGGCCTGTCGCAGCTGGTTCCACTCCTCTCGGCCCATCAGCTTGCCGATCTCCAGGAAGCCTTCCCGGCGGCTCCCGGAATCGAGCTTGTCTGGGAAGGTTCCCTTCTGATAGTCGAGGCCGAGGGAGACACCGCATCGGTGAGAGAGATCCGGGCACACATCGCTGCCCTCGACACTATGGAGATGGCGATTGCGCCGATCCCGGGAAGGACCGTCACGCCCGCCGCTGTAAGGCCGAGGGATGCGGGCGCAGGCAAGGCATCGGGCTCGATTGGCCTCATCTGCCCGCTGAGCGGCAGATTCGCTCCGCTTGGAAAGGAATTCCTGCGCGGGGCGGCGGTGGCAATCCGGGAGGCGCGTGAATTCGGTGTGACCGGCGTGGAGCTGGTCGTAGGAGATACGCGATCGAATGCCCTGGAGGCGAGGAAGTCCGCTATTGTACTGATCGAGGATGAGAGCGTCGACGCTCTCGTGGGGGGTGTCCTCAGTTCGACGACGATCGTTGTGGCGCAGACAGCACAGCATGCGGGGACGGTGCTCTATTCACCCGTGGCATCGGAGGAAGGGATCGCCGGGATAGGCGGATACATATTCCAGAGCTCACAGGACTACGAGATGGAGATCGCCGCTCTTGCAAGGGTGGCCTGCCTGGAGATGGGACTCCGGCGGATCGCTTTCATGGCCGAGGACTCGCAGAGATGGCGTTTTCTGGCCGAGCTCTTCAGGCGGGAAGTCGAAGGTCTCGGAGGGACTCTCTGCGCGGAGGATTTCTATGAGCAGGGCAGCACCGATTTCAAACTGAACATAGAACGGATCAGGAAGGCTGTTCCGGAGGCGCTCTTCATACCGTCCAACACGGAGGATCTCGTCCTGATCCTGCCGCAGCTCTCCTTCTACGAGTTCGGCGTCCAGCTTCTCGGCACCTCGTCGTGGAACTCCAGAAAGCTCCTCAGGATGGCGGGCCGCGACATGGAGGGAGCGGTATTTCCTTCGGAGGACGTCTCGGATTCGATCGAGGAGAGATATCTCGCCGCAGCGGCGCTGACGGGGTACGAGGGAAGGGACGTCAACAGGTTCGTCACGGGGGGATACGACGGTGTGAGAAAGATGATGGAAGCGATGGCGGCGGCGTCGGCTTCCGGATCGTCCCTGCGAGACGAGATGGAACGGATGCTCAGCGACAGGCGGCACAGCTTTGTCGAGCTGATATCGGGCGACGGGATCAGGTTCAACATCGTGAGAAAAGAGAGGGTGGAGGAGTATGTGACCGTTTCCGCTCCGCGCCGCTGACCGGGCTAGTTCAGCTCGAACCTCACCAGAAAACTCAGCCAGAACGATATCGGCTTTCCCCTGTCCATTATCGGCCTGAATTCGAACTGCTTTACGGCGTCGAGGGTGGCAGCCTCGAAACTCTCGTCTCCCTTGATCTTCCTGACCCAGGCCTCCTGCACGAATCCCTTGCTGTTTATGTAGACCTCGACGAGGACGTATCCCTCGCGGCCGCTGATCATCGCCTCGGGCGGATAGATCGGCTCGATCATCTTTGTTATGACGTAGTCTTCCCGGTACGCTATGGGGGCGTGAGACTCGTATGTGCGGATGGCGTCGCTCCCCTCGAAGTCGTCGTATATCGGTTCTTCGGGATCCTCTATGGGAGAGAGTGAAGTCTCCGCCTCGTCGTCCTCGTCCTCTATCTCCTCGCTGTATACCTCCACATCGCGCGCGACCATGTCATGCCTCTCCTTTTCGAACACCTCGGCCTCGATCCCCGAATCGTCGAGGATCGTTATCTCGGGGAGGATCTGCATCGGGCCCTCGTATCCCACACTGAATATCCTGTCGACAACTCTCGCTTTTTCGAGGCTTATACCGAGGATGACGAGGAGAAGCAAAACAATGGGCAGAAGGTAGACTACCCTCTTCCTCCGCCGGCGGTCGTATTCCGTTATTTTCTCAGTCATGGCCGTTCCCGTTTAATATCGCAATGACAGGGAAGAAGGTCAAGGACGGGCAGGGAGTGAACGATCTCCTGGAGATCAGTCTTCCGCGCCGAAGTATACGAGCAGAGACAGCAATATCGCTTCTGCTTCGAGCCCGGTCCAGCGGAAGGATCCGAGGATGTTCTCCGTGTCGTCGTCGGAAAGGGATCCTCCCGAGATCACAATAGCCGGACAGTTCGTCTGCTGAAGGAAAAGCTCGACCGATTCGACGACTTCCACCTCTTCGCACGGCGGCGTTCCCGCAAGGTTCGAGACGAGGCTGTCGGCGACTGCCGTTCCTGCGACGCTGCCGGGATAGTGATAGACGAGGCATCCGTCTCCCGGTTCCAACGCGCCGCCGAATCTCACACTGATCGCCAGGTCGGCTCCGAATCTGTTCACCCTGAATATCCGTTGCTCGTCCGACAGATGTTCTTCTCCGTTTCTCGTCACCAGCACCGAGGCGCCGGCCGCCGTGAGTCTGTTTTCGAGCTCCCTCGCAAGGCGCATGTTGACAGTAGCACCGCGCAGCGCGGCGGCTCCCCTGCCCGCGTCGTCAGTTCCGCCCCCGGCGGGATCGATGACTATCCTCTTTCCGTGCAGGACTCCTCCGAAGATAGGAGTCATCTTCGTGACCGGGACCTTCCCGCCCTCGACCATGCGTTCGAGGGGCGCCGGATGGTATCCCGACGCGTAGATGACAGCTCCTGCCGTGTCAACCGTCGCCGATCTGATGGCGCCCTTCCGGTCGCCCGCTGCCGTTTCCCCGTCCGCGCAGCGGAGAACGGCTCGTTGAACAGGCCTGCCGGTCAGGCCGTCCAGGGCCAGGGTCAGTACCTCGGTCAAAGGTCCGTCCCAGGCGAAGGCCAGGGTATCGACGGAGGTGCCGGATGAGACGACATGTCTGCCGCCGGCGCTGTCGCGAACGAATAAGGCAATACCTTTTCTCGTACGCACGGAACTGCCACCTTTTTTAACGGCCGCTTTCATCGTGACCGTCTTTCCGTCGGCGACAGGGCGGCCCCCCGAATCGAGCACGAGCACTCTCAACACTATCCGCCCCTTACCGTCGGGGAGAGGGTCCATCGGCAGGAAGAACCTCGCCGGACGGTCGAGCAGCATCTCTTTCGGGCCGTAGGTCGCAGTGGCTCCCCTCACGCTCCTCGTTGAGAAGGAGATCGTGAAGGTTCCGTTAGGCATGGAGGAAGGCATGAGGCAGAATGGCCTTTCGCCGGCCGACGGCTGGAAGCAGTCGACCCTCCTGCCGTTGATCCTGGCTTCGGGCGAGGCGGGATCGATCGGGATGCCCGCGCCGGGTACGACGGTGAACTCGAGTTTTCCGGGAACGGTGAGCGTGTCCGTTCCAGGCTCCGCCATCGCGATAACGGGGACGCCCCCGGAAAAATATTTTATCAGGCCGAGGTAGTATGCCTCGGCCTCGAGCTTCTGCTTTGCCGAGAGCTTCAGTTTATCCTCGACGGCGGGATTCGAGATGTAGCTTGCCTCACCCAGTATCGCGGCCCCGGCCTTCGAGTTGCGCAGAACATAATAATTTCCCGGTCTGATGGCGGTAGCGGTAATACCGAGGTTTCTAGCCAGATGAGTATGTATATCGGTAGCGAGCTCGAGGGATGCGCCGTGGTCGGAACCCTTGTAATAGATCTCGACGGCGTTTCTCTCACGGTCCAGGGCGATGTTCGAGTTGTGGTGGATCGAGATGAAGACCTCCGGTTCGAATTCGTTCGCTCTCTCGATCCGGGCGGCAAGGTCATCCCTGAGCAGCGCGGCGAGACCGGTCCCGGATTCCGCCGCGCCTTCGGGCAGGAAATCCCTGTCGGTCGACCTGGTCATGTGGACCTCTGCGCCCGCCTCCCTGAGCAGGCCCCACAGATAGAGGGCGACGCCGAGGTTGACCTCGGCCTCGCTGAGGCTGTCGGCTCCCATCGCACCGTCGTACTCCCCGCCGTGACCGGGATCGATTACTATCCTGCGCTCCGAGAGGACCGAGGGATCGGAAGCGGAGATGTCCTCGGACAGCTCGGAATAGAGGGAGTCGTACATCGTTTTCTTACCGCCGCAGCCCGTCATAAGGGCAGCCGTCAGCAGCATCGATATTGAGAGGGTAATTGTCCTGTGTCTCATCGGTTCCTCCCCGGGCTCTGTAACTCATTACATCTGCTGTGTATCAGATAGACTCCCGGGCATCAAGTGGCAAATTCGGTATCGTTTCACCGGATCGCGAAGCTGAATTTATATGGACCTGACAGAGGGGAGCAAAGAAAACCGACAAACCCGCTTACAATATATTGTTAAAACAGTTGACGGGCACCACAACATATGGTAGAAAATGACAGGTTTAACAGGAGAACGGGCAGGGGTGGAATGGACAGGAATGCCTTTCTGAGGAACTTACCCTCTGTCGAGCGGGTCCTCGAGGACAAGAGGATCACTCCGCGCATCAACATGATGTCGAAGCGCGGGATAACCCGTATCGTCAGGAACAGGATAGAATCGTACAGAGAAGGACTCGTCAGCGGCGAGATCGAAAACGGAGAGGATGCTGCTCTGATTCTCGAGAGCATCGCCGGTTCGGCCGTGCGGGAGATCGAGTCGCTGGTCTCAGACAGGCAGCGGCGCGTGATCAACGCAACGGGCGTTATCCTCCATACCAATCTCGGCAGGGCGGTGCTGGACTCCGCGACGGTATCGGCGGTACTTATCGCCGCCTCCGGCTACACCGATCTCGAGATGGATATCGAAAGCGGCTCGAGGACGAGCCGGTCGAGGAGGGTCACAACTCTGCTCCGCGCCATCACGGGATGCGGAGAGGCCCTCGTCGTGAACAACAACGCGGCCGCCGTCCTGCTGGCAGTCGATACGTTCGCCCGCGATGGCGCGGTAGCCGTCTCGCGCGGGGAACTGGTCGAGATAGGAGGGAGCTTCAGGCTTCCCGAGATCCTGGCCCGCGCCGCCGGGAGGGTCATCGAGGTCGGGACGACAAACAGGACTCATCTCGGAGATTACGAGAGGGCGATCGACGAGGGGGCCACACTTCTCCTGAAGGTGCATACGAGCAACTATAAAGTAATCGGATATACCGATGAGGTAACGGTTGCCGCATTGGCAGAACTTGGAAAGAAAAGAAATATCCCCGTCATGTATGATCAGGGGAGCGGTATTCTCTATCCAGTCGAGAGCGAGGGATTGGAGGGAGAGGAGAGTATCCTTCCGGTGCTCGATACAGGCGTTGATATCGTTTCATTCAGCGCCGACAAGGTGCTCGGCGGACCGCAGGCGGGGATACTCCTCGGCGAAACGGATCTCGTCGGGAGGATGCGGGATAACCATATGTCGAGGGCGCTTCGCATCGACAAGATGACGCTCGCCGGGCTCGAACAGGTCCTCGTGCATTACTGGAACGGAGAGTTCGACCGCATCCCGGCACTGAGGATGATATTGGAAGACCAGGGTGCGCTTGCTGCACGCACGCGTGACGCGGCGGAGAGACTAAGAGAAGATGTGCCCGACGGGTTCGGAATCGAGGTAATCGAAGGAGAGACGTCGATCGGGGGGGGCAGCTTTCCCATTAATCCCTTGCGGACGGCGCTTTTGCGGATTAATCTCACAGCTGGCGGGCCCCAGTACCTGGAACGAGAGCTCAGAAAGCTCGATCCGCCTGTGCTGGCAAGGGTCCGGGGCGACTCGGTATTCGTGGACCTAAGGACGGTCCCGGCCGATGAGGAAGAAATACTTATCGAAAACCTCGCTGCAGCGATGAGGAATGTGAAAGAGAGGGAGTGATCCACATGGGCGATGAAGAACGCGAAATGCCCTCCGAAAGACGAAAGTGCAATCCCATCGAGGGCGGGTTCTCGATACTGCTCGGCGAGGAGAGCATAAGGGCGTTCATGTCGTCGGGAGATTTTTCATCGGCCCGTGAGATGGAGCGCTTCATCGAGCTCGGAGCGAGGATCGAGGGGAGGCTCACCGAGCAAGGGAGCCGCTCGATCCTTGCGATGTCCGTAGGGGAGAACAGGCTGTCGAGGGATTTCTCGGTACTCCAGATAGCCCATATCCTCGCGAAGCACGGAAAGGACGTGCTGATCGTGGACTGCGATTTCCTCTCTCCCGGGCTGAGCGGTCTCGTCGAGAACACCGAGGATCACGGTTTTCTGGACCTGCTCCTCTACGGGAGTTCGCTGAAGACCGTCGCTCGGTCGACAGGCATCGACGGCGTGATCGTCGTAGGGCCCGGCTCATTTCCTGTTTCGCGCACGATTCCCTTCGCGAAGAAGGAATTCACCAAGATGAGGAATTTTCTCAGCCGCAGCCACG
Organism: uncultured bacterium; assembly: GCA_965371515.1. GTDB lineage: Bacteria > Krumholzibacteriota > Krumholzibacteriia > Krumholzibacteriales > Krumholzibacteriaceae > JAUWCL01. Next base: position 16,988 of record CBDUYR010000004.1, on the reverse strand, counting down.
ATGTGGTCATATACTGCTCGACCCTCTATACGGACGATGGGACGGTCAATCCGCTCGCTTCGCTGGCAGACTCCATCTTTCTCGCATGCAGGCTCGAGGAGATGCCGGAAGGTCAGCTCCAGAAAAACCTCGAAGATCTCGGGTCCGATCTCGCGCCGGTAGACATGGTCTGCTTCGGAGAGGATGGAGATGTTCTCTCTGGAGAAGGGGCCGATGAGAGCGAAGAAGACGGGCGGGGAAGTCAGTATGAAGCGGCAGCGATCGAGAAGACGGCCGAACTCGAGAGCGACGGGAAGCGCAGGGGTGGGGGGATGACCCTGCCGCACTTCGTCACGGCGGGCGTCATAGTCGTTGTCGTGGTCTTTCTCGTCTGGTTCTTCATGATCCACAAGTCGATCAGCGAGAAGGAAGGCGAGAGCAAGACGGCGGAGCTCGTGCAGAAACAGCTCGATGTCAAGGAGATGAAAGACCGCAGCCAGGATGAGGTCGATACGACCGGTAAGCTCACTGAAGAACCCGTTGAAAAGCCCGCAGGAGAGAAGACGATTACCGATGCGCCGGCCGGCGGTGAAGCCGGGACCGGTACGGCTCTGTCGAGCCCAGAACCGGAGATCGTTACGCCGGCCCCGGAAGGCTCGTATTTTGCCGTCCACGTTGCGTCGTTCAGGGAGATAAGCAGAGCCGGAAAAGAAACGGACTACCTGGAGAAAAAAGGTTATTACGCCGTTGTCATCGCGACAGAGGTGAGCGGCAAGACGTGGTACAGGGTCCATGTAGGAGAGTACAGGACGCGGGAGGAGGCCGTGGCTGCGAGACTGCAGCTGCTCGACCTTTCCAGGATAGGTTACGCGAAAGTCGTGACCCTGAAGGATTCAAACAACTGATGTACGCCATTAAGCGCGGAGGTGCTGTAAGGTGAGTCTTTCCAGACTGGAGCTTGTTGGATTCAAATCGTTCATGAATCCCGCCACCCTTGAACTGAGGGAAGGAATTACATGCATCCTCGGCCCGAACGGATGCGGGAAGACCAATATAGTCGACGCCGTCAGGTGGGTGCTCGGGGAACAGAGCGCCAGACAGCTTCGAAGCACGAAGATGGAGAATGTCATCTTCAACGGCACCGAGGTCCACAAACCCACCGGCTTTGCCCTCGTCAACATGACGGTGAGCAACGAGAGGGGTGCCTTCCCGATCGACTATTCCGAGATCACGATCACGAGGAAGGTCTACAGGTCGGGGATAAGCGAGTATTTCATAAACAAGTCTCCCTGCAGGCTGAAGGACATCAGGGAACTCTTCGCCGATACGGGGACGGGCAGCCATTCCTACTCGGTAATCGAGCAGGAGATGGTCGAGTATGTCCTCAACGACGCGCACGGCGAACGAAGGCATATGTTCGAGGAAGCGGCCGGTATTGTGAAGTACAGGATGAGGCGTGAGGAGGCGAAGAGAAAGCTCAAGCTCACCGAGAACGACCTTCTGAGGCTCGACGACATCCTGGAGGAACTCGGCAGGAACGTACGCTCCCTGAAGTACCAGGTAGGCAAGACGAAGCGGTACCGTACGATCAGCGAGAGGATCCGCTCCTATGGTCTTGTGTACCTGCGAAGGAATCTCTCGGAACTGCTCGGGAAAAAACGGGAAGCCGAAAAGACGCTGGCGGGAAGCCGGGAGCTGACCGAGCGCGACGACGTATCGCTCGAGGAGCGCGAGAGGAAGGTCGAGGAGGAGAAACTGCTTCTCGTCGAGCTGGAGAAGAAAAACACCGACCTGCAGAACAGACGTTACGAGGTCAGAAGAAAGATCCAGGGAGCTGAAGAGAAGATCATCCAGTTCAGCGAGCGCAAGGGCGAGGCGGAGCGGCTTATCGAGCGTGCAGGCCGCGAGATCGAGGAGGCGGGAACGCGTCTCGAGCGGATCGCCGAAAGGATCGAAGGAGTGAAGACTGAGGTGGCAGTGACCGGCGAATCGATCGCCTCGGAACAGGAAGAGATCAAAAAACTCGGCGGTCTGTTTGAGGAAGTCTCGGTGAAAATAGAGCGCATCCAGGGAGAGCTCATCGACCTGAAGCAGACCCAGCTCGATTTCATCCAGGACCAGGCGCGCGTGAAAAGCACGGTTGAGCATTACGAGCAGATACTTGCCGACCTCGACGACAGGTCGGGGAAGATGCGCGAGCGGATCGTTTCCCTCGAATCTGAGACGGCGAAGTTCTCCGGGGAACGCGACGCGCGGGAGGGGGCGCTCGGCGATGCGCAGCGGGTGCTTTCGTCGCTCGAGAACGAGGGCGTCGAGAGGTCGGCGAGGCTCGAGGTCGTCGAGAGTGAGGTAGGCGCGAATGCGTCGGTCGTTGCCGGGAAGAAGGCGTCGCTCGCCGCTATGAAGAGCCGGCACGAGCTCTTCACGAGGATGAAGGAAGACTTCGAGGGATTCCCCGGAGGCGCGAGGCACGTTCTCAAGAAGAGCGACTCGCGCGTGAGGGGGCCTCTCGCGGATATGATAGAGACGAAAAAGGAATACCGCAGGGGGCTCGAGGCGGTCCTCGGCGGACTGATGGACGGAGTCGTGATCGACAGCATCACAGGTGCCGTCGATCTCGCGCGAGAGCTCTCCGAAGGAAAGTTCGGCGGAGCGAGATTCCTTGCCGACGATCCGGTCTGGAAAGCCTCCGGCGAACCTGCGCCGAAGGCAGCCGGTATGCTCGGCGCCTTGGCGTCGTTTGTCGACACGCCTGCCGAGGCGAGGAGGGCTGTCGACCAGCTTCTCGCCGGGATCTACCTCTTCGACACGATAGAGAACGCGCTCGACTTTATTACCTCCGACAGTGGAGGAACAGCGGGCGCTGTTTCGCTGTCGGGGATCTACTATTCGAGGGGCAGGGGAATCTATTTTTCCGGTTCTCCCGGCGAAGAGGTGTCGATATTCGGCAGGACGGGGGAGATCGAGAGGCTCGCCGGAGAGATCCATTCTCTTGAGAAAAAGATCGCAGGCCTCGAGAAGGAAGGCGGATCGCTGCGGCACGAGAAGGAATCTATCAGGGAGAGGATCGAGGAGATCGCACGGCTTTCCATCCGCGCCCGCGAGGAGCTCGGACGGAGGCGCGAGGCCTTCCAGGAGGTCGAGCGCGAGTACATCATGGGGAAAGAGAAGACCTCGATGATGATGAAGTCCCTCGACGAGCTGGAGAACGGCCGCGTCGAGACACTCTCGAAGCTCGAGGAGGCCAGGCTCGCCCTTGTGATGCAGCAGGGCTCGGGAGACATCTCCGATTCCGAGCGGCTCGAATCGGAACTCTCCGTCCTGAGGAAGAACAGGGAGGATCTCGATGCCGGGCTTACCTCGGGAAAGGTCAGGCTCGCATCGCTTCAGGGAACGGTCGACAGGCAGAACGAGGAATTACGCGGGCTCGGTGAGATGGAGAAGCAGTTCCGGGCGATTATCGAGCAGAGAAGCGTCGAGACCAGCTCGGCGAAGGAGGAGACGGCACGGCTCGAGCGATCGATCGAGGAAGAGAGGGCCGTGGTCAAGACGTTCCTCGATGAGGAGACTTCACACGAGGAGGAGATCGGCCGGATGCACGACGTGCTCGAGGAAAAGCGCGAATTGATCGGCGGGATCGAGGGCGAGCTGAAGGAGCGCAAGACCGAGCGCGAGGCGATCTTCGAGAAGATCAACGACCTGCGTGTGAACCTGTCGTCGACCGAGACTCACATGAAAGACCTTGTCGATCGCGGGATGGAGCTATACGAAGAGGATCTCGGCTGCTATCTCGAGGGATTGGAGATCCCTCTGACGGAAGAAGAGAGTCTGATCACGAAGGAGATGCTCGAGGGGGAGAAGCGCAAACTCGAGAGTCTCGGCCCCGTCAACCTCGCAGCCGTCGAGGAATACGACGAGAAGAATCAGCGATTCGAGTTCCTCACCTCTCAGAGGGATGACCTGATAAAGGCAAGGGAAGAGCTCGACGAGGCGATAAGGAAGATAAACAGACGCGCGAGAAAGATGTTTATAGAGACCTTTACCGCGGTGAAGAAATACTTCTCGGAGATATTCGAGGTACTGTTCGAGGGTGGTGAGGCGGACCTCCATCTCGGCGAGGGAAGCGATCCTCTAGAGGCGGACATCATCATCAAGGCAAGGCCCAAAGGTAAGCGGATCCAGGACATTTCGCTGCTTTCGGGCGGTGAGCGTGCGCTGACGGCACTCGCTCTGCTGTTCGCACTCTACAAGGCCAAGCCCAGCCCCTTCTGCATCTTCGACGAGGTCGACGCTCCGCTAGACGACGCGAACATCCACAGATTCGTGAGGATGCTCAAGAAGTTCTCCGAGAATACGCAGTTCATCATAATCACGCACAACAAGCGCACGATGGCGGCTGCCGACCAGCTCTTCGGAGTGACTATGGAGGAGAAAGGCATCTCCAGGATCGTGTCGGTCGACCTGACCGAGATCGAGGATCTGCTTGCCAGGCGGCAGCCCGCAGCCCCGAAGAAGAAGGAGACCCTCGCCACGCCGGTATCGTCCAACTAGGTCTTCGGGCCGTTTGTAGACCTGCAGGTCCCGATTCATGTTGATACCTTCGTCATCGCCCCTGGAATCGAATCCGGTCGTTGGCAACAGACTCACTTTGGAAGGGGGAGTTTCGAATGAAACGAAGCGGAATTTTGACTTCCGTGCTGGCGGCCCTGGTATTGATCGTCTCGAGTTGTGGAGAGGACGATTGTACGAGTTGCCCGGAAAATGATTCCTCACCGGCGCTGTACGCAATCGGAAGCTTGGCAACAGACGGTAATCGCTTCACGGCGTACATAGAGGTCTACAATGTGATCGGTACCGGCGACGGAGTGGATTCGGTGTCAGTGGACGGAGACTTTTGGTACTGCTGCATAAGAGACTTTGCCCATACGGTCGCCAACGACGGGCGGCAGATCATAGCGGGCCTCGGCGGCGTCTTGTGTCCATCGGGTGTGTATATAGGGTATTTTCCTGGTGAGACTACGGAGCTGGCGCTTTATTGCCGCAACGAGGCCCATCGCGCGAGCCTGCACATCCTTGACATAGAGGGATCGAGGCCCCGTAATGTCGAGGCTTCCGCCGACGAGCCGGCGAACATGGTCCATATCAGCTGGGACGCGGTCGCCGATGCCGAATGGTACGCTGTGAAGATGAGGTCCAAATTCAACAGCGGCGGCGCTTACCAGTGGGATTACTACTGCGTGCAATCGACATCGGTCGATGCGCCGTTGCCGTATCCTTATATAATGACGATCGACGTTCAGATATACGTTGCATCGGGAACGGGACCGATGCCCACGAAAGAACACCCCGAAAATAACATTTCCGGAAATCACATCGCCGGCACCCTGTACAGCCTTTCCAGCGACGTGCACCTCTCTCTGGAACTCAATCCCTGGGCAGGCGAGTTGTATCCGCCGGACGATTCGTTCGCCCCACCGAGCATCATCGAACTGATCCGGCGTGACGGGCGGTTGTTACCCTCTCGGTTGCGGGATAAGTAAGAAAGCTGTTCGAATACCGATGAAAAGTATTTTCCAGGGATTGAGGAAGACGAGGGAGCGCTTTCTGCGCCCCCTGCGCGAGGCGCTTTCGGCGGGCGAGCTCGACGAGGAAGCGATCGAGGAGGCCGAGGCGATACTCTACTCGGCCGATCTCGGCGTGGAGGCGACCGAGCGTATCATTGAGAGTATCCGTGCGCGTGGAGTGGGGGACCACATGCAGGCGGTGGCCGATGAGCTTCTCTCGATAGTCGATGAGATCCCCGCGCCCCCTGTTCCTGATGGAAGCCCGAGGGTGATCGTGATCGTCGGCGTGAACGGAGTGGGCAAGACCTCGACGATAGGCAAACTCGCCGCGAAATTCAAGGGCGAAGGAAAGAACGTGATACTCGCCGCCGGCGATACATTCCGCGCGGCCGCGATAGACCAGCTCGAGCTGTGGGGCGAAAGGGCAGGGGTGCCCGTCGTGCGCCAGAAGATGGGCTCCGACCCGGCGGCGGTCGCCTTCGACGCGGTGCAGTCGGCGAAGGCTAAGGGCGTCGACATCGTGATCGTCGACACGGCGGGACGGCTGCACACGAAGGTCAACCTGATGGAGGAACTGGGCAAGATATTCAGGGTGCTCAGGGACCGGATGGAAGGCATAGCCCTCGAGGCGTGGCTCATCCTCGACGCGAATTCGGGACAGAACTCCCTGCGGCAGGCAGAGGCGTTCACCGAAGGGCTGCCCGTGACGGGCATAATACTCACCAAGCTCGACAGCACGGCCAAGGGGGGTGCCATCATCCCGATACAGCAGAAGCTCGGAATCCCCGTGCTCTTTGTCGGTGTCGGGGAGAGCGCCGACGACCTCGAGCCGTTCGACCATTCCGAATTCATCGCGGCCCTCATCGGGGGCTGACGGCAGGCCAAGCTGCTGCCGGTCAGATGCTTGACACAGGGCGTCGGTTCGTGTAGATTCATACGAAATGACAACCTTCGGGGCGGGGTGAGATTCCCCACCGGCGGTGAAAGCCCGCGAATGGGCCGAAAGGCCCACCGATCCGGTGAGATTCCGGGGCCGACAGTTACAGTCTGGATGGGAGAAGGTGGTTCGATATACGATCCCCCTACGGGTGCGCGCCGTGCGTTCCCTCTCTTCCCTCGTTCCCCGAAAACCTGTTCGACCGGAAGGCACGTCAGCGTGATAAATGACGACCGGCACTATATGGAAAGGGCGCTCGAACTCGCCTCGCGCGGCACAGGCCTGACCTTTCCCAATCCGCTTGTCGGCGCGGTGATCGTCGCCGGAGGCGAGATCGCCGGCGAGGGATTCCACGCAGGCGCCGGGAAGCCGCACGCCGAGATAGAAGCGATCACCGAGGCGGGGGAGAAGGCCCGGGGTGCCGATCTCTATCTGAACCTCGAGCCCTGCTGCCATCACGGCAGGACGCCTCCGTGCACAGGCGCTATCGCCGAAGCGGGGATCTCACGTGTCGTCTTCGGTATATTCGATCCCGACGAGCGCGTCCGCGGGCAGGGAGCGCGGCGGCTGAGAGAAAACGGTATCGAGGTGGAGGTCGGCGTCATGGCGAGAGAGGCCCTCGAGATGAACCTGCCGTACGTCCACCGTTCGCTCACCGGCGGACCGTTCGTACTGCTCAAGCTCGCCGTCACGCTCGACGGCAGGATCAAGCTCACCGGCGAGAAGTTTATCACATGCGCCGGTTCGCTCGAATGCGTTCACGGGTTGAGGGCGAAGCTCGAGGCGATAGCAGTAGGATCGGGCACGCTTCGCGCGGACGATCCCTCCCTCGACAGGCGTCTCTACGCCCGGCCGCTCGATCCTCCGGTGAGGATGGTCTTCGATTCAGGCCTGGCCTTTTCCCCCGGTCATCCATGGCTCGAGAAGGGGGAACGTGTGATACTCTACTGTTCTGAAGAGGCGGACGCAGCGAGGATCGAGGAACTCGAGGGGGCCGGAGCGGAGATCAGCCGGCTGCCTCACGGCGATGGAGGTCTCGACCTCGATGCGTGGCGCCGCGATCTTTCAGACAGGGGGATCACATCGGTACTCGTCGAGGGAGGAGCGCGTATCGCGACATCGATGATGAAGGCCGGTATCCCGGACAGGCTCGTCCTCTTCCACGCACCATCGATAGCCGGCGCCGGTGAGAGGGGATGGTACGAGGATGATCCGCCTCCGGCGTTCGGCGGAGATCCGCCCGCTGTCGGCGGGGACCTGAGCCTATCATACGTCGAGGTCATCGACGGGGATGTGATGACCGTTTACGACAGGAAGCAAGTATCCGGATATCTCGAGGCAGTCACGAAGGAGCCGGGTGATGTTCACGGGACTGATTGAGGCGACGGGAAAGATCGTCACGATGCGGAGGAGCTCCCGGGGCGGCCGGCTCACGATCGTCTCGTCCCTCGAGGGACTCGAGATAGGAGACAGCGTATCGGTCAACGGCGCCTGCCAGACGGTGGCGGAGCTCAAGGGTGACATCTTCTCGTGCGACGTCCTTCCAGAGACCCTGCGTGTAACGAACCTGGGGAGGCTCAGGGCGGGTTCAGCCGTCAATCTCGAAAGGGCCCTCGAGGCGGGCGCGAGGCTCGGCGGCCACATCGTCAACGGGCACGTCGACGGCATCGGCAGGGTTGTCAGGGTGATCAGGGATCCGCTCGGCATCGAGATCGACGTCGGGCGGGAGCTGGGCAGATACATGGTCCCGAAGGGATCGGTCGCAGTCGACGGAGTCAGCCTGACGACAGGTCCCGATCCGTCGGGAGGCAGGTTCAAAGTATTCATCATACCGCATACATGGAAGACGACGACCCTCGGGAAGGTCAGCCCGGGAAGCAGGGTCAACATAGAAGTGGACATTCTGGCTAAATACGTGGAGAAGTTCGCCGGGCCCGGAAGGCCCTGACGGAAACGAGTCACGAGAGGTGTGAAGTGACAGGAGAGATCAGCACGATCAAAGAGGCCCTCGAGGACATAAAGGCGGGGAAAATGGTCGTCGTCATCGACGACGAGACCCGTGAGAACGAGGGCGACATCATAATGGCAGCGGAGAAGGTGAACGCAGAGGTGGTCAATTTCATCGCGAGGCATGCAAGGGGTCTTATCTGCGTTGCACTGACGGGAGAGAGGCTCGATGAGCTCCAGCTCGGCATGATGGTACAGGAGAACACGGCCAAGATGAACACTCCGTTCACGATCTCGGTCGACGCGGTGCAAGGGACGACGACGGGGATATCGGCATTCGACAGGGCGACGACGATCCGTGCCCTCGTAGACGAGAAAACGAAACCGGAGGACCTCGCCCGCCCGGGTCATATCTTCCCGCTTCGTGCCGTGCGTGGAGGCGTCCTGAGGAGGGCCGGTCATACCGAGGCGGCGATCGATCTGTCGAGGATGGCGGGGCTGAATCCGGCCGGCGTACTCTGCGAGATCCTCGCCGAGGACGGCACGATGGCGAGGGCTTCCGAGCTCACCGCCTTCGCGAAGCAGTGGGGCCTGAAGATAATAACGGTATTCGACCTGATCGAGTACAGGCGCAGGAATGAGAAACTCGTCAGGCGCGAGGCGGAGGCCGATCTGCCGACGCGGTTCGGTGATTTCAGGCTGATCGCATACGAGGGGACGGTCGACGGCTCGGAGAGCGTCGCGCTGATCAAGGGGGAGCCGTGGAAGGACAAGAGCGCCCTCGTGCGCGTACATTCCCAGTGCCTTACCGGCGACGTCTTCGGATCGCGAAGGTGCGATTGCGGCGATCAGCTCTCGAGGGCTCTCGAGCAGATCTGCAAGGAGGGTTCGGGTGTCTTTCTCTACATCCAGCAAGAGGGACGGGGGATAGGACTCGTCAACAAGGTCAGGGCCTACGCCCTCCAGGACAAGGGAAGGGATACCGTCGAGGCGAACGAGGAACTCGGCTTCCCCGCCGACCTGCGCGACTACGGAATAGGGGCCCAGATACTTGTCGATCTCGGTCTGCACAAGATCAGGCTGCTGACGAACAATCCGAGAAAGATAGTGGGCCTGAGGGCCTACGGACTCGAAGTCGTAGAGAGGATGCCGATCGAGGTCGCGCCGAACAAAAAGAATGTAAGGTACCTCTCGACCAAGAGAGATAAGCTCGGGCACCTCTTCGGAGAGCTGCAGGAAGAGGTCGGGGATCACGACGAAGAGAGCTGCGGCTGCAATTGCGATTCCAATGTGAAAGGAGAGAAAGATGGCCGTTGAAAAGGCAGGAAAACTCATAGGGACCGGGATGAAGTTTGCCATCGTGGCGGGGAGGTTCAACGAACTCGTGACCGAGAGTCTCATCGGAGGCGCTCTCGACTGTCTCGAGCGCCACGGAGTCTCCGCTGACGATATCACACTGTACCGGGTACCTGGATCGTTCGAGATCCCGCAGGCGGTCGGACAGGTCGCAGCTACCCAGGTCGATGCTGTGATATGCGTCGGGGCGCTGATCAGGGGAGACACGCCTCACTTCGATGTGCTGGCTTCCCAGGTAGTCAAGGACATATCGGCAATCGGGGTCGGCACGGGCAAGCCGGTCACCTTCGGCATAATAACGGCCGACACGCAGGAGCAGGCGCTCGAGCGTGCGGGCAGCAAGGCCGGCAACAAAGGCTGGCAGGCGGCGCTTTCCGCCATCGAGATGGTCAGCCTCTGGAAAGAGATAGGAGGCTGATGAGCAGGAGAAGAAAGGCACGCGAGATAGCGCTCCAGACCTTGTACGCGGCCGAGATCGGTGAGGCGGAATGGGAGGACTCCCTGGCCGATTCGATAAGGAGGAGGGGGCCGTCCGAAGAGGCGTCGGAGTATGCCGGCAGGCTCGTCAGGGGGGTCTCGGGCTCGCGCGAACGGCTCGACGGAATGATCTCGTCCAACCTCGAGAACTGGAAGCTCGAGCGCGTGGCGGTGGTCGACAGGATCATCATGGAGATCGCTCTCTACGAGCTTCTCGAGTGTCCCGACGTGCCGGCGCGGGTGATCATCGATGAGGCGATAGAGATAGCCCATCGCTTCAGCTCGGAAAAGGCCGGGGGCTTCGTGAACGGGATCCTCGACAGGCTTACCGGGGAGGTGCGCGGCGGATGAAGCTGTTTGTCTGCTCCGATGTTCACGGGAATGTGAGGGCACTCGATGCCGTACTGACCGTTTACAGGGAGATGTCCCCGTGCAGGCTGCTCTTTCTCGGTGACGCCGTGGGATACGGCGCGCACCCCGACGCATGCCTCGACAGGCTGCTCGCTCTTCCCCGCTCGAGTTACATCATGGGGAATCACGACTGGGCCGTCCTCGAACTGAGCGAGCGCGAGCACTTCCACAGGGAGGCTTCCACAGCGATCGAATGGACGGTCAATGCCCTGAAAGGCAAGTACAACGATTCATTTGAGAATAAGTTCAAGATGACCATCGAGAACGGCGAATTCAGGGCTGCGCACGGATCGCCGGTCGATCCCGAGGAATTTCCGTACATCTTCTCTAGACTGCATGCCGAGGAGGTTTTCAAGGCGTGCGATTTTTCGATCTGTTTTGTAGGGCACACACACGTTCCTCTGGTGTATACTTCTATTATCAGCGGTCCGAAGAGTCTCGAGCCGGGTAAACCCTTCGTCCTCGACCCTTCAGACCGCTATATCATTAATCCAGGCAGTGTCGGACAACCGAGGGACGGCGATAACCGCGCGTCCTTCATGATTTTCGACCCGGATGAGCGGACCGTCACGCTTCACAGACACGAGTATGATATCGAGGCCGAGGCGAAAGACATCGTCGACGCCGGGCTGCCGAAATGGTTCGCCGAACGTCTTTCCAGCGGACGTTGACGCCTCCCGCCGGCAAAGACAGTCCCTTCAGGATATAGATGAAGAGAGTATCGGAAAAGAAACACTGGGACGATTTCTGGAATGTCTCTGGCGATGCCGAAGAGGTCTATGACAACGAGGGCCGCGTCAGCAGGCACTTTATGGCCGTAAGGCCCCTCGAGGGGCTGAGGGTCCTCGAGGTCGGGGCCGGCACCGGAAGGGACGGGATATTCATGGCTTCACAGGGGGCTTCGGTCGTATCGCTCGACTACAGCATGCCGAGCCTCGAGATGGTGCGGAGCCAGGTCCCAGAGGGAGCGGACGTCGATCTCTGTTGTGGCGACGCCTTCTCGCTGCCTTTCAGGGACGAGACTTTCGACCTGGTCTTCCACCAGGGGCTGCTCGAGCATTTCCGCAATCCCGGGGATATGCTGGCCGAGCATCACAGGGTCCTGAAGCGGGGAGGGGACATACTCGTCGATGTTCCTCAGAGATGGCACTATTACACTGCGCTCAAGCACGCCATGATAGCCGCGGGAAAGTGGTTCGCCGGCTGGGAGACCGAGTTTTCGCCGCGCGAGCTCGAGAAGATGCTCCGCGAGCAGTCGTTCACCGTCGTCGAGACGTACGGCGAATGGCTCAATCCTCCGATCTGGTACAGGATCCTGAGGAAAGGGATGATGGGAACGGGGAAAAAGCTCCCGATGTATCCGCGTATTTTTATATATGTCAGGAAGGCATTTGCCGGAGCCCGCGCGATACTTCTTTCGCTGAGACCGGTGCTGTACACGACGGTAGTCATAGGAACGATAGCGAGAAAGGACTGAGGCGGGCCCGATGAAGATCCTCGCGCTGAACTGGAGGGACATGCACCATCCCGAGGCGGGAGGGGCCGAGGTGCATCTTCACGAGATCCTCTCTTACCTCGCCCGGTGGGGACACGAGACGACGCAGTTATCGTCGGGATTTCCCGGCGGCGCGGCTGAGGACGAGATCGACGGTGTGCGGATCCTGCGCCGCGGCCACTGGTACGACGCCAACTTTACGCTGCCCATCTTCGCCAGGCGGCTCTTGAAGAGCGAGAGATACGACGTCGTCCTGGAGGATATAAACAAGCTCCCTTTCTTCATGCCTCTCTACACGAAAGTTCCCGTCGTTCCGGTCATACCGCACCTGTTCGGCACCACCGTATTCCGCGAGGCCAACTGGGTGATCGGGAGCTACGTGGTAACGGCGGAGAAACTGATTCCGTCCGTTTTCAAGAGTAACAGATTCATCGTCATAAGCCCCAGCACGCGCGACGACCTCGTCGCCCGGGGCATATCCGCCGAACGCATCGAGGTAATCCTCTGCGGGCTCGACCACGACAGGTACCGCGATCTCGGACTTGAGCGTTTCGAACGCCCGACGATAATCCACCTGGGCAGGTTGAGAAAATACAAGAGCGTCGAGATAGCGATAAAGGCGATGGAGACAGTCACGAAGAGTATTCCCGACGCGAGACTCGTTATAATCGGTGACGGTCCCTGGCGCCCCGAGCTGGAAAAGTACGCCGCCGGACTCAGCATCAGGGATGCGATAGAATTCACCGGCTATCTAGGAGGGAGCGAGCTCGTCGAGATCCTCAACAGGGCTCATGTGCTCTTCAATACGAGTCCCAAGGAGGGCTGGGGGCTGACCGTTGTCGAGGCGAATGCATGCGGCGTCCCCGTGGTCGCGAGCGACCGGCCCGGGCTGAGGGATTCGGTCGTTGACGGAAGTACCGGTTTTCTCGTGCCGTACGGCGACTCGACGGCATTTGGCGAGAAGGCGGCCCTCCTGCTCACCGACAGAGAGCTCTGGAATACGATGAGTGCCTCGGCGATCGACAGGACGGACGAGCTTACATGGGAGAGATGCGCGCGCGAGACGGAGCAGTTCCTGCTCGCCGTGACCGGGCAGCAGGAGGAGGGGAGCTCCAGTGGATAGGAAGCGCGCGGGATTGCAGATGCTGAAGATCACAGTCAGCCTCGGGCTGATTGCGATACTGCTCTACCGGATATCTCCCGGCAGGCTGCTCGAGAATCTGGAGAAGATCGATCCGGGCTGGATCGCCGTCGCAGTGGCGATATTTCTGGTCAGCAGTCTTCTCGGCGCGATGCAGTGGCACATTCTCCTGTCGGCCGGCGGGGTGAGAATGCCCGTCACGAGGACGATCAAGCTCTACTTCACGGGACTCTTTTTCAACAACATGCTGCCGACGAATGTCGGCGGCGACGCATACAAGATATACGACGTGGTCCGTACAGGCCACGATCCGCACAAGGTGTTCGCGATCACACTCCTCGACAGGGTCATCGGGATCACGGGCCTGTGTTTTCTCGCCCTGGCCGCATCGCTTGTCCTCTTTCTCTCCGGGGGCTCCGCAGACCTTGGGCTCTATTCACTCGTGTTCGCCGGGTGTATCGTCCCTGTCCTTGCCCTGACACTGAGCAGGAAGATCTCGACGCCTGTCAGGAAGGCGCTTTCCCGCATCAGGCTGTGGGGGATAGGGGAACGGCTCGAGCTGATCTTCAACCATCTTAGCTCGTTCCGCAGCTTTCCGGCACTGCTCGGGAAGGTGGTCGCCCTGACGCTGACGATCCAGATACTGAGGGTCTCGACCCACCTGGCCGTCGCGATGGCGCTCGGGATCCGTCCCGAGTTCCGCGATATGCTGCACTTTTTCGTCTTCGTCCCCCTGCTCGGCCTGATAATGATGCTCCCGATAACTATTAACGGCCTCGGCCTGAGGGAAGGGGCCGGTATACTGCTCTTCGCCAGGATAGGATTCCGGGAGGAAGAGGCGTTCCTGATGGAGTTCATCACGTATGTGGTAATGGTGGGTGTCAGCCTGATCGGCGGGGTCCTTTTCCTGAAACGTCAGATCGCCGGGACGATTTCGATGGATAAAGACGCGGATCCCGGAGTATAAATACAAAAACCGCACGGGAAGAAAGGTAGAGAGAATGTCCGACAGGACGATTACGAGACTGACAGCCGCACTGATATTCCTGACGAGCATCATCGTCTACATGATGACGATGGCGGCGAGCGTCTCGTTCTGGGACGCTGGTGAGTTCATCGCCGTTTCCCATATCCTCGGGATCCCCCATTCTCCAGGCACGCCGATGTACGTACTCGTCGGGCGGGTATTTGCCATGCTGCCTCTGGCCCTGTCGGTGGCTCAGAGGGTCAATCTCCTCTCAGCCTTCACGGCGGCTCTCGGTGTCACGATGGTCTACCTGATCGTCGTCGAGGTCGTCCGGTTCATGTTCGGCAGTGCCGGGAAGGCGGCAGGGAGGATCGCCGTCCATGCGGGGGGGCTGATCGGGGCGCTCTTCCTGATGTTCAGCGACACGTACTGGACCAACGCGATCGAGGCGGAGGTCTACGCGCTCAGCGCCTTCGTGATGGGGCTCTGCACCTATCTCGCCCTCAAGTGGCTCAGGGCGCATCCCGACAACGGCTCTACCGGCGGCGGCGATGTCGCTGATCCGGGACGCTCGCGCGGGCTCGTGCTGCTCATCATCTACCTTCTCTCGCTCGGTATAGGCTTTCATCTCGGGACGATACTGGTCTACGGCGGGATCTTCCTGGTAATCCTGATGGTCAAAAAGAAATCGTTCAGCAATTTCGAATTTCTAGTGGTAACGTTCGGTATGGCGGTGATGCTCGCCGACATGATGCTTCACCGCAATACGACACTGACACTGGTCGGGCTCGGGATATTCGGCGTTCTGCTGATCTGGACCTCGAGATCGTCGGGTAAATTCGCGCTCACCGCATCGCTGCTCTTCGTGCTCGGGATTTCCGTCCACCTCTTCATGTTCATCCGCTCGTTCCACGACCCGGCGATCGACATGGTCGATCCGCAGAACTGGGACGCGATGTACGCGCACCTGCGCAGGGAGCAGTATCCCCCGATAAACGTCTTCGTGAGGAAGGCCTCGCCTCTCTTCCAGATACGCCACTTCTGGAATTACTTCCAGGAGCAGTTCAGGCTCTTCGGCGACGTGCGCCTGGGATCCTTCAACCTGGGAGTGGCCAGCGTGGTATTGCCCCTGACGCTGGGGATCTGGGGGATTGCCGCGAACTACCTGAGGGACAGGAAAACGTGGATCCTGAACTTCACCGTTCTGGTGCTCAACTCGCTCGGCCTGATCGTCTTCCTCAACTTCAGCGACAGCGAGGTCAGGGAGAGGGACTATTTTTACGGCGAGGCGTTCTACTACTTTTCCATTTTTATAGGGATCGGGGCGACGGCGCTGATTATGCTGGTGATAGACGAGGTCAAGGCAAGACGGAAGGATACGCTGAAGTGGGCCGCCGGAGTGGCGGTGATTCTGGTGATCCTGGCCATCCTGCCTATGAAATACCAGTGGTTCAGCCACGATCGTTCGAAGGACTACATCCCGAGGGATTACGCTTACAACATACTAGCCGGGCTCGAGCCCGACGCGATAATATTCACCAACGGGGACAACGACACATACCCTCTGTGGTACATACAGATGGTCGAGGGATTCAGACCCGACGTCAACATAGCCAACCTGCAGCTGCTCAACACGAGCTGGTACATAAAGCAGCTGCGCGACCGGAAGCCCGCCATGCCGATATCGCTGACCGACGAAGAGATCCACAGGCTCAGGCCTTTGGCCCTGAAGGGAGGCGGGGTCGCATGGAAGAAGGACCTCGCGATACAGCACATCATACAGGAGGCGAACTGGAAGCGGCCGATCTACTTCGCCGTCACAGTCCCGCACGAGGCGTGGAAGCCTTACTCGGATTACCTCGAGATGCAGGGTATGGCCCGAAAGCTCGTTACGGGGAAGAAGCAGTACCAGGTCAGCGAATTCATGCTCCGCCGCAATTTCGAGCATATATTCGAGTTCAGGGGCGTTCTGGGGCCTGACGGCATGAGGGACGAATCGACTTTCAAGTCGCAGTACACGCAGGGCATGTTCCAGAACTTCGCGGTCGCCGCAATGGAGCTGGCAAGGCTCAGTGCACTCAAGAATGACTTCGAGGAGGCTCTGAGGTGGACTGAACTCACGACGCAGCTGAAGCCCGACTTCGATTTCCCCGACAGGGTCCTCGGCCTCTATTACGCGAGGACGGGCCAGGTCGAACGCGGCATCGAGCATTACGAGCGGGTACTGGAGGACGAGCCGGGCCGGGGCGAGTTCTGGCTGGGCCTGGCAAGGATATACGAGGAGAACGAAGAGCCCGACAAAGCGGTGGAAGTCCTCCGCAGGGGGATACAGGCGGCTCCGGGTCACAGGGACCTTTACGCTAACGGTTTCTTTGTCTCCGCAAAGGCGGCCCAGCTCGAAGCGGCGAAGTGGTTTATCAAGTCATGGCTCGAGAGGCATCCAGGGGACAAGGAATTCCGCCAGCTCCTCGATAATTTTGACCAGATCATCTACGACCAGTTCGGTATCGGAGAGCCGCCCGACACTTCCAGCCCGGCCGAACAGAAATAACTTCCAATACCCGTGGAATTATAATAGATTTATCGGGTTAGACCGGGTTTTGGCCTGTTGCGACTGGATCGTGCGATGTCCGATAACGCTGTCCGCCGCCTGCTTGCGGCACTGATATTCCTGACGAGCATCATCGTCTACATGATGACGATGGCGGCGAGCG
>CBDUYR010000003.1:0-100337 GCA_965371515.1 uncultured bacterium | reverse complement strand
AGGGTCCCGGCCGGTATGCCGGTCGAGGTGAAAAGCAGCGGTGTCTTCGGCGAGCTCAAGGCCCCCGAGGGCGGCAGTTTCGAGGGCAAATGCTACCGCTCGCCCGGTGAGGGCGGTGACGAAGGCAGGCTCGTCATCGACTGTTCACAGGTATTCGGCGATATCGAAGTACTGACGACCTGAAATGATTTGCAGATAGAAGAGCGATAACATGACGATCCTCGAAAACCCGGGCCGCCGGAAAGTTCGGATACTGGCAGTCGTACTCGCATTAACAGCGCTGAACGTCGCTATTCAGGCTTTTGTCTTCCGGCATACATTCGAAGAAGGAACAGTCACCGATTTCCTGCCCTCCTATACAGACAGCGAAGACTATATGGGCCGCGCGGCAGGATTGGTAGAAGGCGATGGATTCGGAGAGGTCTTCTGCAACGGGAGCAGGATGCCCGGATATCCCGTCTTCCTGTCGTTATTTATCAGGCTCTTCGAGAGACCCGCGCCCGCTGTAAGGATAGCCCAGATACTGATATCCTCGTCGCTGGTACTCATCTGCTGGATTCTTCTCTCATCCCTGACCCGGTCCACTGCGGCGGCCCTGCTGGGAGCTTCCCTCTGCGCAATCTGGCTCCCTTTCTATTACTTCTCACCCGTTCTTTACGCGGAGAGCGTGTGTATAGTCCTTTTCGGGCTTTTACTGCTGGCCCTCGCCGGGTTCGATCCCGGACGTCCGGCACGGTCCCTGATATTTCCCGCGGTCCTTGCCGCGGTTCTGATTTACATGAAACCGAACAACATCTTACTTCTACCCGTTCTTCTGATACTGCCCGCCAAAGTATCAGCGGGAAAGGGCATTCGGCCAGGCGCGAGACTTTTTCTCACTCCGATCCTGATCGTGGTGCTGCTGCTGGCCCCATGGACCGCCTTCATGTCGAGATGCCAGAGATCTCCCGTTCTGCTTTCAACACACGGGGGATGGAACCTTTTTCTCGGCAGCGGCGGTGGACACCAGTACTCCGATGCAAGACATCAGGGAAGTCTGCCTACGCGGACATGGCAATATCTCGACCTCCGTGACGACGAGGATTCAACGGACGCTTATGAGGCAGTGCCGTCCGGAATGCGGGCGCAGGCTGACAGGATTTATCAGCGTCAAGCGCTGAAACGGTGGAAGCGGCAGCCTCTGGCGCTGACCCTGTATGGAATAAGCAAGGTGCTCCACATATTCGGATTTTCACTGCGAGGGCCGCGCGATTTTATCGTGATGCTCCATTTCCTCGTTTCCATGGCATTCTCGATCCTGCTCTGGAAAGACGGAAGATGGAGGGAGTGGTCTCTGTTGCTGTGGTCGATCGCTTTTATCACGGCTGCCCAGGCATTCGTCTTTCTGGGCGAATTGAGATTCAAGACGGTGGTGTTCGATTTTCCTGCAATCGTCGTTTCTGTCCTGGGGCTTATCGTCCTTCTCCAGCGGATCTCCCCCTCGAGATTCTATCAGCGGATAACCACGACCTTGCATATACGTTCGGCGCCTCCGGCCCGCAGCTGAAGGAAGTAGACACCGCTGGCAACGGGCTCGCCCGAGTGGTCCCTCCCGTCCCATGCGTATTCATGCCGTCCCTCGCCGAGGGTATCCCTTATCATCACCACTACCTTCCTGCCGGCCGCGTCGAACATGATGAGGTCGACAGGCAGGCGGGACGGCAGCTCGAACCGGATCCTCGTGTGGTTGAACAGAGGGTTTGGAAAGTTCTGGTGGAGGACTACGGTCGAGGGAAGCGGATCCGTGCGGATCAGGCCTGCCCGCTCGGCGGCGGACCCGGCGGCGGCCTTGACTACATCTGTCATGTAATCGAAATCGATATAGTCGGCGATGTCCGAGTGGTCGTGATAGTGCGGATTGTCGCGGTACTCGTTCTCTATCAGCAGTATCGCCGGGACTCCCTCTATCTCCCAGAACGCCTTGTGGTCGCTGGTCGGCGATATGCCGTACACGTAGTTGCAGTCGAGATCGAGTTGGAGAAAGCCGGCCATGTCGATGATCAGCGCCGCCAGCGCAGAATCGAGGGGATCGTCCCTGCCGGCGATCTGCAATGTGACCCCTCCCCCGTAATCCCTGCCGATCATGTCGAGATTGATCACGGCGTCTATGGTAAGGTCTGTATCCCGCTCTGCGACGTAATACCTGCTGCCGATCAGTCCGATCTCCTCACCGTCGAATAGTATATACTCGACGGATCTCTCGAATGTCGCGCCCGCGAATACCCTCGCGATCTCGAGCACACCGGCGCATCCGCTGGCGTTATCGTCGGCGCCGGGCGCGGAATATGGATCCTCCCAGTTCCTCGAGTCGTAGTGGGCGCATATGACGACCTTCTCGTCGGGCAGGGTCTGCCCTGTGCTGCCGAAGATGATGTTCTCGCCCCAGATCGTGTCGGCCAGTTCCCACTGCCGGCAGACGGCCACCGGCCCTCCGAACTCCAGCCTCAGAGGCATGTTCCTTCCGACCGCCCAGATCGTGTCCGATGGAGAGAGGACCGTCTCCCTGATATCCTTGTCGCGGGTGCAGTCGTGCGCGAGCTCCGACCATGTGACGCCCCCGTCGCCGGTGGTCCATACATGCCCGTACACGCCGGACGCGACGGCCCGTAATGTATCGAGCATCGTCACGGTGTAGAGAGAAGCATCAACGGCGACCATGTTCCACGTATCGCCTCCATCGCTGGTATAATACGTCAGGCCGTCTCCCACCGCGATCCCCCTGTCGGGGCCGCAGAAATCGATGTCCCAGAGGTTGTTCGGATTCGGGGTCGTGTCGGTCCACGTCGTACCGAGATTCTCGCTCTCGAAGATCGTCCCGCCGCTCGACACGATCCAGACGTGCATCGGCCCGGAAGAGGCCGAACCGTGGAGCTGGCTGTAGCGGAATTCGGCTCCGTCGAAATAATAGGTGATGTGCCAGTCGCCCAAGGCATACTGCATCCTGAATGCCGTCCCGTACGAACCGGATACGATCGCGGCATCAGGCGATGAAAAAACGATCGAGCTGAGCGCGAGGATGTTGTTCGTCGTGTTACCGATCACCTTCGCCTGCCAGGTCTCTCCCCCGTCGACTGAGTAATGCAGCTCCCCGTGCCCCGTGCCCTTCGTCTTGCATGCCGCCCATAGCGTGCCGAAATGATCGAGCTCGAGGTTATATATCCTCGCGTCTATCCTCGATATGACATGCGTGTCGTCCCAGCCGCCCGCGGCGGTCATCAGGAAGACCTCGCCCTCGTTCGAACCGGTCCACAGGCTCTCACCCGTCACGGAGACCTCCGCGGCGAGCAGGTCGGGATAGTAGACGTTGAGAGGATGAGGCTGCCGCCCGGCGTCATAACCGAGCTCCGCCACGCGCTCGAGAAGATAGTCCCTCGCCACGAGTTTTTCCGGCAGCAGGCTCGACCTCGTCGATATGATCTGAATGACGCCGCCAACCGTTACGGGATCGGCTCCGCTCAGCTCCCGTACGGTTGCTATCATCTCCTCGCGGTCGATCCTTCCCGCCAGATCGCACAGGCCGCATCCCTGCGCCGATGCTCCGCGGCTGGACGGCAATACGATCTGAAGGGTGAAAAGGAGGATCAGAACGAGATAAGGCGCCGGCGCCGCATCGATGCGGATTCCGGAATGCAGCTGCCTCGGCATGAAGTCTTTCAACCGGAAATTCCTTTCCAAAGGGGGGCCTTTCGGTATAGTATACCATCTATTATTTCCAGGGGCAACAAGCGCCCGTTCCGCCGTAATCCCGCCGGACGGGCGTTCTCGAGGCATTAAGGACATTGTAAACCTGTCGTGCGGCATTCGGAGGTGCTCGCGTTGCTGTCCTTCACCGACCATTTCGGTATTTCCGACGAGAAGATGACAAGGGTCATGGAGACCGCCATGTCCAGGGGAGCGGAGTACTGCGATATCTACTTCGAGCATACCGTCGAGAACCAGCTCACGATGGAGGAAGGAATCGTCAGGGAAGGGATCAAGTGGATCTCTCACGGCGCCGGAATACGGGCCGTGAAGGGCGAAGGGACGGGATACGCCTACACCGAGGACCTTTCTCTCGAGAAGATGAAACAGGCGGCCCTCACCGCGGCGGCGATCGCCGACTCCGGAGCATCTCCCCCGCCGGTCGCGGTCAGCGAAGTGCCCTTCGA
The DNA here is from genome assembly GCA_965371515.1 of uncultured bacterium. Taxonomy (GTDB): domain Bacteria; phylum Krumholzibacteriota; class Krumholzibacteriia; order Krumholzibacteriales; family Krumholzibacteriaceae; genus JAUWCL01. The sequence continues at coordinate 96,150 of CBDUYR010000003.1, read as the reverse complement.
GAACAGGTATCCCGTTGACGACCCGGTTACCGGCGCACCTCTCGAGAGGAAGATCTCCTGGATAAAGGAGGCGGAAGAGGCGGCAAGAAATCACGATCCGCGCATCATAAAGGCAACCGTGTCTGTGGCCGACAGCCTCAGCACGGTTCAGATAGCCACATCGGAGGGCAGGCTGCTGCGGGACACGAGGCCGATGATGAGAATATCGGTCTCCGTGGTGGCAGAATCGAACGGCAGCAGGCAGATAGGGGTATCGAGCGGCGGCGGCCGGCTCGGAAGCGCTTATTTCGAAAAGGGGATAACGCCCGCCTCGCACGGCAGGGAAGCTGCGAGACAGGCCGTGCTCCTGCTCGAGGCCATCGACGCGCCGGCGGGCCCGATGGAGCTCATTCTCGCGCCTGCCGAATCAGGCGTCCTTCTCCATGAATCTGTCGGACACCCCCTCGAGGCTGATTTCATAAGGAAAAAGACATCGACATATACCGACCGGATCGGCGACAGGGTCGCCAGCGAGCTCGTCACCGTGATAGACGACGGAACGATCATGAACAACCGCGGGGCGATAAATTTCGACGACGAGGGGACCATCCCCACACCGACGGTCCTGATAGAGAAAGGAATCCTCAAGGGCTTCATGCACGACCGGATCAGCGCAACGTACTTCGGCGTAGAACCGACGGGCAACGGAAGGCGGGAATCGTACAAGAGCCCTCCTCTCCCGAGGATGACTGTGACCTACCTCGCCGCCGGAGAGTCCGACCCCGAGGATATATTCCGCTCGACGAATAAAGGCATCTACTGCAAGTCTTTCAGGGGCGGACAGGTCGACATCTCGAACGGCGATTTCGTGTTCGTACCGATCGAGGCATATCTCGTCGAGGACGGCAAGGTAACGGCGCCCGTCAAGAACCTGACGATCATAGGAAACGGGCCCGACGTCTTGATGCGTGTCACTATGACGGGCAGCGATTTCGCGTTCAGCGACGGCAGGTGGACCTGCGGCAAGGGCCAGCAGGCGCCCGTCGGCGTGGGACTGCCGACTATCAAGATATCGGAGATCACCGTGGGAGGAAGCGAGCTCCCGTAGAAAGACGGTATGGAAAACGATCGACTCAAGGATCTCGCGGTAAAGACGGTCGAGACAGCCCTCGCTCGGGGCGCCGACTCGGCCGAAGTCTCCATCCTCAGGGACACAGAGTTCTCGGTGTCCGCCCGCAACGGCAAGATCGAAAACCTCATCGAGTCAGGCTCGAGAAGGATCGGTATCGATATCTTCGTAGACGGACGGAAAGCGGTCGTCGCATCCACCGATATCTCCGAAGAGAGCATCGATCAGCTTCTCGCCGAGGGAGTCGAACTGGCCGGGGTGATGGACCGCGACGAGTATGCGAGGCTCCCCGACAAGGATGAGCTCGGTTCTGCCGGCGGCGGCGATCTCGAGATGTTCGACGACTCCTTATCTTCGGTCACGGCCGCCGACAAGATAGACATGGCGATGAAGCTCGAACAGGCCACGATCGCCATGGATGCAAGGATCATAAGCGACGGCGCCTCCTGCTCGTCGGTCACGCTGACCAGCGTGCTCGCCAACTCCCTCGGATTCTGCGAGTCGTTCGACAGAACCTCCAGCTCGATAAGCGTTTCGTGCGCCGCCGAGGACCGGCCAGCCTCCGGTGAGAACAAAGGCAAGAAACAGTCTTCCTGGTGGTACTCTACATCGATCTCGTTCTCGGGCCTCGATCCGGTCGAAAAGGTGGCGGCCACGGCCGTCGAGCGCACCCTGAGGAAACTCGGCGCGATCAAACCGAAGACATGCGAGGTACCGGTCGTCTTCGACGACGTCACGGCCAGACAGTTTCTATCATATGTAGCGAGCGCGGTCGGCGGATCGAGCATCTACCGGAAATCGTCGTTTCTCGTCGACAGGCTCGGTGAGAAGATCGGTTCGCCGCTGGTCACGGTGAACGACGACCCCCTGATGAAGGGAAGGCCGGGAAGCAGACCGTTCGACGGCGAGGGCGTCATATCCCGTCCCAAGACGGTCATCAATGCCGGCACACTCGAAAATTATCTCCTCAGCAGCTATCAGGCGAGGAAGCTCGGGCTGAAGACCACAGGCAACGCGGGCGGCCCGTCCAATTTATACATGGAAGCGGGAGAGCACTCGCCCGACGAAATTATCTCCGGCGTAGACAACGGCCTCTATCTCACCTCGATGTCAGGCCCCGGCGCGAACTGGAGCACCGGTGATTTCTCGCAGGGAGCGCAGGGTATCTGGATCCGCGGCGGGAAGCTGGCCGAGCCTGTCAGCGAGTTCACCATCACCGGCACTTTCGCTCAGATGCTCTCGGGAATCGTAATGGTCGGAAGCGATCTGGAGTGGCGGGGATCGATCAACTGCCCCACGCTGCGCATCGACTCGATGACTCTCAGCGGAACCTGAGCGCGGCGAGGACCGGGGCCCCATTCCCGGCCTCACCGTCGTGCGCATCAGGAAGAACCTTGTCCAGAGCTGTTCCTCTAAGATGTCTTTTAAGGTCCGTTGCCCCGATAGAATGCAATCGTTATTCCTCTTGCGTGCCGTTCCAGCGAAATAGGGGTATTCCTCTAAAAGCGGTTTTCGGCCCGGCCGCGGTGTGATAACATCGTCCCGAAGCGGCCTGTCCGCTCCTGACAGGCGAATAAAGCCGCTTTAAAGATTGTCCCAGAAGCATTCGGGAAGACATCAGTGGGAGGAGAAATGGGTAGAACTACCCGTCTTTCAGCGATACTCATACTGCTCGCCGCCATTCAATCGGCTCCTGTCGGAGCGGAAGAAATCCAGCTGGATGTCCTTCTGGAGAGACATGTCGAAGCGCTGGGTGGACGGCAGGCGATCGAGGCGATCCACTCGATCGCCTCGACCGGAGAGGTCGAGATGATCTCGACGGGTATGAAGGGTACGATAAGATCGGTGACACTCATGCCGTGCCTCACCTACACGGAAGCAAGGCTCGGACTCTTTGCCGTCACGCAGGGGTTCGACGGCGAAAGGATCTGGATGGTCGGGCCCAACGGCATGCTCCAGATAAATCGCGACGAGGACTCGCGGAAGAACCAGATCACGACCTGCCTCCTGGAAAACTTCGGCTACATCTCGCAGATCGAGGATTTTACTCTCGAATACCTGGAGACAGCCGTCGTCGATTCGTCTGAACACCACGTACTGTCTCTCATCCCCGATGAGGGCTACCCCTGCAGGATATTCATCGATTCCTCCTCGTACCTCATCACGATGCTGGAGATCGAATCGATGACGGGCATGGTAGAGCATAGATTCTACGATTACCGCGATACAGGCGGCATCCTCATGCCTTTCAGGACGGTCACCAGCCAGAAGACAATAGGCCAGTCGGTCGAGATCAGGACGCTCACTGTAGAGATAAACGGCGAGATCGATCCAGCGATCTTCCTCCCTCCCGGCGACCTGGTGGACGACTTCAGCTTCACTTCGGGTGGTGACTCTGCGACGATCGAGTTCTTTTACGTCAACCGGCACATCTACCTGCCTGTAAGGATAGAGAAGGGCGGCCCGGAGCGGCTCTTCCTGCTCGACTCGGGCGCCGGAATGACTATGATCGACGAGGGGCTGGCCGAAACGCTGGGCCTCGAGGTCGGGGGAAAGATCCCGGGCGCCGGCGCCGGCGGGATGTCCGATTTCAGCATGACCAGGATCCCCCGATTCAGCACCGGCGGCATCGAGTTCGAGGAGCAGACCGTGATCATATACCCGATAGCGGGCATGATGAAACGTTACTCGGGCATCGAGACGGGCGGCGTGCTCGGATACGATTTCCTCAGCAGGTTCGTCACGAGGATCGACTTCGAAAAAATGACCGTCACATTCTTCAGGCCCGGTTCACAGCCTTCGATCGAGGGAGCGGATACGGTCCAGGCTCCTCTCTTTCACAAGATATTCTCCACCGTAACCGTTCTGGACGGTAAGCACGAGGGCACCTTCCTCATAGACACCGGCGCGAATTCCTCGGTCCTTCAGAAACCGTTCGTCGACGCGAACGATCTTCTGGAAGACAGAAAAACGGTCGAGATAATCGTGGCCGGCACAGGAGGCGAAGACCGTGCCGCCGTCGCGCGGTTCGACTCGATACGTATCGGAAAGACGGAACTTGCCGGTCCCGTATTCACGATCCCGCTCAGCGGAAAAGGTATAGGCGCCTTCGAGGGAATCTCCGGCGTGATAGGCAACGACATACTCGAACGGTTCACCGTCTGGCTCGACTACGGAAATCAGCTCGCCGTCCTCAGGCCGAATCGTTCGGCCGGCAATCCCTTCTGGCCGGACCGCTCGGGAATGCAGATAACCGCAGACGATGAAGGCGCTCTCGTCGTAAGGCTCGTGATACCAGGCTCGCCGGCCGACAGGATCGCCATTCGTCCCGGTGACACGCTCGAGACAGTCGGCGGCGTTGCGGCCACCGACGATAATATCGAACGCATCCTCTCTCTGTTCAAGGGAGCAGGCGGGGACACGGTCGAGATCGAGTTCAGGAGAGGCGGAAATGATAAGAGCGACGAAGGGGCGGGCAAGAAAAAGAGTGCAACCCTCGACCTCGAACCGTACATTTAGGAAATACATGGCGGAAAGCACCGGATCTGAAAGGAGAACGATGGGAATCAAACTGAAGTTCCTGGGCGCGGTCAGAGAGGTAACCGGTTCGAACCACCTCATAACGACCGATATCTCGAAGGTCATCATCGACTGCGGCCTGTTCCAGGGACGGCGGCAGGATTTTTTCGAGAAGAACTCGACGTTCGATTTCGTTCCGGGCGAACTCGACGCATGCATCCTCTCCCACGCTCATATCGATCACAGCGGCAACATCCCCAACCTTATCAAGCAGGATTTCGAAGGAAGGATCGTCACGACCGATCCGACGAGGGATCTCTGCTCCGCCATGCTCCCTGACAGCGGGTACATCCAGGAATCTGACGCCAAGTACGTCAACAAGCTGCACAAGAGGAAAGGGCTCCCTCCCGTAAAACCGATCTACACGAAGGAAGATGCAGTGGAATCACTGGAATTCTTCACGGGCCATCCCTACAACCAGAGGGTCAACGTCACCGATGACATCGACGTGACATTCTACGACGCCGGCCACGTTCTTGGATCGGCGACTCCCCTGATCGAGATCGGTCCCGACGACGACAAGGTCAGGCTGGCCTACGCCGTCGACCTGGGACGGAAGGATATCCCCATACTCAACGATCCCGAGCAGCCTCCCGAGATAGACTGGCTCATACTGGAGAGTACGTACGGCGGCCGGGTGCACGACCCTATCGAAACGGGTAAGGAAAAACTCGCCGACTGCATCTCCCGGACAGTCAACAGGGGCGGCAAGATCATCATCCCCTCATTCGCCCTGGAGAGAACACAGGAGATCGTCTACTTCCTCAGCCAGCTGCGGCGCGAGGGCAGGCTCTCCGACATCCCCGTTATCATCGACAGTCCTCTGGCCACCAGGGTCACCGAGATATTCTCCCATCATCCCCAGGTATACGACGAGGAGATGTACAGATCGTTCAACACGGGCGAGGATCCGCTGGGAACGATCAACTTCGAGTACGTCAAGGACGTGGAACGCTCCAAGGAACTGAACAGCGACGACAGGCCGATGATCATCATCTCCGCGTCGGGGATGTGCGAAGCGGGAAGGATACTCCATCACCTTAAGAACAATATCGAGGACCCGAAGAACACCGTGCTCGTTGTCGGCTACATGGCGAGAAACACCCTCGGCCGCAAGATCGTCGAGAGAAAGCCAGTCGTGAAAATCTTCGGCGAGGAATACAATCTCAAGGCCGAAGTCGAGATCATGAATGCCTTCAGTTCCCACGCCGACCGCAATGAACTGCTCGAGTACGTCAAGCCCCTGAAGGGCAAGGTGAAGGGGATCTTCCTCGTACACGGCGAGGAAGAGCAGTCGCGCGAGCTTTTCAATGCCCTGACCGCGGACGGATACCCGGTGCACCTGCCCGAGCCTGGCGAGGAAGTCGAGCTCAGCTGACGGGATCGCCATGGCTGCAGCAGATCATGTATGGCGTCAACCGATGGTAACTCCTTCCGAAGCGATAGAGCTGCAGAAACGCCTCAGCGGCCGCGTCAGCAGAAAATGGGACGGCCGGAAGGTAGGCATGATAGCAGCCGCCGACGTCCATTTCCCCACGCGGGAGACTTCCCGGGCGGCGCTTGTCGTCCTTTCCTTCCCCGGCCTCGAACTGGTCGAATCTGTCGTCCGGGACACCGAAACATCATTCCCCTACATCCCCGGGCTGCTCTCGTTCCGTGAGATACCCCCGATACTCGAGGCGTGGAAATATCTGCGTACGGCACCCGATCTGCTTCTCTGCGACAGCCACGGCACGGCTCATCCCAGGGGACTGGGCATGGCCAGCCATCTCGGCATCACCCTCGGCCTCCCCTCGATAGGCTGCGCCAAGTCTCATCTCTTCGGCAAATACGAGGAGCCGGGGCGGGAGCGCGGAGAAAGATCGCCCGTGAAGGACAGGTCGGGCCGGATCATCGGCTCGGTCCTCCGCACGAGGAAGGACGTGAGGCCCGTCTACGTCTCTCCGGGCCACATGATCGATCTGCGGAGTTCGATCCGGTTCGTTCTGGCCTGCTCGCCGAGATTCCGTATCCCCGTACCGCTCAGGATGGCCCACCAGGCGGCCGGCACTAAATAGGTCCGCCCACCCGCACAGGTCTGGAATCCTTCTTGCAGATTACCCATCGAAACGGTTGGCCGTGGTAGGGACAGCAACTCAAGATATTTAACTGCACGTGGTTACACAACCCACCCGGCGGTGACATCACAGGCTGTCCTCCGGGCAGTCTCATATTGCAATATACGCCTGTCCGGCCGGGAAGGCGGCCGGAAGAGAGGTCTGCGCATGATAATCCCCATAGGCACCAAGGCCGCCCTGGCTCTCAAGCCCAAAGTCACTATCGGTCTTATCGCCGCATGCATAATCGTGCACATCCTCGCCTCCACGTTGTCCGGGCAGACCGGGGAAGAGATGTTCAAGGTCCACAGGGACCTGTACGCACAGCAGGTGCGGCTGTACATACTGGACAAGAGCCGCGATGGCGGATTGCCCGGTCATATGACTCCCGCGGCGGCACACGGCATCGAGATGATGGAGCTGGCCGATGGTTACTACGACCTCGAGATGGGCCTCATCGAGGCGATGGGCGGCTCATACAGCGCTTTCGGTGATATCGAATCGTACGGCCGGGAACTTGCGGAGAGGGACGAATCGTACTATCCGGAATTCAGCGATGAAATAAACGTCTTCGCCGAATGGAAGAGGCTGAAGAAACGGGAGACGAAGGTCCTCGACAGTCATGTCAATTACGCCCTCGGCCTCGTTCCGAGCAGGATGAGCAGGGCGCACACCTTTATCACGCACATCTTCCTGCACGGCGACACCTGGCACCTCCTGGGAAACATGCTCTTCCTCTGGGTGGTAGGATGCCTTCTCGAGGACACCTGGGGCAGGAAGACCTTTCTCGGATTCTACCTCCTCGGCGGAGCGTTCGCCGGACTGGCGCACTGCCTTTCCGAACCCGGATCGTCCATCCCTCTGATCGGAGCGTCCGGGGCGATCGCGGCGGCGATGGGGGCGTTCACCATCAGGCACTTCATGACGAAGATAAAGTTCTTCTATTTTTTCCTGCTCTTCTTCAGGCCGTTCTGGGGAACATTCCACCTGCCGGCATTCGTATTCCTCCCCCTCTGGTTCATACAGCAGATCGCCATGAAAGAACTTTCCGATTTCTTCGGCGGCTCTGGAGTGGCCTACGTAGCGCATATCGCGGGGTATATGGGCGGAGTGATCACGGCACTCGTGTTCAAGGCCACGGGACTCGAATCGAAATGGATCGATCCGATGGTCCGGAAGGCGCGGGTCGACAACGGTGTGCAGAAAGATCCGAGATTTGAAGAGGCGTGCGAGCTCCTCGCCTCAGGGAACGTCGAGCGCGCGAAGCTCCTGTTCACAACCCTCGTGGACGACCGTCCCGACGACATGAGCCTCCAGCAGGACATCGCGGTCCTCTACGGTGAGCATGACATGGTCGATGAGTGCTGCGAGATCAACGAGAAGGTGCTGAAGAACCTGCTGATCAAATCGCGCAACGAGGATGCGGCGAGGCTGGCCCTCGCAATAATCGAGGACAGGTCCCCCGCCTCGGTCGACGTGAATCCGCAGCTGCTGCTGAGGTCGGCAAAATGGCTCTCGTCACAGGGACACCATCCCGAAGCGGTTGACATCTACAGGTTCATCATCACCTGCAATACAGTTACGACAGTGACTGCCAAGGCGTCGATCGCCCTGGCGAAGATCCTCGATTCGGAGCTTGGAAACGGCAAGGATGCAGCGGCCGTGCTGGAGAGGGCGGCAGCCCTGGAGATCGGCCCCGAGCTGCTGGATCAGATATCAGAGGCGAGGATCGCCCTTACGGAAAACGAGCCTGCAGGAGCAGGAGTCTGACAGGAGCGCAGCCTGAATCCGGCCGGATATGATATAGGTATAATAACCTACCAAATTACTCGGGATTTATCTTGACTTATAACGATTCTTTGTTATCTTTACTACTGCGAGACCCAATTGTTCGGGGAATACCCCTCCGGGGTTTCCGCCTGGAACTGCGAAACACTTTCGACAGACATCATGGCGGGAACCCCACCCCTTTTTATCCTCAATCATATCAATAAGTTGCATCGTTATCCGGCTTCCTGAACTGCTATATCCGGCTCAGGACGTCTGCGACGATCCCGTTGAAATCCTTCGAATGCCCGACCAGCCGGCACCTTACCCGGCCTTCCGAATCGATCACGTAAGTCGTCGGGGTGTACATCGTGCCGAGCACCTCGCGTGAGTACTGACGGCTGTCCAGAAGCACCGGTATCGTGATCCCCTTGTCAGCCATGATCCCGCGGGTCTTCTCGAGCATCCCCTTCCCGTCAATCAGCAGGAGCTTGAATCCAAGGGCGGCTTCCTTCTCCTTCAGCTCTTCCATTTGCGGCAACTCCGCAATACAGGGAGGTCAGGTGGGGCTGAAAGCCGTGATCACCATCTTGAAGCCGCGGTACCCGGATATCGAGTGACGCATTCCCCTGATGTCGACAAATTCCCGGTCCGGGATCTGCGGGCCGTCGATTATCCTGAGGGCCGCGATCCTCGATTCGAGGTCGTTCGACAAGGAATAGACGACCGAATAGAGACTGTCGAGCTTGATGTACTTCCTGTACCCGGGGGCTCCCGCCGCCAGGAATATGTACCTCTCCAGCGCCTCCTCCCGCCTTTCCTCCTCCCATAGCCTGCGCCCGATCGGCGCGTTGGCGAATGTATACGACGAGGCCAGAGCGAGCACCTCTGCCGCCTCTTCCTGACGGCCGTTGGCCTCGAGGAACTCGGCGTATATCGTGCGGGCGTGATTCTTCCTGTGCTCGTCGTCCGTCACCTCGATCAGCCTCACGAAGACCGCGTCGGTGATCTCTTCCTGCCCCTCCGCGCCCATCATGTAGTAAGCCATGTACATCAGCAGCCGGAAATCCTTCTCGCCGCTTTCGAGGACCTCCTTTGCGAGGGCAACGGACCGGAGCGAGTCGGCCTCCCAGAAGAGCTCGAACTTCGCGAAGAGAAGCTTCCCGCGGATCGCCTGATCCTTCTCCCTCTCCATCAATCCGTCGTAATACGCGAGCGCTCCCTCCATGTCACCCTTGTCCACCGCCATCGTCTCGAGAATATCCTCGTACGCCAGAGAGCGGTAGGGATGCAGAGAGTTGTTGGCCGCAAAGATCTCGAGCCGCTCGAGTCTCTTGTCCGCATCCTCGACCGAACGGGCCGTCTCCAGCTCCTCGAGGAGATAGAGGTCGGACGTGCCGGTGGTATTCATCTCGCCGGAACAGGACGGAAAGATGCCCGCCAGGAATATCGCCGCCGCCGCAACCAGAATGTTCTTTCTCACGCAGCCCCTTTCTTATTGATCTTTCTCTTCGATCGCCTCATCTATGAGCCTCGTCATCTCGTCCGCCCGGCTCCGCCAGCTCCTCGCCCGGGCGAATTCCCGCAGTGCTTCTGAATCGGCCCCCTTTCCGAGAGCTTCCTCTATTTTGTCGACGAATTCCCCGCGCGAGCGTGCGACGTATACAAGGCCATCCAGCGACGCGATCTCCTCCGAGTACGCCATCGTGACGACCGGTTTGCCGACCGCCGCGTATTCGTAGAGCTTGTTGGGATCGGCCAGGCGCCGAAGCTCGTTGGCCTCGAGCGGTATCATGCAGACGTCCATCGACGAGAGATACGCACCGAGCTCATCATACTTCTTCTCGCCGAGAAAGATCACGTTCCCCCTCTCCTCCACCAGGCGCCGCGCCCGATCCTCGACCTCCCTGAAGACCGGCCCGATCAGGACAATGGAGGCCCCGGGGAATCTCTTCGCGATCATCCCGATCAGCTCGAAATCGAACCACTGCGCGATGGCGCCGGCGTATCCGATCACAGGACGACCGAGATCCTTCACGTCGTCCGGAGGACCAGCCGCCGCGGAGCGCTGAAACGTCTCGTAATCGACGCCGTTTCCCAGCAGCACTGCATCCTCTGCTCCCGCTTCCTTCAGCCTCTCGACGAGCCCGGCACTGACCGCCGTCACGACGTCTGCATCCCCCGCCACTCTCTCGAAACAGCCGGAGACCCAGCCCGGAACGTTGGGGAACGAGAGAGGATCGTCGTTGCAGTCGTAGAGCATCAGCCTTCTCGAGAACAGTGGAAGAATCGGGGCGTAGTACACGTTCGATACGTAGAAGACCCGGTCGCTCCGGTGGAAACCGGTCGCCCTGAAGAGGACCTTCAGCCATATGAAAAGCATCGTGTTCCAGATAAATCTCGCCGGAGGGAAGGAGAAGAGCGCCCTCGCCCATTTCTGCGGGAAATTCTTGAGAACAGGCACGCATGCATGAACGATATTGCCGTCCCTCTCCGGCCTGAAATTGCTGCGTCTCCCCCTGACAACCGTCGACAGAAAGAGGATCTCGCGGTCGTTCGGGAATCTCGACAGGATCTGCTGCTTGCGCGTCCTGACGTAGCGCCACTGGATCTCGGAAAAACAGACGATCTTCAAGAGGGCCTCCGGTGTCCGGTCACTGCCGATAGAACTCCGCGATCTTTCCCGCCGCGTACTCCTGCATCTCCGGCGTCAGCTCCGTGAATATGGGAAGCGCCAGCGTCTCGAGCGCCGCCCTTTCCGCCTCGGGGCAATCCCCTTCCCCGCCGCCTAGAAAAGAGAAGCATTTCTGAAGGTGCAGCGGAACAGGATAGTATATCTCGCAGCCGATATCGCCATCCTGCAGGAAGGATCTCAGTTCGTCCCTGCGCGGTGCGCGTATCACGTACTGGTTGTATATGTGGCGGTTCCCCTCGCTGACCACGGGAGTCGCTATACCGTCGATACCGCCCAGCATCTCTTCGTAACGTGCGGCGTTACCGATCCTTCCGTCGCTCCACGAGTCGAGGTAGCGGAGTTTGACGAGCAGGACGGCCGCCTGCACCGCATCCAGACGGCTGTTGATGCCGACTTCGTCGTGGTAGTACCTCTCCCTGCCGCCGTGGTTTCTCAACCTGCGCAGGTGTCCGGCCAGCTCATCGTCGTCTGTCGTGATCATACCGCCGTCGCCCGCGCCTCCGAGATTCTTCGAAGGAAAGAAGGAGAAGCAGCCGGCAAGCCCCAGCGAGCCCGCCCTGCGCCCCTTGTACTCCGCGCCTATCGCCTGGCAGGCGTCCTCGATGACTGGTATCCCCCGCGCGCGCGCCGCTTCGAGGATCGGATCCATATCGGCTGTCTGTCCGTAGAGATGAACGACGAGGATCGCCTTTGTCCTGTCGGTCATTGCATTCGTCACGGCGGCCGGATCGATATTGTAAGTCTCCGGATCGATGTCGGCGAAGACCGGGCGCGCTCCGAGTCTAGTGATACTGCTGACGGTCGAGAAAAAGGTATACGGCGTGGTTATGACCTCGTCCCCTGGACCGATCCCGAGGGCCATCAGGCAGAGGAGAATAGCATCGCTCCCCGACGCCACTCCGACCGCATCCTTCGTGCCGCAGTATTCGGCGAGCTGCTTTTCGAGATCCGCCACCTTCGGGCCCAGGATGAAGTACTGCGACTCGAAGACCTCGTTCACCGCATCCAGCACCTCGCCGCGGATTTCTTCATATTGCGCAGTCAGATCGAGCAGTTTTACTTTCAAATGGGTCCTCCCGTTCGGCGGTCCATGCTTTCGTACAGCCTTACCAGCTCCCCGCTGGTGCTTTCCCAGTTGTATCTGTCGAGAAATGCCGACCTCCCCGATTGGGAGACTCGCGCGCGAAGTTCTGCGTCGTCCCGGAGCTGTCTGACTTTTGCCGCGAAATCGGACGGATCGTCGTGTCCGAATACAAGCCCGCCGCCGGAATCGGTTATCACCCTTGCCAGGGGCGGGCAGTCGCTGACGATGACGGGTTTGCCGAGCATCATGTACTGAAAGATCTTGTGTGGTATCGTCGTGTCGGTGTGCGGATTCCTCTGGTGCGGTACGAGGCAGACATCGCTCGCGTGTATGTAGCTCCATATCCTGTCGAACGTCTGCCAGCCGGTCATCTCGACGACGTCGGCGCATCCGAGCCTGTCGACGAGGCTGACCAGGTAATCCATGTACGGCTTGTTCCTGTCGCCGACCAGGAGGAGAAGTATCTCCGGCACCTTCTCGCGGAGCTCCGGCATCGCGCTTATGATCACATCGAGACCCCTGTGGGTGGAGAATTTGCCCACATACGAGATCACGAACCTGTCGCGGTATTTCTCGAGGATGCCCAGATCGACGGGAGACTCCTCCCCCTTCCTGTGGGCGGTGTTCGAGACGACGAATATCTTTTCCCCGGGTATCCCGATTCCCTCGAGCCGCTTCTTCGATTCTTCGACAACGGCTATGACGGCATCGGCCTCGCCCAGGATCTCTCTCTCGTAGCGGGACCAGCGGCCGAAATTATATATGGTCTTCTTTTTCAACGAGCTGGTGTACCAGACCTGCAGCCCTCCCGGAAAGTTCTCGTGAAGATCGGCAACGACGGGGATGCCCTCGGCCCTGCCGACGCGAACCGCCTCGCCGACGAGCGGGAGGTCGTGGACGTGCAGAACGTCTATCTTCCTGCTCCGCACGAAATCGGTGATCGCCCGCCGCCAGAGCCCGTCGCGGAATGTGAAGTTAAAGGTGTACCTGTGGAATTTCTCCCTCGCGCCGCTCATCCTCACGCCTCGAAGCAGCCTCATCCCCTCCCACATCTCCTCGTCGGGCTGTCCATCTGCCCCCTCGAGCAGGAGATGGACGTCGTGGCCCTCCCGGATGAGGGTCCCCGCCTCTTTTTCCACCCGGATATCGTGTGGAGGGATCGTCGTCTGGAGCACCATTCCGATTCGCAAGTCGATCTCCCGCTGCAGTGGCGCTGCACGCCGCCATCATGCCGGTCGTAAGCCGATTGGGCGTATTGGAGAATAATATGCGCCGGGAGCCGGGCGGTAAAGTGTAGATTTCTCGGGGCTACCGGCATATAGTCAGCCGGATGGAAGCAAAAACAGGTAGAACTCAGATCGAGAAGATCGTTTACGGGGGGATGGGGCTGGCCCATTTCGAGGACATGACCCTCTTCCTGCCTTATGCCGCGGCCGGAGACACGGTCGAATTCACCGTCACGAAGAAAAAAAAGAAATGCCTCTTCGGGGAGATCACGGGGATCGTCGAGCCCTCTCCCGCAAGGCGGGAGGCGCAATGCCCCGTTTTCGGCCGGTGCGGAGGGTGCCACCTCCTGCATCTCGATTACGAGGAGGAGACGAAAGTCAAGAAGGAGACATTCCTCTCCTCCCTTCGCCGTATTGGAGGCATCGAGACCGAGATCGTATCGTACACCACATGTCCGGAGCGCTTCGGTTACCGGAATCACGCCCTGTTCAAGGTCGGATCAGGTGGGGAGACGGGATTCTCGAAGAGGGAATCAAACGAGATCGTGCCATTCCCGGAAGAGGGATGCCTTCTCCTTCCCCCGGAGATGAGGGAAGCGATATCGTCTCTGCCGCCCGAAGCCCTCATACCCGGCACGAAGGTAAGGGTGCGGCTGGACAGCTTCGGGGCGATCCATTTCTGGGGGGTGGAGGGAATGCTCAGCACGCCCGACATCCTCATGAAGGCCGGCGATTTCAGCTTCCCCGTCTATCCCGAAGCGTTTTTCCAGATCAACCGACATCTCAACGACTCGCTGATGAAGCTGGCCGTATCTCTCCCGAAAAAGACAGCCCGGAAGTTCCTCGACCTCTACTGCGGAGTCGGATTCTTCACCCTCCCGATGGCCGCACGGGCCATAGACGCGGTGGGGTTAGAGGTCCAGCGACAGGCGCACAAAAACGCCGTCGCCTCTGCCAGACTCAACAAGGTGGCGAACGTCCGGTTCATCAGGGAAATGGCCGAAAGGGGATTTTCCAGGGTCAGGGAAGCCGATCTCGTCCTGACTGACCCGCCCCGGGCAGGAATCCCGGCGAGCGTCCTGAAATCGATCATCAGGCTGCGCCCGCGCGAGATCATCATGATCTCATGCGATGCCCCGACATTCGCGCGCGACGCGGCAAGGCTTGTCGAGGCGTCATGGACGCCTTCCGAGATACACCTGATCGACATGTTCCCGGGAACGTATCACGTTGAGTCCGTAGCCCTGTTCAGGCGGGACTGACGGCAACCCCCGGGCGATTATTCCTCATTGTCGGTGGTCCACTGCTGCTTTACGTTGAGCCTCTCCGTGTTATAGTGCTTCTCCACGTCGACGAGGCTCGGGGATTTCCATATCTCCGGCAGAGGGACCTTGACCAGCCTCGCCCTCTGGACCCCCACGTAAAACCCGAAATCGCCGTTCTTTATCATCTCGACGGCGTTGTGCCCGAACCGCCTGCCCATTGCCCTGTCCTTCTGCGTCGGCTGGGCGCCGCGCTGGAGATAGGCCAGAGCGGTGTATCTCGTGTGACGGAAATCGTGCTCGAGAAGGCCCTTGAGGTAGTTCCCCACTCCACCGAGGCTGTAGTGGCCGAACTCGTCGAGCTTGGTGTCCTTTCGGACCTCCTCCTCGCCCTCTATGTGCGCGCCTTCCGATACGACGATCATCTTGTAGATCTGGTCGAATCCCTGTTCGCGGCTCGTCTCGAGCTGTTCGCGCAGTATCTCCTTGAGATGACCGACGTCCAGGGGATACTCCGGTATCAGGATGATGTCGGCGAATGCCGCTTCTCCGCCTCGCAGGGCAAGCCAGCCGGCGTGCCTTCCCATCACTTCGAGAAAGAAGACCGTCTGGTGAGACTCTGCCGAATGCGCTATCCGCTGCACGCTCTCGCAGATGACGTTGAGAGCCGTATCGTATCCGAGGGAGTATTCCGTGCCGTAGAGATCCCGGTCGATCGTCTTGGGGATACCGACCACTGGAATCCCTCGTTCGAAGAGAACCGACGCAGCGCCGAGCGTGTCTTCCCCGCCGATAGCCACGATGGCGTCGAGCCCGAGCTTCTTCATGTTCTCCTTCACGATATCAGTCCTGTCATTCTTCTCGGAGACGGGATTGGTCCTGCTGCACTGCAGCTTGCTTCCGCCCATACGACTGAATTCTCTGATGATCTCGGGGCCGAGCTCGACGAGATGGTTCGCGTTATCCTTCACCGAGATCGCTTCCCAGCCCCTCTTCAGGCCAAGCACTTTGTATCCGCACATCGTCGCGCGTTCCACGACTCCGGCGACCGCCGCGTTGAGTCCGGGAGCGTCTCCGCCGCCGGTAAGCACTCCTATCTTCATCTCTGCCTTCCTTTTCTATTATCTGAGGAATCGTTCTGACGATTCGTATGATATGCCCGCACCGGGCCCGGGCGCAAGTCACCGTTTTGTCAGGGACCGGAAAGTATTTCGGGCGAAACCGGCGCGCCCGGCCGCATATGCCGCCCTGCATCCGTTCAGTCGCACTTCCCGCCCCGCCTCCTGAACTCCTCTATCGAGACATCCTTCTCGTAACACTCGCTCTTGACGTAGGCGAGGTTGACCATGAACTGGTCGGGTTTCTTGAACCCCGCATCGACGAAGATCAACTTCCCGTTTCCGTCCAGATAGGCGATCGAAGGATATCCTCTGACCTTGAATGCCCTGGCGAGGCCGGCCGGCGTGTAGTTCCGCCCCCCGTACTCGAGCCTGCCGGTCTTCTTCTCCGCGTTGAGCCTGATAGAAATAAAGTGCTCGTTCAGGTATGAGGCCACCGTCTCGTTCCTGAAGGTTTCCTTGTCCATCACCTTGCACCACCGGCACCACGACGTATAGAAATCGATCACAACCGGTCTGTCCAGGCTGCGGGCGAGCTCCATCCCATTTTCAAAGGACATCCAGGTGTTGGTCTTGCCGGTCTCGACTTCTCCGCCGCCGCATCCGGCGAGCAGGGCGACCGGGATCAGTATCAGCGCGATCCTTCTGAATGACATCCGGGGCTCCTTTCCAGGATTGACGTAACCCGGAGAATATATCTACATCGGGCCTGCCGGACAAGTACGCTTTAACGATTTTCCGGCCGCTCTACAACCATCTCACACTTGAAAACGACCCGCCGGGCCTGTATTATCCTGTGACCGCGGCGATGGTCGGCCGCCATTACGAATTTCACGGACGCCAGTCCCGCCGCCGGCGGGATGGCTGCCTCTTAAACAGAAAGGGCCCACATGTCCTCCTTCACGAGAAGACTCCTGGCAATATCCATTATCGCGCTGGCTGTGATCGCTCCGTCTTTGACTGCGTCGGCGGATCCGGCCGAAGAAAGATTCACGAGGATTCTGGACTGGCTCGTTCTCGGCCCGGTCCCCGTTCCCCTTCCGGCCTTTCACGATGAATCGAAGAAGAAATTCGACGCGTCCTGGCTGCTCGGCTACGACCATCTCGATACTGCCGGCCTGATCCCCGCAGAGGGCGGCGTCGAAGGTATCCCCGGCTTCGGTGAGGCCGCCTGGAGCTTCGCTTCCACAGACACCGGCGGCGTTTCGCTCTCTCATGAGGGTTCCGCTCCCGGCATAGTCTGGCTGGCCGCCTGGATCGAAGTGCCGAGATGGATGGAGGTCGATCTCGAGGCGAGCTCGAGCGATCCGTTCGAGATCTTCATCGACGGCAGATCGGTGATAAAAGACGCCAGTGGCGGCGGCAGCGAAAAGAACGGAAACGCAAAGCTCGAGAAGGGAAAACACCTCATCCTTGCAAAAGCCGTCTATATGCCGGCCGACACCGCCAGGGACTGGAACTTCGACGCGAAACTGGCGGCGGGCGAGGATTTCGAGGAGATACCGGTCGTTTCGCTCGACCCGACTACCGGGATGACGCTGTCGCAGATCATGGACGCACCCGGCGCGCGCGGCGTCGACGTCTCGCCCGACGGAAGCCTCGTGATCATTAATATCAGCCGTTTCGTCCCGCCTGACGGCAGGCGGGAGAGATGGATCGAGATCAGAAGCCTCCCCGGAGGCGATCTCGTCAACAGGATCATGGATACGCAGATCGGGAGCACTCAGTGGATCCCCGGCAGCAGGAAGATATCCTACATCTCGGGGGGCCGGTTCAGGGCACTCGACATGGAAACCGGATCTACAGAGACCCTGATCGAGGACCTCGGGAAGGATTTCGGCGGGTACGACTGGAGTCCGGCCGGCGACTTGATCATCTACTCGATGACGGAGAAACCCGAAGATGACAAAAAAGGCGTCAAGAGGCACCTCGGGATATATGACAGGACGTCCAGCGGCAGGACAAAGTCCTCCCTCCACATAATGTCGATACCGGGCGGAGTCTCGAGACAACTCGCCGCCGGCAAATACAGTTCGTATGTATACGATATCCATCCCGACGGCGACCGCGTGCTGATCGGGCGCAGCTGGGAGGATCTCGCCGAGAGGCCCTTCGAGACCTCCGAGATCGTGCTGATGGACCTTCGCGACCAGAGCGTCGAGCAGCTCTTCGAGGGGCACTGGCTCGAATCGGTCCAGTGGTCGCCCGACGGCGGGAAGATACTCGTCACCGGCGGACCCTCCACATTCGGGGAGAGCGGCACGGACGTACCCGAAGGCGTCATCCCCAACGATTACGACAAGCAGATCTATATATTCGACCCGGATACGAAACAGGCCGAGCCGATCACGAAGGACTTCGACCCCGCGGTGAAAAGAGCGATCTGGGCAAAGTTCGACGGGAAGATCTACATCGTCGCCGAGGAAACCGAGTACGTGAAGCTCTTCAGGTACGATCCGAAGAAAGGAAAATTCAGCACGCTCGATCTCGGCGTCGACGTCATCAGGTCAGGTGATCTCGCCGAGACGAAGTCGGTCGGCGTATTCACCGGCTCCAGCGCCACACACCCGCAGCGCATCTACTCGGTCGAGCTGAAATCATCGAAGCCGAAGGTCAGGACGATCGACGAACCGGGGGCGGAGCTGTTCAGGCACGTGAAGCTCGGTAAGGTCGAGCCCTGGCATTTCGAATCGACCGCGGGCCGTGAGATAGTCGGGCGCGTCCACTATCCTCCCGGTTTCGACGCGGGCAAGACATATCCGTGCATTGTCTATTACTACGGCGGTACCGCCCCTGTCGACAGGACGTTCGGCGGCAGGTATCCGAAGAACCTCTGGGCGGCGATGGGATACGTCGTCTACGTACTTCAGCCCAGCGGGGCGACCGGATTCGGGCAGGAGTGGTCGGCCAGGCACGTCAACGAGTGGGGGACCATCGTCGCCGACGAGATCATCGAGGGAACAAAGAAGTTCCTCGAGGCCCACCCGTTCGTCGATCCGGGGAGCGTCGGCTGCATCGGCGCCTCGTTCGGCGGATTCATGACGCAGCTGCTCGTCACGAAGACCGACATCTATGCCGCCGCCGTCTCGCACGCCGGTATCAGCATGATCCCCAGCTACTGGGGCGAGGGATACTGGGGATACTCCTACAACGCCGTCGCCGCGGCCGAGAGCTACCCATGGAATAACCCGGAGTTATACGTCGATCAGAGCCCGCTCTTCCACGCGGACAGGGTCGTCACTCCCCTCCTGCTCCTGCACGGAGGCTCCGACACGAACGTCCCGCCCGGCGAAAGCGAACAGATGTACACAGCCCTGAAGATCCTCGGCAGGGAGGTCGAGTACCTGCGCTTCGCGGAACAGCATCATTTCATCATCGACTACAAGAAGAGGAAGATCTGGAACGACGCGATCATCTCCTGGTTCGACAAGTATCTCAAGGAAGAGCCGGAGTGGTGGAACTCGACGTACCCGCCGGAAGACGGCGAGACCGTGGAGCCCGGAGAGATGGAAGCAACAACGGTCGAGATCGAGGACCGCGGAACGGTCCTCTTCGGGAACGTCACCAGGGAGAGCATAACCACCCATCTCACTGACTGGGACAGGGACTATTTCGAGTACGAACCGGACGGGGAGACCGTAGCCGCACTCGAGGACGGCATGTTCGACGTCGACATCAAGATCGTCTTCGGGACGTGGTGCGGCGACTCGCGCCGCGAGGTCCCGCGTCTCTGGAAGATCCTGGAGCAGATCGGATACCCCGTCGACGACATCGAGATGATGGCCGTCGGAAGTTCGAGGTTCACCGTGAAGATGGGCATAGACCAGAAGCTGCTCGACTGGTCGAACGCCGTGAAGAAGTACTACGGCGTCGAGAGGGTCGCCACGTTCATCTTTTACCGCGACGGGAAGGAACTGGGAAGGATCGAGGAGACACCCGAGGGCACCCTCGAAGAGGATCTGCTGAGGATCACAGCCGGGTAATTTTCGTGGGGGTATCTACCCAGAAGCAAAGAGCAACATATCGGTCAGATTGCCCATGCCATGGATTCCTTATGACGTAAAATACTGACTCCTTGCGTAAACAGGCATTTACTGACCTTTTATCGTCCGCAACAAAATCAAAATTATTCTCGAAAGCACTTTTCGTCACAATCGGATATTGTTTGTAACGGTGAGGAATCTTAAGCATCGCTTCGCCTGCCTCGTGAGAATCAGGTGGGAATATTCCACTTTTCCAATCTGCTGTTTGGTACATTTTCTGCTCAACATCTCGTTGTGCGTGGGCAACACGGCTTGAAGCAGGGTCGATTGCACAAGGAGCGGTGAAAGATGAAGAAAGTACTGTGTATAAGGCTCGGACAAGAGGGAAGCGTTCTCGTAATGACGCTCCTCGTACTGTTCGCGATCTCGGTCATGGGGGGTACGCTCGCCATGGTCTCCTCTATGGATCTGAAGATCTCGGGTAACCAGCGTAAGACCACGCAGTCCTTCTTCGTGGCCGAAGCCGGATTGAACGAAGCGATTCACAGACTCTCTTTGCCCGATCCGACGAATGTCACGGTAGGCGGATGGACGGGGAATGCGGCGATAGCCGACACGGAACCGTACGATCCGAACTGGACGGCGAGGATATACCTGACCAGCCCGGCCTCCGCGCCGGCGGGTGGTGGCTCGATAGTCACGACCGGCACCCTGCAGGATCTCACGCAGCCACATCTGGATTACAGTGTTCCGAGCGGAACCGACGGAGTGATCACGATCCGGCACAAATGGGAGGATCGTAACGGCGACGGCATCCGCGACTCGAACGAGATCGTCCGGTACGACAAGCTCGCGGTGCCTCCCGAGAACTTCACGAACGGGTATCCGGTAGAGGTGGTAACGGTCACTGGACGATCCGCGGACGGGCAGAGTGTGGTCGAGGCGGAGATCACAAAGAAGACCGTGACGGTGCGGACCCTCGGGGCCCTCTACGTCGACAAGGCCGTCAAGCTCACAGGTAACAGCTGTTTCTGCGGCAATGACCACGGCTACGATACGCCTGTCGGCACGAGAACAGGTACGTTTAGCAACTGCGGCACATTCCACAACACGAGCGGACATCTGCCCGGCGTGACGTCGACGGGCGACGTGGTCACCGTCCAGGGCAGCTCAGACGTGAGGGGCGATCCCATACCGATCGATAACGCATCGACAAACCCCTTCTACGCGCTCGGCGAGGTGCTCGGATTGTCCGTCAAGGATGTGCAGAGGATTCTCAGCAAGGCCGATAACAACAGCATTGTAAATCCTCTGAACGGGATAACATATATAATCGGGGATGCGACGATCAACAGCAACGTGACCGGAGAAGGACTGATTTACATAACAGGCGACCTGTATGCCGCCGGTGACTTCACCTTCAAGGGACTGATATATGTGGAGGGAGACGTACACATCACCGGTAATCCATGGCTGCTCGGCAGCCTGGTCGTCCGCGGGACGAGTGATTTCAACTTCAGTGCGGGTAACGCCGCGGTCCTCTACAGCAGCGAGGCGCTCTCCAGGGCGCTGAACAGCTCGATGCCCGCTCTCGTCCTGTCATGGAGGGAGAAGTAGAACGATCGTTCCCTTCAGAACCGCTCCTGACTACTGAATAACAGGAAAGCGGAGGGCCCCCCGGCTCTCCGCTTTCCTGTTATTTCTCCGCCCGTATCGCGGGAGTATCCACCAGTCTGCCGTCGACAGAACACTCTTATAAAGCCCAGCCCATAGGCAAAAAGCCCTATATACGCCAGGTTTCCGTACTCAGAAGATCCTTATATACGTAAAGGACTGACCCCATCCGTAAACAGTCTTTTACTGATCGGCCCTCATTCACTATACCCGGCATTTTTTATGAAGGCATATTCCGCCATTACTGGATATCAAGTGCAGCAATATGGAACATCCCGCATCATTTTAGCAGATTTGGTGAAAATAACTGACTTTATCAGTATGTTATTCGGAATGTTTCTTGCAAACAGATGTCTTTGAGCGTGGGAAATAAGGCTTGTAGCAGGGTTAAATGCATAAGGAGTGGTGCCCCATGAAAAAGGCATTATGCATAAGACTCGGGCAAGAGGGAAGCGTCCTCGTCATGACGCTCCTCGTCCTGTTTGCGATATCGATCATGGGAGCTACCCTCGCCATGGTCTCATCGATGGATCTGAAGATCTCGGGCAATCAGCGCAGAACCATGCAGTCGTTCTTCGTGGCTGAGGCCGGATTGAACGAAGCGATCCACAGGCTTTCTTTGCCCGATCCGACGAATGTCACGGTAGGCGGATGGACGGGGAATGCGGCGATAGCCGACAGCGAACCGTACGATCAGAACTGGACGGCGAGAATTTACCTGACGAGTCCGGCCTCCGCGCCGGCGGGGGGTGGCTCGGTCGTCACGACCGGCACCCTGCAGGATCTCACGAAGCCCCACCTGGATTACAGCGTCACTGGCGGAACCGACGGAGTGATCACGATCCGGCACAAATGGGAGGATCGTAACAGCGACGGCATCCGCGACTCGAACGAGATCGTCCTGTACGATAAGTTATCGGTACCTCCCGAGAACTTCACAACCGGGTATCCGATAGAGATAGTGACGGTCACTGGACGATCCGCGGAAGGGACGAGTGTCGTACAGGCGGAGGTCACGAAGAAGACCGTGACGGTGCGGACCCTCGGGGCCCTCTACGTCGACAAGGACATCAAGATCACAGGTAGCACCTGTTTCTGCGGTCATAACCACGCCTACGATACACCTGTCGGCACGTCGACGGGCAAGTGGACCACCTGCGACGGGTTCCACCTCGCCAGCGGAAATCTTTCCGGCGTGACGTCGACGGGCAGCCAGGTCCAGACGCAGGGAAGCGTGGTTATTAAGGGTGACCCGGTACCGATAGACAATGCGGCAACGAACCCCTTCTACTCGATCAACGAGGTGCTCGGATTGCCCGTCAAGGATGTCCAGAAGATGCTCGGCAAGGCAGATAACACCAGCATCGTGGATCCTCTGAACGGGGTAACCTATATAATCGGGGATGCGACGATCAACAGCAACCTGACAGGGGAAGGGCTGCTTTACGTAACAGGCGACCTGCATGCCTCCGGTAGCTTCGTCTACAAGGGACTGATATATGTGGAGGGAGACCTGCACTTCACCGGTTCTCCATGGCTGCTCGGCAGCCTGATCGTGCGCGGGAAGACCGATTTCAGCTTCGCCTCGGGTGACGCAACGGTCCTCTACAGCAGCGAGGCGCTCTCCAGGGCGCTGAACAGCGCTATGCCCGCTCTCGTTCTGTCATGGAGGGAGATGTAGAACGATCATTCCCATAAGAACCACTCCTGATGATTGAATAACAGAAAGCGGAGGGCCCCGGCGGCTCTCCGCTTTCTCCATGTTTTCCACTCATAGCATCGCGGGGGTATCCGCCCGCAGCTACTTCTCCATCGCATCGTCGGCCTGCGCCTGGGCTACGCTCGTCGGCAGCTCGAGGCCCGTGCCGTGCCTTTTGTCGACGACGAGCAACATGATCGCAAAGACCAGCCCGGCTATGCTGAGCGAGGCGAACATCCATTCCATGTTCGTGTATCCCTGAACGACGTTGTCGCCCTGCTGGTCGACGATATAGCCGGCGAGAAAGGGGAATATCGTCAGGCCGATATTCTGCACCCAGCCGATGATCCCGTATGCAGTCCCGAGGAACTTCTCCCTTACCAGCAGCGGCACGGCGGGCCAGAGCGCCGCCGGTACGAGCGAGAAGGCGCACCCGAGCAGTATGAAGCCGACGGCGGGGTGTACGCGTGTCAATCCGAGCAGCAGATGTGCCGGTATGATCAGAAGCGAACCGGCGATCATCATCCTCCCCCTTCGGCCGAACTTGTCCACCATCAGCCCCAGGATCGGCGTGAATACCATCGAGGCCGCCATTATATACGAGGTGTACTGCCCTCCCGCCGCCGGGCTCAGACCGAACTTCTTCTGAAGGAACCTCGGCGCGTGAACGGTAAAGGGAAATACCGCCGAGTAGAAGGTCACGCAGAGGAAGGAGATGAGCCAGAAGGCCGAACCGAGCTTCCTGATATCACCGATCGTGATCTTCTCCTCGACGCCTCCCTCGATCGCGGAATCGACGTTCCGGTCGATCATCAGGTATACGAGGAAAAGGAGGAACGAGACAAGTGTCACAGCCGTGCCGGCCCATAGCGCATATCGCCACGACCCGAACGTATCGGCTATCTGCGCCGCGCTGTTCAGCGCTAGTATCGAGCCGAGCCGCATCACCGTTATATTGAGGCCGAAGGCTAAACCGAGCTCCCTGCCCTTGAACCACCTCGCCAGCACCTTGTTCGTCACGAGGATCGCGGCCTCCGACCCGATGCCGAAGATGGCGCGGCCGACGAGCATAAGGGCAAACGATCTGCCCGCCCCGATAGTCGTCACCAGAGAACCGAACAGGATGAGAAAGGCATACAGGGTCCCCGCCTTTTTCACTCCTATCCTGTCGAGGATGAACCCGGCCACCACGACAAGGAACAGGAGGTTCGGCAGCGAATAAAATGTGGCCAGCAGCCCGAACTTCGTGTTGTCGATCTTCATCTCGTTCTGGATGTAGTCGTTGATCGGGCTCATAGCGTCATAGACGTAGTACGAACCGAACATCAGCATGCTGATGATCAGAAGGATCAGCCACCGGAACCAGCGCTTCTCCTCGATGATGGATGCATCGGCCATGGTCACTCTCCCTTTACTGTTACGTCTCTGTTATCTGTCATGCTCTCCATCCCGGCACCGCACGCGCAACCCGCATCACCGCCATGATGCGGCGAACCGGCCCGTTCATGCAACTAGAACTTCCCCGTGTACTTCCACCAGAGATGATCGCCCAGGTCCCAGTAGGCCTTCGTAGCCCGGTCGGCGAACTCTCCCGTGTAGCCGGTGAGGTATTTCGCCGCCTTCCTGGAACTCTTCGAGTACAATTCGGCGGCTTTTCGCTCGACCTCGGCCTGCCTGGCGAAAGCCTCCTCCTCGAAGGCCGTCCGGACCGAGTCGACCTCTACCCTCATCTGCCCCCATTTCTGCGCGGAGAGGTCGGAGACGCGGTTGAACGCCCACCACGCGCAGTCGCGGTCGAACGCCGGGCGCCCGCAGACCTTCCACGAGTCGGGGATGTCGGTGATCCCACAGTATACCGGCACAAACGCCGTCATGGCAGGGTTGTCCCAGCCGAACCAGACGAGCCCCCCGACCGGATCGGGCAGCGAGGAACGCGACTGCGTGATCGTTATGTAGGTGCAGTAGTACCTCGCGATGCACCGCTCTCCCATCCTGTTCCAGCCGCCGTTGACCTTGAAGAGCGGCATCATGTCGTAATGCATGAACGGATTGGCGTACGGGCTCTTTTCGAAGCTGCCCGGCTCCGTCTCGACATACATGAACTTCGTCATGTCGTACTCGGTGCCCTCGAAGGTGTCGCGGAATATTTCCATCAGCCTGGCGATAGTGACGAGCGTGTCGGGCTTTATCGAGAAGGGATAATCCTTGTCGTTCGGATCGAGCTCGAGCGATGGGGCGAGGAGATCGAAGACCCTCCACTCGCGCCGCCTCGCCGCCATGCTTTTACGGCCGCCGGGATTGTAGGCGTAGGCGAACCTGAAGGGCTCGCCCGAGTCGGGATCCCAGTAACCTCTCTCGATCGCCACGTCGAAGATATTCTCCGAGGCCATGAAATGATCGGTGTCGTCGAGGTCTATCTCGAGGATCCTCGCTGCGTTGGCGTTGACTCCGACGTGGTCGTCCGGAATCCGCCGGGCGACCCAGACCGCACCGACGCAGTCCTCGCCGCAGCCCAGTATCTCGAGCTCCCATGCTTCCTGAGTGTCGGCGAAGGTGAGACATTCGCCGCCGTCATTGTACCCGTACTCGGCGACAAGCTCGCCGATGACCGTGATCGCCTCCCTGCAGGTCACCGCCCTCTCGAGAGCGATCCGGCACAATTCCTCGCACGAGAACCCGGCCGACTTGTTCCTCAGCTCTTTCCGCCCGCCGAAGGTAGATTCGCCGACGGCGAGCTGGCGGTCGTTCATACATGGATAGGACGTGTTGATATACCCGTGTGTGCGTTCGATCTGCGGGATCTCTACGGCAAGCCTTACACCGGCCGTATCCCCGGGGAATCTCATGAATCGCAGGCCCGAATATACGCCGCACGCAGATCCCCCGCGATGCTTTCCGGGTGGAACGAGATCGAACCACGTCCTGTCTATCCTGCTGTCGCAAGTATGGGAAGTGGTCACGGAACCGTCGACCGAGGCCTTCCTGCCGACCATTATCGTGGTGCACGCATCGGGCGCCGCTGGGACAACAGCCGCCAGCAGAAGGGCTGCGGCGACAGCGGTCATCGTTTTTCCGTTCACCGGATACCTCCAGGGTGACATGGATGTCTGATATCAATTTACCGCCTGAGGATATCAGCAGCGCCATGCGCGGGCAACCGTAAACAGGCCATGGCGCCCCGGCCGGGACGGCCCCTGCCCGAAAAGGCAAGTTTTTTCTGGAAACGGCTTGACAGGATGGTGTATATTCTTACCAGTACTTCGTATGAACAAGGAGATTGTCTAAGGGTTACTCTCACGTTCCAAGATCGACCCAGTCCAGGAGCCATTCGATACAGTTCTGATTCCTGCCTCATCAATCCCAGGACTAATCTGAATCGGTGACTGCCTTGAGCCGGGGAAGCATGCCGTAACAGCGCGCGCGCATGACTGCCGGTCTTGAACTACGACAAGCCGCAGATGAAAAGGGGTGGTTCCCGAAGCCGACAGTAATCACCTGCCGCAACCGCGGCAGCGATCGACCGTTTAGTATTGTTTTAGATTCGAAAGGACCCGAAAGAAAATGGCCAAGAATATCTACGTGGGGAACCTTCCCTTCTCAACGACCGACAGCGAGCTTACCGAAATGTTCGCCCCCTACGGCGCCGTCAAGGACGCCCGTGTCATCAAGGACAGGATCACCGAGCGCTCGAGAGGCTTCGGCTTTGTCGAGATGGAGAGCGACGAGGAGGCCGACAAGGCTATCGCCGAGATGAACGGCAAGGATATTGACGGACGCCCCCTCAAGGTCAGCGAGGCCAAGCCCCGCGAGGACCGTCGCGGCGGTGGCGGCGGCGGCGGCGGTTACTAGAGACACGGGTCTCTTGCAGGCCTTCGGGCCGTATATAAATACAGAAAGGGCGGGATCGATATCCCGCCCTTTGACTGTCTGGACCGTGGCCTCTTCCGCATCGGTACGGAAGGGCTCTCCGTAAAAAAACGGGGCCGACGAGACTCGAACTCGCGACCTCCGGCGTGACAGGCCGGCGTTCTAACCAAACTGAACTACGACCCCGCAATGATCCTTTAAACTGACCTGCCAGGAGAACCGCTGCTCGAGTGATATTAAAAGAAAAAAAGCGGCCTCCGCCGTCAGTGCTCTATTTATAACAGGTCTCCAGAACCAAGTCAATCCAATTTTTATTGTCTCAGGACACCCCCGGCGCCCTCTATACGCGTCCCTGGATCATTCCCGCCAGCCGGTCGGCCGCCGCATCATAGATCCCGTAAGTCACGATCACGGAGCCGTTCGGCGGGAGCAGGGCAGTGTCCCACGGCCTCCCCGCAACGACCAGGGAATCGTACCCGGCAGCGACGGTACGGATGAGATCTTCCGGCGGCGGTTTCCGGCAGAGCAGAAAGAGGGCCCGCCTCGCCGCCGGCCGCCTGACCGGTTCGAAGAGGTACAATCCTGTCTCCAGACCGTCTCCCGTCCTCACCGGACTGAGCTCATCCGGATCGATGTACGGTCCGGCCTCGTCGATCCCCTTGAGCACTCTGAATATGAATCGCCTCACGACACAGCTGTCAAAATCCGGCTTTGCGCCGAGGAAAACGGGCAGAACCAGCTCGCCGGGGCGTTTTCCGTCAACTCCAGGAGTGTTGCTCCCGGCGGCAGAAAACACGCTTCTCATCAATTGCGCTTCGTTGACATATGCATCCCCTCCCCTGTCCAGGAAAGTCTGCAGCTCGCCAATGGAAGGATCTCCTTCAAAAGCCGTGCTCACTCTGCCTCTCAGTGAAACAATCCTCGCCGCGGATCTCTCCATCCGTCCCGCCAGGGCGGCTGTCGAGATCTCATCCCTCAGAGAAGCGGCATGAAGAGCCAGTTCGGCATTTACCTCCTCCAGCGTCCTCGACATCAGGAGCAGATCGTTTCCCGCCTCGAGAGCCCTCACGATGATGGCGGCCGGTACGGCATCTGCTGCCTTGTTCTCCTCCGATGCGGAATCGATCGACTTCATCGCTATCCCGTCGGGCAGAACACCGGCCATCTCCAGCGCGTCGGTAATGATCACGCCGTCGAATCCCAGTTTCTCCCTGAGAAGCCCGGTGACGATCGTGCGATCGAGCGACGCGGGGGGATCGCCTTCGGTCAGCGCGATATGAGCTGTCATCACCGTATCGGCTCCAGCCTCGATGCCGGCCTCGAACGGCGGCAGCTCTTCCTCCCGGAGCTGCTCGATCGTCCTGCCGATCACCGGAAGGGTCAGATGCGAGTCGAGAGCGGCGGCGCCGTGCCCCGGGAAATGCTTCAGACAACTCAGCATCCCCTCTCCGGCTATAGCCCTCACGGCGATCCTCACCGCAGTGGAGACTTCCTCGGGGTCTTCCCCGAAAGACCTCGTGCCTATGACCGGATTGAGGGGCTCAGAGTTGACGTCGGCGACCGGCGAGAGCGAAAGATTGATGCCGCAGATCCTCATCAGCCGCGACGTTGTCGCTGCGATCCCCGCCAGGATCTCCTCGGAACGCGGTCTCCAGGCGGCCATCTGGGATGGAGGCACCCCTATCGCTCCGGCAAGCACAGAGATCCTCCCGCCCTCGTGATCGGCCATTATCAGCGGCGGCATCCCCGAGGCCGCTTCGACGATCCTTCTGACCTCGCCTGTGAGCCGGCCGAGCTGCCCGGCACTCTCGACGTTACGGTGGAAGAGGATCACTCCGGCAGGGGGGGTTTCGGAAAGAATCTCACGCTCACCCGGTGTCAATTCAGTACCGGCCAGTCCCGTCACGAGAAACGGAGAGAGCAATCGTTGTATATTGCTGATATCGCTGGACATGGGGCATTCCTTCAGTAGATCTTGACCAGCGCGGCTTCAGGGTAATAGTGGGCGAGGATCCTCTCGGCGCTGTATCCCTCGGACGCCATCCCGATGGCTCCCGACTGGCACATGCCGACACCGTGGCCGTTCCCTCCGCCCTTGAGGCGGACCTGCTTTACCCGTCCTCCGCTCCTGCTGACCTCCATCTTGAAGAGTGTGGACCTCAGGATCGGCCCCCTGGACAATTCGGGCCTCAGCACCCACCGGATACGGTCGCCCTCGACCCTGTGAGTGCCTTTATCGGTTACGATCTCAATCGCCCTGGCCCTGCCGCTCGAGGAGTACCCGGTCACCCTTATATCGCGGATGACGTTGAACGGAGCCACCCTGCCGCCGAGCTCGGCCGGCAGGGTCTTGCCGGTGATCCTCGAGAGATCGCTGCCGCTCCAGACGACTTCCCACCTGAAGTGCCTCGATTCCCGGCAGTACGACTTCCCGCCCTCTCCCGGCGCGTCCCTGCGCCCGTAAAGGTAGGGATAATAGGCCTTCCACGGCCACCCGACACGGATATCGGATGTATGCCCACCGCAGCAGGCGGAGTAATATGCCCTTATCGGCTGTCCATCCCAGACGCCGACGATTCCTCTCGTCCTGTCCACAGCCTCGGAGGCGACCCTGTTCTCACCCTTGATACCGCGGTAGACCTGGTCCATGATCGTGGCCCTCATGTCGTAGGGTTCGTTCTTCTTCTCCTCGAGCTTGCTCAGCGAGTAGGAGCGTGAGGCGATCGCCTGTACTTTGTACGCCTCGTACTGCCCTTCCTTGAGGTATCCTATCTCGGCGGGCAGAACGCCCTTGAGGTAGTCATCGATCTCGATGATGTTGATCGCGAGGATCGTCTTTCCGCCGACGCGGCGCAGAAGCAGCCCTCCCCTGTACGGCGTATCATCGATCGTGAACCCTGCGTCCCCCGACGGCCGTATCTCCATGATCGGCGCCTCGTGGACGGGCCTGTTCCTCTGCTTCAGCTTCAGGCCATTTCTCGTCTTCGATACGGCGACGGTCCCGTTCACCTCGAACCTGCCGATCGTCCGTCCATCCTCCGATTTCGCGGCTACCTGGCCGCCGGGAATATCGATCCTGATGCGGCCCTCCGTCTCGAGCACCAGCACGCGGACCACCGGTTCATCGTCCCCGCCGGGCAGATCTATCCTCTTTTCCGGCAGGGTCTCTACGGGCGGATATGCGCCCCTGTCCGGTGCGGCGCAGGAGAAGACCATGACCAGTGACGCCGCGAGCACGGCCGCCAGTGCCGCAGACGATCGAAAGGAGGGAATATATCGAAAGATTGTTTTCATAGGTATCGATCCCGCCGGATGCCCGGGACAATCTCCCGCAGTGGCGAGGACACACTCTTCAATCCGCCGGGAAACTCAGTCCGCCGGGAAATAGAACTCTCCATGGAGGGCCGGTTCCCCGTCGCTCCCCCGCTGCACTGTAATGGTGCGCCGCTGGGTTTTATCAGGGCCGGAACCGTCCTCATCGGAGCATTTCGACATGAGGGCCTCGTGATGGACCGACTCGTTGGCCAGCAGCGCGACCGCAACGGCCTCCCTGGCCTCCTCGTCGAGATCGTACTTCTCCACCATCGCCTCGACCATGCCCTTGAGGATAGCTTCCTTCACGGGGAGCCAGCTGCCCTGGCCCCTTTCGGGACCGATCCTGAAGCAGGCCGCAACGACGCAGCCAGTCAATTCGCTGAGAGCCCCGGGGTCGTCGGGAAACTCCATCCCGCCGATCTCCATGCCCTTGAGCCCGATAAGGTCGACCTCGCCGGCATCGACTTCCGCCTCCACGAGGAGATCGAAAAAGAGTGTGTTGAGATGGTGCAGGATGAGAAAATTGACGTCCGCCTGCTCCTGGCTGTCTATCTTCTTCTCTCCGGCGACAGCTTCCAGCGCGGCAACGAGATCCGGGGGCAGTTCAACGCTCTGGAAGGAATGGAGGTCGAGGACTGTATCCGCCCCGCTTCCGCTCACTTCCACTATGACGGCGCCTATCCTGCCCGGCACGCTGCCGGTCTCAATACCGACGATCACTCTCTCCCTGCTGTTTTTCAATAGGTTGAGCCGTTCTTCCAAAACGTCCTCCGTGTTAATGACATCGACCGGATGAAACCATTTTACGGAAGAGCAGGAGGAATGGTAAAGGGATTTTTCTCTACTCGAGGCGAACGGCCTTGCCCGTGTAGCTTACGGTACCGCCGTCCTTCTCCACATCGATCATGTAGATATACGTCCCGTTCGCGACCCTGTCGCCGGCCATGTCCCTGCCGTCCCACCAGACGGCGTTGGGGGCGCCCGGCGGTGCGGCGCCGAGCAGGTTTCGCGGGATCACGATCTCCCTGATCAGGATGCCGCTGACGTTGTATATCCTGATGATCCCGGCGTCAGCATCGATATTGAGCGAGTAGCAGATGTTCGTGCCGTCGTCGAACGGGTTGGGGAAGTTGAAGGCATCCATGACAAGACCGCTTCCTCCCACCGTAAAGGGATAATCGGTCTCGTATTCCCCGACAGCGACGGTCAGGACATGATCGCCCGCCGCCAGGGTCCGGGTGAACCTCGCCTCCCAGCCCGTCGAATCCTGCGGATCGGGCACCTGCACCAGAGCGTCTTCGAGCTCGGGGCCGTCGAGCATGATCTGCGGCGCAGCATCGAGCCATACGGGGAACTGCATCTCGAGGAGAAACTCGCCTTCGGCAGGGGAATCTCCGCCGGGCGGTATCTCCATCGATCCGTTGTACAGCCTCATCGAAACAGTGGCGTGGAGCTCTTTTACGCCTGTTTCCATGCCGCCGGGAGAATATATCCTGAATACGAGCAGCTCCTCCTCGAGGCTGACCACATAGTCCACCCTCGCCTCGTAACCCCTCGCGAAGTCGAGGCCCTCGTCCACCGTGGGGGTGATCGTCAGGGCGTCCGTCCTGTCCTCGCCGTCAACCAGGAACTCGATATTTCCGAGCGCAACGACATCGCTCGCGCTGAACATGAGACTGCACGTATTAGTCCTGTTCCGGGAGCGCAGCGTATTGTCGGGGAGCTCCTGAAACCCCTCTCCCCAGTCGGCCGACAGGGTCATCATCGGCGGCCCGGGCTCGACCCGGAGCATAGGGTCGCCGAGGAGCAGGTACCTGTAGATCTGCCCGTAAGCATAGGATGCGGTACCGAGATGCTCGATCTCGCCGGCGGTCAAGGCCTCGCCGAGGATCCATCTCGCCCCTGTCTGCTCGTTTGCCGGCGGGATCGAATCCGTGGGCGGCTTCTGGAATATCACCTCGTGTAACGTCGTGCAGAAATACTTGTTCTCGAGAAGATACTCGAATCCAGTGCTCGCGTACGCGCCGACCGCGCCCGACCTCGACTTGAACAGGAGCTGCTCGGTGATGCAGTCGCCGTTCGGTCCATCGAGCCCCGAACGTGTATATTCCATCATCAGCGCGAAATCGCTGATATGGCAGCCCAGGCCTATGAATATATGGTTGCGGTCGGTGCGGAGGCTGTCGACGTCCTGATACTGGCTGAAGTTGGAGAATGCGGCCTCGGTCGTGAAATTCGACCTCGAGGCATGCCCCTGGAAGGTGAAGAAGAGACACCCGTCGTTGAGTTTTCTGTTGAGGTACGGCGTGAAATACCTGCGCGTCGAGTCGGTCGCCTCGCTGAGGATCGCGCTGCCTCCCTGCAGGTCATCGTGGACCCCATCCGTCCACCTGGAGAGATGGAGCCTGTTAATATCGAAGCCGCCGGGGAGAGCCTCTTCAATTTTTACAGCGACCGAGTCCATGCCGTATTCAAAATGGTGCTCGATCGCGTGGTATGCGTAAGACGACAGGTATCCCGACCATGCGTCGTCGGAGAAGAGGACTATCGACCTTCGCCACGAATCGGAGCTTGCAGGCTCCTCGAACCTGTACATCTTCGTGAGCAGGGCCCTGAGCTCGACCTCGCGCCCGACCGGCAGCCTGCCGACGATCACGTCAGGGTAGGCAGCGGCCGGCAGATACAGCGGGTCGGAACCGCCGGAGGGCGGCTCAGCTTCAGTAGCGGCATAATTGAAACCGGAAGGCGGCGCCTCGTCGAGGAAGGTGTAGTACCTGTCGGACGCCACCACCTCGTCCCTGTCCCTGCCGATAACATTGACGCTGTACGTGTAGGCCGGCACATAATCGGGAGGCGAACCGTTGGTCTCCGGCGGATCGCCTATGAAGATCCTCCGGTGATCCTCGCTCGCGTCGCCGACCAGCATCACGAACTCGACGCCCCAGTTCTCCATGCCGTACCTGATGAATCTGCGGATAGCATCGGCCGAGATGAGCCCGCCGTTGAACTCATCGTAGACCTTCCTGACATCGGCCCTGAGGATCCTGTAGCCCTGATCTCCCCTCCACGATATGTACTGCGCGAGATAGTCACTGACGGGCGGGAGGAAATCCGAATGCGCTATTACGAGCGTATTGTACGGACCGGGGCTCGAGCGCAGATCGTTCAATCCGTTCACCCCGTAATCGATCCATATGTTGCTGATGTGTCTCCCCGCGCCGCGGCCCAGCGCCACGAAACGCCTGTCGGTCGCCGTGGAAACCGTCAGGAAAAGCGTATAAGAACCGCCGTCGGCCCTGAACGAATCGGCAGGGATGTCGTGGAACACCGGCGCGTCGGGATCGGTCAGCTCTACGAGATAACCGTCCTGCCCGCTGAATCCCGATATCTCGACCCGCTTGTCCTCGAGGTCCTGCCTGACCGTGAAATCGAGGTAGCCGTCCCACAAGTTCATCGTCCGGGAGTATTTCACCGCCATGTCGTTTACGAGGAAGCCGTATGTCTCTTCCCTGCTCGTCACTACGACCTCATTGGCCCCCTCGACGAGCCTGTTGACCTGGATCATATCGAAATCGAAAACCTTCTCCTCTGTCGAGGAGACGAAACCGCTTCCTATAGGCCAGGTGCCGCTGGAATTACGGATGAAGAAGTCGAGGTCCTGGCTTGGATTGATCTTTTTATTTCCGAGGATCCTGATGTGGGCCGAGAAGACGCTCAGCGAGGCGGCGTCGTGAACGGTGAAGGGAACGGCGACCTCATCCCTGGCGGGACCGGCCACGCAGTTGAAGTCCTTCATCCCCGCCCTGACAAATTTGTTGTACCAGGTATCCTTCCGCACCTTCTCGGCGTGAACGAAGCTCGGCTGGAGCCGCCCCGTTCCCGAAGGGAATCCCGGCCCGCCAGGCATGACGGCGCCGGCTTCTTCCTCGAACAGCCAGATGACGTTGTAGCTGTTGAAAACGGCCATCGTGTCCCCCGCATCAACATCGTCCTTGACTCCCCTGGCGAAGAAGACGAGCAGGTCGTCCCCCTCGAAGATATCGGTTGCCGACTCCGAGCCCTTGAGCACCCGGTAAGGGATGTCGACTTCCCTTGCCAGATCCGGACCGGTCTCGTCGAAGTAGAGCTTCCTCAGCGCGAACCCGTTGTTCGACAGGGACGGCGAAAGGCCCGAAGCTATCAGGGAGTCGGCGCGTACGGAGTAGATTCCCGTTTCGAGTATCTTTATCTTGAGCCATTTCCCGGCCTGCAGGGGCGCGCGCAGGATCGGCCTGCTCTTTATGGGAGATATCAGGCGTTCCGTGTCGGACGGGTTTACGAGTACCCTCTCGTACATCCTCTTCCAGGCGCCCGATACCCCCGTTCCGGCGCCGGGTCCGGACCGGTCCGGCAGGACTTCGGAGGAGGATCCGAACGAGACCGTGACGATGATCTTTCTTGCCAGGCTGTAATTACCTTCCAGCTCCCGGAGCGGACTCACCCGTACGGGCAGGACCCTCTGTCTTCCCATCATCGCCGGGCGGGCTGGCGTGACCACTGCTGTCGGCACCCTGCCGTTCCAGGGGTCTTCAGGGAGAAACGTCTCGGTGACGGGGATCCCGTCCTCCCCGTACCTGACAAACCTCTCGGCCATGACCCGGTCGAGGGAAAGACGGCCCAGGTCCTCACTGTCCGTCACGGTCCATGAAACGGAAGGATCGCCGTCCGCCGGTACGGCGATATTGAAGGTCCTGCCGGGAAGCACCGGCGCTCCCGGAGGAGAGAATGTGCCGTATCCGCGAAGGACTACACGCGCACCGTCAGCGCCGAGCTCGATGCGCGGCGGTGGTACGGTTATCTCGAACGTGACGGAGGAGCCGTCCGAACGGAGGACCGTCGCCCCCGTGCCGGACGCAACGGCATCATCCATCGGAACTGCCGCGCCTGCCGCCATGACGACAGCAATTATAAACGATGTATATATAATCCACCTCTGCGCAGATGACGCATGAACTCTTTTCAAGTGATCTCTCCTTTTCCCAGGGGTTGGGACGGGAAACCGGGGGATGATATCCTCTTCACTGATTATAACAAACTCGTGCCGCTGATACCCAATGAAAAATCATGATTTGAACGAATCGGACGTCGGGGATACGCCCGTTCCGATAGGAGTACAGGGGGATAACACGCCTGGCAGAGTGCTGTTTCTCAGTGCTGCTTCTTGATGGCACCCCAGGTCGCTTCCTCGGTACTGCCATCGCTGGTGTTGTAGCAGAAGCTGTTGTAGGTCTTTGCATCGGCAAGCGGCCTGTTCGGCTCTTCGCAGGTGGCAATCCCGCGGAAGCTGCTGTTATCGTGCTCTTCGATCGTGTAGATGCCTGGATCGAGGCTGGGAGCCATGCAGCTGACCGCGAAGAGCCAGACCGTATCGTTCTGACAGCTGGTGAATCCCGCGCTGACACCGGGAGCGCCGTACGGGCCGCCTAGAATCGCGGCCGAGATGAACGGCGCCGTGGTGTTTCCCGTCGAGAAATGTCCGGTCGGGCAGGTCATCTTGTACTCCGCGCCAAAGGCGCCGTCCGAGCCGGGATCGAGAAAGACGTAGATCGTGAAGGCCTGATAGGTAGACGAGGTCCAGAACTCGGACGTGCTTTTTCCTTCATCAGCCCACAGGCTGAATAACTGACCCTGCGCGGGCACGGCGAACGCGCAGATCAGGACCGCTGCGATCAGGATCCTGCTCATGACAAACCTCCTGACAAAAACCATGCGCTGACGCGGAAGCGGCTTGATGAATGTCTCGATGATATGCTCAGGGATGTGAGTCTGATGTGCCTCTCTTACGGACCGGATTATAGCACGTTTCGGCGGATTTTTCCAGAAGAGGTTTCAGCAGGGGACGCACGAACAGTGGCAGCGGCAGGAACGGGCGGTCTCGAATAAAAAAGGGGACGCCCGCGAGGGCCTCCCCTGACAATCGATCAGCGCAGTGCGATAACTATTCCATCATGCTCTTGATCGCGCCCCAGCTCGACTCCTCGGTGCCGACGACGCAGGCGTCGTTGAAACCAAAGAAGTTGTAAGAGGTGCCGTCGATCATCGGACGCATGGGCTCTTCACAGGTAGCAACGCCCAGGAACTCGGAGTTTATGTTCAGCTCGAGCGTGTAGAAACCAGGGTCGGTGCTTGGAGACATCATGGTCAGGTTGACGACCCAGAAGGTGCTGACCTGGCACGTAATGAACGGAGCGCTGATGCCTGGCTCTCCGAACCAGACACCGATGGTGGCGGCCGAAACGACCGGATTTATGACCATCGAGGGCGAGAAATGGCCATCCGGCGTTGTGAGCATATACTCGACGGCGAATGCGCCGTCTATTCCAGGCTCCAGGAAGACGTAGACGTTGAAGGCCTGGTAGGGAGCCGTGGTCGATACGGAGCAGTCGCTCATGCCCTCGTCAGCCCAGAGACTGAGCTGCTGGGCAGTCGCGGGAGCCGAAACCACGAACATCGCCAGCGCTACGATTAACGCTTTTTTCATTTTGTTTTTCCCTTTGCTGCTAAAAATTCAAGTGACCCAGGGTTGTCTTATTAAGAAGAAGAGAAGGGAGGCTTGAATCCCCCCTTCTCTTTTAATCAAACAAAATCAAAAGCAGATGCTAGTCCATCATGCTCTTGATAGCTCCCCAGCTCGACTCCTCGGTGCCGACGACGCAACCGTCGTTGAAACCGAAGTGGTTGTAAGCGGAGCCGGAGACCATCGGACGCATGGGCTCTTCACATGTAGCAACGCCCATGAATTCCGAGTTTACGTTCAGCTCGAGCGTGTAGAAACCAGGGTCGACGTTCGGAGCCATCATGTTCAGGTTGACGACCCAGAACAGCTCGCTCTGGCACGTAGTGAACGGAGCGCTGATGCCGGGCTCTCCGAACCAGACACCGATGGTGGCGGCCGAAACGACCGGATTTATAACCATCGAGGGCGCGAAATGACCCGCCGGTGCGGCGAGCATGTACTCTACCGCGAAGGCGCCGTCCATTCCAGGCTCAAGGAACACAAAGACGTTAAACGCCTGGTAAGGGGCAGCTGTGTACACTTCACATGCACTCATGCCTTCGTCGGCCCAAAGGCTCAGCACTGAGGCTGCTGAAACGGGCGCCGCGAACAGAGCGATCGCTGCGATTGTCAATAGAATTTTCTTCATCTCTGTCTCACTCCTGCTGAAGATAACTTGATCAGTTCATTCAGCCCGTGTTATGGGTAGCAGGAAAATCAGCTGTGCCGAGCAGTTTTCCCTCCTCTCCTCACCACCGCGCTTCCCTGCAACCCTGGCTGGATGAAGATTCATCCAGCCATGACTTGCGATTTCTCATCCTTACTTGTACATGGACTTGATCGCTCCCCAACTCTCTTCCTCGGTACCGATCTGATTCGGACATAAGTACGAAGTCAGGCCGATAATGTCGAAGAATTCATGGTCGGGGGCGTAAGTACCACGCAGATACCCAGTATCCGGATGTGCTGCGACACAGATTGGATAATCCCTCATCTTCGAACACGATGTGAGGGTTATACACTCGTACGTGACCAGGAGATCATACCCATCGGGATAACCTGTCAGCGGGGGCCAGAAGGTAATCGAATGTCCAACCCAGGCACTGCCCAGCGAGAGCGCGTAATTGGGCGGATATGCGTATCCCGTGATAATGAATGAAGTATGGTCCAGGTCGTTAGGGGTGACCAGACTGTACTCCACACCAGTCACGTAGTACTCGTTCTGAATCATGTACAAAGCGCCGATGAACGTGGTGCCAAGATTACCCGGCGGAGTATACGCAAGACTTCCGTCGAAATACACACCCAACGTTACCGGAGCAGCCATCAGGATTGAGGGGATCGCGAGAGCTACAGCAACTGTCAGCAGTACTCTCTTCATAATCCAACTCCCTTTCAAAATGCAGCCCTAAGATGTCACATCTTAAGGGTTTGCCAGATTATCAGCAAACGAATTTAGAAACACTCGTGCAGATAATGCTCACCCATGAACGAAAAATCACTCAGGTTGCACCAATCGTCGTCGTTGTAATCACAACAGGGATCAAAACCAGCGGTCCCCAGCTGTTTGTTGTACGACTGCCCGAAGAAACTGAGATCCGAAAGGTTGACAGCACAGTCGCCATTGATGTCCGGACTGACGATAATGATGTCAAGCTCGATCGGAACCAAGCAGGTACCTAAATCCATGAACGTCTTACCCTGGCACGCTACAAACAAGCCGCCTGTAAGAACACAGCCGCCGCCAGACATGCGTCCGGAGAACGTGGTACGCCCTGCGGAGTTGGTCAGCGAATCGGCGCCTATGGGGCTCGCGCAGAGGCAGAGCTCCTGAGCACCGTCGATTGCATTCATCCAGTAATCCGTCCAGGGAATACCGGCAATGCCTACGCCAGCCGCGTCCTTGACCTCGACCCAGATGTAATCCGCGTCGCCGCCGCAACCATTTCGGATGAATTCAAAGTCGCCAGCCGGACAAATCGATACTCTGAGAGCACAACTCGTTCCAGCCAAACTCTCGCACTCATCCACATCGCCAGCGGACAGGGAGGTTGCGAATACCAGCAACAAAGAGAAAAGCAGGACTTTTCCTTTGAACATCGTGTTAACCTCCTAAACCTCCTAAAAGGTTTGGGACCTTAAAGGTAATAAGTTGACTCGAGCTCTCAATTTCCTCCTTCCGCCGTGTTAGTTGGAGATACCGTTAACTTACTCGACAAAGGGTATTGTAGCACACCTGGAACAAAAATGTCAACCTCGAAAATGGGGATAGTTCCTTGCCGCCCACATTCTTATCACTACCGGAGGGTTTACTCGAAACGTCCGGGGATGATAAGGTTCTCTGCGGAACGATACGCGGGCTCGCAAGGAGAAGAATGGGAACAAGGGCTATAAGAATAAAAAAACCAGGAATTCGGCGGGTCGCCGTTATCGGAGGGACATTTTCCGGCAACAAGGGCGCTTCAGCGATGCTCGAGAGCACCATTTACAACCTTCGCTTCCTGCTCAAGGAACAGCTGCACATAGACGTGATAAGCGTTTACCCGAAAGAAGACTGCAAACGTCCGCTCCCGCCCGATACAAGGCTCGTCGCGGCACCCCCGCTTGCCCTCGTGTTCATCCTGCCTTTCGCGGCAGCATGTTACGCGATCCTGCGCAAGCTGCGCCTTCCCGGAGGATCACTGAGAAAATGGCCCCTGCTGGACGCCATCACCTCCTCCGACGCGATCCTCGATATCGAAGGGATCTCGTTCGTCGACGGAAGATTCGCCACTCTCCTCTATAATGCGGCCTGCAGCCTGCCCGGAATTGTCTGCGGCATCCCCGTAATAAGGCTTTCGCAGGCCATAGGACCCCTCGAGAACCTTTTCAACAGGAATATGGCCCGTTTCATACTGAACAGGTGCCGTATGGTCTTCGCCCGCGGGCCCGTGACGGCCGGACAGCTCGAAAGTGCCGGGATAACAGATTTCAGGCCTGCGGCCGACCTCGCCTTCATCCTCGGCGATCACATGCCGGCCGATGGACCTGCCGCCTTCGATATCCCCGCCGGCAAAGGCCCATTGATCGGGGCGGCACCGAGCCAGGTCCTCGCCGAAAAGCTCACAGCGGCGGGAATCGACCCGGTGGAGCTGCTGGCCGGCGCCCTCGACCGTTCGATCGAGGAAACAGGCGGCCGGGCCGTCCTTATCGCCCACAGCTGGCTGGGAACGAAAAAACGGTCGCGAAACAACGATTACCATATATGCGCGGCCGTACTGGAGCGGATGCGCAACAGGGACAGGGCCGTTTTTATCGACAGGGAGCTCTCCGCAGCCGGGCTGAGGGACGTGATCTCGCGCTTCGACTGTTTCGTCGCCTGCAGGTTCCATGCGATGATCTCCGCCCTCTGCGTCGGTGTTCCATGCGTGGTACCGGCATGGAGCCACAAGTACAGGGAGGTCATGGACGAGTTCGGGCTGGGCCGGTATGTAATCGATACGCCCCGACTGAGCCTCGACAGCCTCGCAGAGGCAGTCCTGGAGACGCTCTCCGACAGGGAGGAGATCAGCCGCCGGATCGACGCCTCCCTTCCCGCTGTCAGGGAATCGGCCCGCACCCAGCTGGAATATACGGCCGCCCTTCTGAAGGAAGCCGGGACCGGGATCCGCGCCGGGGGAATATCCTGCCGGTTGTATGAGGACATATATCAGGAAACCCTTCGAAAGGCCTGGATGGGGTACAGCGCGGACGCTTCCGTGCGTGATGGGGCCGCCTCGGGAGGACTCGTGTCGACCCTCCTGATCGACCTCCTCGATAGAGGCGAGATAGACGGTGTGATCGCCGCCCGAACATCATCGGGGGAAAACGGCCTCGATTTCGAAACGGTACTCTGCAGGACTCCCGGGGAGATCCTCGGCTGCCGGACGAGCATCTACAGCGATTTCAACCATGCGGCGGGAATAATCGACCTTGTGAGAGAAACTGAAGGGCGGTTCGCCGCCGTAGCACTGCCCTGCCAGTGGACCTGGATAAGAAAGTGGCTCCGCACCGGCCGGCCCCACGCGGGGGAGCTCGTCCTGAAGGTCGGGCTGTGGTGCGGACACGCCACCCACAGGCGCCTGATAGACGATTTTCTCGACATCAAGGGGATCGGAAAGGACGATATAGCCGGCCTATCGTACAGGAAAGGGAGCTGGAGGGGCGCGACCGAGGTACTCATGAAAGACGGCGGAACCAGGAGGATCCCGTTCAGTCACGGCTACGGCCTCTTCCAGAACCTCTACGTCGACTGCATGGGGCGGTGCCTCTCCTGCGAGGACCACTTCGCCGGAGACGCGGACATCAGCTTCGGCGACGCGTGGCTGCCGGAGATGAAGAAGGGGCGGATAAAGCACTCGATGGCCGTGGCCCTGTCGACAGCCGGGGAGGCTGCCGGTGAGCGTCTCGTATCCTCCGGAGCCGCGCTGGCGGTAGAGGTGCCCCCCGTACTGGCAGTGCAGGCCCAGAAGCGGGCCGTCATCTGGCATACGTACGGTACGGCCGGCCGCGAGAAACTCTCGGGCATCTTCGGCGTGAAAGTCAATGGATCGGGCAGGTTCGCGGCGAGATGGAACGACCGCGTTTCGGCCTTCATGATACTGCTGGCCCGGAGGGCCTTCTCGGGCAGGATGCGTCCCCTGCTGTTGAGGCTGCCCTGGCCCCTGCATTATATATATATGCTCGGGCAGAAGACATTCCTGAACTTCTGAGGCAAAAGACAGCGAAAGGCGGGCATTGGAAGAAAATCGGGATCAGCGGAAAAGAGGGCCGGCCGCCCGGCGCAGGGTCTACAGATGGATTCTCTTCGCGGCGACACTGGGCACTGTGGCCTGGTTCGTCGGGATCAATGCGGGGAAGCTTTCCGGATACGCCTCCCTTATCGAGTTCAGGGCCGTGCTGCTCGCATTTCTCGCCATCACAGCGGGCTACCTGGCCAGATTCGCCGCCTGGACCCGTCTCGCGTCGTTTTTCGGACTGCACGCCCCCGTCTTGAGGGGGGGCAGGGCCTATTTCCTCTCTGTCCTCGGCAGATACATCCCCGGGAAGCTCGGCCTGGCACTTATCAGAATAGAAGCGTACAGGCCCCAGCCCCCCGAAAGAGTCGCACTGGCGACCGGCACGGAACTCGTAACGGCTCTCTCGGCCGCCCTGATCCTGATGCTCGGCGGCATCGCCTCCGCCCCGGGGATCTTTCCGGCCTGGCTCAAGTGGACGGCACCGGCCGGGATCGCCGTCACCCTGACGCTCCTCTCGCCGCCGGTCCTGCACAGGATCGCGGGAACCGTCTTAAGGCTGACGGGCAGGGAGCTGCCGGAGGAGTTCCCCGGCGCCGGCTCGATGCTCGGACTCACCGCTCTCTATATAGTGCCCGGGCTCCTGCAGGGCCTCGGGCTCTACATCCTGCTCCTTTCGCTCGGCCCCGTCCCGGCAGGGAGTTACCTTACCATCACAGGGGCGTACTACACCGCCGGGCTCGCCGGGATGCTCGCCATCTTCGCACCGGGAGGCCTCGGCGTCCGGGAGGGCATCCTGATGCTCGTCCTGCCGCTCGTGGTCCCGAGGGAATCGGCGATAATCGCAGCCCTGCTCCTGCGGCTCGTAATGCTCGCCGCCGAACTGTCTCTTGCCGGGATATTCAGCGCGCTCGCTGTGCGCGGTGAGAGATGATCATTCCCTCTTCCTGAGGATAGCCAGGATCTCCTCCTGGTTTGACCTCATCCTCGCGAACATATCGAGGATGAATCCGAGAATAAAGCTCATCGCCGAGAGGATGAAGAGGAAACCGGCGATAAATCCCGCCCACTTGTGAGGTGTGAATGTGCCTGTCCTGCCGTAGTGCACCGCCAGGAAGACCGCCGGGACGAGGCCGGCCGCGAGCAGCACGGTCGAAACGCCCGCGAAAAGCCGCAGCGGCCTGTAATCGCGCATCGTCCTGACGATGATCTTCATCGTCTGCCACGCATACCTGAAGAGGTTGGAGGCGACCCTCGAACGGCCGTGCTCCCGCCGGCCCCTCACCTCGACGGGCACCTCGAGGATCGTAACGTCCTTGAAGGCGAACTCGAGGAAGGCCTCCTGCGTGTAAGTGAAATCGCCGAACAGGTTGAGCCTCAGCAGAGCGTCCCTCGAGTAGGCCCTGAACCCGCACGAGACGTCGTGGAACCGGCGGCCGGTCAGCCTGCTGATCAGGCACGACATCATCCTGTTACCGAGAAACTTGGTCCTGCTCATATCGGGGTAGAGATCGGGGTTCTTGAAGCGCGAGGCGGTCACGAAGTCGGCCTTCCCGTCGGCAACGGGCCCGACGAGCTTGACGATGTCGGACGGATCGAACTGGCCGTCCCCGTCCATGTTGACCATGATATCAGAACGGAGGGCCAGCACCCGGCGGCGGCCCGTATCGAACGCCGCCCCGACTCCCCTGTTGCGGCCGTGGCATATCACCTCGGCCCCCTTCTCCCGTGCGACAGCCGCGGTATCATCGGATGATCCGTCGTCGATGACTATGACCGCGTCGACAAACGGCGGTATCGAATCAATCACTTCGCCAATGGCCTGCCCCTCGTTCAGGGCCGGGATGACGACCGCTACGGTCCTGTCCTTGTACATGACGCCTCTTCAGGTTCAGGGTGTGGTACACCCGCGATACTATCCAAACGACGGCGCGCCGTTCAATCGTTTTGTGACACTCCGTCCCGGCGGGTCCGGAATCGCCCTATGATACGGTGTAACAGGACTGCCGCGTAGAATATTGCGATATGCTCGGTGAGAAGCCGGTTGGTCGTCCTGCATGTGGAGAAGAGGACGAGAAACCCCAGATAGACGAGAGCGGGATAGAGCAGCGCCCGGTGTTCCCTCGAGTGGTATCTCAACAGCCCGACGAGCCCGGCGAGCGCAATCAGCATATAAAAATAGCCTCCGAAGCTCGAACTGTTACGGATACTCTCACTTGTCCTGGAACCGCCGGCTTCGACCCATCCCGCTCCCCTGGAGCACAGCATCGATCCGTTCAGATACAGTTTGTCCACGAGCTTGCGAACCTCCCCGAAATCCCCTGTCTTCCACCTCTCGAGATTAAATTCGACCGCCTCCAGGCTGTAGACGGGCACAGCGGTTTTCTCCACGATCGAATTCCTCACGGTCCACGGCATGACGGCCACGAGTAGTACTCCGAGAAACAGCCAGCGCCTCCCCGACACGAGCAGAAAGCCCGGTATAAACAAGATCAGGAAGGGATCGATGAGGATCCCCAGCCCGAAAACGGCTCC
The DNA here is from genome assembly GCA_965371515.1 of uncultured bacterium. Taxonomy (GTDB): domain Bacteria; phylum Krumholzibacteriota; class Krumholzibacteriia; order Krumholzibacteriales; family Krumholzibacteriaceae; genus JAUWCL01. Next base: position 51,853 of record CBDUYR010000003.1, on the reverse strand, counting down.
GGCCACGCCGTTGCCGCGTTTTCCAGCCCTCTCCCTTATCAGAATGATCGTTACGATGAATATGGCGAGGATCCCGAACACTCTGGGCGATAACGCCAGCCCCGCCATCATGTAATTTATGTAAAGTGCGGAGATCGCTGCGGAAATGACGGCCGTACTCCTGTTCGATATCCTGACTGCGATGTAGTAGATCAGCGCTACTGAGACCGTTCCTGCGATCCCTATGATCACGAATGCCGCTTTCGCCGCGCCCCGGCCAAATATCGCCAGACAGATCCGAAGAAAAACGACGTACAGGGGAGGCGATGCCGTATCGATCGCCGCGCCGCGCACCGCGCCCAGCAGCCTGACCCCTTCACCCGCCTGATCATACAGCGTCGCGTCATACGAGAGCGCAAACCACATCCTCAGGGCAAGCGCCGTAAACAGGATAACAGCCAGTATATCCCAGTCGTGAGGAAACAGGGCCCTGATTCCCTTGCTATCCATCCCCCACCGCCCTGTCGATGAAGATCGCACCGAAGATCATGAAGATCGGCTCGACGAGCAGCCTGTACCTGACCTTGAAGATCGCCAGGAAGACGAAGGCCGCGAGATAGCTGATCAGGAGATACGCCAGTATTCTGTTCTTCTCATCCATGTCGATGATCATCCCCGCCATGCCGAGCAGCATGACAGGGATGAATGAATAGACCATCAGAAATACCCACCTGTCGTCGCGGCCGACGACCCTCTGCATGAAGTGCTTATCCCATCCCCTCGAGAAGATCATCGCGGTCTTGTTATATATTATGTCTACCGTCTTCCATTTGTTGCAGGCCATGAAGTTGAACGCCTCCCTGAAGTAGGTCCGGTTCGGGAGATCGGTCCGTGACAGCGGCGTATCGGCGAATTTCACGTACTGTCTGCCATTCGATTCTGGATTGTACGTCTTGTAGAACGCCCGCCCCGGCCTGTTCGTGACGTTTCCCACGGAAACGCTGTAGATCACCCAGGGCGTTACGAGCAGAAACGTCGCGACGATGAAGAGAGTCCGCTTCTTCAGGCCCGCCAGCATGCCGGGCCAGAAATAGATCAACACCGGACGGACGGCGCACGCGGCCACGAGGAGGAGCGCGGCGGCCACGGCCTTGACGCTGTCCCCTGTATCGGAGACGAGAAGATATAATATCAGAACAGCGAAAAGCAGCCCCAGCGTCTCACTCATCGTCGTCAGGTTATAGACGAGGAAGTTGGGATAGACGGCGGCGATGGAAGCGGCGATCACTGCCGCCCTCATGCCGGCCGCTTTTTCGGCGACCAGGAAGATGAGTCCCGCCGTTATCGCGCTGATGATCCCCTGGATGATGAAGACGGCGAGGTAGTTCCTCGGACCGAACATTTCGTATATCGCACGGAGGAAGAGGGGATATCCGGGCGGAGGCGAAACACTGATCCCTCCCTGCAGGGCCAGCTTGTTGTAGGTCTCCATGTCGCTGAAATCGGGAGCGGCGGTACATGTGAATGCCATATACAGCCTGAGGATCAACGCCAGCAAGACGATCACGAGCAGGGCCGCATCGCGCTTCGATATACGTCTGAGATACTGGGTGATCGAATGAGCCACTGTGCTGACCCCCCGCGTGGTAAAGCGGGGCGGGCTCATCGCCCGCCCCTACAGCCGGTCTGCATCAACCGTCACGCCTGGATCCTTCGATACATATGCAACGGCCGGACCGGCCGGCTATTGTCACATCCGCCTGCCGGTGATGCGGAGAACCGCATCGCCGGCATCATACCATCACTCTCTATTCCACACCAGCGCGAGTTTCGACCTTCCGCACTGCCCCGACCCTCCTGCCCGCGAGGGTGAGCCTGTCCATGATCGAGTATGCCACGGGGATGACGAACAGGGTGAAGATCGCCGACATCAGCACGCCGCCGATCTGCACGACGGCCATCGGCGTCCTGTACTCGGCGCCGGCGCCCGACATCGCCTGAGGTATCATCCCCACGGCAACGGCGAGATTCGCCATGATGATCGGACGGAGCCTCGTCGGGCATGCCTCGAGCAGGGCATCCTTGACCGACATCCCCTTCTCCCTGAGCTGCCTCGTGTAGTCGAGCAGCAGGATCGCGTTGTTGACCACGATACCGACGAGCATGATCATCGCCATCAGCGACATGATGTTGATCGTCTGCCCCGTGAAGAAGAGACCGAATGACGCTCCGATCAGTCCGAGCGGCAACGTGATCATCACCGTGACGGGGTGGACGAAGCTCTCGAGAATCGCCGCCATGACGATGTAAATAAGGACTATCGCCAGTATCATCGCCGTCTGGATCGAGGCGAACGATTCGTCCTGGACCTCGGCCATACCGCCGTATTTCACCCTCACCCCTGACGGGATCTCGAGCTTCGCGATCTCTTTGTCGATCAGCGCTCGGGCCTCGCTGACGCTGCCCGTCGCAACATTCGCCGTGATCTCTACCATCCTCTGCTTGTCCCTGTGCCTGATCTCCGACTCGCCTGTGCGGTTCTCGATGACTATCACGTCGGAAAGCGGGACCGTTCCGCCGCCGGGCATACCTATCGGGAGATCGCGCAGGTATGCAGGATCATGCCGGCTGCGTTCCTCGTACTTGACCCTGATGTCGTATTCCTCGCCGTGCTCCCTGTACACGCCGGCCTCCTCGCCCTCGTATGCGGTCCTGAGGATCATTCCGACCGTCATCGGATTGAGGCCGCGCCAGGCGAGCTGGCGGCGCCGCGGGCGCACGACGATCTCCGGTTTCCCGGCCTTCTCGCTCGTCTGCACCTCGACGAGGCCTTCGGTCTCGCGGACGATATCGTAGACATTGTCGGCGACGAGGGAGAGACTCTCCTGATTGCTGGAAAGTACCTCGATGAGGAGGTCCGCATCGTTGCCTCCGCCTCCTCCCCCCTCGCTGAGTACAGCAATAGACGCGTCCGGAAGATCGGCGAGCTCGCGTCTTATCAGGTTCATGAAGGCGGTGATCTTGATATCGCGCTCGTCTCCCTTTGTAAGCCGGAGGACTATGTCGGCGTCCTCGACCCCCCTCTGGCCGCCGCCGATCTTCGTTATCACTCCGATGACCTCTTCGTGCCCGCGCATCCTCTTCTCGATCCTCGAGGCCACCTCCTGGGTGCGCTCGAGGCTCGTGCCGGCGGGAAGCTCGAGTTTGATGACCACGACGTCCTGGTCCATCACCGGCATGAACTCGCCGCCTACGAAGGAGAAGAGGTAGATCGCAAAGAAGAAGATGACGATACTCATCACGATCGGGATCCAGCGCCTCTCGAGGAAGACGGCCAGCATCGCCCTGTACCCCGAGGTGAGGTTCTCATACCACCTGTCCCAGCCCTCGGTAAATCTCGTCCAGAGATGGCCCTCCCTGTGATGCTCGCCGGCCTTCGCCCTGAGCAGCCTCGCCGAGAGCATCGGCACCATGGTGAAACTGATTATCATTGAGAAGACCGTCGCGAAAACGACGGTCACGCCGAACTGAAGAAAGAACCTGCCGATGATCCCGCTCATGAAGGCGATCGGAGTGAACACGACGATGTTCGTCAGTGTAGAGGCGAGGACCGCCACGGCCACCTCGGATGTCCCGTGCTCGGCCGCGTCGTAGGGATTCATCCCTGCCTTGACGTGCCGGGTGATATTCTCGATCACAACGATCGAGTTGGTCACAAGCGTCCCGATCGAGATACCGAGCGCCATCAGGGTCATGATGTTGATCGAGAATCCAGCTCTCTCTATCAGCAGGAAAGTCGCGATCACCGAGACAGGCATCGATATGACCGCCACGACCGTCTGCCTCCAGTCGTGGAGGAACAGAAACAGAAGTATGGAAGTAAGGACGATACCGATCATGATGTTCGACAGTACGTCGTTGACCGAATCGAAAACGAAGGTCGACGAGTCGCTCGTTATCGTCACCTCAATATCGTCGTCGAGGATCTCTTCGAGATCTTCGAGGGCCTCGTGCACCCCCTTCGCCACCTCGACGGTGTTGCCGTCGGACCGTTTTATGACAGACAGGCCGATGACAGGCTGACCGTTGTATGTCGACGACTCGCGCAGCTCCTCGACCGTGTCGCGCACCACCGCGACCTCGGACAGGGGAATGTTGCCCCCCGACCGCAGCGGCAGCCTGATTCCGGCTATCTCCTGCGGATCGCCGAACTCGCCGATGAGGCGCAGCGTCGTCTCAGTCGCACCCCTGGTGATGTGGCCGGCGGGGATGTTGAGGTTCTCCATCCTTACGAATGCGACAACTTCGAGCAGCGACAGCCCGTAGGCACGCAACCGCTCGGGGTCTACCTCGACGCGGATCTCCCTCTCGCGCTTTCCGGTGATCTCGACCTCGCCGACGCCGGAGATCCTGCTGAGACGCTCCTTTACCACCTTGTCGGCGATCTCGTAGACCTCCTGCAGAGGCCTCGGAGCGGAAACGGCGAACTCCATCACGGGGAAGGCGCCTATGTCGAATTTCTGGATAATCGGTTTCTCAGCCCCGTCGGGCAGCTCGAAGAGGATCGCGTCTACCTTGTCCTTCACATCGATCGCATCGAGATCGACGCTCGTCTCGAGCTCGAACTCGACGATGACAAGCGAGACGTTCTCCTGCGAGTACGACGTGAGGTTCTTGACATTGGCGATCGTCGCGACCTCATCCTCTATCTTCTTCGTCACCTGGCTCTCTATCTCGGCCGGCGACGCCCCGGGATAGACCGTGGTCACGAGGATTATCGGAAACTCGACGTTCGGCATCATCTCGATGACGAGCCGCTGGTACGAGTATGCGCCCATCACTACGAGGAGAACGAGGATCATCGTCGTCAGGACCGGGCGCCTGACGAAGAAACGGAAGATGTTCATCTTTCCCCCTCTCCGTCGCTGATAACCTTGACGAAGCTGCCGTCCTCGATCCTCGTCTGACCGAAGCGGACGATACTCTCGCCGGCCACGATGCCGCTCAGTATCTCGACCTCGTCGGTAGTCATCAGGCCGGTCTCGATGTCGCGGAGCCGGGAGACGGACTTACCGCCCTCACCCTTCTCTACAACGTATACACTGTAATTCCCATTCAGCCGTATGACACAACCAACGGGGACCTTCACGACGCCATGGCGCTCACCCGTCAGGACCCTGAACGAGACGAGCAGCCCGGGTACGAGCCTGTCCCCGGGATTCGCGAAAAGAGCGTCCCCTGCGAGAAGGCGCGTGTCAGGGTCGGCCGAGAGATCGAATCTCGAGATCACGCCCTCGCCGCTCTCACCCGTTTCGCTGGAGAACCAGACGGCACGCTGCCCATTCTCCAGGACCATCGCCTGCCTGCTGCCGGCGGTGAACTTGATTATCACGGTGTCGGTCCTCGCCACCCATGCGACCGGCTCGCCGTTGTCCGCCATGTCGCCTGGATTGACGGTGACACTCGTTACGATTCCCTCGCGGTCGGCTGCAAGGTCGGTCCCGGCGCGGGCGTTGATGAGATCTACCTCGGCTATTTTCAGCGCCATCTCGGCCTTCTCGAGCCGCTGCTCGGAGATCGCGCCTTCCTCGAAGAGCACTCGCATCCGCCGCACGTCACTCAGCGCATCGTCGTAGAGCGCCTTCGAGCGGGCGTACGAATGGAGCATCGGGTTGGGAGACGTCTTCTCGAGCCTTACGATGATGTCGCCCCTGTTGACGTGATCGCCCTCGCGCCTGAGGACATCCATCACCTGGATCGAGTTGGTCGAGACGATCGGGTACTGCACTATGCCCTCCACCGTTCCGGCCATCGTGTTCCAGACCTCGAGATCGCCGGTCACGGCTGGAACCGCCTCGACGGGGATACCCTCGCTATCCTGGATCGAGCGTATGCTCGCCACCGTGTCTTTCCTGCTCAGGACCGAGAACCTTATCGCGAAGGCCGCGACGACGACGACAAGTATCAAGATGACCATCAGCCGCCCCCGGCCCTTCTTCCTGTTTCCGTTACTCATCGTCCGTCTCCTTTCCGGCCGCCGAACGATACCGGCCGGCAGAATTTCCTCCAAGTGTCAATTCGAGCGCCGCCTCGGCTACGTTGGCGGCATAGAGAGCCTGTGCGTACTGTCCTCTCGCGGTAGTCATGGCCAGCTCGGCGTCGAGCCTCTCGAGCGGAGTGGCCAGGCCGTTGAGCAGCCTCACCTCGGCGAGCCTGTAAGCCTCCTCGGCAAGGGATACCGCATCTTCGCGTCCCTGCAGAGCCGTTATGGCGTTCACCAGCGTGAGCCTCGACACCCTTACCGCCAGTTCCTTGTCTCTCGAGACACGGCCGAGCTCGACCTCGGCGGTACGCAGGCCGGCCCTCGCACGATCTATCCGTGCACCCGACCTGAGGCCGTCGAATATCGGCCATACAAATGCCGCGGTGATCGCCGACGAATGCGCGAGGTTGTCCTTGTCGGGCGATACATTGTCCGACCACTGACCCTGCACAAGGTAATTTGCTCCTAAACGCAGGCCGGGCCACCTCGCCGCCTTTTCGAGCTTCACGTTCATCTCGGCGGCCATGATCTGGTGCTCGACAGCGATTATCTCGGGATTAGTTCCCTTCATCCTCTCCAGGAGATGATCGAGGTCCTCCGGCTGGTCGACGTATCCGAGCGAGTCGGAGAGGGCCAGTTCGGAGTACGGGTCGATCCCGCAGCGCCTCTTGAGCTTGAAGAGCGCCTTATCGAGATCGTGGCGCGCCACGATCAGGGGCGTCTGCCTGTTCTCCAGCTCGACCTCGGCGCGGAGCAGATCGAACCTGCTTATCGTCCCGTTATCGTGCCCCGCCCTGGCGACCCGGACGGTCTCGAGTGTCGTTTCGAGTGCCGCCTCGTTTATCTTAAGGGTCGCGTCGGCTAGCAGCACCATGTAATAGGCGTCCTGAATGACGAACCTGACGTAGTCTGCTACGGCGATCTCACCGCTGCGCACCGCCTCGGCGATAGCGCTCGAGGCGCCGATCGCAGAGGAGACCCTTCCACCGGTCCAGACATTCCAGGTCATGTTCGCAACGGCCGAGACATCGTTGTCCTCACCGATCTCGATCCTCGTCACTCCGCCAAAGGCCTCTGCCATATCCGACGGGAGGAACATCACCGGTTTGAGGATGTTCCGTCCGTACCGGGCGACAAGATCGAGCGTCGGGATCCTCCCCGATTTCGCTTCCCGGACCGTTGCCTCGGCTCCGAGAATACTCTCGCCGGCCTTCTTCAGCGTTTCGTCGTTGGCAAGGCCGAGCGCTATCGCCCTCTCGAGCGAGAGGAGCTGACGTTCGCCCGCGGCACCCTGTACCGGCAGCACGGGACCCATCTTTGCAGCGGTCGACGATATAGTCGAAGCGCAGACCGGCTGAAGCGTAGAGGCCGACAACATCAGCATTACGAGAGCGGCCGTTATCACTGCTGTTCTATAATTCATCCGCCGCCCTCCTTTCTCTTTTCCTCAAGTTTCCTGTCCTCCAGAGGTTTCAGTATCAGTCTGTCAATGAAGTCAGCGACCTCGCCGAACTGCATCGTGCCTTTATCTACTACCGAAGAGATCAATCCGTGCCCCGCTCCGTGTATTACCGCGGTCAGGATATCGGGATCCTCGTCGGGGATGTCTCCCCTCTCGATCGCCTCCCTGAAGAGATCACGGATCTCCGAGAGGTGTATCCCGTGGTCCGATTCGTCTTCGCAGTGGGCGCACTTGCCCATCCCTTCCATCTCGCTGACATAGAACCTGACGAACTCGGCATTCTCATCGAGATATCTGGTCGCGGCCCTGTTCCGCATCCGGATCCTTTCGATCGGGGGCATCGAGGGATCGCTCGCCTCGTTGGCCATCTCTCTCATCTTCCCGGCATGGTATTCGGCGATCTCGCGGTAGATATCCTCTTTCCCCTCGAAATGGAGGTAGAGTTTCCCGACCGAGAGCTCCGCCCGGTCGGCGATCATCTGCATGCTCGTGCCGTCATAACCATGCCGCGCGAACAGCCCGGTAGCAGCGGAGAGGATCTCCTCCCGGTGCTGCTTCCTGGTCCGTTCCCGGCGCGAGAGGCGTCCGGGGTCCTGTCCGTTAACATCCAATTCAGGCCTCCTTTCAGATTCCTGAAACTTCATTCAATACCTGAATACTTATTCAAATCATGAATCGTTACGTGAATATACATTCATATTTCTGATACGCAAACGAAAAAGCGTTGTATCACAAGAAATTATAAATTAATTGAAACAATCCCCTTGACTATTACGAATATAATACTAGTATTAAATAAATACTATACTCAAGTGAGCATTAAAGGGCGGTCAAAGCCGCCCGGTCCGGAACCGGCCGGACCGCTGACAGCGGCCACCGGTCGAAGAGAGGTGAACGAATTGATAGATACCGACTCGGCGAACAGGAAGTTCGAGAAGGAGCTCAAATCGGGGACGGCGGCGCTGATCCTGCTCGGGGTCATCTCCGCGTCCGGACGCCCGATGTACGGCTACCAGATAACAAAGGAGATCGATGCAGCGTCCGGCCGGCCGGAGGAGAAGCGCCTCTTCAGACAGGGCGCCCTCTACCCCGTGCTCCGCTCGATGGAGAGGAGCGGGATCCTGGAGAGCGAGATCGAGCCCTCGGTCTCCGGCCCTCCGCGCCGCTACTACTCCCTCACCGAAGAGGGCGGAAAGATCCTGGAGGACTGGAAGGTGACATGGAAGAGCACGAAGGACCTGGTCGACGATATACTGAAAGGAAATGACGATGTCTGACATGATCAAGGAATACCTCGACAGACTCGAGAAAGCCCTCTCAGGCGCCGACCATTCCACGATAAGCGACGCCCGGGGAGACGCCGAGGAACATCTCCGCTCCGCTTTCGATGCTGCGCCGCTGGAATCGCCGGAAATACCCGAAGACGAGACTCTTCGCGAAATAATCGATGATTACGGGACCCCCGAGGAGGTTGCCGACGCCTACCGCAGGATCGAGAAGTTCTCCACCCCCGTCCTTGCCGGCGGAAAGGCAAACGGTAAAAGATCCGCCGCGGCAAGGTTCTTCGGCGTACTCGTAGACCCGAGAGCATACGCAGCGATGTTCTACATGCTCTTCTCTCTCGTGACGGGGATCATATATTTCACATGGGCTGTGACGGGCCTGTCGATGTCGGCCGGCCTCGCCCTGCTGATCATCGGCATCCCTTTCTTAGGGCTCTTTCTTCTTTCCGTACAGGGGCTGATGCTGGTGGAGGGCAGGATCATAGAGGCCCTCTCCGGAATACGCATGCCGAGAAGGCCCGCCGCCACACGAAAAAACCTGGGTATGTGGGAGAAGTTCGTCTCTATCGTGAAGGACAGGAGGACGTGGAAATCGATCCTGTACATGATCGCACAGCTCTTCCTCGGCATCATTCACTTCACCGTGACGATCACGCTGCTCTCCTTCTCGCTTGCATTCCTCTTAAGGCCGGTGCTTGAGTACTCGTTCGGCATACCTATGATGAATATACGAAACGTGGAGTACTGGACACCCGACTGGTTCATGCCGTTCATGGTACTTTTTGGAGTTCTGCTCCTGGTCGTATCGATGCACGCGGCGAGGGGCATGATGAGGCTCCACGGCAGATGGGCAAAGTTCATGCTGGTGAGATAGCAGTCGACAGATGGGCGTTCCGGGCCGTATCCGTCGGGGATGCGGCCCGTTTCCTACCAGACCCCCGCGCCGATCTCGACGACGTACCCGATCTCGGAGAATTCCCATGCCCCGGTGTATTTGATCCCGATGCGAAGGCCCCAGAAATCGGTGCCCAGTTTCGTGAGGAATTTCAGTGGTGAATGCTTGATGTAAGCCCTGAACTTGATCCCCGTCTCGCTGACGAACAGCGTCTGGCGCTCCTGCCCGTCGGGTGTATCGTACGCATCACTCTCGAATCCGGCGGCAAAGTACCCGTCGACCCATCTCGACGCCGACGCCGTGAACAGCAGGTTGTAACCGAAGTCTCTAAGCTTGTAGTCCTTGAAATAGACCCTGTTGACTATCCAGCCGCCGCTCATCGACTCCTCGAAGTTCTTCACGATAAAGAGCGGGAAAGCAAGTACCACACCGTGATCACCGTCATACCGGTAGGCGATCCCGATTGATTTCATGAAGCTCTCCTCGATGAACCAGCTGGACAGCTGCTTGAGATCGTCGAATTCCTCGAACTCGGGCCATTCGGGATACCCCTTCGAATCTATGAACGGCTTGAGCTCGTCCTCGGCCTTCTCAGATGTCGGAAACGGCCTCAGCTCGTATTTCGCATAATCAGGGGCGTAGACGCCGTCCACGACATATTTTTCCCTGTGGGGACTGTCCTCGGGCAGGGGCGGGTAGACGCCGTCCCCGTCATTCCTGACCTTCGCCATCCACATCTCGAAACCGCCGGTGCTAAGCCCGCCGCTGCGTATGATGTCCCGCACGCCCCAGGCATCGTTGATCCTCCTGTTGACGTCGTATCCGCGCGTGTAGTAGCCGTCGCCGTTCTTGTCCGTGCAGGATGCGTGCTTCCCCTCCTCGACGAGGATCGTCATGGGGAACCGTGTATATTCGTCGACCTCGAGTGTGTTGTCGTACCAGAGAACGCCGTGAGCCTTTGCCACGATCTTCCAGACCGCCATGGCGAACACCGGCTCCTCGAATTGTCCCTTCCGCCCGAACAGGACCTTCATCTCGACCGACTCGACATCGTGATCGTGCCCGCCGAAACCTTCCTCGGTCGGATAGTAGAAAAAGAAATCGAGATCGAGGCCGGCCAGCTTGCTCAGGTCGAGCTGCGTCGCGCCGGGGTCGTTCGGATCGATCTCGAGGTCGTACCACTCCGCCCCCTCCCTTATGAGAAGGCGCCTGATTCGGAAATAGACGACAGGGGTGTCGACCGGTTCCTCGAACGGGAACGCCGTCGGGATCCGGATCTCTCCCCAGGACTTCCCCTCGAGAAGAGGCTCGTCGGGGGAGAACCACAGTATAGGGGCGCAGTAGGCTGCCAGTTCCTCGAATGTCATGAGGGAATCCTCGCCCGCCCAGACGAGGCCCTCGATGTCGGCGAGCCTCTCCCTGACCTTATCCTTGTGCATGGATACAGCCGTCGAGTCTGCCGGCAAGGCCACCGCGACAATCGATACAAGCGTAAAAACGATCAGGATCTTCCGGAACATCCTGCCGCCGGTAGTTTCAGTCATTTCTTCATCTCCTCTGTTTCAGGAATCTCCCCGGTCAATCCCTCATGACTTCCCCGTCCAGCGCCCGTCGCCGCCCGCCTTCGGGACGACGATGATCGTCTGGTCCATTATCTCGGAGATCGGCCTGTCTTCCATGTAGAGCTTCGCCATCGCGTGGAGATACGGCTTTATATGATTGAAGTAATCCTTGTAACCTTCGCAGAGGTAGTTCAGCCCCGGCTCGTCGTACGGCGACATGACGAAGCGGTGCTTCGGGCAGGCCCCGCGGCAAGCGGCGAGGACCTCGCACTCGGTGCAGTAGCCCGGCAGGGCCGTCTCCTTCAGCGCGCCGAACTCTATCTGCTTCTCCGAGCGGACCATCGCGCCGAGATCGTCCTCGAGAATGTTGCCGAGCCGGTATGCCGGGTACATGAAATGGTCGCATGAGTAGACGTCCCCGTTGTGTTCGAGGATCACGCCGGTCCCGCACCGGGTGGCGAAGATGCAGGACGCGGCGGGCAGGCCCATGTAGGCGGTCAGAGACCACTCGAAGGTCATTACGAACATCTCACCGACGTCCTTCCTGACCCATTCGTCGAATATCGTGTTGAGAAAATGCCCGTAGGCCTCAGGCTCGACCGACCACGGCGTCACGGAGGATGCCGCTTCCTCCGCATCGAGAGACGGCGGCAGTGCCAGCTCGAGACCGAGCTCCTCGGCATCCTTCCCGGGAATCCTCTCGACTATCGGGATGAACTGGATGAACCGCGCGCCGTTCTCCTTGAAGAACCTGTAGACATCGACCGGACGCTCCGAGCTCTCGCGATTGACGCAGGCGAGGATGTTGAACTCCGTCCCGTGCTTCTGCAGTCTCCGGAGGGCCTTCATCACCCTGTCGAAGGTCGGGTTCCCGCCCCTGTCGACGCGGTACCTGTCGTGGATCTCTCTCGGGCCGTCGAGGCTCAACCCTACGAGGAAGTCGTTGCGAGCGAGAAACTCGCACCACTCGTCGTCGAGGAGGATACCGTTGGTCTGTAATGTGTTGGAGAACTTCTTCCCTGCCGGACAGTATTTCTTCTCGAGCTCGACCGCCCTGCGGAAGAAATCGATCCCGAGAAGAGTGGGCTCTCCGCCCTGCCAGGCGAAGAGGTACTCGGGGAGCGAAGGGTCCTGCGACTCGTAGTTCTGACGGATGTACGCCTCGAGGATTTCGTCGGACATCCTGTATTGCTCCACTTCAGGGAAAAGGGCGTCCTTCTCGAGGTAGAAGCAGTACTCGCACCTGAGGTTGCAGGCCGGGCCTGCAGGCTTTGCCATGACATGGAAGCTCAGCGGCCCGGAACCGGAGTCACTCATCGCCGCCTCCCGAGGAATCCCGCGCCTCGTCGAGCAACCCTTTGTGCATCTTCCAGAACGCCTTCGGCGGCATCCTCATCTCGAAGACCGTGCCTATCTCGTATATCGTATCCATGTTCTTTGGTATCTCGAGACCCTTTTTAATATTCTCCGGCGTGAAGATCAGCCTGGTCAGATGGAGGCCGGCAAGCGGCGTGAGATCGGTCACGGGCGTCTCTGCTATATGCAGCCTCTTGAGTTCCGAGCCCGACAGGGGCGAGAGGTCCGACACGCGCGTACGATGAAGGGTCAGGCTGAGAATCGGCAATCCCGCAAGCGGCGATATGTCGGAAACCGGAGCCTCGTTGAGCCAGAGCATCGTCAGGGGCATCCCGGCCAGCGGCCCGAGATCGGTCACTTTCGTTCCGAAGAGGCTTAGCATCTCGAGGGGCATGCCGCGAAGCGGATCTATGTCGTTGACCTGCGTGTTGTTCAGATAGAGCTTCACCATGGGCATATCACTGAGGGGAGAAAGATCGGCGACCTTTGTCCCCTCGATGTAGAGTTCTGTCAGGGAAAGTTTCCGGATGGGCGACAGGTCCGTTATATCCAGCCCCCTCAGGTCGAGCATCCTGATGCTCATCCTCGAAAGCGGTGTAATATCGACGATCCCGGTCCCCTCGAGTCCCAGGGCCATCACCTCGCCGCCGAAGACCTTCATCTGGGCGCCGCCCACGTAATCAGGATTGGCCGATTTCAGTGCGTCGTGGACCATCGACTCGGTCCATTCGGTCTTTTCGCCGCCGCACGAAAAAAAGAGTGCCGCGAGAGCAACCGACACAAGAACGGTCGGAGCCAGAATGACATATGTACGTCCATGAATGGTCATGTATAAGATTCCTCTCTTTAAAAATATCCCCGCAACATACTAGCGTACTATCCGGCCCCGTTCAAGTAGCGCATTCGCCGGTCTCCGGCGGCGAACGGACAAATCGCTTGTAGAACGATACCAGTGGTTTTATTCTCGGCAAAACCGCATTCCGGCGGGGCGGCAACAAAGAACGGGATGTTCCTTCACAGGAGAAAACCGAAAGATATGAGCGATAAAAAATACTACCAGATGAGCGCCGAAGAGGTCTTCGCCGACCTCGGCACGAGCGATAAGGGACTTTCGACGGAGGAAGCGCAGAAGAGGCTCGGCGAATCGGGCCCCAACGAGCTGGCCGCCGAGATCAGCATGCCCAGATGGCTCATCTTCCTCTCCCAGTTCAAGGACCTGCTCGTGATCGTCCTGATTGTCGCCGCGGCTGTTTCGTTTGTGATCGGCTCGTACAGGGACGGCGCCGTCATGGTCGTCATCGTGATGATCAACGCAATAATCGGCTTCGTTCAGGAATACAAGGTCAGCCGCATCCTCGACAGCCTGAAGAACCTCATACAGTCCCCCGCAAAGGTGGTACGCGGCGGGAAGATGGCCGAGGTCGCCCAGGCAAAGCTCGTCCCGGGCGACATCGTGCAGCTTGAGGCGGGCGACAAGATCCCCGCCGACCTGAGGGTGATCGAGTCATTCGATCTCCGGACCGAAGACTTCGCCCTGACCGGCGAGTCGATGCCGCAGGGCAAGACGAGCAACGTGATAAAGGAAGCTAGCGTCATAGGCGACCGCGACAACATGGCCTTCACGGGAACAACGGTTACCTCCGGCAGCGCTACCGGCGTCGTCGTGCGGACCGGCATGGACACCGAGATGGGAAAGATCGCCGGGATGACGCAGGAGACCGAGGAGACCCCGTCTCCCCTCGAGCGCGAGCTCGGGTCGCTGGCAAAGTGGCTAACGATCACCGTCGTTGTAATCGGGGGAATACTGTTCGGGATCGCGCTCTGGCAGGGATTTTCGTTCATGACGAGTATGGTCCTCGCACTCGGTATCGCCGTGGCCCTCGTCCCGCAGGCGCTTCCCGCACAGGTCACCGTGGCGATGTCGACGACTAGCAAGAGGCTCGCCGATAAGAACGCCGTTGTAAAGAGCCTGCCGTCGGTAGAAACCCTCGGCTCGACAAGCGTCATCAGCACCGACAAGACCGGCACGTTGACGAAGAACGAGATGACCGTCACGGCGATCTGGTTCAACGGAAAACGATACTCGATGACGGGCACAGGTTACGAGCCCGAGGGACAACTCCTCGACGAATCGGGCAGCGTCGTCGACCAGACCGGCATCGACGAGATAGAGATCATGATGGACGCGGCGACGATGGCTTCGAACGCCGAGATCCACGAACCGGACGAGGACCACCACGGGTGGTACCCGGTCGGCGATCCGACCGAGGCGGCACTGGTAACGATGTCGACCAAGCTCGGCACCCGCTCGCCGACGGAGGACGAGGAGAACCCGGAACTCAAGGAGTTCCCCTTCGATTCGGAACGCAAGCTGATGAGCTCGGTGCGGCAATTCGGCGACCGCGAGCAGCTCGCGATGAAGGGGGCCACCGACAGCGTGCTGGCGATCAGCCGGCACATCTACCGCGACGGGAAACCCGAACCGATCACCGACGCCGACCGCGAGGCGATCAACTCGATCGCCGACGAGTTCTCCGGGCAGGCCCTTCGCGTCCTCTCCATAGCCTGCCGGCCGCTCGAGGCCGACGGCAGGGATTACGTGATGGAAGAGGTAGAGAAGAACGTCACTTTCCTCGGCCTCGTCGGGATGATGGACCCTCCGCGCGAGGGCGTACGCGGTGCGATGGAGCAGTGCCACGACGCAGGCATCAGGACATTCATCATGACGGGCGATCACGCGATAACCGCCCAGGCGATAGGACACGAGATCGGCCTCGACGCAAGCGGACATCCGTCCCCCGTATTCACCGGCAGCGAACTGAAAGAGATGGACGACGGGAAGCTGACAGCGGTGATGGAGAAGGAGGAATCGCTCATATTCTCGAGGGTCGATCCCGAGGACAAGCTGAGGATCGTCGACCTTCTCCAGAACAGCGGGGAGGTGGTGGCCGTCACGGGCGACGGCGTCAACGACGCCCCGGCCCTTCGAAAGGCCGACATCGGCGTAGCGATGGGCAGGATAGGCACCGACGTCGCGAAGGAGGCATCGGAGCTAGTCCTTCTCGACGACTCCTTTCCCACACTGGTCGACGCGGTCCGCGAGGGGCGGACGATCTATCGCAACCTGAAAAAGACGGTCATCGCGTCTATGACGACGAACGCCGCCGAGCTGGTGGTGGTGCTTCTCGGCCTGGCGGGAGTCGCCATGCGCGACTGGGCGATCCCTATCCTCGCGATCCAGATCCTCGCGATCGACCTGCTCGCCGAGATCATGCCGCTTACCTTCCTCACATACGACCCGCCGCCCGACGACGTGATGAAGACCGCCCCGCGCGATCCGAACGATCACATACTCAATCGCGGAAGCTCCCTGGAGGTCATCCTCCTCGGAATACTGATCGGAGCCCTGGCGTTCGCCAACTACGCGCTGTTCATGGTACGCCACGGCGTGACATTCACAGTGCTCGAGGAGACAGGAAATATCGACCCCTCACTCGCCGTCCTCTACGCACAGGCTGCAACGGTGACATACCTCACAATCGGGTTCTGCCAGTTCGCCAACATCCTCTCGCGCCGGTATGAAAAGAAATCGATATTCAACCGCAATTTCTTCTCGAACAGGATCCTGCTCCTGTCGATCCTCGGATCGATCGGATTGATCCTGCTGGCGATCTACCTGCCGTGGGTAAGTAATTTTCTCAGGTTCCATCCACCGGGCCTGGAGGACTGGACATACGTTCTCGGGGCTGCTGGCGTCTTCCTCGTCGTCTTCGAGGCCCTCAAGCTCTTCAAGAGGCTGCGCGGCAGGTAAAAACCCGCGGGCCGCGGTGAGTGTATCCGGTTGCGCCGTGTGCTATAATCAGGCGTAATGAACGACTTCCATGATCTGCAACGATTCAAAGCGGCACGACGAATGTTGCCCGCGGTCATCGCCGTCGCTGCCGTTCTCGGCATATATCCTTCCGATGCGTTCCCGCAGAACGCAGATCACATCATACACATCAGCGTCGACGGGTTGAGGCCTGACGCCGTGACGGCGCTCGGCCCCGCGCTCTGCCCGAACTTCCACCGGCTTATAGTCGAGGGAACGTTCACCCTCAACGCCCGTACCGACTGCGACTTCACCAACACGCTTCCCAACCACACCTGCCAGCTGACCGGCCGCGCCGTACTCGGCCCCGACGGCCACGGCATCTCATTCAACGACGACAGCGGCGGGACGATAGAGGACGCTCACGGCTCTTATGTCGCGGGCATATTCGACGTAGTGCACGATCACGGCCTCATAACGGCTCTCTACACCGGCAAGGACAAGTTCGCATTCTTCGACAGGAGCTGGGACGGTGTCAACGGGGCGCCTGACATAACAGGCGAAGACAACGGCAGAGACAAGATAGACCATTATATGTATTTGTGGAACACCTCGTCGCTCGTTGACTCGTTCCTTTCGCTGCTCGATTCCACTGAACCTGGATACACCCTTCTTCACCTGCGCGACCCCGATTCGGACGGCCATGCGTACGGCTGGAAGAGTCCCGAGTATCTCGACTCGGTGATTCGCATGGACATGGCTATCGGCAGGGTGCTGGAAGCTGTCGAAAGAGATCCCGTCCTCTCCGGCACAACGATCGTTATAGTCACCGCCGACCACGGCGGCACCGGGACAGATCACAGCGATCCGGCCGACCCGTTCAACTACACGATACAATTCCACGCATGGGGCCCGGGAATACCTGCCGGCGCGGATATCTACACGCTCAATCCTGCTTCCCGGCTCGATCCGGGAACTGGATGGCTCCCCTGCGACGCGGCCCTGCCGCCGGTCAGAAACGGCGAAGCGGCAAACCTCGCCGCCTCCCTTCTCGGCCTTTCTCCTCTTCCCGGTTCTACGATCGGTCAAACGCTGGACCTCGTCGTCACCGCTCCCGAGGAATCGGCCCTGCCCGACGTAACGATAATCTCACCTGCGGACGGCTCGGAGTACGGGCCGGGCGATCCGGTCGTAATCGAGGTAAACGCCTATTCGGCGGGCGACATATCGAAGGTAGAATTCTTCCTGGACCAGGCGATGATCGGAGAGGACACGTCGGCCCCATGGTCCCATTCGATTGACGGACTGCCGCTAGGTACCCGCGCGTTAACCGTTAGGGCGTCAGGCGCCGACGGCCTGGCATCTACCGACAGGATCTCAGTACTCGTCAACAGCACGACTTCCGTGGGGGAATCGGACAGGACCTGGGACTCCCGTACGATCGTCAGTCCCAATCCAGTCACTGGCTCGTCGAGGCTCTTCTTCTCGATCGAGTCGACCGGCCCGGTGAGCCTGTACGTCTTCGACGCGCTCGGGCGCAGGGTCAGCAGCGTGGAGCTGGGCGTGGTGGAGAAGGGGTATTTCGGAGTGCCTCTGCGGATAAGCGGGCTCCGGCCCGGAGTATACTTCTATTCGCTGAAGACGCCCGGGGAGGCGCTCAACGGCAAGTTCATCCTCGTCAGATAGATTACTCAAGGACAGATCACCAGTCTGCCGGATCACTCGAAGAGCTCGAGGTACTTCCCGTACCCCTCCTTCTCGAGATCCTCTTTCGGTATGAACCTCAGCGATGCCGAGTTGATGCAGTACCGCTGGCCGGTGGGCGCCGGGCCGTCGGGAAAGACGTGGCCGAGGTGCGAGTCGCCGTGTGTGCTTCTGACCTCGGTGCGCGTCATGCCGTTGCCGTCGTCCTTCTTCTCGACTATGTTGTCCGGCTCGAGGGGCCGGAAAAAGCTCGGCCAGCCCGAACCCGAATCGTACTTCGAAAGCGAACTGAAGAGGGGCTCGCCGCTCACCACGTCGACGTATATGCCTGCACGCTTTTCGTTCCAGAACTCATTCTGGAAGGGAGGCTCGGTGCCGCACTGCTGCGTGACCCTGTACTGCTCGGGGGTGAGCCTCTCCTTAAGGGACGAATCGTCCGGCATCGAATGGATGCCGCCGACGGCCCTGTCGAACTCCTCCTCGAACCGGCTGACCGATTCTGCATCCCAGGCCCCCTCGAGGAATCCATCCCTGCCCGATCCGGCCCGGTACGCGCCGTACTGGACCGGGCAAGTCTTGAAATACTCCTGGTGGTAGTCCTCCGCCGGGTAAAACCTGGTCGCCATACTGATCTCTGTGGCAATCGGCTTATCGATAACGCCAGATCTCTCCAACGCTTCCTTCGACAGCTCCGCGAGGCGCTTCTGTTCTTCGTCATGATAGAAGATCGCGCTCCGGTACTGCGATCCGCGGTCGACGAACTGCCCGCCGGCGTCTGTCGGATCGATCTGGCGCCAGAAGAACTTGAGCAGCTCCACGTACGTCGTCAGAGACGGATCGTATCGAACCCGGACCGCCTCCGTGTGTCCCGTCTTTCCCGAGCATACTTCCTTATAGGAAGGATTCTCTACATGTCCGCCTGTATACCCCGAAACGGCCTCGAGCACGCCGGGCATCTTCTCGAAATCCGCCTCTATGCACCAGAAGCAGCCTCCGGCGAATGTCGCGATTGCGATGTTTACAGAGAATATACGTTTCATATCACTCCGTCCTTTCGGCAGCGCCATTATCTCTTATAAAAATAGTGATTTATCATGGGGGGGCGCAAGGGAGTTGTGGCAGAAAGCCCGCCGCCGGCGAACCGGCGACGGGCTTGTAGAATCACTGATCATATCCGGCAGCGGCCGGGAGCCGCTCCGTGGAATGCCTACATCTCCCTCCACGACAGTACGATGCACGGCATCAGATCTTCCAGGTTTCTCGTGATAGCTTCACTGCTGAACAGCACGGCACAGTTACCCGAGGAGAAGTTGAAATCGGAGGTGCCCCTTACGATCAACGATCCGAGGATCCACGGCCCACCGGTAAAGTGAACATCCCCCTCGACGTAGATCAGGCCCCAGAATCTGAAGTCGCCTGCCGCCTGCAGATCTCCCGTGATGTACAGGAGTCCCCTGCCCGTTATGTCGTTCATTATCATGGCATCGCCCTGTATGTACGTAATGCCGTCCATGACATCGGCGACCGCCGTATTGTCGGCCCCGGCGAGCATCTCGGCGGTTTCCGAATCGGACATCCCCAGCACCTCGGCCAGCGAGTAGAAAGGGTTGCCCGCATCGTCGTTGATCGGTGTCGGATCGCCTACAATGTCCACAGAGCCCTGCGTCTGGACATCATCGCCCGTGCTCGTCACGCCCGGCAGGTTTCCCGAGGGGAGATGGAATGCCACGCATCCATTCGGCTTCGTCAGTACCGGCGTGTTGATATCGTGGTTGTGCCCGCAGAAGGCAGATTGACCGGTGATCTTCACCGCCTTGTCGACGTAGAGAGCGCCGAGCGTACGGACTATCATCAGCTTCTTGGTGACCTCGGCCTGGATGACCCTCTCCCCGTCGGCAGACTGTCCCGTCACGGTGATGATCTCGACCGGGTATCCGGAGGCAAAGTTCTCAGGCGGGACCTTGAGCGGGTCGTAGAGTACGATCTCGTTAACGTCCCTCGCCCCGTCGCCGTCTCGATCCTCCCATTTATGCTCTACCGTGAGTACGGCGTCCGTTCCGGTCGTCTGACTGTACTGGAGGTAGCCGTTGTTCGGGTCCTGCAGCGTTCCGGTCGAGACGATACTCCCGCCTGCCGCTGGAGCCACCCCGGGCGAAGTCAGGTACACATACGTCTTCCAGTTCGGATCGTACGGTTCGCTGTCGCCTATCGACGCATTCCCCGTCCATCCACCCACCGTGACAATCGTCGGATCGGGCAGGGACAGCCTGTGGATCGCCTCGTTCAGCCCCGCCTCGGCGATGAACAGCGACTGCGTGGTCGTTCTCTGGTTGCCCGATATCTTCAGGTCCATCGACGAGACCATAGCCAGCGTCGCGCCGATCACCGAGATGGCGAACAGGACGAGGAGAGTCACGACGAGTATATTCCCGCTCTCCGTTTTAAGGTTTCCGTTGATCTTGCCGTTCATTTCGATTCAGTCCTTTCCTGTTCCCTCCGGGCGGGTTCGTTAGTCCTTGCCGAAATAGGCTACAAGTCTTCCCTGGGTCGCCGTAGCCCTTGTTCCCACTACGATGTCAGGCCTGTTGTCCTTGTTGAAGTCAGCCACACCGATGGAGACGATCTCTCCTGCTTCGACCTGATTGACGCGCGACCCATACGCCGGCAGCGTGCCGTACGCGGGCAATATATAGACATCCCCCGTATAGACGGTCGAATTCCTCGTCCCGTACACCAGGTCGGGAAAGACGTCGTTGTTGAAATTCAGTACTGCCAGACTGAGGACCTCGCCATCGGCTATTACCTGATCGTCCTGCATCATCGGCATCACTTCCGGATCGAAAGCGTACCCGGTCGTATCCGGGATGCCCAGGGTTCCGTTCTCGTTGAGCCAGAGCTTGACGCAACCCTGGTTCGCTGCTGTCGTGAGGGCGGCCACGATGTCGTCATCGCCCGCGTCGTCCTCCATCATGTCGAGGACCTTCAGGTCGTTCACGGCGCCCCAGGTCATGTATCGCTGCGACCACGCGAAATTGCCCGACGCGTTGTCCAGGTTCTTATATACATCGATGTATCCGTAGTAATCCGTATTGTGCGATCCGACGATTATATCCTGATCGCCGTCCCCGTCGATATCTCCGGTCTCCACCGCCCAGATCTCGCCGAGAGGCACCTCGGTCGCTTCTCCCGCCTTGGTTATGTACTGCGCCGAGATGAAGTTTCCGCCGCCGATACCACTGAATATCTCGAATCCCCCGACCGACCCGAAGGGCGCTTTGAGACCCACTACCAGGTCGTCCTGGCCGTCCGCATCGAGATCGACGAGCTTGAGGTCCATCACCTCGTTCATGCCGCTGGAAACGAAGGAGATATCGGGAGTCATGCTGATGACACCCTCCGCCCCGGTTATCCAGACCTGGACGTTACGTTCCGTGCTGACGTCGAGGCCGGTCACAACATCGGGGATGCCGTCTCCTGAGAGATCGGCTCGTACCATAGCGTTGATATTATACCCGGCGTCGCGCCTGTACGTGGGCTCGGAGTCGAACAGCTCGTACACCGGAGTCGTGGAGTTCTCCCATGCGTTGTGGAATACGAACATATTCCCGACTTCGCCGCCGAGCGCAGTACCGAGAATGATATCCTGGTCGTAGTTACCATCCTCTCCGAGATTGGCCGTCGTGACGGACAGCACCCTCTCGGTGTTCGAAATGTGGATCTCGACGAAGTCCGCCTGGTCATCGAGCACGTCGCCGAAGTTGCGGACCACTGTCGTGTCGGCCGAGATCACGATGTCCAGGTATGTGTTGACCGTCGTGGAGGTATATCCCCTGGGATCTCTCTCGGTGATCGAATAGGTGTTCGGATCGAGATTGAAGACGTAGAATCCGCTTGCGTTGGTAAGTGTGGAGTCGCCGTTCGAGACGACAATGGTCACGTTGGGAACCCCTTCCTCCATCGCGTTCCGCATAGCGTCGGCATTCTCGTCGATATAGACGTATCCCTCGAGGACGCCGGAGGTCGGCCCGGCGAAATCCCCGAAATTTGTCGATACAGTATCGTCCTGTGCGACTATAGCCACCGAGGCGGAGTTCGTGGTCGTCGACGAGAATCCGACGGGGTCGGTCTCGACGACTATGTAGTTACCCTGCATGGCGGTGAAGGCGTAATAACCCATGTCGTCCGTCAGCGCCTGCGATCCATTGTCGAGAGACATCAGCACTCCGGGCAGGCCATCTTCGCCCAGACCCTTCACGCCGTCCTTGTCCTCATCCTCGAAGACATAACCGTTGATCACGCCGTACGGAGCGGTCGCGACATCGCCGAAATTGACGACCTGGGACTGTCCCGAAACGATAGTGACAGACACGAGGTTCGGCGTGGTCGATACGTATCCGGGCGCGTCTATCTCCTGAATAGAGTAGGTGCCGGCCGGCAATGGGAAGAAGAAGGTTCCGAAATTGTCCGTCATGGCATCGCGGTTCTGTCCGGCGAGGCGGATCTTGACGTTCGGGATGCCGGACTCGCCGGCGTCTATCGAACCGTCCTTATCGGCGTCGTGGAAGACCTTCCCGCGGATTATCGAGCTGGTTATCTGCGAGTTCCTCACGTAGACCTCGGAGGTCATCGTAACATCGAGGTACCCGCCGTTCGTCTCGTAATTACTGTCGTATCGGTCCGACTCGGATATCGTGGTGACCTTGATCCTGCGGATCCGGCCGAGGAGGTTGTCAGGCATCACCGTAACGGCCAGCGCCTCATTGTCCTCGAGGTACCCGCTGGCGTCGTTGTCCCCCCAGAGTTCGTTGTCTGTTCCGGGGTCGTCGTCGTGATCGTACCAGTACTGGAACAGCGGCTGGGGAATCGTCCAGGTCGGCGAGAGGTTCGGCCCGCGGACTATCGCGACGTTGGCGTCGCGCACCTCATTCTTTCCGCCGTCAAAACCGTACGTGTACCTCTTCATCACGAAGAGGTTCCTGTTATCGCCGTTCTCTTCGGGATCGTCGCCGCGGTCGTTGGCGGTGATATTGCCATCGGCGTTAGAGTCGAGAGTGAAGACAGTCGTCTCCGCCTCCGAGTCGTATATCGAGGTCGGCGCGTATATAATGTTCCCGCCCGTGGGGACCGTATTGGGCGCCACGGCCGGATTGATCGCTATAAGAGGCGACAATCCGTCAATGGTCCTGCCGTTGTCGATATCGGCGTTGAGAGCGACCTGGAAGGGACCGGCATGCACTATCGGCCTCTGCCCCCTGAAGTAGTCGGTCTGCGAACCGGCCTGCCTGAGATGATCGGTGATATCGTCGAGCGCCGCCCTGGAGTTCTGCTGCGCCTCGGAGTAATCGTGCGTTTTGGCCGCACCCTTCTGGTAGAGGGCAAATATGCCCGCCACCGAGATCAGGATAAAGCCCATGACGATCATACTCAACATTATCTCGATAAGCGTGAACCCTGCATCTCTGTTAATTCTGAAGATTCTCATGGCAAACCTACCGTCTCGATGTCAGGTACGTGGTGAGCGTCACAGCGTTGTCTTTGCTGCCCGACTCGTAGGTCACAGTTACGGTGACCGTCTTCATGTCGGGAACCGGGTCGTTATCAGTGACGATCCATGTACGCGTGTAAATACGTTCTATGGGGTTGTTTTGGTCGTTATGGGCTCCCGCCGCAAGATCGGCGGCGTCGATCGGGGCACCCATCAGTTCCTCGATCTTCTGCTGGGCAAGATTGGTCGACATCGTCAGATTACGAGAGCGGCTCGTCGCCGCATTGCTGACCGGCAGCGTCCTTATCGCGGCCGTTATGCCGATGGCGAATATGAGCATCGCTACGATGATCTCTATCAGCCCTACACCTTTTTCTGACTTCAGCATCGTTTTTACTTCCCTTGTCAATCGACGGTCACGTTTCCGGTTCCGCCGAAGATCCTTACGCTTTTTACATTGTTTAGTGTGTTCCTCAACGTTATCGAACCGCTCTCCCTCGTATTCCCCTTGCTCCCGAAGGTCAGGATATTAGTCGAGAGGGTATGGGCGGTGATCTCAACATTTTCGCAGAGCTCGTATTCGGTGCTCTCGTACTCACCGTTGTCGCAATTGCCGTTCTTGTTCGTGTCTTCGAACCAGGAATATGTGTTGGCGTCGGGATCAAACGTGAAAACGACGTCGACATTCTTCATCACCGCGGTCGACCGCGCCGTTCTCAGAGTGGTGGCGAGATGCTGTGTTTCTCCGTTGAGCCGCCAGCCCATCATGAACCGGGAGTAGTTCGGAATGGACAGTACCGCGATGAGCCCGATGATCGAAATCGCGATCATCAACTCGGTGAGGGTAAATCCTCTATCATTTCTTCTAATCTTATTCATGATCACTCCATCCAGTTTTGTCTTCCACCAGCCATCACGCAAAAAGTGTGCCTTGTCCCGATGAGCCGGTCCGGACTCGATTTTCCAGCCTCCCGTGCGACCTACGCTCCCGTCGCTGTAGCTTTGCAATTTTAATGCCCACAACCCGTTACAACGAACGACATGAATGGGGAATATCAACCATCCCTCGAGAGTTTTTTTAAGGAAATATTTCGACATATCGGACGGGGCAGCATGCGGAATCATGTGCAACGGCAGGGTTCGGGCACCTCACGAGCCGGGAATGAATATGCATCTCTGCATGAAAGATGCGAATCAACCACGGGGGAGGAAGAGTCGGAAGGCAGCCCGGCGGCGATTCCGATGAGAACACGGATGGAACTCAGGGAAAGAACGCCGCTTGACAGATGCGGCCCGCACGTATTGAAATCTGTGCTCAGGCCCCATATGCAGATCATGTATGTCCGGAAAGGAGCGTTCAGATGAAGACAAGCCGTACTGTATCTCTACTCGTTCTGGTCGCTGTCCTCGCAGGCAGCATTCTGGCAATCGCCGGTCCCGCCGGAGCGCAGAAGAAGTCCCTCGGAGCGAAGACCATCGCGCCGCCGTCGCCCGTCTGGCTGATCTGCTCGTACGATGCCGAAGGGAAGCCGAACATGATGACCGCCTCCTGGGTGGGGATCGTCTGCTCGAAACCTCCCTGTGTCGCAGTCTCGCTGAGAGAGGCGACATATACCTTCGGCAATATAAAGGCTCATGAGGCGTATACGGTGAACATCCCCTCCGAGAAGCTCGGAGCCGTCTCCGCCTATGCCGGCGTTGTCTCTGGCAGGGATGTGGACAAGTTTGCCGCGACCGGACTGACCGCCGTAAAAAGCGACCTTGTCGACGCCCCCTATATAAAGGAATGCGAGCTTGTGCTCGAATGCAGGCTGATCAAGACGGTCGAGCTCGGCCTCCATACGATGTTCATCGGGGAGATAATCGACGTAAAGGCCGACGAGGCGATCCTCGGCGAGAACGGCTCACCCGACCCGGAAAAGCACAGGCCGTTCATATGGAGCATCGGGGGATACGGCTTCTTCGGGCTGGGCGAACATATGGGCAGCGTCGGCGAGCTGGCAAAGAAATACATGGAATAGAGGGATTCAGCCCGATGAAATACTGACGGGCCGCAGCCGTCAGATATCATGTAACCGGTGTGGTCTCGCCTACTATCTCGGCAGTGTTACCCTCGATCCGCAGCTTCCTGACGATCGAGGTGGCGGCCATGCCGCCTATCTTTACGATATTGGCGCCATTCGTGCCCTCGGTGATCTCGACGAATATCCTGGCGAGACGATCCGGGTCGCTGCCCTGCTCCATCACCATAGAGCCCGATTTCATGACCCCGTACTTCATCAGATACTCTCCGAGACCTCCTGACGACATGGCTGTGGCAGGATCCTCCCAGAGACCCATTGCGGGACCGAAATGCCTCGCGTACGAGACGCACTCTTCGCTGAAGGTGTCGAGAGTGAAGATATGATTCGTGAACGTGTTGTATTTCTTGTTGAACATCCCGAGTTTGATGAGGTCGGGATGCAGATTCACCATAGTCTCCTTGTGCCCGACCGGAATTATCAGCCAGTCGACGTCTGCCGAAGCAATCACCACGGGAAGGCCTGTCATCGTGATCTCGCTGCTGTCTATGCCAAGGACGTCGGCGATCTCATCAACCGGTATGTCGGACTCACGGTACCGCTGAACGGGCTGATGCATCATGATCTTCTCGAGACCATTTATATCCGTATCACCATCGGACCCCTTGCTTGCGTGAATATCGATCTGCACGTTTCCCATGCCCGTCTCGAAAACCACATCCGTCACCCCATCGGAGAGAGGGATACTCCAATCCTCAATCATCGAATAGCAGGCGGCGATCGCCACGTGGCCGCTGCATCCCATCTCGCGTTTCGGCGTGAAAAACCTGATACGGCATGCAGCATCCTTCGAGGCCGACTGCATCACGAAGCCGCACTCGATGATGTTGAGATACATATTGCTCGCAATTTCCTGCATGATCTCGGTAGAGAGGCCATCGGCGCCCGCGATGATCCCGGCGGGATTGCCGGAGAACGACCGGTTTGTGAAAGCGTCGACACACTTGATTGTCAGTTCCTGCATCTCGTCCGTCCTTTTCGGGCAGCGTGGCAAAGCACAAGCCCGTGTTGCATAATTCCCTGTTGTTCCCCGTTGTTTCCCGGGAACGTTTTCATCAGCCCCGGGACCGGATCGGGCGCAATGCCCGCTGCCAGTTACAGTTAGCCCAGAATCCGTCATAACGGAACAGACCTGCGCCTCGAACCGGATCATCGTCTATGACATTCCATGCAAGACCGGTTCCTCCGATCAGCTGCCAGATCGCCTTCGCCGCCACACGAAAATAAAAGCGCCGCGTATGGACTCCGCGGCGCCTGTCATTCAGATCGGCTTTCCTCGAACGGATCTAGTGCTGATCCTTCTCGCCCTCGAGCGGCTTGTACTTGAGATGATCGCCCGTCTCGCCGGCAACCTTCCTGTACCACGACTCGGGATAGCCGGGGTGCTTGACGTTGCCGAGCTCGTCCTTCAGGTTGCCGTCCATGTACTTTACGAGAAGATCGGTTCCAAGCCTGCGCCAGCGCTCCACCGTCGCGTCGGCGGTGCGGCACGAGTAATCGGTAAGATAGTCTATGGCCAGATTCGGTGACTGCTTGTACAGCGCCTCGGCCGCCTCGTCTATCCTCGGCTGGTCGGCGAGATACGTACCCTCGAGCTCGCGCTGAACGAGCCTGATATCGACTATCATCTCGCTGTAGCGCAAATATGCATAGTTGGACACCCAGTTGAATACCCAGAATGCCGAGTCCCACGTGAAGTGGTTGAAGTCGCCGTTGCCTACTGCGTACGACTCGGGCACGCGCCTGATGCCGCAATAGATCGGGTTGTAGACAGTACTGTACGTGTCGTCGACGCTGAACCAGAACACGCCGCCGATCGGATCGGGCAGCCACGAACGGCACTGCGAGACGAAGGAGAATCCGGTCTGCTGGGTCGAGGTGGCGCGCTCGTTGACGTACTTGACGTCGTCGACCGTCCAGGTCAGCGGCCGCCAGCGGTATGGGCAGACGTAGGGGCCGGCGCCGAGGTCCGTGTTCATGTCGAACTCGGTCCCTTCGAAATGGTCACGCATGAACTCCATGATATCGTGGACGGAGAGTTTCCTGTCCGGCTTTATCCATAGCGGCATCGGTTCGGCACCCTCGACGCCCTTGACGAAATCCATCGACATCTCGAGCGAGGGAGCAGCGCGGTTGAACATCGCGTAGACGCGCGCCTCGCAGAACCTCAGCGCGCCGTAGTCGAGGGGCGCGTATGCGTCGGCGAAGCTGAAATCCTTGTCCGGCCCCTCGAAATAGCCCATCTCGCGGGCGAAATCGATGACATCGGGGGCATAGAGGCAATTCTTCTTGTCCTTGAGCGGGAACTGCCTGATGCGGGCCTGGTTGGCGTGTGCCGAGATATATCCGTCGGGGATACGGCGGGTCACCCAGACGGCGCCGCTGTTCCCCGCGACCTTGCCGATCAGGTCCATGAACCAGACCTCGTTCGGATCGGCTATCGAGAACGACTCGCCCGAGCTGGCGTAGCCGTACTCGGCAACGAGGCTCGTCATGACCTCGATCGCCTCTCGCGCCGTCCTGGCCCTCTGCAGGGCGATAAACATCAGGCTGCCGTAGTCGAGCACAGCGGTGCTGTCGCGGAGCTCGCTGCGACCTCCCCAGGTCGTCTCGCCGATCGTCACCTGGTGCTCGTTCATCAGGCCGACCACAGAGTACGTGTGCTCTACCTGCGGGATCTTTCCGAGATACTTGCCCGTATCCCACTCGTATATGTCGAGCATCGTACCGGGCAGATGGTCGCGCGCGGGCCAGTAATAGAGCTCGCCGTAGAGGACGTGAGAGTCGGCCGCGTATGTGATCATCGTAGAGCCGTCGGTCGAAGCGCCCTTCGTCACGAGGAAGTTGGTGCAGGCGCCGGCCGGCACGGCCACCGAGGCGATTGCGGCAACGAGCAGCAGGATCGCGATGAACAGGTTTCTCATGCAGAGGTACCTCCGTCAAAAGTGCTGAAGTCCGGACACAGCGGCGGCGAGTGTAACACAGATCGCCGCCGATTGGAAACAGACCGATACTGTCTGTTTTATGAATATTTAATATGGATCTACCCGACACCAGGCTTTTCTGGCGCCACTCCCGGCATGGAAAATCGCCGGACCTCAGTGCCTAGGGCCACTGTATCGGAGGAAAATCCTCCGCGAAGGATTGGGGATTCCTGAATCCGCGTATCCAGAGTCCGTGCTTTGCAGGATCGACTATCCTTTCTTCGGTGTAAGGATGCCCTGCCCT
Source organism: uncultured bacterium (assembly GCA_965371515.1). Lineage (GTDB taxonomy): Bacteria > Krumholzibacteriota > Krumholzibacteriia > Krumholzibacteriales > Krumholzibacteriaceae > JAUWCL01. Next base: position 22,964 of record CBDUYR010000003.1, on the reverse strand, counting down.
TCTATCCTTTGTCACAACGAATATAAAGTACTCGTACTTAGCCGGATCTGCACCCTCCGCTCCCTGCTCGTTCAGCAATTCCTCCCTGATGGCCATGCGTTCATATTGTGCGATCTGTTCCTTGAGCCATGAGACTGGGACCGCCCAGCCACCCAGGGCCTCGTTGTCTTTTCCAGGATGTCCGGCCCTGACATTATTCTCGAAGTTGTCGTACCAATTGCCGGTCAGGGTATCTTTGCCGGCCGTCAGTGTATACTTGACGATCGGCAGGGTATCCTTGCCCTCCTTTTTCTCTTCGGCCGGCATCCCGGCATAGACTGAAAAGAGCGATGAGACCGTAATCAAAAAGAACGCGAGCGCTGAGATCAGCAGCGCTGACAACAGCCGGTTTCTTCCTGGCCCTGTCATTGGAGCCCCCTCCATTTAAAGCCCTGCCGCCCCACGGCGGTCAGGATTCCAGTTGCAGACAAACGGATTTATTTGATTGATGCGCTTTCCTGCCTATAAGGATATCAATATTCGGGAGATTTTCAAGTACCTGGCCCTATTCGGTCTAATCGTCGCTTACAGCCACAATATCGGCGGAAAATCCTTACAGACCGACTCGTGGCTCCTGAATACCTGGATCCAGAGCCTGTGTTTCTCTGATCAGCGTTCAAGCAAAGACTCAGAAGAGTATCGACAGTGTGAACTCGAGCCTGTAATCCTCCTTGCCCTCCGCGCCCTGCTGCAGTTCGTCCTCGTTGAGGTCGGTCCAGACGGGGACCTTGACGCCGAGTGCGGCGCTCATGTTCGACTTGTACACCCTGAATCCCGGCTGGAGGTAGAGCATCTTCCCTCCGGTGCCTGGCTCGGCGACGCCGTCGGCGACGTCCCTGCCAAGATCGAGATAATTCGCCTCGAAGATCCCGTCGAAGCGGAACTTTGCTTCAGCTTTCGTCCACATCTTGAAGACCCACGCGAGGTTCGTGCGGAATTCCGAGCCGAACTGCATCGTGCTTTTATCCTCGTATTCATACTCCTGGAACAAGAAGTAAGGGATATCGAAGACCATCGTGTTCCTGTTCGAGATCTGCCTCGTTGTAGAAAAGCCGATCATGAAAGCCGGTTTCCCGAATCCCAGCGACATGCCCGGATCGATGTTGCCGTCGGAATCTTTCAGGTTCGGATCTCCCGTCGGAACGGTCAGACCGCCGTACAGGGTGAAGTGCCAGTCCTGCATATCGTCGAGGCTCTCACTCTCCGGCACGAGCTTCAATCCCTCGTCGTACTTGAACCCGAACACACCCATGAAGGTAAGATCGGCGAATCCTGTCGTGTTATACGAATTGTCCTCGACCGCCTTGCTGTAGAAGGGAACGAAGACGTACCCGGACAGCCAGGGCGTGAATCCATAGCCTAGTCCGTACATCCAGAAGGCGTTGAACTCGCCCTCGTCGTCGCGCTCGGGAGTGAATTTCTCGAACTTCGCGTAGTCGAGCCTCATGTAGATCAGGTAATCGTGGACCGGCAGCGTGACCGAGTTCGACGTCTCTATCGGCGATCCGGGGCCTTCCAGGCCTGCTACGCCGAGAGACGCCACTCCGTGGTGCGCCATAGCCGGCACTGCCAGCACGGACACGATAAATGCTGTGAAGATGATCCTTCTCGCGATCATTTCAACCCTTTCAATTGCTCCGCCGTCCGGTCCGCGAGACCCCCTCACGACATCCGGCGGACACCCCTCATTCTTCCTCGATTTCGAAGACGAGCGTCGTGGTATGCACTATCTCGTCCTCTTTCACTCCATCTCCGGGCTCTTTGAGACTCGCCTTGATCAGCTGCATCCCGCCGCGTTTGAGCCGGATATTGATCCTCCCTTTCCCGTCGGTAATACCCCTGGTGCTGTCGAAGTAGGCGACCGGCACCCCCGCCGCGGGGTTCCCCCCGATCGTCACGAAAAGACGGACCTTGTCTCCTCTCGAAAGAATCAGCGGATTCCTGACGGGGGTTATCTCGAGATCTTCGGTCAGCGGAGAAGAAGTTCCATCTCCCCACACATCGATCCGTTTGACGCTCTCGAACGAGAGCCAGCTGTGATTCGGACTCTTCACCTCGTCCTTCGGGAGGTTCTTCAGGCCGAAGGGAGTCTCCGACCAGTATCCGGAGGACGTCAGGACGTAGATCGAAGCGAAACTGCCGCCGATACGCAGCGGACATTCATCCTGGATCTTCGCCTCCACCCCGGTCCCGGCCCTGTCGATGCAGATCGCCCGGACGACATCGGCCGGATCGTACTCGACGATCTCACTCTCACCGCCACCGTGGCCGGCATGCCCGTAGAGGAGAACGTATCCCCCGCTGCTTTTCTCGATCCAGATATCGTGAGCGTACACGCCCCCTGCAGCGAGCAGAAACATGATCACGACCGCGGCCGGGATCAGACAGAACGGTCCGCCAAACGATCTATTCATAGGCCTTCTTCAGGTTCTCGATGTTTGCCTTCATCACGCCGAGATAATCTCCCTTTTCGGGCCGGTTATCGCACGGATCGAATACGAGACTGCCGACACCTTTCGACTCGAGCTTCTTGGCCGACTTTTCGATGGGCTCCGCTTCCCAGATCATCCACTTCGCTTTGTGGCTCTCAAGCCCATACTCGAGCTGCGACCAGGCTTCACCGGAAGGGTGCTCCCCCGGTTCCCACATGACGCTCTCGAGGTTGAGGCTGTACCGCCTCGTGAGATACTGGTAGACGGGATGGGAGGCTATGAGCGGCCTCCCCTGCTTTCCTGCTATGACCATAGTGATCTCCGAATCGAGCCAGGTCAGGTCCCTCTCGAGAACCGAAAGCTGCTTCCGCATCTCGACCTCTTTATCGGGCAGTTTCTTCACCAGCGCCTCGCAGATAGCACCGGCCTGGAGGATCGCGAGTTCCGGATCGAGCCAGGTCGTGGAGGCAATGCCCGAGTGGGAATGCTCACCGGCGGGGCCGTGGCTGTGCGTCATTGTCCCCGGTGTCTTGATATATCTGTCGCTGAAAATGGATGATGTGTTTACCATTCTGTATTGCGACAGCGCTGCCTTTGGAATCCACTTCGCGTATCCAGCACCGTTGAGGATTATCAGGTCGGCCTTCTGGAAAGCGGCGATCTGCTCCACATCGGGCATCCAGAACGCGGGGTCGACGTCCGCCGGCGCGGGGAATACCACCTCGGCGTTATCGCCCGCTATGCGTGAAGCAAAGTAATAGAGCGGGTAATTGACCGTGTAGACGACCGGTTTGTCACCTGCGACGGCCGCAGGAGCATGAAACGCTGCCGCGATCGTTACTGCGGCCAGCAGGACCATGGAAACATGATCTTTCATTTCCCTCCCCCCCTTCTATCTGATGAATAGTATCCTCACGAGCATGCTGTCATAATGAGCGACCGCACCGAGCAGCACGGCACATATCGCCGCACTGACGGCGAGAATGATAAATATCTCTGCCGCCATCAGCCTGGCAATCGTCATCCGCCTGCACCCTATCCTGAAGATCGTCTGTATCTCACGCTGCCTCAGACGCAGCGACAGCGTAAAGACGAGGACGATGGCGATGAAGGTACCGGACCCTACGACGACGATGACCGCATCGAGTACGTTCTTTATCCTGAAGATGTTCTCGAGCAGTGTGTCTACGACCTCTGCCGGCCTGATTATCTGATGAGCCTCTCCCTCGGCGAGATACCTCCCCCTGAGGATCGTCCCTGATTTCTCGTCGAACGGCACAGCGATCACTGCCGTGATCGGATACCCCGACGGGTCGCCGTGGAAGTGGAACGACTCGATATTGTCCTCCGTGATCTCCATGTATTCGAAGACCTTCGGGCTGCCGGTGATGTTCTCTTCGTCCTTCTTGAGGATCAGCTGCGGGTCCCTGACCTTCGAGAGGTCCTGGTGCCCGTGCATCAGTCCCTGGATCACCCATGCCGTCTTCAGGTCCACGAATACGGCGAGATCGTCGGAAGTGTGCGCCTTTTCCAGTACGCCGACGATCTTCATCTTCAGCGGATAGACGCCGGCCAGGTCGAACATCGTCTCGGGCGATGTGACGATCTCGTCGCCGACACCGAGGCCGAGGTCGCCGGCCGCCTCGGCTCCGAGAAGGCATTCGCCGAGAATTGCAAGGCCTCTTCCCCCAGCCACCTCGAGGCCGCGAAAATCGAAGTAGTCGATCGTCGTACCGACGACGGGATGCCGCCTCGCCGAAAACCGCACGTACATCGGTATCGGTATCGCCAGGTCCGACTCTCCCACCATGTCGGCCGCGTCCATATATATCAACTCCGGCACCTCGTCACCGAAGTAGAGCGTGTTCATCACCAGATCGAGAGAGCTCCCCTTCGCACCTATGACCAGGGGGGTCGAGGCGGCCCTCGACATGAGCTGCTTCTCACTCTCGTCGAGCAGGAGCTCCAGCGCGATCGGCAGAAACGCGATGAGCACGATGCACGAGACGAGGGTGACCGCCTTGGCGCGATTGCGGGAGAGGTACTTCCACGCGATATAGAAGCTGTCGATCATCCCGCGCCCCCTCCCGAGAAATCCATGAAGTCGAAGACGCGGTCGAACCGTTCGAGGAGCTCGTGGTCGTGAGTAACGGCGAGAAGAGTGGCGCCGTGATCCTCGACGCTCCTGAAGAGCAGGTCGAGTATACGGACCTTGTTGTCCGGGTCGAGATTGCCCGTCGCCTCATCGGCGAGGATCAGGTGGGGCTTGGGCAGCAGGGCCCTGCAGATCGCTGCGCGCTGCTTCTCGCCCTGAGAAAGATCGGTCGCGAGACGGCCGAGCTTGTCCCCGATTCCCATATCCCGGGCGAGCGACTCGGCCCTGTCGCGGACATCGCCGCCGAGCTTCAGGGCACTGGTGATCCTGTACGGATGGAGGATATTGTCCATTACGTCGAGATAATCGAGGAGTTCGAAATCCTGGAATACGAATCCGATGTTCGTGATCCTGAAGGCCCTTCTATCCGAGTCGCCAAGTTCGCTCACATCGGTTTCGTTGACAGTCACCTTTCCAGTCTCCGGCGTGAGGATGCCGGCAACGAGATTGAGGAGTGTCGTCTTCCCAGAACCGCTCGGGCCGATCATCGCTACCTTCTCGTTCCTGTCGACCTTGAAATCCGGCATCTCCAGGCGGAACTCGCCTGAGGGGTAACTGAACTTGAGAGAGGTGATCTCTATCATGTCCCTGTAGAGCCTCCGGATGAAGCAGAAGGAGTGTTGGGATCTACCATCGCGTCTCCAGACACAGGCGGCAAGCTTACTGCCAGGACGAGCAGTACGGCGCAAAAAAGCCGGATTATCCGGGACATGTGATTCATGCGGGTAGTATCTATCACACCAGTGGGTATTATCAATATAAAAATCGTGGCACGATTTGTTTCGAAAGTCCGGGGCGGACCAGGTACCCGATCCACCCCGATAAAGCTGCCTTATCCTAGAACTGGAAGCCGACTCCAAGATTGGCGGACTGTGAAGCATCGTCCGACAGGTAACTGCTGAGCATCCAGTTGAACTGATAGCTCGCGTTAATATTGATGTTTTCACTGATCCAGAACATCACTCCGAGGGGAAATGCCATCGCGAACCCTGTCGTTGATTCTTCCTCCAAGGTGAAGTCGGGGGCCTTGGTTGACGATATGTGGACACCCATACCGAAGCCGAGATGGCCGGTCCACCGCTTGTTGCCGAACATATACTTGAATGTAGCAAGTATTGGAATAGACGTGTGATCGATATTGATATTTCCTTCGTCCGTTGCCACCTCGTCTGTCGCCCAGGCGTAGCCCGTGGAAAAACCGAGGGCATAGGCCTGGCCGTAGACATTACGTTCGATCGATGCACTGGCAACCATTCCTTCGAATCCCTTGCCGTCATCGTTACTCGTCATCCAGGCGTATCCCACTCTTGGAGTGAGGATCCACTTGTCGGGGATAGGCTCTGCCACAGCGACCGCCGTCGCCAGCGCGACAAGGGCCATGGCAATCAGGATTGTCCGCTTCATCATCTGCATCTCCCTTCAGAAATCTATCCAGCTGAATCACTGCTTACGTGTTTTGGGCTCAAGGGAATTATAATGGCCTGTCAGGGCTCTGTCATGCAAAAAAACCTTTTCGGGCACCGACGGCCCGATGATAACTCTATCCTGTTGACTGAGCGACGATTTCTGCTAGAATGTCTCCAAGCGGCTGAACCGGCTTTGCGCCCGGCTCGCTATTGAAAAGCCCCGCCACACATCACATTTCTCCACGGAGGTCCCGCATGAGACGCCGGCACGTTTTTGTTGTTTCTGTCTTCATTATTTCCATTACCGCATTTGTCCTGGCCGGGTGCGGTTCGGACAGCCCGACCGATCCCGGAAACGGCGATCCCGAGGTTCAGACGATCTGGTACGTCGCCGCGGACGCGATGGGAACGGGCGACGGCAAGAGCTGGGACAACGCCTTTGACAATCCCTCTGACGCGATGACTGCCGCGTCGGCCGACGACCAGATCTGGGTCGCCTCCGGCACTTACTACGGGTCCGGCGACAGGACCGTACCAGTCGTAGCCTTCAAGGCCGGTATCGAGCTCTACGGTGGATTCACCGGCGGCGAGACCGATCTCTCCCAGCGCGACATGGCAGACCGCGCCACATTCGACGGCGGCGACACCCTTTATCACGTCGTAACCGGCGCCGACAACGCCTTCCTGCACGGTATCGTCGTGAGGAACGGAAATGCCTCCGGAACAGTTTATCCGAGCGAAAAGAGAGGCGGCGGGATATACTGCGAGGAAGCGAAGATGAGAATATCCAACTGTCTCATCGAATACAATGAAGCCGGCCTGGGAGGCGGGATATCCGCCTTTGGCGACACGATCACGGTGGATTCATGTACGATAGAAAACAACCATGCCAACGACGTGGAAACAACCGGAACAGGCGGCGGTGGCATCAATCTCTTCTCGGCGTGGGCCGTCATAGACCGCTGCATTATTCGTGATAACACAACCGGCCGGAGCGGCGGCGGGATGCTCATCTACCACGGAAAAGTCGTTGTCACCGACAGCGAGATCATCAGCAACAGCACTGCGAGTCCGAATGCCGACGGAGGCGGAGTACTTATAGACAACTATTTGAGCGCTGACGCCGATATCAGGACATCTGAATTCATCGGCTGCCGGTTCGCCGGCAACAGCAGCGGCTACGGCGGCGCGGTGCGAGCGACCGAGTCAAGCCCGCATTTTACGGACTGTGAGTTCGAGAACAACAGTGCCGGCATGGCCGGAGCGGCGCTGTACGGCCATAACAGCTCGTTTCTGATGGAACGCTGCATCATCGAGGATAATGATCGCTCCCCCGTTTTCACGTCCCAGCATCTGGGCACGACGGTGCCGCGGATATTCAACTGTCTCTTTATAAACAACGGCGACTCGAGCACTGATGGCGGCGCCATCAAGATCGAATCCGTCGACGTGGAGATCGAGTGCTGCACCATCGTGAACAATCAAGCCAGAAATGGCGGCGGGATATACAGCGCCGGCACATGTTCTCCTGTGGTCACAAACTGTATACTCTGGGCCAACACCTCGTCCGCTGGAAATCCCCAGGTCCACAATGCTTCGGGAGCCACCACGATCGTCACCTACACCGACATAGATCAGGCCGGCTACGACGGGGGCACCGGTAATCTCAGAAGCGACCCGCTCTTCGTCACGGGCCCTCGAGGCGACTACTACCTCAGCCATACCGCCGCGGGGCAGGCTGAGAACAGCCCGTGCATCGATATCGGGAGCGACACGGCCATATCGTACCTCCTCCATACAATGACAACGAGGATCGACAGTGTCGTTGACGCCGCCCAGGTCGACCTTGGGTTCCATTACGAGCCGGATAATTAAACAAGGATGTACAGCAATGTAAAGAGAGGGGCCCTCACAGGGTCCCTCTCTTTATATAATTGCTGAGCGCCGCTGAACGTCTGCCGGTTGACTGCCGGCGTCCTTTGCCATACACTCCCTCAGTCCACACCATGTTCTTTACACTGGCCCGAGGATCCAGTCATGTACAAGGAGATGATCTCCAGGCTCTTCACGAGCTACAAGTCAGACGACGAGATCTACCACGACCTGATGCAGTTCAGGGTCAGGGAGATCCTGCTTGTCGCTACAATATATGACGCCTTCATACTCGAGCAGGAAGGAAAGCTCACCGAGTTGATCTTCGGCGAGTATTATCAGCTGAACCTCTCCACCGCCCCGCGTGTGACGAGCGTCGCCTTCGGCGAGGAAGCGCTGAAGCTTCTCGACAAGCGCCGGTTCGACATGGTGATCCTCACGATGCGGATCGACGAAATGAGCCCGTTCGAGCTCTGCGCGAAGATAAGGGAAAAGGACGCCGATATCCCCGTGCTGCTCCTGTTGAGCGACGACAAGGACCTGGCGCTGATCGAAAACGAGGGAGACCGCCTCAAGCTGTTCGACAGGATATTCACCTGGAACGGCGACGCCAAAGTCCTTCTCGCCATGATCAAATATATCGAGGACAAGATAAACGTCGTCAACGACACCAGGATAGGCCTTGTGCGCGTCATCCTCCTCGTAGAAGACTCCATACATTACTACTCGCGGTACCTGCCCGTACTGAACACCGAGATCATGAAACAGACTCAGAAACTGATCGCCGACGAGAACCTCGACGAGATGAAAAAGCTCCTGCGCATGCGGACCAGGCCCAAGGTTCTTGTCGCCGACAGCTACGAGGAAGCAGTCGAGATATTCGAGAGGTACAGGGATTACCTGCTTTGCGTGATCTCCGATGTGAAGTTCCCGAGAAAGGGAAAGATCGATGAGAGGGGCGGGATAAAACTTGTCAAGAAATTCAAGAAAGAGATCGATTCTCTGCCCGTGCTTTTGCAGTCGTCCGATCCGGAGAACGCCGCCGTTGCCGCCGGGCTTGGCGCGTCCTTCCTCAACAAAAACTCCCAGAACCTCTCACACGATCTCACAGCGTTCATATTCGACCACCTCGGATTCGGGGATTTCGTCTTCCGCGACAGGTCGGGAAAAAAAATCGCGAAGGCCGGCACGATGGCCGAGTTCAGGGACCTCCTCCATACTGTTCCCGACGAATCCCTGATCTATCACTCCGAACGCAACCATTTCTCGAGCTGGCTGATGGCGAGGGGCGAGATCCAGATCGCGAAGTTCATCCAGCCGTTGACGGTTACCGATTTTTCGTCTTACGACGAACTGAGAAGGCACCTGATCGAGATCTGTGACATCGTCCACCGACAGAAGACGAGGGGCAAGATCCTCCACTTCGACGAATCGATAATCCCCGAGGAAGAGAATCTCTTCCAGCTCTCCGGCGGATCGGTCGGCGGCAAGGGCCGCGGGATGGTCTTCCTCAACATGATGCTCGAGAACCGCGAGCTGTTCACAATCCACCCCGACGTGAACATCGTCATTCCGCGCACAGCGATTATCGGTACCGAGGAATACGACCGTTTCATGGAGGAGAGCGAGTTCGTCGACAGTATGACTGCCGACGACGGGCCGGATGACGTTGTCAGATCTTTTCTCGCCGCAGGCCTCTCCTCCGGGCTCAGGAACAAGCTCTCGCGATATCTGAAGCATGTTGACTACCCCCTGGCAGTAAGATCGTCGAGCCTATTCGAGGATTCCAAATCCCAGCCTTTCTCCGGCATCTACGAGACTTATTTCCTCCCGAACAACGATCCGGACTTCGACATCCGCCTCCGTCACCTCGAGGATGCAATCAAACTCGTATACGCCTCTGTCTATTCCGGGGCGGCCCGCTCATATCTCGAAGCGGTCAACTACAAGATCGGCGAGGAGAAGATGGCCGTCCTGCTGCAGGGCGTTGCGGGGACCCGGCATGGCGGCAGGTTCTACCCGCACATCTCGGGCCTGGCCCAGTCTTACAACTACTACCCCGTTTCCTATCTCAAGCCGGAGGACGGTATCGCCCTCCTGGGATTCGGGATGGGCAAGTATGTCGTCGAGGGCGAGAGGTCCTGGCGGTTCTGCCCGAAGTACCCGAAGATGGATTTCATTTCGCAGGAAGACATGCTCAAAGAGACACAGACGCGCTTCTACGCGGTCGATCTCGAGAACGCGGGATTCGACCTGAAAGCGGACAGCGACGCTACGATGACGACGCTCGACATCGCGGATGCGGAAAAAGACGGGACGGCTGATTACTGTGTCTCGGTCTGGGACATGAACTCGAGGAGCATGAGGGCCGGGACACATCACGCCGGACCCCGCGTGATGAACTTTGCATCGATCCTGAAATACGGATACTTTCCCCTCGCCCAGATCCTCGAAGCGGTCCTCGAGATAATCACCAGTTCGATGGGAATGCCCGTCCAGATAGAGTTCGCCGCCGACCTCAGCAAGGGGACCGACGGCAGGAGCAATTTCTACATCCTGCAGATCAAACCGCTGCTCGGGGACATGAAGGACTACAGGCTCGACCTCGAAGGAATAGACAGGAACGACATGGTCCTCTATTCGGCACATGCCATGGGTAACGGCATGATAAATGACCTTCACCACATCATCTACGCCGACATCGACAGGTTCGACCGCAGCCGGACCTTCGCTATGAAAGCGGAGCTCGAGAAGCTGAACGGAAAGATGAGGGAAAACGACGAAAAATACATCCTTCTCGGCCCCGGCCGGTGGGGAACAAGGGACAGGTTCCTCGGGATCCCGGTCAGGTGGTCGGATATCTCGAACGCGCAGGTCGTGGTCGAAGTCGAGCTCGAGGACTTCCATTTCGACGCCTCGCTCGGCTCGCACTTCTTCCACAACGTGACTTCGAAGGGAGTCGGCTATTTTTCCGTTCCGCACGCCTCGAGGGACAGCTTCGTCGATTGGGAATGGCTCTCCGGTCTCCCCGTCATCGAGCGGACGGAGCATTTCATCCACGTACGCGCGCAGGCACCCCTGACCGTGATGATGGACGGCAGGAAAAGCGCCGCCGCGATCCGCAAGGGCTGATATCCCCACTGGACCGGAATGTATATTTCTGGCGCACCCGCCGGCATTCTGTTAATTTATATACGTACCCACCAGGCCCGATAACCGGGCACCGCGTTGCTGTTGCAGCCCGGTCGCCATACGCACTGAAAATGAGAGACAGACCTCGTATTTCAGGCAGATTCGCACTCCACGTTATACTCATGTCCTTTGCGGGGCTGACCCTTATTCCTGTCGAGTCTCATCTTCCGCTTCACGCAGCAGGGCCTGAGAGCGAGATGCAGTCAGCATATACCGGCGTACTGCCGGTCGCACCCGGTTACTCCGAGAGCGACCTCCTTCACGACCGTATGGACTACGGCGAGCACCCGGAGTTCTCCTGGCACTGCAACGTAGTCGGATGGCTTTCGTATCTGGACGGCATTGTGGCGGGCCTGCCAGACAGTAAATTTCGCTCGGCTATTATCTCAGATATACAGTTCGACGACTCGGTGGACACCTTCCTGGTGATCGCGAGGATCGACAGAAACGACCTTTCCAAGTTCTGCATAGGATACACGGCTATTCCTCCCGATTTCAGCGATTACAATCTCGCCAGGATCAACTATGGGATCTTTATAGACTCGACCGGTGCGCTGAGCCCCTCATGGGACGCAGGGAACGAGGGATACTGGTCGGCATCGCTTCCCCAGGGTCTCTACGACCTGCGGATCACCATCGACAGGACGGCCCCAGAGATGACGTTCGATTTCGAGCCGGTCGCCGCCTTCGATTCCTCCCTCTCAGGTTTCGATCCTCCCGTAATGAGCATCACCGAGAGCGTCGATCTGACCGACATCCTTCATATACAGATGAACCTGTACAACCAGTATTCCGTCGTATACGACGTATGGTCGACGAAAGGAACGCCGGCGCTGCTTAGGATCCACCACCCCAGATATATGGTCGTAATGGAAGGCGACACTGTCGCCTTCGAGGCAGCAGCCGACTACGACGGCGAAAAAGACCTCGAGTGGTATTTCGAGGATCCCCGCTTCGTTCACGACGGCAATATCTTCAGGTGGATCACCGGGGACGGAGACTGTGGCATCTACACGGCGACCCTGGGCGTGACTGACGGCTGGCTGGTCGATACGGTAACTGTCTGGTACGCAGTGACCAGGGCCTACGAGTCATCACTGACCCATGACAGGATGAACGGCCTGCCGGATTCTCCATACGGGTGGATCATCAATGACATGATCTTCTGGCATTCGTCCCTGGACGGCTACCTCAGCGGCACGAATGACATCTCATGGACGTCGGCTGCCGTCGCCACGCGCGAGGAGCTCCTGGAGAAAACTCGCTCCTGGGTCTTCAGGGTCGTTGCGGGGGGCGGCAGAGAATACGCCATCGGCCTGACAGAAACACCTCCCGCAAGTCATGACGGCCGACCCGGCAACCTTCGTTTCGGACTGCTCCTCGAGGGAGACGGGAAGGTCTCCCCCGCCTGGTACTCATCGAGCATGCAGTTCGAGGGAACAACACTCGATGAGGGGATATACGACATCAGGATCACCTGGGATCCCGCCTTAGACGAGGTACGCTTCGAGGCGGTCACCGTTCCTGAATGGGTCGACTCCATCTCCACCTTCTCTGAAGCGGTCTGGACGACCTGGGCGGATGCCGTTCTCGCTGCCCCTGCCTGGGTACAGATAAATGCGATCGGCGGCACGCCCCGCGTCTACGACATGTGGAGCTACTCTCCGCAGGACGGGCCTTCATGGATAGTGGAGGCATTCGACGCAAGCCCCCGGCCAGCTGAGATCGAACTGTCCTGGACCGTTGCAGATCATGATGAGACAGGCGAATTCGTCATTCTGCGCTGTCCCAGGGTCATGGAAGGATGCCGCGAACTGATGAGGATCCCCGTGATCGACGGGATTATCGTCTACGGATACGACGACAAGGACGTAGCACCGGGATCGGTCTACAACTACCGTGTCTATCTCGACAGAGGCCTGGGGATGGAGATGCTCTTCGAGACCGGAGAGCTGGAGGTCCCCGTGGCGCCGGCTTCGCTCTTCCAGAACCACCCCAACCCGCTCAATCCCGGAACCACGATCGGCTGGTACCTGCCGTCGGCATCGCAGGTGAGAATAACAATATACGACGTCGCCGGTCGTCCAATAAGGCATCTCGTCGACGACGAGTTCGGGGCAGGTGTCAACTCGACCGATTGGAACGGCAATCGGGACGGCGGCGATGCGGCCGCATCCGGCGTGTATTTCTACAGGATCGAGGCCGGTCCGTTCAGCGACTCGAAGAAGATGGTTCTTCTCAGGTAATACGTGCCCCCCCGTTATAATCCTTCCAGAAGCAAATCTGGTACAACAATTGCGATATCGGTCGAAGGCCCCAGACTTCGAACAGCAAGGAACTGGTGATGGAAGACAAGAAAGCACTGTTTGCATCGATCCGGCCGGACGTGGACAGGCTCCTCGCGGACGTTGGTTCGCTTGAAAGGAAGCTCGAAGGGATCTGCACCCTTCTCTCGAACGAGATCGACTACTACGACTGGGCCGGATTCTATCTCGTCGAGGGAAAAACGAAAGAGCTCGTACTCGGGCCTTTCGTCGGCGCGGAGACTCAGTACCTCAGGATCCCGTTCGGCGAGGGCATCTGCGGTCAGGCAGCCGCCTCAGGCCAGACATTCATCATCCAGGATGTGTCGAAGGTGACGAACTACCTCTCATGCGCGCCCAACGTCGTCTCGGAGATCGTGGTGCCTATATTCTGCAACGGGAAGATCGTCGGCATGATCGACATAGATTCGCACAAACTCAGCCCCTTCTCGTGGGAAGACAGGGAGCTCCTCGAGTATATCTGCGAGCGGTTGTCCGAAGAATGGGAACCGGCTAGCGATTCCGTCTAAAAATACTCTTCACGGCTCCCCATGCGACGGCGTTGACCGGCACGAACACGCAGCCGGGATCGTTTACGGCCAGATCGTTGAGTACCTCGAGGCTGTTCAGCATAAAACTGCAGTCCCTTATCATCGAGTGGTCGCCTGCGATCCTGACCTCGGACCTCGAGGCGTCGAGGATCACGCACTCCTGCCTGAAAATCTCGATCCATCCCGAGGGGCACTCCGAGAACAGCATCGTCCATTCCACCGTGCCGTCCTCGTAATCGACGACAATCACCTCGGTCACCAGATCGTTGAACACGGCACGGCCGTCCAGGGTTAGATTCGAGGGAAAATCGAACCGGAGAGTCACGTATGTCAGCCCTGCTTCGAGCGGCACCCAGGCCCATACAAACATCTCGAATCTCGACCCCGCCGGACCGCTGATGCAACTCATCTCCCGCGATCCATCTGCGTACACTCCAGCGAAGAACTCGTCCGCCCTCGGCGGGAGCTGCGCCGAGGCTCCACCGCACAGCATACAAACTAACAGTATCAGGGCGGCAATCTTCAAATCCGACCTCTTTTCCGTTTACAATTATAGCACGCTGGACCAAATGAATCTGATTTTGGCTTTAACTATTTTTTCGCATTCTTTATCCTCCCGGTGAGACGACGGATAGAGCGGCGACTCGAACAGATCGAAACATCGACACAGAAAGGAAAGCCCCTTATGAAAAACAGAGGAACCCTGGCGATCGGAGCATTGTGCCTCCTGGCAATCTCCCTGACGATCTCCTCCCCCGCCAGCTCTCTCGATCAGGCGGAGAAGTTCGCCAGGATCAGGGCCGGCATGTTCAAGGAGGAGCTCTCGCTCAACAACGAGCAGGCTGCCGCCATGGAGAAGATATGCCACGAGACCTTTCTCCAGATGCGGGAAACATCGCAGGGGATGGATGCGGCAAAGCAGAGCGAGGAGATGGTCCAGCAGTTCATGATGCTGCTGCAGCGGAGGAACGCCAATCTCCAGTCGGTCCTGACGGAGGAACAGCTGGCTCTCTACCAGGATCACAAAACGGACAGACTCGCCGAACTGGTGACCGAGATTCTCATGATGCAGCTCAGCCTGTCCGAAGCCCAGACAAGCGAAGTCTACGAGATCAACAAGAAGAGCTTCGAGACGATCCAGGGATACATGCCTGTTCTCCAGGACGGATCACCGACCAAGAAGCGGCGTGCGGGCAAATCGGTCAAGACCGCCCTGCAATCCCGCGACGAGGCTTTCAAGGGGATACTCTCTCCGAAGCAGTGGAAAGATTACGAAGCTTACAAGGAAGCTATCGACGGGATCTACGGGAATTAACGGTTCAGCAGTTCAGATAAGATCGAAAAAATCGAGGGAAGCCGGATTTCCGACTTCCCTCTTTATTTTGACCGGTGAGCCGCCCTGTCCGCAGCGCCCGGTTGCACTCGAGCTTAAGCTCTAGTAGCCGCGACCAAAGCCGCCGCCGCCACGTCCGCCACCGCCACCGCCACCGCGGTTATCGTTGCGCGGGCGAGCCTTGTTGACCTTGAGCGTACGACCCATGAACTCTTTGTCGTTCATGCCGTCGATGGCAGTCTGGGCCTCGGTGTCGTTCGACATTTCGATAAAACCGAATCCCTTCGAACGACCGGTGTCCCTGTCAGTGATGATGGATACGGAATCAACCGATCCGTGCTCTTCGAAAGCTTTCCTGAGATCGCTTTCTTCCGTGTCGAAAGACATGTTACCAACGTAGATCTTCATCAGAGCCTCCTGTAGGCCTCAAGCGAAAAATACACCAAACAGATATTTTTCCGGAATAATACCAATTCCCCTAAAAGAGAAGATCAACTAGACAGGTGTCGTTCATCGTCCTTTTCGGTCAACTGAACCAAATCAATCCCGAATCCATCCGTTTCGCGGAGAATATACTATAATATTCCAAAAAAACAACCCCGAAATAATTTTTTTTTGAATCAGCCAAATGGATGAGGAAAACGCCGAAATCCCACCAGCGACACGCGCTTTGCCACCTACTTCATTATCAGGGGCTGGAAGACCCTCCTGAAGTGCAGTCCGTAGACGGAGAAGGTAATGGCCAGGGGAAAGAGCCTCGGCTTTCTCACCAGAGTCCAGACAAAGAGCTTCCAGTAATCTACCCTGCCCCTGTCGATCAGTCCGAGCCTGAACATCGATTTCAGGAGGGCGATGATATCGCCAGGCTTGAACCTGGAGGCCTGTCCCTTTCGTGGTTCGAAATCACTCAGGAAGTCCCTTATCCGGCGATAGTAGGGCTTGGCGGAGTAAATATCGTTTATTGTCTTCCTGTACCCCTCTATGAGCTTTTTCCGATCCATCCTCGGGATGAAGTTCATCGTCATGTCGCAGTTGTTTCCCGAGATGTTTTCGACCAGCCTGCCCTCGCCCTTGAGTCGTTTGTACAGTTTCGTGCCACGGGGGGCATTCAGCAGCCCGACCATCGCGGTCACGATGCCGCTTTCCTTTATGAATTCGCTGAGTTTGTCGAATATCGCGGGCGGATCGCTGTCGAATCCGATGATAAACCCTCCGCTGACCTCGAAGCCCGCCTTCTGCATCTTCCTGATGCTGGCGACCATGTCCCGGCCCCTGTTCTGCGCCTTGTTGCACTCCAGGAGGCTCTCGTCATTGGGACTTTCCACTCCTACGAATATCGAAGAAAACCCCGCCTTCGACATCATCTCCATCAGTTCCTCATCGTCGGCCATGTCTATCGAGCTCTCCGTCGTCAGGTAGTAGGGGTATTTTTTCTTCTCCTGCCAGTCGATCATCGCCGGCAGGATGTCTCTCTTGAGCTTCGCCCTGTTGCCGATGAAGTTGTCGTCGACGAAGAATACTCCTCCGCGCCATCCGCGCTGATAGAGCTCTTCCATCTCGCCGATAAGCATGTCCACACTCTTCGTCCTGACCTTTCGCCCGAAGAGGACCGAGATATCGCAGAACTCGCAGTCGAAGGGACAACCCCTCGAGTACTGCACGCTCATCATCATGTAGTCCTTCATCTTTATCAGGTCCCAGTCTGGTATCGGGGTCAGCGCCAGGGCGGGACGTTCCTCGGGGAGATAGATCGGTTTCGGCTCTTCCCGCTCGAGATCGGCGAGAAACAGCGGCAGAGTGATCTCGGCCTCACCCAGCACGAAATGATCGATGCCCTCGAACTCGTCGTACGAAGCGGTAAAGAGGGGGCCGCCCGCCACAACTTTTTTCCCGTGCTTTCTGCACCGCTCGATTATCTCGACAGCCGAATCCCTATGTATCGACATCGCTCCGATGAAGACAAGATCAGCCCACTCGAGATCTTTGTCTTTGAGTTTTTTGACGGAAAGGTCCACGAGGCGCCGTTCCCACTTTTCGGGGAGAAGCGACGATACAGTCAGAAGACCCAGGGGAGGCTGCCAGGATTTCTTGTTAATGAACTTCAGCGCGTGGATGAAGCTCCAGAAGGTGTTGGGAAAATCGGGCGCTACGAGTAATATCTTCAACGGAGGTCTCCCTTGCCGGTTGATTTTCAGATCGACTACCCCAGGACCAGGTTACGATACCGATATTGAGAAAGGCTGTTTCAGAATATAACAATAATCGGTGATATTGCCAGTTATTGTTCGGAAAACAGCAGGTATAGCCCTGTAACGGCCGTTCCTTACTTCCTCCTGATCCCGATGAACTGCACCTGGAAGCGCATCGACCAGTCCGGGAATGGAAGCGACTCGGGGCGGATGACGCTGTAGAACGTCTGGATTTCGAAGCTCAACCCGTTCCCGCCGACGATCCAGATCCTTCCGATCCCTCCTCCCACCGGTACGTGCCATTGCTCGCCTTCCGCGGCATTCCAGTCAGCCACGATCGTGGGGGAGCTCACCAGCATCCACCTGCGCCCCAGGTGATAGCGGAAGAAAGGGTCGAGCTGCATCTTGTTGACCTCAGGCCGGTCGGAGTCACCGGCGAACGACCAGAGATTGAATGCCATGAAGCCAGCGAGCCAACGTTTACGCTGGGTAGCGAGAACGAGAGAGATACCGGCTGACCATTTTCCGGTTCCCAGCATCCTGTCGGTCGCCGTCGGGAAAGAGAGTGCAGGACCTAGCCCCCAGATGTACCTTCCGAACTTGTTCGGCGAGAAAAATCCGGCGATCACGATATCGCCCAGCCCGAACACACCCCCGGTGGGGCTCTTGACATCCGGTGCGTATATCAGAGGAATGATCGTGCGGCTCCTGATCTTGTATATCCTGCCCGCCCGGACGGAGAGGCGGACCGGCTGGATCTTGATGACGTGCATCGTCCTCTCGTACTCGCCGATCCCGAATCTCACGTTGTCCTGAACGGGAAGATTGATGACAGAGGTCACCGGGTTCCCCGCGTCCTTTACCATCCGGTCGTCGTCTGTCGTTTCCTCCTGCCCGGGACAGGCGGAAGCGACGACCTGCGAGAAGAGGATCAGCCCGATGATTCTGTATACATTGTTTCACGACATCTTAAGCATTTTATACCACAATCAGGAAAGCAGCTGAACACTGATTAAATATGATCCGCCACATTTTGCACACCGCTTATTAAGGCATGAGTTACAGCTTCGTCGACAGCGATATCGAGAAGGGGGCTTCGTACGTATACAGAGTGGAATATCCGGGGGGAGGGGAGATCCATGCCCTGTTCGAGACGGAAGAAGTCGGCACGCCATCACTTCCTCTGAGCCTGGATCAGAACTGGCCGAATCCGTTCAATCCGTCGACGAGCATCGGGTACTACCTGCCCACGAGCTGCAATGTGAGACTCGAGATCTACGATGTTGCCGGCAAGGAGACGATCTCAAGGAAGATGGTCCTGCTCCACCGATTCACGGATCCTGTTTTTCTTTCTCTTCTGCCCAGATCCCGAGGCCCTTTTCGCGCGCCTCTTTTTCCAGCTCCATGTAGTGCTTCAGGTCTTCAGGGAGATATTCCCTGTCGACCCGCGCGTAGCCCTTTTTCAGCAGCACCTCGTTGAAGCTGGTCGCCATCTCCTTGCCATAGTAGATCTGGACGAACGGCCGTTCGTCAGCATCACGTACGATCCCCGCCGCCGTGTTGTCGGTGGTCCACGTGAAGATCTTGACCTTCTTTCCCTCCAGCTCCCTTTTAGTGAAATCGTAGATCTTGATGCCCGCGGCCTCGTCGCGGGGAGGTACGGTTATACCGGTGAGCCGGGCAACGAATGTCTCCCCGATCCGGACGAGATCCCCGCTGAGGACCTCCTCGATCGTTCCCGTGTTGCCGGAAACAGGACCCGAAACACAGGTCGCCAGCAGAGCGATAGCGACGAGTATCAGACCATTCTTCGACATCTCCATCTCCCTTCTTCTGTGTTGATCTCCATTATAGTAGACATCGGCCCTCACCGTTGGACTTTCTTATAATTGGTATACTAAATCGTGTCGGGATTGTTTGGATAAATTCCGGGGGGATTTCAATCCGAATAACGGTTGGCCGGCCGCTCCATGATCTCGACCCCGAGGATCGAGACATCGTCGGTCAGCCTCCCGCCGCTACGCCAGGCGTCGACGTCCTCCAGCATGCTGGAGATGCTCTTCGTGAGCGGCATGCCGTGGCTGCGATCGAGGGTCTTGATCAGCCGGTCCTGGCCGAACTCGACATCGTCGGGGCTAGTCGTCTCTGTGATGCCGTCGGAATAGAGAAACAGCCTGTCCCCGGGCTCGAGATTGATCGAGCATTCCACGTATCGCGAGTCTCTCAGGGCGCCGATCGGGATTCCGCCGTCATCTATGCAGATCGCCCCGGAATTGCGCGAGATATGAATCGGGCGGGGATGCCCCGCGACGACGTATCGGAAATCATGCGTCTCCAGGTCGAGGATCCCGTAAACGAGCGTGAAGTACTGCAGCTTGTCCGGCTTCATCGGAAACTGCCTGTTGAGCTTGTTTGCGACCTCGACCGGCTGCACGAGATGATACTCGGCAGAGTTCCCGATCTGCTGCCTGAGCAGGGAAGACTGGTCCGGTGGCGGGGACAGTATGCGGCTCAGAGTCACTGACAGCAGCGCCGCCGAGACCCCGTGTCCGCTGACATCGAGGATATAGAGGCCCAGATGCCTTCCATCGAGCTGGAACGCGTTGAAGATATCCCCGCCGAGCTCGTCGCACGGCCTGAAGGCCGAAGCGAATCTCACCCCCTGGATCTCGGCATACTCTGGAGGAAGAAGTGATCTCTGGATCTCCGCGGCCGCCCCGAGATCGTTCTTCATACGCTCGTTGACCCGCAGAAGCTCTTTCTCAGCTTTTTTGCGCTCGGTAATATCGAACCCGTATTCTATCATCTGGATGACCTCGCCCTTGGCATCCATCACCGGATAGCCATGAACCTCGATGTACCTGGGATTGCCTTCCCTGTCGTAATGGAGGTGTTCCAGCGTAACGGGCCTCTTCGTCCTCTGGACTTCCTTCAAAGGGCAGACATGATCGGAACCGCTGCATGGGGTCTCACGGTTGTGTGTCAGCGCGTAACAGGTCGAATCCTCCGTTATGTTGCCGTAGATGGCGGTGGCCTTGTTCGCCATCAGTACCCTGTAAGTCTTTACATCCAGGACGTAGAACGGATGCAGCAGCGATTCGATAGTGTTCTCGATCATCTTGTTGTGCATCAGGATCTGCTCGTCGATCCGTGTCTGCCCTGTGATGTCGCGAGCCGTCGCGCAGGCCCCTGTCACCTTTCCGACTTCATCCCTGTGGGCTCGGCACGACCATGCGAGCAGGCGCATTTCTTTGTCCTTTCGCCGCTGCCTGGTTTCTATATAGACCGCAGGCTCAGCGCCATTCGACATGGACCGAACATCTTTGCATGTGTTTTGTTCGCCTTCGAAAAACTGCGAAACTGTACTGCCTACAACGTCATCGCCAAAGAATTCCAGGCCTGCCCTGTTGGCCCACGTGCAGACATTCCCGGTGTCGAGCTCCATGATGATATCGGGAAGATCGGCGAGGATCGATGCAGCCCTCGACAGGATCAGATGCGGCTCGCAATCGGTCCGCTCAGGAGAAACGGACAGTTCTGCGGATTCGGTAACGTTCTTGTTCATAAATAAGCCACCTGTCAGACATCCAGCGTTCTACTATATGTAATAACCGGTATGTCTGGATTCCGTGCCGGGTTCCCAGGCCGTGAGTTCGGCCAGTGTGACCTTACCGAGCGTATCGCTCATCGCTGCCGAGAGTGATCGCCACATCTCCCTCGTCGAGCACGTTCCTATCTTCTCGCAGACCTCCGGATCATCCATGCAGGGAACGAGCGCCAGCCCCTCTTCGAGAACGAGCACCACGTCCCTCGCCGTGATCTCCCATGGGGGGCGGGCGAGCATGTATCCTCCTCCCTGACCCTTGAAGCTCCTGAGCAGTCCGGCACTCCGCAGCAGGCTGAGGATACCGTCGAGATACTTCTTGGACACAGATTCGGCACCGGCTATCACCTCACTCGAAACCGGTTTTTTCCAGCTCCTGGCAATGGTGATCATTGCCCTGAGGCCATATCTCGTTTTCGTGGATAGCTGCATGAAATACCCCCCTAAAGCATACCGCACCAGTGTACTAAATAACGAATATTAGTCGAGTATTGTTTTCAATTGCAGATTATAAGCATTATTAATGCCAAAATGATCTATTTATGTAGTGGATTAATCAGCACTTGCCGTTCGTGCCTATTCCCGTTGAGGATCTCATCCTGGCGGATCGCCTTTTATTTCACCTTCTGGACAGTCTCCTTTACAGCCTCAACCTTCATATCGCAGGGAGTCTCCGGCAGGTCGCTCTTGCCGAAGCCGGCCCTGTCGTAAGAGACTACGGTCGCACTTGTCTCGCGCGCAAGTCTCGGGGCCAGATCGGCCCATTCGGTCAGATCCATTCCGCCACCCGCCTCCAGCAGGATCGTCGGGCTCCCTCCCTCGATGATCTGGAAGTGGAGTCTGTTCTCACCAACAGTTATCATCGTATCGATCACCGACAATCCGCCGTCAGGTTCTGCCTGGACAGCAATCGTTATCGACACGGCCAGAACCCATATCGACAGGAAAAGGGTGACAGTCGCCAGCATTTTTATCTTCGACAGGCCGTGGGAGATTGCCGTGCTGTTCTCGTATCTCAAGTCATTCCTCCTCGGTGACTGACCCGTTCTACCGAGTTAGACAGCAAATCGGCCCGATTGTTTCAGATAGTGGAGAAAAATGCCGGTTGGCCTACCGGAAGGACATCCACTTCGCCTTCTCGCCGGTTTCGGCCCAGTGCTCCCAGCCGGTCCTGTAGTAGTCGATGACTTCCCGGATCTTTTCGGCAGACAGGTAGCCGACGTGAACGAACAGTGTATGTCCCTGCGGCGAGTAGAAACGGTGCTCCGGGACCGTCTTGTACCAGAGCTCTGCGGCTATGACACGTTCGGAATCGCAGTGGAACCGGCCGGCCCACTGCTTCGCAGTTTCCACCGTTGCGTGATCGTTGTAAGCGTTACTCTTCCCCGTCATCACGGTGAGGAAAACGACCTCGCCATACTCCGCTTCGACCTTCTTCGTCTCGGGCGTCTGCTTCGCGCACACGGCGCACCAGGTGGCCGCATACTCGGACCAGACGAAACGCCCCTCGAAATCGGTCATCGAAACGGGTATGCCCAGTGCGTTCAGCCTCGGCTCCTGGGTCCTGCCCGAGGAATACGAGTCGTCGTTCATGTTGCCGACGATCCTGTCGAGGCCCTTCATCTCACCCCAGGAACGCTTGACCGGCCCCTGATCACCGCAACTGGAAATAATCAACGCGAGAGGTAGAAGCAGCAGCGTACATTTTGTCCTTAATTCGAACTTATTTTCCATCGCAAGAACCCCTATCGCAGCAGGATCATTTTTCTCACGGCACTGTATCCGCCTGTTGCGAACCTCGCGAAGTAGACACCGCTGGAGACCCGGCCCCCACGGTTGTTCCTGCCGTCCCAGCTCATCTCGTGCCTGCCGCCTGCCACCGGACCGT
>CBDUYR010000002.1:0-124150 GCA_965371515.1 uncultured bacterium | reverse complement strand
ATATCCTGACAATATTTGTCAACGGAAGGGCCGGAATGAGGATACATTTAACCTTGATTGACCGGGCAGGGAACAGGTATATTCTCCACCGACGGTGCCGGAGAGACGGGGCGCCGCGGCTTCGACAGGCGGCTCTACCGCCGTAATCCAGTCCAGGAGCTTGAGATGAAGAGGCGCAAGGCCCGCCAGATATGCCGGGCCATCGGAAAATCCTCTGTAGCGGTCGTCGGCGACCTGATGCTCGACAGATATTTCTGGGGCAGGGTCGACCGGATCAGTCCCGAGGCCCCTGTACCTGTCGTGAACGTCGAGAGGACCGGTCAGCGGCCAGGCGGCGCCGCCAACGTCGCGTGGAACCTAGTCTCGCTCGGATGCGACGCGAGGCTCGCTGCAGTGATAGGCAGGGACCCGCAGGGAGCGGAGACGAAGAAACTCCTGCGCGGGATGAATATACCGACCGGATTCATCATGGCCGACAGCGGCCGCGTCACAACAGAGAAGATAAGAATACTCGCTCACAGCCAGCAGGTCGTGCGCGCCGATTTCGAGACCGGGACGGAGCTATCCGGCAGAGCCCTCGGCCGGTTGAAATCAAACGTGAAGAAGGCTGTCGCCGGTGCCGGAGCGGTGATCGTATCCGATTACGGAAAAGGCGTCGTCTCGATGACCGTGATGGACACCCTTCGCGATATCTGCGGCGACAGTATTCCCATAATAATAGATCCCAAGGTCGGTCACTTTCCGCTCTACAAGGGCGCAAGGGCCGTGACGCCGAACCTCAACGAGGCAGGCGCTTTCTACAACATCAGGATATCCGGCAAAAAGCAGCTCGAGAAGGTGGGTAGTTCGCTTCTTACCGATCTCGAGGCGAAGGCCGTGCTCATAACTCGCGGCGAGGAGGGCATGACTCTTTTCGAAAGGGGCAAAGCGTCGAGACATTTCCCGACAAGAGCAAGCGAGGTCTACGACGTCACCGGCGCAGGAGATACCGTTATAAGCGTACTCGCCGCCGGTCTTGCCGCCGGAGCCTCGCTGTACGATTCTATTGAGCTGGCCAACGCGGCGGCTGGTATCGTGGTCAGGGAGATCGGAACGGCCGCGGTCACTCCCGAAGAACTTGCCGGGGCTTTTCCGGCCTGATAATATGAACGACCCCTCAGGAAGAACGATCGCTAGAGAAGGTCTTGGAGATCTCCGCAGGGAAATGTCCGGGCGCACGGTCGTTTTCACGAACGGGTGCTTCGATATCCTTCATCGCGGGCATGTCACGTTGCTTGCGGCAGCGAAGGCTCTCGGCGACTGTCTCGTCGTCGGTATCAACAGCGACGATTCGGTAAGGCGCCTCAAGGGTGAGGGCAGACCACTGTCAGGGCAGGAAGACAGGGCGCACGTACTGCTCGGCCTGCGGAGTGTAGACTACGTTACCGTTTTCGACGAGGATACCCCGATCGAGACGATCGAGGCCCTCGAGCCCGACGTCCTCGTCAAGGGCGCCGAGTACGGAAGCGGAGAGATTGTCGGTGAGGACTTCGTCCTCGCAAGGGGTGGTAGGGTGGAGAGGATAGAGATGGTCAAGGGATACTCGTCGAGCGGCATCATCGAGAAGATGCCGCCGAAGGATCAATAAATCGTTTTTAATAACCGAATGTAACTCCTAACCACAGGAAAGTTGAGGTCGAGGAAGAATGGACAAGAGAAGAATCCTTATCATGGGAGCGGCAGGAAGGGATTTCCATAACTTCAACACGCTCTACCGTGAAGATGATTCGGTGGAGATCGTCGCCTTTACCGCGACTCAGATCCCCGAGATCGCCGACCGGAAGTATCCGGCTGAACTGGCTGGCAAACTCTACCCGGACGGCATCCCCATCTATGCCGAGGACGAGCTCGAGGAGCTCATCATAAACAAGGATGTCGAGGAGGTCGTCTTCTCATACAGCGACGTCTCGCACCAGTACGTGATGGAGAAGGCTCAGATCGTCAACTCCCTCGGAGCGCACTTTACGATCGTCGGCGCCGAGCCCACGATGGTCAAGTCGACCAAGCCCCTTATCTCGATCTGCGCGACACGCACTGGTTGCGGCAAGAGCCAGACGACCAGGCGCATAGCCGAACTCCTGATCGAGGCGGGCAAGAAGGTAGTGGCGATACGCCATCCGATGCCGTACGGCGACCTGGCGAAGCAGGCAGTACAGCGGTTCGGTTCGCTCGAGGACCTCAAGACACACGAGTGCACGATCGAAGAGATGGAAGAGTACGAGCCTCACATCGTCAGCGGCGTCATCATATATGCCGGGGTCGACTACGAAGCGATCCTGCGCGAGGCGGAGAAGGAAGCGGACGTCATCCTCTGGGACGGCGGCAACAACGACCTGCCCTTCTACAAGCCCGATCTGGCCATCACGGTCGTCGACCCACACAGAGCGGGAGACGAGCTCGAGTATTATCCCGGATTCACAAACCTCCTGATGGCAGACGTGATCGTCATCAACAAGATCGACACGGCCGACCTCTGCGGTGTCGAAGAGGTAAGAGAGAATATTGCCGAGTGGAACCCCGAGGCTATCGTCGTAGATGCGGCATCGCCTCTTACGGTCTCAGATCCCTCCCTGATAAAGGGCAAGAAAGTCCTCTGTATCGAGGATGGACCGACACTGACGCACGGCGGGATGAAGTACGGCGCGGGCGTCATGGCCGCGCTCAAGTTCGGAGCGGCCGAACTCGTTGACCCGCGTCCGTGGGCGACCGGCAAGATCGCAAGAACGTTCGAGAGATATCCCGATGTCGGAGAGCTACTGCCGGCGATGGGTTACGGCGATGAGCAGATCAAGGACCTCGAGAAGACTGTCGCGAAGGTCGAGTGCGACGCGGTCATTATCGGTACGCCGATCGATCTCCAGCGGATCATCAAGATACCGCAGCCTTCAGTCAGGGTCACATACGAACTGGCCGAGATCGGCAAGCCCGACCTCAAGGACGTGCTGGCAGATTATCTGAAGTAATAAGGCGGAGGTTTGCATTGAAGATTCACGAAGCGGACGCGCGGGGGATATTCGCGGAATACGGGCTCCCCGTACCTCCGAGCAGAATGATAACGAAGGCCGGGGACGCAAAAGCGGCGGCCGAGGAACTCGGCTGCCCCGTCGTGGTCAAGGCACAGGTACTTGTCGGCGGCAGGGGAAAGGCCGGCGGCGTCAAGCTGGCATCAACTCCCGACGAGGCCGTCGAGAAGGCCGAGGCGATACTCGGGCTCGACATAAAGGGACTGACCGTCGAGAAGGTCCTCGTGGCGAAGGCCGTCGATATAGACAAGGAGTTCTATGTCGGCATGATATTCGACCGCGGTTCGCGCAAACCTATGATGATGGTCTCTCCGGAGGGTGGAATCGATATCGAGGAAGTCGCCAGGAGCACCCCGGAGAAGATCCTCAAGCTTCCCGTCAATCCTGAGGGAGGGCTTATGCCCTTCCAGGTAAGACGGCTCTCGTCATTTCTCAGCAGTGACAAGGAAGTTTCCAGACAAATCGGCAGGGCGCTGAAAGGATTGTATGAGGCGTTCATGGGCAGTGATGCTTCTCTTGCAGAAATCAACCCATTAGTCGAAAGCCCAGATGGAAAGGTCTGGGCGATCGACGCAAAGATAAATCTCGATGATAACGCCTTGTTCAGGCATCCCGACATTGCGAAGATGAGGGATGACGCATCTGAGGACCAGGGTGAGGTCGAAGCGAGGGAGGCCGACCTCTCTTTCGTCAAGCTCGACGGAAAGATCGGCTGCATCGTAAACGGAGCCGGGCTGGCGATGGCCACGATGGACATGATCAAGCATTTCGGCGGAAAGCCGGCGAACTTCCTCGACATCGGAGGGAGCTCGAGCCCCGAGAAGGTCCTCTCCGCGATGAAGATCATCCTCCGTGACGAGAATGTAAAGTCGATCCTGATCAACATATTCGGAGGGATCACGAGGTGCGATGACGTTGCGAACGGACTGATCGAGGCGAAGAAAAAACTCGGTCTCGATATTCCGCTCGTCGTAAGGCTCACCGGGACGAACGAGAAACAGGCCAGGGAGATCCTCGCGAGCACCGAGATGATCGCTGCCGACGACATGGAGGGCGCGGTAAAGAAGGCCATCGAAGCGGCCGGTTAGAATCGAAAGGAATCTGGTCTTGAGTATTCTTGTAGATAAAAACACAAAGTTGATCGTACAGGGGATCACAGGCAGAGACGGTGGGTTCCACGCCAGCCAGATGGTCGCTTACGGGACGAACGTTGTCGGGGGCGTCACTCCCGGCAAGGGGGGACAGAAGACCGAAGACGGCGTTCCGGTATTTGACTCGATGGCCGAAGCGTTAGCCGAGACGGGCGCGAACACGAGCGTGATCTACGTCCCCGCCGCGTTCGCCGCAGATGCGATCTGCGAGGCATCTGACGCCGGCTGCGAGCTGGTCGTCTGCATCTCCGAGGGACTGCCGGTCAGGGACATGATCAAGGTCCTTCCGTTCATCACAGAGCGGGGGACGAGGCTGATCGGGCCGAACAGCCCCGGGATCATCTCTCCGGGACGCTCGAAGGTCGGGATCATGCCGGGCGACATCCATGCCGAGGGTAGGGTCGGCGTCGTGTCGAGAAGCGGCACGCTCACATACGAGATCGTATACCATCTTACGCAGAACGGATTGGGGCAGTCGACCTGCATCGGGATCGGAGGCGATCCGATCGTGGGCACAAACCTGCTCGATACGATGGAACTCTTCGCCGAAGACGACGAGACCGACGCCGTGGTGCTGATCGGTGAGATCGGCGGGAACGACGAAGAGCTCGCCGCCGAGATGATAAAGAACGGCTACCCAAAGAAGGTCGGCGTCTTTATCGCGGGACATTCCGCGCCTCCGGGGAAGAGGATGGGGCACGCCGGCGCTATCGTCTCCGGTGGAACGGGTACGGCGGCGGAGAAGGTCGCCGCATTCGCCGCGGTGGGAGTAGAGGTCGCCGACACGCCGGCGCAGATAGTGGACATAATGAAAAGACTTATCTAATTGGAGGAACAGTGGCGAGCACATATCTGATGATAAAACCCGAGGTTGTCGAGGCAGGCCTCCAGGGCCGGATAATCGATTTCATCCTGAAGAACCGGTGGACTATCCGAAGGATGAAGATGTTCAGGTTCGACGACGCACAGGCAGCCGAATTCTATGACATTCATAAGGATAAGCCATTTTTCGCCGACCTTATGAAATATATCGTCTCCGGCAATGTGATCGGGCTCGAACTGGAGAAGGATGGGGACGTGATCGCCCTGACCAGGGAGCTTGTAGGGGCCACGGATCCCGCCGACGCCCGTCCTGGGACGATCAGGTACATGTTCGGCACTTCGCTCCAGGCGAATGCCGTTCATGCCTCCGATGCGCGCGAGTCGGCCGAAAAAGAACTTGCCATCGTTTTCCTTGACGACTAATATAAGCTCTTCATGGATAAGGATTTTCCAAGAATGGGACTGGATCTCCGTCACGGCGGTGACAGAGAGAAATTCACATTCGAAGAGGAGTTTACAGTCCGGGGTTCCGAAGGGGAGGATATCCCCTGCAGGGCCTCCGTAACTGCCGAATCGACCCGGACGGGCAGCAGCTACCTGCTCGAGGGTAGAGTTGAAGCAGATATCAGCGGCGACTGCAGCAGATGTCTGAAAGCGTTTGATTTCAGGGTAGTTGCTGAGTTCAGCATGATGCTGCAGCGGGGTGGACGGGTGGACGGGAACAATGAGGAAGAGGGTTTCGTTCTCCTCAGCGAGGCTCAGGAATTCGATTTCGACATCTTCCCGGCGGTCCACGAGGCGATAGTCGTCGAAATGCCTATAAAGTATTTGTGCGCAGAGAGTTGTGCTGGTATCTGTTCCGGCTGCGGGGCGGATTTGAACGAGGGAGCCTGCGGCTGCGGCGAGAAGCCCGGAGACCCGAGGTGGGGGCCCCTGAGAAAACTGTTGAAAGAGGAAGAGGAGAAGTGAATATTCCCGGGAACCGGGAGGAGTAAGTCATGGCAGTCCCGAAGAGAAGGACATCGAAATCAAAGAAGAACATGCGGCGGGCCCACTGGAAAGCCCAGCCCCCGACCGCGACAAAGTGTTCGCACTGCCATCAGCCCAAGCTGTCCCACGTTGTTTGCCCCAACTGTGGCTACTATGCGGGACGCGAGGTAATCAAGCCTCAGGAAGAAGAGAGTTAGGCATTCCGGCCGCACTCTCCTTTCGAGGCTGTTAACCGGACGGAAGGTCCGGAGCGGGTATGGCGATGAGGATAGCACTTGATGCCATGGGCGGCGACAATGCGCCCGAGGCTACTGTAGATGGAGCTGTCGAGGCAGCGCTTGAAGCCGATGGACGCTTCGAGCTGATACTCGTCGGACGGCAGGATGAACTCGAGAGATGTATTTCCGAAAAGGGTCATCCCACCGGAAATATCGAGATCGTCCATGCTCCTGATGTGGTCAGCATGTCGGAGAGCCCGGCTACTGCTATAAGGCGGAAGCGCGAGTCATCGATCGTTGTTGCGACAAAGCTGCACAAGGATGGATTGGCGGATGCGGTGGTCAGCGCCGGTAATACCGGGGCCGCCGTGGCGAGTTCGCTTCTGTCGCTAGGCAGGATGCCGGGCATCGACCGGCCCGCGATAGCCCTCTTCTTTCCGTCGCGTAACGGCGGGACGATCGTGCTCGACGGAGGTGCGAACTCGGACAACGTACCGATGCACCTCGAGCAGTTCGGATACATGGGCGCGGCCTACGCGGAACTGATCCTCGGCAGGAAGAATCCGAAGGTCGGCCTGCTCAATATAGGCGAAGAATCCTCCAAGGGTAGTGAATTGACAAGGGAAGCTCACGAGCTTCTCGCCGCAAGCGGCCTGAACTTCACAGGTAACGTCGAAGGTATGGACGTGATCGCCGGCAAGGTGGACGTGGTCGTCACCGACGGCTTCACCGGGAACGTTCTTCTGAAGTTTGCCGAGAGCGTCGCTCACTATTTCGGCAACATCATCAAGGAAGGTATCGAGGAAAGTCTCAGGGCGAAGATCGGCGCGGTATTCATGAAGCCGGTCCTCAGGAAGATGGGAAAAACACTCGATTACGCTGAGTACGGCGGCATGCCGCTCCTCGGGATCGACGGCGTTGCGATAATCGGACACGGTGGATCAAACGCCAAGGCCATCAAGAACGCCGTCCTGGCAGCCGAGAGATTTGTGAAACTCGACGTGAACGGCAGCATAAAGGATAGAATAAAGGAAACGCAGTGATAAAGCCGTGTGAGCCGAAAGGCGCCAGGATAACCGGTATAGGGCACTATCTTCCCGAAAAGATCCTGACTAATGCAGACTTTGAGAAGATGGTCGATACGAGCGACGAGTGGATCCTGACCCGTTCCGGGATAAGGGAAAGGCATATCACTGCTGAGAACGAGTTTTCCAGCGACATGGCTTTCGAAGCCTCGAAGATGGCCCTGGCAGACGCGGGAGTCGATCCGAAGGATCTCGACATGATCATCGTAGCGACAGTGACTCCCGATATGCCACTGCCTTCGACTGCCTGCCTGCTGCAGGAGATGCTCGGCGCGAAGAAGGCCGCTGCATTCGATGTCTCGGCAGCCTGCTCGGGATTCATATACGGGCTGTCTGTCGGTTCGTCGATGATAGTGTCTAGGAAGGCGAAAAAGATCCTTGTCATCGGCGTGGAGACGCTTTCCAGCATCACCGATTACACGGACCGCACCACCTGCGTTCTCTTCGGCGATGGATGCGGCGCAGTAGTGCTCGAGGAGGGGGAGCCGGGCGAAGGGGTCCTGAGCACCTTCATGCAGAGTGATGGAGGCGAGAAGGAACTGCTCTACATCACCGCCGGCGGATCGAAGACGCCTCTAACAACTGAAAGCATCGAGGCGCGTGATTATTGCATCAGGATGAAGGGCGACGGTCTTTTCAAGTATGCTGTCAAGGCGATGGTCAACGCGGCGAGACATACACTCAAGGAAGCCGGTTTTGGAACAGAGGACGTGACATATCTGATACCGCACCAGGCGAACATCAGGATCATAGAGAGCGTGAGGAAACGCCTGAAACTGGAAAAAGAACAGGTCGTAGTAAATATAGATCATGTAGGAAACACTTCATCGGCGAGCATACCTATTGCGCTTTCCGAGCTCAAACAGGGTGGGACCCTCAACAAAGGCGACCTCGTTATCATGGTCGCCTTCGGCGGCGGACTCACATGGGGCGCCGCATTGATCAAGTACTGACCACGGAGAATATTGAGGAGACATAAAGATGAAGACAGCGATGTTGTTCCCAGGTCAGGGATCACAGTTTACAGGGATGGGAAAGGATCTGGCCGAACAGTTCCCCGCTGTAGCGGGGATCTACGAAGAGGCCGACGACATACTCGGATTCAATATATCGAAGCTCTCCTTCGAGGGCGATGCCGATGTCCTGACAGAGACGAGGAACGCCCAGCCGGCGATCCTTCTTCACAGCCTGGCCGTTGCGCGGGTAATGAAGGACGAGGCCGGCCTCGAACCGTCGATAGCAGCGGGTCACAGCCTCGGCGAATATTCTGCGCTGGCCGTGGCCGGGGCGCTCGGCTACATGGACGCACTGAGGATAGTACGCAGGCGCGGAGAGCTGATGTTCGACGCGGGACTCAGGCAGCCCGGTACGATGGCGGCGATCATCGGAATGGAGACTGAAGACGTCAGGGCCGTCTGCGAAGAGGCGAGCATCGGCGATACGGTCGTTGTGCTGGCGAATATAAACTCGCCGGGACAGATCGTGATCTCGGGACATATAGAGGCCGTCGAAAGGGCGATGAAACTTGCCGAGGGAAAGGGCGTGCGCAAGGTCGTCAAACTCAACGTGAGTGGGGCCTTTCACTCGCCGCTTGTAGCGCCGGCGCAGGACGAGCTCGTTGAATATATAAAGAGTTTTGAGATAAAGGACACGTTGGCAGATATCGTCTGCAACGCCGATGCGAAGATCGTTACGCGTCGCGAGCAGATAATCGACGCGCTGTCGAGGCAACTCACGAGCCCGGTGCTCTGGTCCGACTCGATGAAGCTTCTCACCTCGGAATGGGGTGGAAAGATACTCGAGGTCGGGCCGGGCAAGGTGCTCAGTGGCCTGATGAAGAGGATAGACAGGGCCAGAAGCGTCGAGACGGTTGGTACTGCCGTTCAGCTGACGCAGGTCATAGAGCGGGAGACAGTAGCGTAAAGATTTGCTTTACGCGCGGGAGCGTATCTGATATACAGAATTTCCAAATGATA
This sequence comes from uncultured bacterium, assembly GCA_965371515.1. Classification (GTDB taxonomy): domain Bacteria; phylum Krumholzibacteriota; class Krumholzibacteriia; order Krumholzibacteriales; family Krumholzibacteriaceae; genus JAUWCL01. The sequence goes on along the minus strand of CBDUYR010000002.1, from coordinate 114,846 downwards.
GAAATGAATGGAAATACGGCAGTAGTCACCGGAGCGGGACGAGGTATCGGAAGGGACATCGCCATGGCGCTCGCCGGGCGTGGTGCTGACGTAGCCGTTCTCGACGTTGACATCCAGGGGGCGAAGGATACCGCCGGACTCATCGAGGAGGCCGGACAGGGTTCCATCGCCGTCAAGTGCAACGTTGCCGACTACACCGAGGTCCAGGAATGTGTCAAGGAGGTCCTCGGCTGGCGGGACCAGATCCACATACTGGTAAACAACGCAGGGATCACGCGCGACAATCTCCTTCTCCGTATGAAGGAGGACGAATGGGACGCCGTGATAAGGATCAACCTCACCGGCACGTTCAACATGACGAAGGTCGTCACGAAGCACATGTTCAAGAAGCGTTTCGGACGCGTAGTGAACATAGCCTCGGTGATCGGCCAGATGGGTAACGCGGGACAGAGTAACTACGCCGCGAGCAAGGCCGGCATCATAGGATTCACGAAATCGGTGGCGAAGGAGTTCGCTCCAAGAGGAGTGACCGCTAACGCCATCGCACCGGGATTTATAGACACGCCGATGACGGCGGTCCTCCCGGAAGATGTTCAGGAACAGATGCGCCGCATGATACCACTCGGCCGTTTCGGTACGGGAAGCGATGTCGCAAATGTCGTGCTGTTTCTCGTATCGGAGCTGGGTGCGTACGTCACGGGTCAGGTAATAAACTGTGACGGCGGTATGGTCATGGCACGTTGACGGGGAAACAAGACAAGGAGGTAAGTGGGGGCATGAGTACAGTAGAAGAAAGAGTAAAGAAGGTCGTAGAGGATCAGCTTTCCGTTAACCAGGACCAGATTACAACGGCGGCGTCTTTCATAGACGATCTCGGGGCCGATTCGCTCGATACCGTCGAGCTCGTGATGGCTCTCGAGGAAGAATTCGGGGTGGAGATCCCCGACGAAGAGGCGGAAAAGATCACGAAGGTCGGCGAGGCCGTAGATTATATCAAGGCGCACGTGACCGAGTAGCCGTCGCCGGCTGACTTCGAACTATCATGAGATCAGGGGGGTAAAGTGTCCACCGATGGCGGAAGAGTGGTCGTAACAGGCATGGGCGTGGTTAGTTGCTGCGGAAAAACCGTCGAGGAGAACTGGAAGAACGTCTCGGCGGGAATACCGGGCTACGATACGATCACCGCGTTTGATGTCAGCGAATATACATCACAGATCGCAGGCGAAGTCAGGGATTTCGATCCGCTCGAGTATATCGACCGCAAGGAATCGAAGCGAATGGACCGCTCCTCGCAACTTGCCATGGCCGCTTCGGCCGAGGCGATGAAGTCTCTCGAGGAGACCGGTTACGATGGTAATGATGTCGGGACCATCATCGCGTCGGGGATCGGAGGCATTCGGACCTTCGAAAAGCAGCACTCAAACTACGTCAGCAAGGGACCCGCGAAGATCAGTCCCTTCTTTATTCCCATGATGATAGTCGACATGTCATCGGGGCTCGTATCGATCAGGTACGGGCTGAAGGGGCCCAATTTCGCCACCGTATCGGCGTGTGCCTCGGCGGGGCACGGAATAGCGACATCGTTCATGATGATCAAGCAGGGCTATGCGAAAGCGATCCTGACCGGCGGCACAGAGGGGACGATCTCGCCGATGGCTCTCGGAGGCTTCTGTTCGATGAAGGCCCTGTCCACGCGCAACGACGATCCGAAGGGGGCGAGCCGCCCGTTCGACGTCGACAGGGACGGCTTTGTAATGGCCGAGGGGGCCGCGCTCGTCCTGCTCGAGGATCTCGAGTATGCCAGGGCCCGCGGGGCTGAGATAGTTGCCGAACTGGTCGGTGTCGGGATGACGGGAGATGCCTATCACATCACGTCTCCGGCACCGGGCGGAGCCGGCGCGGTCGAGTCGATGAGGATGGCCATTCGCGACGCGGGTATCGAGCCGGACGCTATTGGATACATCAACGCCCATGGAACGTCGACGCAGTACAACGACAAATCGGAAGCTGAAGCTGTCAGGACAATATTCGGTGAGATGAATAGCCCCCACGTCAGCTCTACCAAATCGTGCTCGGGACACATGCTCGGCGCTGCCGCTGCTTTCGAGTTCATCATGTGCGTCAAGGCCATGCTCGAGCAGACGATTCCGCCGACTGCCAACCTGGAAAACATCGATCCGGTGTGCCAGCTCAACCACGTACCGAAGAAAGCAATCGGCAAAAAGCTCGAATACGTGCTGAGCAATTCCTTCGGTTTTGGCGGGCACAACGTAAGCCTTCTATTGAAGAGATTCGAGCAGTAAAGAGCAATCGGGACAAATGGCCATGTTCCTTGATGCATTCAGAAGATTATTCAGGCCGGTCGAAGTCGACGGCCCTGAGCACATTCCCCTGCTCGAAGAGAAGATCGGCTACAGATTCCGCAACAGAAAACTCGTTATAGAGGCGCTTACCCATCGTTCCGTGCTCGGCGAGCTGAAGCCGGGCGAAGAGGGCATTACCTACGAGAGGCTGGAATTTCTCGGCGATTCCGTACTCGCGCTGGTCACGACAGATTTCCTCGTCAGGAACTTTCCCGAGGAGAACGAAGGCCAGCTCACCCAGAAGAAATCCCTGCTCGTAAGCCAGACCGTGCTGTCGAAGAAGGCCGAGGCGATCGATCTGAAAGATCATGTCATATTGAGCGACAACGCATTCAAGGGAGGAGTGCACGGGCAGGATTCGATCCAGACGGCTGTTCTCGAGGCGATAATTGGAGGCATCTATCTGGACGACGGCCTCGAGAGCGCCAGGGCAATGGTGGAGAAGGTCATTCTCGACGACGTAGACGTAATTATCGATCATACGGACCATGTCAATTACAAGAGCCACCTGCAGGAATGGACCCAGAGCAGGTTCAAAACATATCCCAAATACAGGATAAGGTCGACAACAGGCCCTGAACATGACAAGATATTCATCGTCGAGGTAAGGGCCGGGCACGGCGTCACGGGAAAGGGCAGGGGAAAAAGCAAGAAGGACGCCGAGCAGATAGCCGCCAAGGAGGCTCTCAAGAAGCTCAGGCGCATCCACTAGGAGAGAGGGAAAGATGGGAGATAAATCCAAGGCGACCAACCTTCCGTTCACCTTCGGCGGGGACACCGAGGCCTTCTGCGAGGAATGTAATCTCCCCTGCAATCTCGACGAGATGACGATCGATTGCCACAGGCGCCTCTTTCTGCAGGGAATGCTCAACTGCTCATATTTCGTGTACGGATACTGTTTCCTCATAGACGAACCAGGCTGTGTTTTCGACAACGGCGGCAGGCACGATACGTACTGGCTGCAGCTCCTCAACGATTACTTCCACAACGCATCGAACAGGGAAGAGGACGAAGCTGTCCTCGCGAGCCGCGCCGAGGCCCTCAAGCTGATCGACGATCAGATAGAGAGGCAGAACGTTTTTCTCTGCAGATACCTCGAACAGTATTACACGCAGATCATGGAGACAGGAGGGGGTCTCTCCGAGGATATGCTTTCTAAGCTCGACGACGCGTACCTCTCCATCCTCAGAGGAATCAGCCGCAAGACAGACTGATGAGAACAGGGACGGCTGCATTCATTCTCACGATCATTTCCTCAGCGATTCTATCCATGACGGCGCATCTTACTGCGTCGGAGTACAGCAGGATCGTCTCACTCGCTCCCAACATCACTGAGACACTCTACGCTCTGGGGCTCGGGGAAGAGGTGGCCGGCGTCACCCGGTTCTGTACCTGGCCGCCGGAAGCCGTGGAGAAACCCGGAATCGGGGGTTACTTCGATCCCAACATCGAGGCGATCGTCTCTCTCGAACCGGACCTCGTGATCGTGTTGCCCGCGCACGAGAGGCTGCGTTTATTTCTCGACGAACTGGGCATCGAGCATCTCACTGTTCCCAACGAGACGATCTCCGAGATCATAGGGACAGTAAGGACGATAGGTGAAAAGTGCGGGGTGGAGGAGAGAGGTGCGCAGCTGGCTGATTCTCTCGAGGCGATCTGCGTTTCGGCATGCCCTGCAGGCGATGACGGCGAGAGGCCGGGAGTGCTTATCGTAGTGGACCGGCAGTACGGTGTTGTTCCCGCGGAGGTGTACGCTGCGGGGAAAGGCACCTGGTACGACGAGCTTCTCCGTGCGGCGGGCGGTAGAAACGTCGTGACCACGGCTTCTCCTGCGTATCCGCTGCTCTCACCGGAGAGTCTAGTTCACCTGAAACCCGACGTGATCATAGAGATCGTTCCCGGAGCAAAGGAGAGAGGCTTGTCCGCCGATGCGATAGCTTCCGACTGGGAATCTTTCGACCTCCTCGAGGCCGTAGGTAAGGGAAGGCTGTATATTCTCACAGGAAGGTATGCAGCGATCCCCGGCCCGAGATTTGTCCTGCTGCTCGAGGAGCTCTGCAGGATTCTGCACGACACGGGCACAAAAGAAAAAGGACGGCCGGAACCGTCCCTCAAATAGCGGAGTTGTTTTCTGCTGATCAGAACCTGTATGCGGCCGAAACGATGAATTCGGTGCTGACCCTCTTATCGGTCAGCCAGATGGTCGACCTCTCGAAGCCGCCCCTTGACACCGCGACGTCGAGTGCGAGGACATCGTCGAAGACGTATCCGATACCGGCCGTGTAGTAATGCCTATCCTCCTTTGTCGTCGTGAAGTCCCACTCGGTTACAGGCTCGTATTCGTTGTCCTCTGTCATATATCTGAGCTCGTCCATACCCATGAACGGCAATGGCAGGTACATATATCCGGCTCTGAGTGAGAGAGAGGTCCATGGGAGCGTCAGCTCCGCCCCGGCCCTGTACGACCAGACCTGCCGGAGGACGTCTACCGTGGGATCGTTCTCGTAGTATATCCTCTGTCCGTTGTACTCGGTCTGCCTGTAATCTGTGTACGAGATGTCGAGTGCTACGACCAGGTTCTCGGCCTGAAGCGACGTGCCGAAACGGAAATTCATCGGGAGGGTGAACTTCTCCTCGCCGTAGAATGGAAAGGGATCGTATGACCATTCCGATCCGTTCTGAAAAGTGCCGTCGTAATAGTTGGAACCAGATCCCTGATAAGTGATCCAGGCGGGCGTAGAGAACACGAGCCCGGCATGGAAGAATGTGCTCAGCCTGGCGATGATGCCGAATTCAAAACTGTAGCCGTCGAGGTCGGCAGTGACGTTGTCGGTGAACGCGTACGTTGAATCTCCCGCCCCGGAAAACGAGAGCTCCTCGGTGAAGTCCAGCGATTCGTCCCAGATGACGAATGTCCCGCCGACAGCTATGTTTCTCGATATATTCCCCGCGACGGCGAATTTGTAGTGATATATGTTTCCGGTCTGGAGGAAGACGTTTTTCACGTCGCCGCCGAGGTCAGGCCTCGGTGCCTCCTTGACGTATTCGAGGTTCGATGAGCCGACCCTGAAGACGCCGAATCCGAACTTCAGGTCGGTGGTGTAGGTCTCGTAGGGGAAGATAGCAGCGATATGGCCGAAGGCAGTGTACGAACCCTGCGTGCCCGTCATGGTGCCGTCGTAGTTCTCGTCGATGTCCTGCCAGAGCTGGTGCATGCCGAACGAGACCTCCCTGCCACTCGAACGCGCAATACCGGCCGGGTTGTAGATCAGCCCCAGAGCGTCATCACTTATCGAGATATAGGCGCCGCCCATCCCCCAGGCTTTGGCTCCCGTTCCCCATGTGTCCAGAGTGGAGAGCCTCTCGAGGGTGAGTACTCCCATGAGCTGGGCCCCGGAGGCAGCCGGGAGTGCGAGAACAAGCAGAAGCATTGACGCTGCCGTCAATATTTTCCTGGTATGCATCATTACCGGTCATCCTTTCAGGGGCTGTCATATCATTGTGGCGAACAGCATTTAAAGTATAGAATATGGCCGCACGCAAGTCAACGAACTACGAAGGAGCGCTTTACGGTGATGGCGGTCGTTTGTTTTTGCCCGCGGGCTCCGTGTCAGGTATAATAAGAAAGATGAGTGCATTACTGAGATACGGGAGAATACTCCTTATCGTCGCCGCGGTCGGCTTCGCGCCCTCCGTCGGAACGGCCCAGGAACGTGTGGACCGGAGAGCGCAGGCCTATTACATGCGCGGATCGTTCATGGAATTGAGCAACGATCTCGTGCTTGCCTACGTGTACTACGCAGAGGCGGAAAAGTACGAACCGGACAATTCGAGGATAAACTTCGCTCTTGCAAGGGTGACCCTGGAATTGGGCAAGTTCGACGAGACCCGCAAGTATGTCGGCAGGCTGATAGAGAAGGGGATATATGACTCCAACGCGCGGCTGATCCTAGCCGAGATAGAATACGAGGAACAGAACAGGGACAAGGCGATCGAGCTTCTCGAAAGCATCAGGAACAGCGAGGATGTGTCGCAGTTCGAAGTATACAAGTTTCTCGCCAGGATACATCTCGAAAACAAGGACATCGACGCAGCACGCGCCGCTCTCGAGCGGGCGCGCGATCTCGACCCGGGCGATCTCTTCGTCCATTACAGGCTGGGTCTCATATATGCCGACATTGGAGATGTCGAAAGGGCGGTCGAGTCTCTCAGGGCAGCGGTAGAGGTAAATCCGGGATTCGCCGGCTCGCACCTCGCGCTCGGCTCGATACTCCTTCACTATGGAGACATCGAGGGTGCGGCGAAGGCATTCGAAGACGCGCTCGAGCTCGATCCCGGCAACCGTACCGCCGTAATGGAGCTTTCGAGGCTCTACCTCGAGGAAGGCCGGCTCGAGGAGGGGGTCGAGCTTCTCGAACCGCTTTACGAGGAGCGCAAGCTGGGCGAGAACGGCAGGCTCATACTCGGACGTTTCTACTACGGACTCGGCAGGCATGAAGAGGCACTGAGCGTCTTTCGGGAACTGCTGGCCACTCTCGGAGAGAAGCCGCCGATAATGCGGGCGGTTGCGGAGATCGAGATGGACAGGGGTAACTTCAGGACTGCATTCGAGTATCTCGAGCGGCTCGTTGAGATCGAGCCAGACGTCTTCAGCAATCACATCGGCCTCGTCCTGCTCGCCAACGGGCTGGCCGGTGAACCGTCGAGTCCTGAAGAAGACAAGAGATTCACGAGCGTAGAGGGCACGATCTATCTCAGGGAAGCGATCAGGCGGATGGACCGCACAAAGTATTCCGACAATTTCGTGATTGGAACCGTGTACAGGAAGATCGACGACCGCGAGAGGGCGGAGCAGTTCCTCACCGCCGCGGAGAAACTCTCGCCCGAAAACAGGGACGTCCTGCTCGAACTGGCAGCACTTTACGAGGATATGGGCAGGTATGACGACGCGATACGCTGCATCAGGGTTGTATACGGCAACGAACCGGATGATGCAAGCATCAACAACTTCTACGGATATCTTCTCGCCGTCAAGGGCGACAGCCTCGAGTTCGCCGAAGATCTGATCACAAGGGCTCTCGACGAGGATCCGGGGAACGGGTATTATCTCGACTCTCTCGGATGGGTGAAGTACAGGAAGGGGGAGTTCTCCGACGCGCTGGAGATACTTCTGGGAGCATCGGAGATCGTGGCGGACGACCCCGTGATCTGGGAACATATCGGCGATACGTACATGGAGCTCGGGCAGCCCGAGCCGGCCCTCGAGTCGTACAACCGGTCGGTGGAGGTGGACCCGGATCGTCCCGAGATAGAGGACAAGGTGCGCGAGGCCCGCAGTGCCGCCTCGAGGGCGGAGATGAAGGTTGAATAGGCTTTCCAGTATTGTTCTCATCCTCATGATCGCGGGATCGTGTGCAAACTCGCCGCCGGCCGGTCAACCCGTGCCCGCAGACGAGGGTGTGCTCGAAGCGTATTTCCCGCCTCAGGCCTCGATGTCGGACGGTCAGCTCGAGATCATCGCCCGCGTGAGACTGGATCTGCCGAAATACAGGATCAAGGGGACATGCGCGATCTTTCGCTCGCCCGACGGTTCGGTACAGATAGATTTCGTGCACACGAGCCTCTTTGGCTCGTACAGGGAGGACGCGACGATCTACGTCGCCGGCGATTCGATCGCGATCCAGGACCATGAAAGAGGTGTGTTCAGGGGAAGCGTCGAGACGCTCGCACATCTGTCGACACATTTCGAGTTTGAGATAATACCGGAGGACGTGATCGTATTCATGCTTCTCGGAGCGCCGCGACGGGAAGACATTGTAAACGCCCGGTCGACGGTTTCAGGCGACAGCTGGACGCTTGCGGGTGAGTGGAGGGGGCGTCAGCTCGAAATCGAGGGCGAGGATGGCAGAGGCCCGTTACGGCTCAGGATCTGCTCGGTCGATGGAAAAGGATGTTACGAGGCAAGATACAGGTACGAGTCCACCGGGAGGCTCGGAGGCTATCCGGAGAGGATAGTCTGCGAGAGGATGGGAGGCAGCGAGAGGCTGTCGATGACCGTAGTGTCGGTCGGGAGATCCGGGGAGGCCTCGGAAGCCGGCCGGTGAAAAAAAGGAACTGAATTGGAACAAGTCGGACGCAGCGGGGTAGTAACCTGGTGAAGGACAAGGATAAGGGAGACGAAGGTTTGAACCTGCACGAGCCGCTGAAGGGGAACCGGAAGAGGTTCACCGAGAGAACTGATGAGGAGTTGATCCTGCTGGTCCAGGAGGGCCAGAACCAGGCGTTCGACATACTCGTCGGAAGATACAAGAACAGGCTGTACTCATACCTGTACAGGATGTTGGGGAACGAGAGCGAGGCGGAAGAGTTTGTCCAGGAGGCTTTCGTAAGAGCATATATGCACGCCGACAAGTACAGGACAATTGCGAGGTTCTCGACATGGCTCTACACAATAGCGACGAACCTCGTCAGGAACAGGATAAGGAATATCAAGAGAAGGCCGAGGACGATCAGCATGTGGACCGAGAACAACGGAGGAGAGGACGGAAGATGGGTCGACATCAAGGACAAGTCGCCCACACCGGAGGAGACGGTGGACCGGAAAAAACTCCAGGAGCTGATCCAGCAGGCCATAGAGAAGATACCTTCCAGGTACCGCCCTGCATTTGTCCTCAGGGAGATCAACGGGCTGAGTTACGAGGAGATCGCGGCCACGACCGGTCTGAAGCTCGGCACGGTCAGATCGCGGATCAACCGAGGAAGGATGCATTTCAAGAAGGCGGTTTCACCGCTTCTGGGTAACGATCTGAGATTCAAGGGGAATTGACATGAGATGCAGGACAGCAAGGGATTACTTCTGCCGGAACCGTGACGGAACGCTCGACGAGGCCGCGAGGATGCGTCTCCAGGAGCACTTGAACCAGTGCCCGGAATGCGCTGAATTCTGCGGCGAGATGGACGGGTGTCTGGAGATGCTCGGCAATCTGGGCGAGATCGAGGTATCGGAGAACTTCGAGTGGAACCTCAAGCGCAGGATCGCGATGGAGAAATCGAAAGCGATGCGGAGCAGGGTTACCGCCGAGGTCGGTGGATGGGTCTGGGGATCGAAGTTCATCGCTGCGACCGCCGCGACCCTCGTTATTGCCCTGGCCGGGGCGTGGATGCTGGCGGGAAGGGATGCCGGGGACATTACAGACGGAGAGAGACTCGCGCGGGAGACGATCAGGACGAGCGCTCCCGGGAAGCATGGCGAGGTGCGTTTTACACAGACCGGGTACCCCGCGGGGATCCAGTATGTTTCGGACGATTACCTCGGAGACGTCCCACTGGAGGAGACTTCGAGACAGCTCCCGTTCAGCATGGCTTCCGATCCGAGGATGGATTACCTGCTCCGGGAGAACGAGCTCCTCAGGCGGCAGGTCGAGCGACTGAGGCTGCAGAACACATATATGCAGAGGCTGCTCCTTAAGCAGAGGTCTGGCGGCCGAAGCGGAAAAAGATAAACGGTAACATCATTCCCCAGAGCCCCATTCGGCGCTTCCAGGCGGGAGCGCCTTTTTTCTTGCCCGTTTCGGCGGTTGCCCGTATGTTTCCATGCAGGAGGTAGATATGAGATCCGGACCCTTTGCGGCAGCCCTACTGGCATGTGTTTTGTTGCTGGTCCCATCCTGCGGAAACAGATCCATTTTTGTCCCGCCCGGCTCCTACAGCAATATCGTACTGGTCACCGAATCCGGTGAACCCGGGGGATCGAACGACGATATAATCAGGACTCTGCAGCATCCCATTGACTACTATTCAAAGCTGGAGATCCAGTTCAAGCTCCGCATGGTCTCAGCGTACGAGTTCGACAGGGAACCTCCCACCAAGAACATGGTCATATATGGCGTCGTCAGGCAGGGGCGCACAGGCCAGCTGATAGAGAACTTTATCGGGACAAACAGTGTGAGAAAGGTACTCGAGGGGAAGAACCAAATATTCCAGAGGATGGACTATCCGGTAAAGGGACAGCTTACCGTGATCATTACGGCATCGTCACCCGAGAGACTGCGGAAAGTGACTGAGGAGAACGGTCAGCTGATCCGCGACATAATAGAGAAGGCGAACAGGAAAAGGCTGAGGGAAAATCTCCTTCTCAGGGAGAAGTACGAGACAGGGGCGGACCTGAAGACAAAATACGGATTCGCCATAAGAGTACCGGACGATTACAAACTGAACAGGGATTGGGGAGGTCTTCCCGGTGTGGAGATCATCAGGGATTATCCGCACAGGGGGATTACGATATCCTGGCTTTCCTGGAACAAGAAGTCGGTTTCGCCGTCCGATTCCACGGCGCTCTATGATTTCCGGGCAAAGATCGTATACGGGATACATGACAAGGAAGTGATGCGCCCCGAGCTCGTGTCATGGAGTGTCGACGAGTTCGGCCCGTACACAGCAGTCAGAATGGATGGCTACTGGGAGAGCAGTGTGGATATGTACGGAGGGCCTTTCATCTGTTTCTTTGTCTACGACAGGGTCAAGGGCAAGATCTGGCTCGTCGACTGCCTCGTCTACGCGCCCGGATTCAACAAGCACATGCTCCTCAGGGAGGCCGTCGCCGTGGCCGAGACTTTCAGGGTGAATTGATGGCAGCACTCCGGTCTTACTGCACTTGACAGGGGTATATACCCTCTGATAGCCTGATAGCCGAATCGGGACCAGAGCGGAAAGGCTGTATATGAACAACGATCTCAGTGCTGAGATAAAGCATCTGCAGGGAAGATACGACAGCGCTCCGGAGTCGAGGATCTTCGCGCCACTGGCCGACGCATATCGCAAGAGCGGAGACGTGGAAAAGGCTATCGAGCTCTGCGAGAAAGGCCTCGAAGCGTATCCCGACTACGCCAGTGCGCATATTATACTCGGAAAATGCTTCTACGACAAGGGTGCGACCGAGCGGTCCCGCGCCGAATTCGAGCGCGTGATAGAGATCGATTCGGAGAACATGGTAGCCCTGAAGTTCATGGGCGATATCCTGATGTCCGAGGGCGACAGGGATCAGTCGATATTGTACTACCGCAAGATCCTCGCGATCGATCCGACGAACGAGGATGTATCCGAAAGGCTCAAGGGGCTCGAGAATGAATTCCGCGAGAGGGAGATCGATCTCAGTGACCACGAGAGTATCAGGAAGGACGGGCAGCCGGACGAACTGGCCACGATGACGCTCGCCGGCATCTACGCAGCGCAGGGTTACTACAACAAGGCCCTCAAGATCTATAAAGAAATAATCGAGGAGGAACCGGACAACAAGGAAGCCTCAGAGATGATCGGAAAGATAGAGTCTATGATCGAATCGTCGAACAAGGAGCTGGAAAAGACGTTCGACGAAGAGGTGATGTCAATCTCGATCGACGACATCAGCGACGACATGATAGAGAACACGGCCGGGCCGGGCACTGGTTCTCCGGACAGCGAGAAAGAAGAAGCGCCCGTGGAGGATGAGGGTGACGATGACGGGATCGTGCGTGAAGGCTCGGTACCGGGTGACGAGGATGAGCTCGAGGCGGTAGCGAGGGAACTCGAGGAGGCCGATCGCAAGGATTCGACTGAGGAAAAGCCTTCCGAGGAAGCGCCCGGCGAGGAAGGCGAACGGGAAGGCATGGACAACTTCAGGAACTGGCTCAAGGGGATGCAGGACGATCCGATGGACGGCGAGAAGTAAAGGGAAGGAAAACCTTGGCAGATACCAGCGATTTCAGGAACGGGCTCATACTGAGGATGGACGGGCAGCTATACTCCATAGTGGAGTTCCAGCATGTTAAGCCCGGCAAGGGTGGGGCGTTTGTCAGGACGAAACTGAAGAAGATCCCGGAAGGGGCGGTAATAGACAAGACCTTCAGGGCGGGAGAGAAGATAACCAAGGTTCGCGTGGACAGGCATACTTACCAGTATCTTTACAGGAGCGACGATCTCTTCTATGTGATGAACCTTGAGACCTACGAGCAGTTCCCGCTTGCCCGAGACCTGCTCGAGGACCTGCTCCCATACCTGAAGGAGAGCATGGAGATCTCGGTACTGCTCGACGGCGAGACTCCCATAGCGGTGGAACTCCCGACATTCGTCGAGCTCGAAGTGTCCGAGACGGAGCCCGGGCTACGCGGCGATACCGCACAGGGAGGCTCCAAGCCGGCAAAGCTCGAGACGGGGGCGACTGTGACCGTCCCTCTGTTCATCGAGACGGGCGACGTCCTAAAGGTAGACACGCGGACGGGTAAATACATAGAGCGGGTTTAATGGCTGTATCGGACAGGATAAGAAAACTGATCGAGATCCTCAGGGAGGAGGATCTAGAAGAGATAGAGGTAAGGACCTGGTTCACCAGTATCAGGGTCGCCAGGAGCAGGGGCGCCGTCCCCGCCGCTATGGCGGAGCCGATTCGCAGGGAGTCCGAATCCGTTCCCGAGGAAGAGGCCGCAGCGAATGAAAGTGCCGCCGCCGCGCAAGGGGTGGAAGAAGAGGGGCTCGAGGAGATCGTCTCTCCGATGGTCGGTACATTCTACAGGTCGGCCGGCCCGGAGATGGACGACTTCATAAGCGTGGGAAGTCGTGTGGAGACGGGTCAGGTTCTCTGCATCATCGAGGCGATGAAGCTGATGAACGAGATCGAGGCCGAGAAGAGCGGAGTGATCCGGAAGATCCTGGTGGAAGATTCTCAACCTGTGGAGTTCGGTCAGCCCCTTTTTCTCGTAGAATCGGCCTGATACTTGCAAAATTACCTTCCAGCACAACCGGGATCGCTCCGGATTCCGGCGTCAGGATACAATTTGTTGAATAATAATGCGTTAGTCGTAACCGGGCAATGCCGTCGTTTCGACTTATCGCTCAAGGGAAGGTGCAGGGATGAACATCAAGAGCATCCTCGAAGCAATGATTGCAAAAGGCGGCTCCGATCTACATCTGAAGGCGGGCCTTCCGCCCGTGACAAGGGTCGACGGAAAACTGATCCATCTCGATTTCGAAAGGCCCGCTCCGAAGGATATGGAAGCGATAGCTGAGCAGATCCTCACGCCTCCCCAGAAGGATCGCTTCAAGAACACGCGGGAAGTCGATTTCGCGTTCGGCGTCTCCGGCCTCGCCAGGTTCAGGGCTAACTTCTACGTTCAGCGCGGATCGATCGCCATGGTTTTCAGGCACGTTCCCGTCGAGATCAAGTCTGTCGACGAGCTCGATCTTCCCGAGATGCTCAAGGGTCTGGCGATGATGCAGAGAGGGCTGATGTTCGTTACCGGAACGGTCGGCAGCGGAAAGTCGACGACTCTCGCCGCGATGGTCAGGGAGATCAACGAAAACGCCAACAAGAACATCATCACGATCGAGGATCCGATCGAATTCCTTCACCAGGACAAGAAGAGCATCATCAACCAGCGCGAGATAGGAAGCGATACATCGTCGTTTCACGAGGCGCTCAGGCACATCCTCAGGCAGGATCCCGACGTCATCCTCGTCGGAGAGATCCGTGATGCCCTGACGATGGAGATTGCTCTCATGGCGGCCGATACAGGCCATCTGGTCATGTCGACGCTGCATACTATCGACGCCACACAGACGATCAACCGCGTCATCTCGTTCTTCCCACCCCATCAGCACCAGGAGATCAGATATCTCCTCTCTTCTACACTACAGGCTGTGATCTCTCAGCGCCTCATACCCGTGAAAGAGGGCAAAGGCAGGGTCCCCGCGGTGGAAGTTATGGTTGTAACATCCACTATTCGGGAGTATATTATTGACCCTGAAAAAGCGCCCATGATTCAGCAGGCGATCAGGGAGGGTGTCTCATCCCACGGGATGCAGAGTTTCGACCAGTCGCTGATGCAGCTTCTGACCGACGGAAGAATCAGCATGGAAGAAGCGATGAAGAACAGTTCCAACCCTCACGAGTTCGCTCTGCGTCTCAAGGGAATCCAGGCCACGAGCGATAAGACCTGGGATAACTTCGAGAACACCGAGGCGGTCGGTGGTAGTTCCATCGGCGAACTCTAGAACGGGTCTATGTACAATAAAATTCTGATAGCCGCGAGGGGCGAGATCGCCCTGCGGGTAATCCGTGCCTGCAGGGAGCTGGGCATCAAGGCGGTCGCCGTGCATTCGGAGGCCGACTCGGAATCCCTCCATGTCAAACTGGCCGACGAGGATGTATGCATCGGCGGGCCCCAGCCCGTTGAGAGCTACCTCAACATTCCCAGGCTGATTGCTGCGGCTGAGATCACCGGAGCCGACGCCATCCATCCCGGATACGGTTTTCTCGCCGAGAGCCCGTACTTTGCCGAGGTCTGCATGTCCTGCAACATCGACTGGATCGGGCCCGCTCCGGCGCTGATGGAGAAGATGGGCCACAAGTCGGAGGCCAGGAGGTTGATGAACGAGGCGGAGATTCCGATCATACCCGGCAGCGAAGGCGTTGTCGAAGGTGAGGAAGAGGCCTTGAAGCTCGCCGGCCAGATCGGATACCCCGTCATGATAAAGGCCGTCGCGGGTGGAGGGGGCAGGGGGATCAGGATCGTCCGCGAACCTGAAGAACTGTCCTCGCTATTACATGCGGCCGGCGCGGAGGCGGAGGCTTCTTTCGGTGACGGCGGCCTCTATCTGGAGAAATATCTCGAGAGCCCGCGGCACATCGAAGTACAGATATTCGGCGACGGGAAGGGACGGGTCGTTCATCTGCGCGAGCGGGAATGCAGCATACAGAGAAGACACCAGAAGCTTATCGAGGAATCACCCGCGCCGGGCATCTCCGAAGAAACACGGGAGAAGATACTCGACTATGCGATCAGGGGCGCCGAGTATGTCAGGTACGGGTCGCTAGGAACAGTGGAGTTCCTCGTCGATTCCGAAGAAAACATATACTTTCTCGAGATGAACACGAGGGTCCAGGTGGAGCACCCGGTGACGGAGATGGTCGCCGGAGTCGATCTGATCAAGGAACAGATAAGGCTCGCCTCGACGGGGGAGAGCCCGCTGCTCGAAGGACATTGCAGCATAAGCGGCCACGCGATCGAATGCCGGATCAACGCGGAGGATCCGGAGAATGATTTCAAGCCTGCCCCCGGACTCGTGACGTTCTATCATCCCCCGGGAGGGCCGGGGGTCAGAGTAGATTCCCACCTCTACGCCGGATACACAGTGCCCCCGTACTACGATTCGCTCCTCGCAAAGATCATCACATGGGGCGAGACGAGAGAGGAGGCGCGGACCCGTATGATCAGGTCGCTGGAGGAGTGCGTGATCGAGGGCGTGCCGACGACGATTTCGTTTCACCTCTGGATACTCAGGCACGAACGGTTCATAAGCGTTGATTTCGACACTTCGTTCATTGAGAGGACGGAAAGATGAGCTCAACAAAGGGCGGGATCCGGTTCTTTGCGACGGCCGGAGAGGCGACCGGTGAAAACTACCATGGGGCCGTCGTCGTAGTGATCGACGTCCTCAGGGCTACCAGTACGATACTGGCCGCCCTGGATAACGGTGCCGCGAGGATCCTGCCGGTCGAGAGCATCGAGACTGCCACGAGACTGGTGAGCCTCTCCGACAGGGGGGACAAGCTCCTTGCCGGCGAGCAGAAGGGGATGCCTATAGAGGGCTTCGATCTCTTCAATTCGCCTTCCGAGCTCGAAGGAGAGAAGATAGCGGGAAGGACGATAATCCTCGCCACATCGAACGGTACTCCCGCGATAGCGGCGGCTGCCTCCAAGGCGGGCAGGGTGATCATTTGCTCGATCCTGAACGTGGATGCCGTCGCGGAAGAGATCTCCGGTCAGAGCGATCTCGTTATCATATGCAGTGGAAACCATGGCAGGATAGCGGGTGAGGACCTTTTGTGCGCGGGGATGCTTCTCGGCGCCCTCCTGCCGCCGGTCGACACAAGCTCTCTCGACGATTCCGCGTCAATGGCCATGATCCTGGCCGACAGGTACGGCGACGACATCGAGGAGTACATGCGGTCAACCGACAGGGGCAGGCAGCTTATCGGACTCGGATACGGAAAAGACATCGCATACTGCTCCCGAAGGGGCAGCATCCGGAATGTCCCCGAACTCGTACAGGGTCTCATCGAGCCCTGATTCCGGGGATTTTTCCAGGAAGAATCGCCATGCTCGATAATCACCCCGAAAACGATGCCGTCGTTCTGAGGATAATCGATGCCAACATCAACAGGTGCGCCGAGGGTATCAGGGTCGTCGAGGAGATTGCCAGGTTTGTCTTTGGGGCTGAGGGATTGACGAGGATTGCCAAGGAGCTCCGGCACGAGATAAGGGCGCTTTCCGGCATGTTTTCGTCCGACACGACCCGTTTCCGCGACAGCGCCGGGGATGTGGGGGGAAAGTTCTCCACACCGTCTGAAGAGAGGCGGGAATCGCTGGCCGGAACGGCACGAGCCAATTTCTTCAGGGCGGAAGAGGGACTGAGGGTGATCGAGGAATTCGGCAAGCTCGTCAGTCCCGACGGGGCACGGATAGCGAAGGGCCTGCGATTCAGGGTCTATGAGCTGGAGAAGGTTTTCGTGGCGGCCGGTACGCCGGACCGGCCCTTTCCGGAACTTCCTTTCCTATACACATTCATCGACAGGTCGATCGTGGCGGAAGGCGAAGTGGCAGGCGCGGCCGCCGCACTCGTCGAGGGCGGGAGCGGCATGATCCAGTACAGGGCGAAGGATATCTCCGTCTCCGCCATGCGGCGCGATCTCGCTGCAGTCATACCAATAGCGGAGAAGGCAGGTATCCCCCTCATTGTCAACGATCTCCCCGAGCTGGCAGCCGAGACCGGGGCGGGAGGGGTCCATCTGGGTTCGTCCGACGCCGATCCTTCCGAGGCCAGGGCGATGCTGGGTCCCGCGCGAATCATCGGGCTTAGCGTGCGCTCGCCCGGAGACATCGCCGCGGCTCCTGTAGATGTTCTCGATTATGTCGCCGTGGGGGCGGTTTTCCCGACTTTTACGAAGGGCGATGAGATTGCCGTGGGGCTCGATGCACTCGCGTCGGCCAGGCGTTCGACAGGCCTTCCGATAGTCGCGATAGGCGGAATAGGGCCGGAGAACGCCCGCAGCGTCCTCGACGCTGGGGCGGACGGGCTTGCTGTCATCTCGGCTGTCCTGACAGGCGATCCGGTTAAAAACTGCTTTACCTTCCGGGAGATCATTGATAGAAAAAGGAAAGAAAAGGCTGACGCTTGAGAAAAAGGTTTATGTGAGCGGCGGCAGCTTCCAGTGATTCTGTCTTTTACATCGATGGAGCCAGGGTGCCAGGGAAGAAAAAGATAGCGGTCGGCCTGATCCTCATAGTTGCTGCGATCTATGTCGGGGCCGCGCTGCAGTCACATGACAGCGAGGACAATGCGTTCGACATGAACGTACGAAACAGGTGCGGACCGGTGGGGGCCACGCTCGTGATCTCGCTCAGATGGTCCCTCGGATCGGTATTTGCATGGATCGTCCCGCTTGTTCTCCTCTATACGGGGCTGCTGACCGTTTCGGGACGCGCCCTCTCGGAAAGGAAGCGCGTCGTCATATCGGGAGCGTTGTTGACAATGATCCTGTCGGCGATGACTGCCGGTTTCGGGGCGCGGGAAGCGGCGGGAGCTGCCGGGACCGGGATGCTCGGATTTCTCGAACTGTTGCTCGGCAGGACCGGCTCGATACTGATTCTCTTCGCGGCACTACTCGTCACCCTCGTTACGCTCTTCTTCGGACGCATCAGGACCGCCGTCGAGAGATCCGGAGGTCTGAGAATCCCGAAGCCCTCGTTCCCCCTGCTGAGCCGAGGCGGCAGGACGGCAAAGCCGCGTTCAAAAAACAGGAAGAGGAAAAAGGCGGCTGCCGGGCCCGAGATACAGGAGATCGGGGAGCCCGAGCCGTATATCGAGGAAGAACCGGTATACATCGATATCCCGGAGAGTCGGCCTCGAGCTCCGAAAACCAGGAAAACGACAGAGAAAGCCGAAGGATCTCCGGGACCTTCCGGCGCCGCGGCCACACCGGCCGACAACGCGCCGCTGCCTGACCTTTCGCTGCTCGACGACTACGACGAGTCCTCCGTGACGTTCAGCAGGGAAGACCTCATCGCGAGGTCGGAGATGATCGAGGAGAAACTTCTCGACTACGGCCTCAAGGGCAAGGTCCAGAAGGTGCTTCCAGGCCCTGTCGTGACGACCTTCGAGTACGTACCCGCGGCCGGAGTCAGGGTGAGCCAGATCGCCAACAGGGCTGATGACCTGTCACTGGCCCTTGCCGCGAGGTCATTGAGGATACAGGCGCCTATACCGGGAAAGAGCGCCGTCGGCATAGAGGTCCCAAACCCCGAGCCGAAGCTCGTCCTTCTCAAGGAGATGATGGAGCTCTTCCCCGAGGGGCGAGATGGGCTGACCGTAGTCCTCGGGAAGACAGTTACAGGCGAGCCGTACTATGCCGACATCGCCGACATGCCTCATCTCCTCATCGCCGGCGCGACGGGGAGCGGGAAGAGCGTCTGCATCAATTCGATCATCTGCTCGCTTCTCTTCACGCACACACCGGCGACCTGCAGGTTCATACTCGTTGATCCCAAGCGGCTGGAGCTGATCACTTACAACGATATTCCGCACCTCCTCCATCCGGTGATAACAGAGGCGAGGCCGACGCTGAAGGTACTCAACTGGCTCACCATAGAGATGGACAGGCGATACAGGCTCCTCGCCCAGTTAGGGGTAAAGAACATCAAGAGCTTCAACAGGAAAGTCGAATCAGAAGAGCTCCACCATCCGGAGACGGAAGAGGTGCTCACCCGGCTGCCCTATTACGTGACGATCATTGACGAGCTGGCCGACCTCATGGTCTCGCTCGGCAACGAGATATACCCGCCTATCACGAGGCTCTCCCAGATGGCCAGGGCCGTAGGCATCCATCTGGTATTCGCTACGCAGAGGCCTTCGGTAGATGTGGTAACCGGCCTTATCAAGGCAAACTTCCCGACGAGGATAGCCTTCCAGGTCACATCGAAGACCGACTCGCGCACGATCCTCGACGTGAACGGCGCCGAGACCCTGCTTGGCAATGGCGACATGCTATACCTGCCCAAGAACCTCCCCTCGCCGGTTCGGGTCCAGGGCGCCTATATTTCAGAGAGGGAAGCGGAGAACGTCGCAGATTACTGGAAGGATTTCGGCAGGCCGGGCGCGGAGATCGACCTCTCAGAGAAGGCCGCGAGCGAAGACTCGGAAGACGTCGACGTGGACGACGATCTCTTCGAAAAGGCGCGGGAGCTCGTCATTATTCACCAGCAGGGCTCGATTTCGCTGATCCAGCGCCGTCTCCGCGTCGGTTATGCCCGCGCGGCGAGGCTGATCGACATGCTCGAACAGTCGGGTGTAGTCGGCCCCTTTGAAGGCAGCAAGGCCCGGGAAGTCCTCATCAGTCGTGAAGAATACGAAGGAAGCAGATAACATCGACCGTCCGGCGACCTACCATTTCTACAATCTCGGTTGTCCCAAGAATCTGGTGGATGCGGAAAGGGTCGCGGCCCGCCTCGAGGCGGCGGGATGGTCCGAGGCAGTCGATCCAGCCGGGGCAGGGCTGCTCGTCGTGACTACCTGTGCCTTCATCGAGGCGGCGGAAGAGGAATCGGTGGAGCAGATCCTGGAGATCGCCGCCGCGAGGGAGGACTGGCAGCTCCTCGCGGTGCTGGGATGTCTTGTCACCAGGGAGGGCGCGAGACTCGAGGGTCTCATGCCCGAGGTTGATATATTTCTCGACGTTGAGTCGATGGACGGCCTGGCTGACGCCGTGGCCGGTCCGGTCCCGGGGGAGGCGGGAAGGAGGCTGTTCACTCCGCCGCACTCCGCCTACCTGAAGATATCCGAGGGGTGCTCGAACAGGTGCAGCTACTGCACGATCCCGTCTATAAGGGGAGATCTGGCAAGCCGCAAGCGGGAAGGGATTCTGGAAGAGGTTTCCCGGCTCGCTCGGGCAGGAGTCAGGGAACTGATCGTCATCGCGCAGGATACGACCGCCTGGGGCACAGACACGGGAAGCGGTGAGGACCTCCCGGCGCTTCTCGAAGACATATCAGATATCGGCGGCCTCGACTGGATAAGGCTCATGTATCTCCATCCGGCGCGTGTCGATGCGGAGAATCTCTCCGGGATCATCAGGTCGACGAAGGTGATACCGTACCTCGATATCCCCATCCAGCACGTATCGGACCCCGTCCTCTTACGGATGGGGAGAGGTTATACGGAGAGGGACCTGCGCAGGATGTTTGATACCCTCAGATCCTCGGTAGAGGACCTCGTGATACGCACGACCCTGATGACCGGATTCCCCGGCGAGTCCGCAGAGGATTTCGGGCGCCTCGTCGACTTTATCGATGAGTACAGGTTCGACCACGCTGGTATATTCAGGTGGTCGCCGGAGCGCGGTACGCCCGCCTCGCGTCTCGATGACCGGGTGCCGGACGAGGTTGTAAGCGAGAGGCTCGAGGAACTCGCTTCGCTTCAATTCGACATTTCCGCCGATATCCTCGCCGAAATGGAGGGGAGAGAAATAGATGTGCTCGTCGATACCCGGACGGAAACGGCCGTGTCGGGACGGTGGTACGGACAGGCTCCCGAGATCGACGGGATAACCTGGCTTGCGGGTTCAGGACCACTTCCGGGGACGATCGGAAGGGCCGTCGTGGAACGATCCGAAGCGTACGACCTTTTCGCCCGGCCCGCCGGAGATTTCATTTGACATTGACTCCGTAAATGCTGATTATTTCTGCGTTAAGGTGGAATTTTCCGGCCTGTATCGTTTATAAACAGATCGGGACGCCCCTATTGGAGGTATTTCGTGAATCGCTTCAGAGACGAAAAATTTCTGGCCAGGATGGCAGCGATATTGTGTCTGGCCATTTTGATAACGACATTTCCTGCAGTAAGCTCTCCCAATGGGACCGGCGAAAACACGATAACGAACTACGAGGTCCTTGAGAAGATAGCCGGTGAGGCTCTCGATGAACTGACCAGCAACATGCCCTCGATCGCCAGAGAGACCATCCTTCTTATCAGAAAAGAGGGGGGAATCAGCTCAGGCATCGACAACGTCTTCGAGAACGAACTGGTCAGGAAGATGACGAAAGCAGGTCTTCGAATCGCCTCCAAGACCGCGGACACTGAGCAGGAGGCGGTCTCCGAATACGTGTTTTCCTACCAGATCATAAGTTACTCCATAAAGTACCCGGACATCGGCCGGAGTTACTGGGTCGGGGCGAAAGAGGTCGAAAGGCTTGCCGAAGTGGGCATATTCGCCAAACTGCTCGATTCCGCTACAGGCGAGATCGTCTGGGTCGGAGAGTCACAAAAGAAGTACGAGGACAGGATTGCGTATTCGCTGCTTGAACGCGTAGAGGATCCCGCGCACGATTTCACCATGCCGGTCAGAGACGAGATCCGGTGGGGCAGGTTCGTCGAACCTGTCATCGTCACCGGGATCGTCGTGGGCCTGGTATACCTGTTCTTCTCAAATCAGGATTCCAACTGAACCGGGAGGCGGATGATAGTCTTCCGACGTCACTTCAGAAGGCTCGCATGCCTCGGGCTTGCCATGATGACCACTGCCGCGGCCTCGTGCGGAAATAAAACAGTGTTCGAGCAGGCCGAGGAGGAATATGCGAAGGGTAACTTCCGTGAGGCTCTTTTCATCACGAGGCTTCACTTTCGCCGGGGCGGCGAGTGTACGCCTGAGCTCCTCTTCCTGACAGGCAAATCTTATATGAAGCTCGATATAGAGGCCGAGGCCTCGGACAGCTTCGCCGAGGTGTTCAGCAGCGACTCGACGTGGGCCCCGATGATAGCCGGCGTGCTGAGGGACGAAGCACTCGAGAATCTCGAAAAAGGACTGGTGAAGAAGGGAAGCCGGTTCATCATCCAGGCGGTGATCTACGGGAAGGATCTCGATTTCGGCCGGTTCAACGGGATTGCCGGAGATCTGATGCTCGACAGGAAGGACTACCGGGGGGCGATAGATTACTATACCGTCTTCCTCGGGCAATATCCCGACACGGCCGGCGCCGCGGTAGTTATGATGGATCTGGGAGCTGCGTACGAGGGGTACGGCGATACTCTCGAGGCGATCCAGCTCTACAGGGAGTTTCAGGACCGGTATCCCGAGAGCAGGATGAGAAGCACGGCACAGTGGAAGCTCGAGAATCTCCTTCTCGATTCGGGCAGGGAGATGCTGTCGGGCGGTGAGCCCGAAGAGGCCGAACGGATCCTCGGCGAACTGGCGGCGACGGCGGGAAATCCGCTCGTCAGGGAGAAGGCCAACTTCCTGCTTGCGGAGATATACGAATCGAGAGCGGACTACTCGATGGCCGTGCGCTATTACACCGAAGTCGTGAACCTTAACCTCGGATCGAGCGGAAGGCTCGTTGAAAAGGCCAAGGAAAGGATCGAGAGGATTGAAGCGGAGAGAAAGAAAAACCTCCGTTAGGGGACTGGCTGTCCTGATCGTGTGCGCGTCTGCGCTCGTCTCATGCGGCGGGCCGTACTCGACCCGCAGTGTAAACGTTCCCGACGAGAAGCTGCGGATCGCGGACGACTTCTTTGCGAGGAAGAAGTATGCGCAGGCAGGGATGGAGTACAAGGACTTCCTCGCCGTCTTCGCCGGGGATGAGAGGGGCGACTACGCTCAGTTCATGCTGGCAGAATCGTACAGGGGCGCCAGAGAGTATGCCATCGCCTCCGTCGAATACAGGATACTGATCGCGGATTACGGATACAGCGAGTATGTCGACGACGCTTTTTTCCTCGAGGGTATGTGCGCCTTCGAGATGACGCAAAGGGCAGAAAGGGACCAGACCCATTCGTACGAGGCTCTTGCCCGGATCGAACGTTTCCTCGATATTTTCCCCGACAGTCCGCGCAAGGAAGAGGCCCTTAAGGTCCGGAACGATATCCATGATGTGCTCGGGAAGAAGGCCTATCAGAGCGCGAAGTTATATTTCAAAAGGAAGCATTACGGTGCGGCGGAGATATACTTCAGGAAAGTAATCGACCAGTATCCCGATTCGCGGTGGGCCGGCAGGAGCTGGTACTACATCGGGTACATCCAGCAGGCGAATGGCGAGAACGGCATAGCGGCGGAATCGTACAGCAGAGCCGTAAGGTCGAAGCACGATTTCTCGGAGAAGAGATCGGCCTCGGCGCGGCTGAAGAAACTTTCGAAAGAGAATTCTGGTGGCTGACGAAGAAAGGATAGGACTGTTCGGGGGGTCTTTCGATCCTGTGCATACCGGGCACCTGATCCTCGCGCAGATGGCGGCTGATTTCGCCGGCCTGGACAGGGTACTCTTCGTGCCGACAGCCGCACCCCCGCACAAGACAGGCAGGACGCTCTCACCTTTCGAGGATCGCATCGCGATGGTCCGCCTCGCAATCGAGGGGAACGAACTGTTCGAGCTCTCCCTTATAGAGGGATCCGAAGGGCAATCCTATACATGGGAATCGGTACTTCATTACTCGAACGCCGGGTACGGCAGGGAGCGGCTTCACCTGATCGTAGGCAGCGACTCCCTCTCGGAGATGGGGAAGTGGCGGAATCCCGACGCGATATTCGACAACGCGACGATAATCTCGATGACACGTCCGGGCAGCGGCGATCTTCCCGCGCCTCCCGCCGGAGCGGCAGTGATAATCCTCGAGACGGGCTCCAACACGATCTCCGCGAGTGAGATAAGGAGCCGGGTCCGGGAGGGACGGACGATCAGGTACCTCGTGCCTGGACCGGTCGAGCGGTATATAGAAACCAGGGGACTGTATTCTGACATCTGACCATGGAGGGCAGGGATGGCACTATTCCTGATCGACGGGCACGCCATCGCCTACAGGTCGTATTTCGCATTCATACGAAATCCGCTGACGAACTCGCGCGGAGAGAACACCAGCGCAGTATACGGATTCCTGCGGACGGTTCTGCAGCTTGTCGAGCGCTACGATCCGGAGATGCTAGTCTGCGTATTCGACAGCGAAGAGGAGACCGGGCGCCACAGGGAATACTCCGACTACAAGGCGAACAGGGAGGAGATGCCTGACGATCTGTCCCCCCAGTTTCCCGTTATCGTCGAGATGCTCGAGGCGATGGGGATACCGGTCGTCGTAAAGCCGGGTTACGAGGCGGACGACATTATCGCCACTCTTGCCGGTGAGGCCGAGACGAGCGGTATGGACGTGAGGATAGTGTCGGGTGACAAGGATCTCTTCCAGCTTCTCTCCGACCGGGTCAGGATCATCCGTCCCGGCAAGGGAACCAATCTTGCCGACGTGTCGGGCCCCGACATGGTCGCGCGGAAATACGGTCTCCGGCCGGACCAGATCGTCGATCTGCTCGCCCTGATGGGGGACAGCGTGGACAACATACCCGGAGTGAAGGGGATAGGCGAGAAGACGGCGCTGAAGCTCCTCCAGGATTTCGGCTCACTGGACGCTATATTCGAGAGGAGCGGGGAGATCGAGCCGGCCCACGTGCGAAGGAAGATAGAAGCGGGCAGAGAGGACGCGCTGATGTCGAGGGATCTTGTGACCCTGATCGATGTACCACTCGATGTCACCATTGACCAGCTCGGGAAGAGGGAGAGGGACGACGAGGCCCTTCTCGACATGCTTCTCGATCTTGAGTTCAACCAGGTGATAAAGGAGCTCGATCTCGGGCGGAGCGTTTCGGCCTCATCGGCTGATTACAGCATGGTCGACGAGGCGGGTCTCCAGAACCTTGCTTCCATCCTCACCGAGGCGGGCGGTTTCGCGCTGGATACGGAGACGACGTCTCTCGATCCTCTCGAGGCCGAACTCGTGGGGATCTCGTTCTGCTGCGAGGAAGGACGGGCCTTCTTCGTTCCCGTGGAGTCACGTGAGCAAATGGAAACTACGGGGCTCTTCGACATTGAAGGAGATTCCCCGGGCATTCCGCTGGAGAAGGTGAGGGAGGTGCTCGGCCCGGTCCTGGAAAGCGATGCGACGGAGAAGACCGGGCACAATATAAAGTACGATCTGAAGGTACTGGAGGCACACGGGCTGCCCGTTGGAAACGTGACCTGGGACACGATGATAGCGTCGTACTGCATCGATCCGTCGAGGCGCTCGCATTCGCTCGACAACCTCGCGATGGACTATTTCCGCCACAGGATGATCCCTTACAAGGAACTCTTCGAGAAGGGCGACCGGACGAAGGATATCAGGACGGTCTCCCCCGGGAAGCTTACAGAATACGCCTGCGAGGACGCCGACTTTACGCTCCGGCTGCGGGAGTCCTTCGAGCCCGACCTCGAAGGGACCGACGCGGGGAAGCTCTTCACCGATATCGAGATGCCCCTGAGCTTCGTCCTCAAGAGGATGGAGCTCGAGGGGATGGGAGTCTACACGAAGAGGTTGAAGGCGCTTTCCGGGAAGGTCGCCACCGAGGTCGACAGGCTAACCGGTGAGATCTACGCCCTTGCCGGCGAGACGTTTAATATCAACTCGGGGAAGCAGCTACAGCATATCCTCTTCGAGAAACTGGGGCTGCCTTCGTCGAGGAAGACGAAGACGGGCTGGTCGACCGACGTCAGGGTCCTTACCGAACTGGCGGTAGAGAACGTGATTGCGGGCCTGATACTCGAGTACAGGCAGCTTGCCAAGCTCGCCGGAACCTATATCGATGCACTGCCGAAACTGGTCAGCGGAAAGACGGGAAGGATACACACATCGTTCAACCAGACGGTGACGGCCACCGGACGCCTGTCGTCGAGCGATCCAAATCTGCAGAATATCCCGATCAGGACAGAGATGGGGAGGCGGATCAGGGGGGCTTTCGTGCCCCGGAAGGGCAATATACTGGTCGACGCCGACTACTCGCAGATAGAGTTGAGGATAATGGCGCACCTCTCGAAAGATCCGGAACTGGTGGCTGCCTTCAGGGAAGAGGCCGACATACACACACGCACGGCGGCGAGGATCTTCGGGGTAGCAGAGGAAGAAGTGACGCACGAGATGCGCTCGGGAGCGAAGACGATCAACTTCGGGGTGATGTACGGGCAGGGCCCGAGGGCGCTTTCCCAGCAGCTGAGGATTCCCTTCGACGAGGCAAAGGGATTCATCGACGAGTACTTCGATAAATATCCGGGGATCAGGGATTTCATAGAGAGCTCCAAGGAGAGCGCCAGGGAGAAGGGCTATTCGGAGACGCTGCTCGGAAGGCGCCGCCCGCTCCCCGAGATAGATTCGGGCGACGGCAGGCTGAGGAGCTTCGCCGAACGGATCGCGGTGAACATGCCGATACAGGGTACGGCCGCCGACATGATCAAGATAGCGATGATAGATATCGATGCCGCGATCACGGAGGAAGGACTGGGGGCCAGGATGGTACTCCAGGTCCACGACGAACTTGTATTCGACGTGCCGCTCGGCGAGAAGGAGCGGGTGATCGAGCTTGTAAGGGAGAAGATGGAGGCCGCCCTGGAGCTCGACGTTCCACTGAAGGTAGATGTCGGTACCGGCGCCGACTGGCTGGAGGCACACGGATGAATGTACCTCTCATAGTGGTGACGGGGCCGATCGCCTCGGGAAAGTCGACGGTCGCCAGAGTGATGGCCGAAGGGGGCGGCGTCTACGTCGATGCCGATGAGCTTGCCCATGCGGCGCTCGAGGACCCAGATTTCATAGAGAAGCTCGGAGATGAGTTCGGTCCGGAGATCATGGCAGGCAACGGGAAGGTGTCGCGCCTGAGGCTTGCCGGAGAGGTCTTCTCCAACCAGAAGAAGCTCGACAGACTGAACAGCCTGATCCGCCCCTATGTGAAGAAAATGGCGAGGGAAAGGCTCATGGAGCTCGCGGAGACCTCGAAATACATAGTCCTTGATGCAGTACTCTTTTTGCAGTATAAATTCAGACTCAAGGCGGATCTCGTGGTGCTGACAGACGCGCCTGAAGAGGTCCGCATCCGCAGGATGATGCGCAGGAACGGTTTCGACAGGAAAGAGGCCGAACTGCGCATCGAGCGCCAGAGGGACCTTTTCAGGGAGTGGGAGAAGGCCGGTATAAGGCTGGACACCGACATCCCGCTCGCTGAGGTCAGGAAAGAGGCGGCGCGCATAAGAGACGAGTTTCTAGAGGAATACGATCGATTGCGGAGGAAACGGTGATGCAGGAAAGGTTGTCGTCGAAGGAAGCGGCAGAAGCCGCCGCAAAGGCAGAAGAGAAGCTGCTTAGCCTCAAGGAGTATCTTTGACCTGGAGACGATGACGGCCGGGGTGGCGGAGATAGAGAAGAAAATGTCCGTGCCCGATTTCTGGAACAACCGGGAAGGCGCTGAGAAACTCATGTTGAGGCTCAAGGCGCTGAAGAGCAGGCTCGATCCCTACCACAGGATAAAATCTGATATAGATTCCCTGAAGGAGCTGATCGCCCTCAGCGAGGAGGACGAATCGATCCTGGCCGACATCGGGGAGGAGCTCGAGAAGATCGGCAGGAACCTGGCCGAGTTCGAGATGGCCGTCCTGCTCTCCGGTGAGAACGACAGAGGAAACGCGATACTTAACATCCATCCGGGAGCGGGCGGGACCGAGTCCCAGGACTGGGCGGAGATGCTGCTGCGCATGTATACGAGGTTCCTCGAGAGGAAGGGATACACCTTCAGGATGATCGACCTGCAGCCCGGTGACGAAGCCGGGATAAAGAACGCGACGATCGAAGTGCATGGAGAGCTGGCGTTCGGCAGGCTCAAGTCGGAGAGCGGGATCCACCGGCTCGTGAGGATCTCGCCGTTTGATGCCAATCACAGGCGCCACACATCCTTCGCGGCCGTGCATGTCTATCCCGAGATCGACGATAATATCGAGGTTGAAATCAATCCCGACGACATCCGGATCGACACGTACAGGGCAAGCGGGGCGGGTGGACAGCACGTAAACAAGACCTCATCGGCGGTGAGGATCACCCATTTTCCCACGGGGATAGTGGTTCAGTGCCAGAACGAGCGCTCGCAGCACAGGAACAGGGAGATTGTGATGAAGGTCCTGCGATCGCGTATCTACACCAGGCTGATGGAGGAAGAATCCGAGAAGCAGGCCGCGGCCGCCGGCGAGAAGAAGGATATTTCCTGGGGTAACCAGATCAGGAGCTACGTATTCCATCCTTATACGATGGTCAAGGACCACAGGACCGGGGTCCAGACGGGGAATATCCAGGCCGTTATGGACGGCAATATAGATCAATTCATGGAAGGTTATCTGAAATGGAAGGGAAGGAAGAACTGAAGGTGAGCGACAAGGTAAAAAAGGAAGGTGGCCGGGAGAGGGACGAGCGGATCCGCAAGCTGGAGGAGCTTCGCGGGCTGGGAGTAACCCCCTATCCCTACAGGTTCGAGCGCACGCATTCGCTGGCCGAAGCGATGGAGAACGAGAAATCGCTTTCCGCCGAGGATGCGTCGGCATCGGTAGCGGGGCGGATAATGGCGATAAGGGGGCACGGCCACACGTCGTTCGGGAACATCAAGGGCGGCACGGGAAGCCTGCAGTTCTATATCAAGGATGCCGAGGTCGACGAGAAGACGTGGAAGATCTTCAGGCTCCTCGATGTCGGCGACATCGTCGGGATCTCAGGTCATCTCTTCAGAACGAGGACCGGAGAGCTGACGATAAAGGTGAAGGAGCTCGAGCTCCTGTCCAAGTCGCTTCTTCCGCTCCCCGAGAAGTATCACGGCCTGCAGGACAAGGAGCTGAGGTACAGGCAGCGTTACATCGACCTGATCGTGAACGACGATGTGATGGAGATCTTCAGGACGAGGTCGAGGATAATCGACACGATAAGGACATTTCTCAACGAGCGGGATTTTCTCGAGGTCGAGACACCTATCCTGCAGCCGATATACGGCGGCGCTATGGCGAGGCCGTTTGTCACCCATCACAACGCCCTTGACATGAGGCTCTACCTCAGGATCGCCGACGAGCTCTACCTCAAGAGGCTGGTCGTTGGCGGGATGGAGCGTGTATACGAGTTCTGCAAGGATTTCAGGAACGAGGGTATGGACAGGTCGCACAACCCGGAGTTCACGATGCTCGAATGCTACGCCGCCTACTGGGACTACAACGACATGATGGAATTCGTCGAGACCCTGTACCGGAAGCTCGCCGACGAGGTGCTGGGGACAACGAAGATAAAGTACGGGGAGCACGAGATCGATCTGGCCACTCCGTGGCAGAGGCTGCCCTTCTTCGAATCGATAGAGGAGAAGATGGGCAAGGACCTTCGCGAGGCCTCAGAGGATGAGCTCCGCAAGACGGCGAAAAAATTCGACATAGACATCGAGGGAGTCTCGGGACGGGCGGGCCTGATCGACGAGATCTTCTCCGAGATGGTCGAGCCGCACCTGATACAGCCTGTCTTCATAACCGACTACCCGGTCGAGCTGTCGCCGCTCGCCAAGGCGCACAGGAGCGAGAAGGGTCTCGTCGAGAGGTTCGAGCCTTACATAGCCGGGTTCGAGGTGGGCAACGCGTTCAGCGAACTCAACGACCCGATCGACCAGCGGGAGCGTTTCGAACAGCAGACGAGGATGAAGCAGGAGGGAGCCGAGGAGACACACCCTGTCGACGAGGACTACCTCAGGGCTCTCGAACACGGGATGCCTCCGACGGCGGGACTGGGTATCGGGATCGACCGTCTCGTTATGCTTCTCACCGATTCGCATTCCATCAGGGACGTCATTCTCTTTCCAGCGATGCGGCCCGAATCGGGAAGGGACGGCTGACGCAGGCATGCATTACTCTCTGGCAATAGCGCTCAGGTATCTCAGGGCCCGACGCCGCAGCGGATTCGTATCTCGCGTGACGATGATCGCCGTCGGAGGAACGCTCGTCGGCGTGGCTGTTCTGATAACGGTCCTCTCGCTGATGAACGGTTTCGAGAGCGAGCTCCGCAGCCGGATAATCGAGTTCAACACGCACGTGATCGTCTTTGCCAGCCTGCCAGGCTCGTGGTCGGGGATAGACAGCATCACGGCCATCGTGGAGGAGGTGGACGGAGTGGTCGCTGCCTCGCCGTTTATAAGGGGCGAGGCCCTGCTCTTCTACGAGCTGATCCCCGGGATGAGGGTCAAGACAAAGGGCGTCATCGTAAAGGGTGTCGATCTCGATGCAGAGCGGAACGTCTCTGCGGTGGTCGACTCGTTCATACCGCCGATCAGATCCTTCGAATCGACGGGGTTCGAAGACGGCAGAGACCTGCCCGGCGTAGTGCTCGGTGAGGATCTCGGCGATGACCTCAAGGTATACCTCGGCGAGACCATCACTCTCGTAAGCGCGCCGGCAGAGATGAGGATGGGGGAGATACAGCCGCGCACAAGAGAGTTCCGCGTCCTCGGTTTCTTCAAGACCGGTGTGTTCGAATTCGATTCGCGGTTTGCCTATATCGATATCGGGGAGGCGGAGGATTTCTTTGACTTCGAAGCGTCGACCAGGGGGATCGGTGTCCGTACGTCCGATATCTGGAAGGCGGCGGAGATGGAGGACCGGATCGACAGCAGGCTCGAGAGGAGCGGCGCCTACGGCATGAACAACTGGATCAGGATGAACAGGAACCTCTTCAGCTACATCAAGGTGGAGAAGGTACTGATGTTCATGCTGCTGACGCTGATAATACTCATCGCCGCCTTCAACCTCGTCGGGATGCTGACGATGGTGATCATGGAGAAGCGCAGCGAGATAGGGATTCTGAGATCGATGGGGGCGTCTTCGAGGGGGATAATGTCGATATTCATGATGGAGGGCACGATCATAGGGGTGTTGGGGACTATCCTCGGCATGGCCGCCGGACTGGGCATCTGCGCCCTGCTCTCGGCAGTCGAGCTCGACCTGCCCGCCGACGTCTATTTCATCAACACGCTCCCGGTGGCAGTAAGGACTTTCGACGTAGTCCTGGTATCTGTCGCCGCACTGATAATATCGATCGCGGCGACCATCTATCCGAGCTGGGAAGCGTGCAACATGTCGCCCCTCGACGCGATTCGTTACGACTGACGGATGGCACGGTTGCTCATCGAGGCGCCAGGACGTATATTTCAGACAGGTGAGAGGTCATGAGCATTCTCAGCGCAGAAAATGTAACGAAGAGCTTCAAGAGCCGCAAGGGAGATATCGAGGTCCTCAGGGGAATCGATTTCGAGGCCGAAAGGGGAGAGGTCGTCGCGATACTCGGTGCCTCCGGCGCGGGAAAATCGACTCTCCTGCACGTGCTGGGCACTCTGGATACTCCTGACAGCGGCCAGGTGCTGATCCGCGGGAAAAACCCGTTCGCCGTGCCCGACAGGGAGCTCAACGCGATAAGGAACAGGGATCTCGGGTTCGTCTTCCAGTTTCACTACCTTCTCCCCGAATTCGACGCCCTGGAAAACGTCATGATGCCCGCCCTTCTCAGGAGCGGTACCGATCACGGCGCGCACGAAAGGGCCGCGGAACTTCTCGCGGAAGTCGGACTCGCCGAGAGGCTCACGCACAGGCCGGCCGAGCTTTCCGGCGGAGAGCAGCAGCGGATCGCTGTGGCCAGGGCCCTGATGAACGATCCGGCGATAGTTCTCGCCGACGAACCGTCCGGGAATCTCGACGAGGCCAACAGTGAAATGCTTCACGCACTGATATTCGAGCTGAGTCGCTCCAAGAACCAGACATTCATCGTGGTAACGCACAAGAGGGAGCTCCTTGCCAGAGCCGACAGGGGATTCATGCTTGAGGGAGGCAGGCTCCTGCCGGTGGAGTGATGAAGATATGATCTGCCAGTTTTGCAGGAAGAACAGCGCGACTATACATTTCACCAACGTCGAAGGAAACGACGTCGTGAAGATCCATATATGCCGGTCCTGCGCCGAGGCAAAAGGTTTCGACTACCTGAAGAGGAGCAATTTCGAGAAGACCGACCTCCTCGCCGGGCTGGTCAACAGCGCCCTGATGGAGAAGAGCGGGCCGAGGAGGAAGTGCAGCCACTGCGGGAGGACGTACGCGGCATTCAGTAAGTCCGCCGGACTGGGATGCTCGAAATGCTATGATTCGTTCGGGGAGGATATCGCGAAGGTCCTGAAGAGGATTCATGGAAACGCCAGGCACCTCGGCAAATCTCCGCGCAGGTACTGCACCGAGAAGGTCAACGCAAGGCGCAGGATTCGCGCCCTCGAGGACGAACTGAGTATCTCCGTGGAGCTGGAGAACTACGAGAGGGCCGCCGTGCTCAGGGACGAGATCGCCGATCTGAAGAAGGGGATGGAAAAGCATTGAAACAGAAGCAGCTGCATATGCTTCTCAAGAACCCCGCGTCCTGGCTGACCGAGGGAGGCGAGGAGAGCGAGCTCGTCCTTGCCACACGCTTGAGGCTGGCACGCAACATCGATGGAAGGACATTCACTAACTGCGCGGAGGCATCTGAGCTCGCCTCGGTCCGCGACGAGGTAAGGGACGCGCTCGCGCTTGCACCATCGATGAAGGGCTCGATATTCCTCGACATGAACGATACGGCCGAGCCGGAGCGCATGATCCTCGCGGAGAGAAGGCTCGTATCGCAGGATATGGTGAGGAAATTCAACAACCGCGGCCTGGCGGTCGTCAGGAGCGAGAAGCTCAGCGTTATGGTAAACGAGGAGGATCATCTCAGGCTCCAGTCTTTCGAGTCGGGACTGGCGCTGAGCGCGGCGTT
This sequence comes from uncultured bacterium, assembly GCA_965371515.1. Taxonomy (GTDB): domain Bacteria; phylum Krumholzibacteriota; class Krumholzibacteriia; order Krumholzibacteriales; family Krumholzibacteriaceae; genus JAUWCL01. The sequence continues at coordinate 81,781 of CBDUYR010000002.1, read as the reverse complement.
CGAGAGCGTGAGCCGTCTCGACGATGAGCTTGACGGAAGCCTTGAATTTGCATTTTCCGACCATTTCGGATATCTGACGGCCTGCGCCACCAATGTCGGGACCGGGCTGCGGGTCTCGGTGATGGTCCACCTCCCTGGACTGGTACAGAACGGTGACATCAGGCAGGTCTCGGACGGACTCAAGCACGTAAGGCTAAGTGTAAGGGGCGGTTATGGGGAGGGAGGCGAAGCGGCAGGCAATTTCTTTCAGATATCGAACTCGATTACTCTCGGACTGTCAGAGTCTGATACAGTGAAGAATATGGATTCACATATACGAAAAGTACTCGAATTCGAGAAAAAAGCACGTGAGACCCTTCTCAAAGAGGCACGGAGTTTGCTCGAAGATAAGATCTGGAGGGCCTACGGTCTCCTGAGGAATGCGAGGATGCTCGATTCCAGGGAAGCGATGGGGCTTCTCTCGGCAGTCCGTCTCGGCGTTGGGCTCGGGATCGTCACCGACACGGGCCTGTCCGATCTCAACGAGATGCTGATTATGATCCAGCCGATGCATCTCCAGATGCTCTACGAAAAGGTCATGGGACCGGACGACAGGGACAGGAGCAGAGCTGATTACATCAGGTCGAGACTGAAGGCGTCCTGACGGCGCCGGGTCCACCTGGGGAAAGGAAGAGCGGGGCAAATGAACGACAAGTTCACAGAGCGGGTCAGAAAGGTCATATACCTCGCGCGAGACGAGGCGAACAGGCTTCAGCACGATTACATAGGTACTGAGCATCTTCTGCTCGGCATCGTGCGCGAGGGTGAAGGGATCGCCTCGCGGGTGCTGCAGAAACTCGACCTCGACCTCGACCAGATTCAGCAGGCGATAGAGAGTATTGTCCGGCCCAGCGGCGATACGCTGACGCTGGGCGAGGTGCCGCTGACGCCGAGGGGCAAGCGAGTGCTCGAACTCTCGATAGAGGAAGCCAGGCTCCTCGGGCACAATTATGTAGGCACCGAGCATCTTCTTCTCGGGCTGATCCGGGAAGGCGAAGGAGTCGCCGCGCGCGTTCTGCTCGAACTGGGCGTCGACCGGAAGAGGGTCCGCGAGGAGATCATGAAGATGATCCACCAGGGCGGCGCCGGGCACGGCTCCGACCGGGCAAAGCAGGCGAAGAGCGAGACCCCGACCCTGGACCAGTTCGGACGGGACCTCACAGAGCTTGCGAGGGACAACAAGCTCGATCCGATCATAGGCAGGAACAAGGAGATCGGCAGGATAATCCAGATACTCTGCAGGAGAAAAAAGAACAACCCCGTGCTGATAGGAGAGCCGGGCGTTGGCAAGACCGCCATTATCGAGGGCCTGGCCCAGAAGATCATTGCCAACAAGGTGCCCGAGCTTCTCAAGAACAAGAGGATAACAACACTCGATCTCGCATCTGTTGTAGCAGGAACAAAGTACAGAGGACAGTTCGAGGAACGGCTTAAAAATATCATCGCCGAGATACACGATAACGACCAGATAATAATCTTCATCGACGAGATACATACGATCGTCGGTGCCGGAGGAGCGGAGGGGGCGATAGACGCCTCGAATATGCTCAAACCGGCTCTCGCGAGGGGCGAGATACAGTGCGTAGGGGCGACCACGCTCGACGAGTACCGCAAGCACATCGAGAAGGACGGTGCTCTGGAACGAAGGTTCCAGTCGATCATGATCAATCCGCCCACCGAAGACGAGACGGTCCTGATCATCCTGGGGCTTCGCGACAAGTACGAGGCCCATCACAGAACGAAATTTACCGACGATGCGATCAGCCAGGCAGTGCATCTCAGCCAGAGATATATACAGGGGCGCTTCCTGCCCGACAAGGCTATCGACGTGATAGACGAGGCCGGTGCGAGGGCGAGGCTCTCGGTGACCACGATCCCTGAGGAACTGAGGGATATGGAGGGGCAGATCGAGGAGATCTCCAAGGAGAAGGAATCCTCGATCCAGGCGCAGGAGTTCGAGAAAGCCGCCTCGTTCAGGGACCAGGAGAAGGAGCTTCGCGCCGCTCTGAAGGAGAGGCACAGGGAATGGACCGAGTCGAGGCGGGAGAGCGAATCGGTAGTCACCGCGAAGGACATTGCCAACGTGATCTCCGAAATGACCGGCATTCCCGTCGCCGACGTCGAGGAGGAGGAGACGGTCAAACTCCTCAACCTCGAGGACGAGTTGCGCAAGAGGGTCATCGGCCAGGAACCGGCACTCAAGGCAGTCGCCAGGGCTGTAAGGCGCAACAGGGCCGGCCTGCGCGATCCGCGGAGGCCGATAGGCTCGTTCGTGTTCCTCGGCCCGACGGGTGTCGGCAAGACCGAGCTGGCCAGGACGCTGTCGGCCACACTGTTCGAGAGCGAGGTCGCACTGATCCAGATAGACATGTCGGAGTACATGGAGAAGTTCGCTATATCAAGGCTTATCGGCGCTCCTCCGGGATACGTCGGCTACGAAGAGGGTGGGCAGCTGACCGAGAAGGTAAGGCGCAAACCCTACTCCGTGGTCCTTCTCGACGAGATCGAGAAGGCGCATCCCGACGTCTTCAACCTCCTCCTGCAGATCCTCGAGGAGGGCAACCTGACCGATTCGTTCGGCCGCAGGGTCGATTTCAGAAACACGGTCCTTATCATGACCTCGAACGCCGGCGCCAAGGAAGTGAAGGGAAAGAAGGGTATGGGCTTCGTTTCCGAGGACGGAGCCACCGATGCCGGTTACGACTACATGAAGAACAAGATCATGGAGGCCACCAAGCAGATATTCAACCCGGAATTCATCAACAGGATCGACGAGATGATCGTCTTCAGGCAGCTCGACCGCAGCGACCTGATGGAGATCATCGAGATCCTCCTGACGGACCTCTACGGCAGGCTCGAGGCGATGAACCTCGATTTCAAGATCACCGAGGAAGCAAAGAGATTCATAATCGGCAAGGGTTACGATCCGGCCCTCGGTGCGAGGCCGCTCAAGAGGGCTATCCAGAAATTACTCGAGGACCCGCTGAGCGAGAAGATGCTCGGTGGGGAGATAAGCAGGAATGATAGTCTGAAGATCACCTCGGATCCCTCTTCGGACCATCTTATTTTCATAGTAGAAAAGAAGAAGGTCGATTCATGCAAGGCGGAATAGGCCGCTCCGAGCGAGAATAACTGGAACCGTATTCTCCATGAAATGTAGAAAACTATAGGCCCCGGGAATGGATCCCGGGGCCTTTCGAAAAGCCGGAGAAACGGGCTTTCCCCTGTGGCCCGGGTGTCATATCTTTGACTGGCCCCTGAGCACGGCGGGAGTGCGGCCCGCTTTCTGACCGGCTCGTCTTTTATCTTTGCAGGCCGTGAAGGGCTGTGCTAGCATTCACCGGATTCAGACGGGGATCAGTGGATAAGGAACGATGAAAACTCTTTTTACTGCATTGTTTATCATACTTACGGCCTCCTCCCAGGCCCTCTCGATCGAGGTCGACAGGGTTGATGTCGAGGGCAATGTATTCGTGACCGATACGAAGGTCCAATCGATCCTCGGCGTTAAGGCCGGAGACATATTCGTAGCAGAGAAAGTCTCCCAGGGGATCAAGCGGCTGGTGAGGACGAAGGATTTCGCCGACGTTCAGGCGTACTACTACGAGGAGGGCGGGAAGGCCGTCCTGACAATCGTCGTCGAGGAGTACCCGCGGGTCAAGGCGGTTGTAGTGGAGGGGAACCGCAAGATAAAGGAAAACGACATAAGGGCCAAGATCTCCACCCGCGAGGGGTATTTTGCCCGTCCGGCGATGATAACGAGGGACATCACCGCCATCAGGGATCTCTATGCCGAAAAAGGTTACAACGGGGCGAGGATAGAAGTCGACAGGGTCCCTTCGAGGGAAGAACACAAGATCTACGTGACTTACAGGATCGACGAGGGCGAGAAGGTCAAGATCCGCCACATCGACATCCTCGGCAACGGAGCGTTCAGTTCGAAGGACCTCCTCGGCATGATGGAGAGCAAGGCCGACTCGTGGTTCAGGGGAGGGGACTACAAACCAAAGGTTCTAGATGAGGACATCGAGAACATCCTCACCATATACCGCGACGAAGGGTATCTCGACGTGACGGTGTCGGTCGATCATATCGAGATAGTCCAGGATGGCCGTCGGGTTGACATCTACATAAGGATCCACGAGGGGAACCGATACTACGTCGGCGAGATCAGCTGGGGCGGGAACGAAGAGGTCCTGGACCATGAGATAGAGAACCTGATCATGCTTGTCGAGGGCGAGCCTTTCTCCATGCATGCCATGGAAATGACCAACATGGGCATCAACTCGGTCTACTGGGAGAACGGCTACATCTGGAGCCGCGTCATCCCCAACCAGACGAAACGGCGGAGGATGATCGACGTCGACCTCGAGATCATCGAGAACCAGCCCGCCTCGATACGCGAGATCAGGATCACGGGCAACACGAAGACTTTCGAGAACGTCATACGCCGCGAGCTCGATGTCTATCCGGGCGACAGGTTCATCCTGCAGAACGTTCAGCGCAGCATTCGCGATGTATTCCAGCTGGGGTATTTTAACGGTCCGCCGAAGATAGACACCGAGCCGGTCGGGGACGAGGGCGACATCAACCTCCTGATCGACGTCGAAGAGAAGCAGACGGGGAGCTTCAGGGCCGGGTTCGGGTTCTCGCAGCTCAACAGGCTGACCGGTTTTCTCGGCATGCAGGAGAACAACTTCCTCGGCCGTGGGAAAACGATCGGATTCGACTGGGAGTTCGGCAGGTACCGCAAGAATCTCAACCTCCGGTACACCGAGCCTTATTTCTTCGACACGAAATGGTCCATGACGCTCAACTTGTTCGACTGGGTGCAGGACAGGGTCAGCCAGCAGTACTACAAGGATACGAGGACCGGATTCTCGATACGCGGCGGGCGCCAGCTCCCGATGCTCGACTACACGAGGTTCTTCCTCGGGTACAGGTTCGAGAAGGTTAACCTCTCCAATTTCGACGAGGCTTACCCGGAGAGCGGGTCGCTGCGGCAGGTAGGATGGCCGCTGAATAAAAGCACTGTTACACTGAGCATTGTGAGAAACTCGACCGACAATCCCTTCCACCCGACAAGGGGCTCGGTCATCACCTGGAACACCGAACTGGCCGGCGGGGTCTTCGGAGGCAACGTTCAGTTCATAAGGAACAGCGCGGCGATCTCCTGGTTCAAGCGCCTCTTCTGGAAGGTTACCTTTCATCTCGGCCTGGACGCGGCGGGCATCCACGGCTACGGCGGCCAGAAGGTGGAGGATTACGAGAAGTACCGGCTCGGCGGAAACAGGCGGTTCGCCATGAGGGGATACGATTTCTTCGAGATCGTGCCTTATGGGAACAATCCGTTCGTCGGCGGAACGTTCATGACCAAGATCACTCAGGAGCTCGTTTTCCCCTTCTCGCAGATGGTCTGGGGACTCGTGTTCTACGATGTCGGAAACACGTGGAACTCGATGACAGAGGCGAACATCTACAACATGAGACGGGGGCTGGGCGCGGGTATCAGGATCGAGATGCCCGGCATGGGTAACCTCGGGTTCGACTACGGATACGGGTTCGACAAGTTCGGCGGCCCGGCCTGGGAGCCTCATTTTACATTTGGTACGTTCTTCTAATAAAGGTTTACGTCACGAGAGAAGTCCATTATTTTTCAGGAAATCCGAAACAGGATAGAAGGAGGTACTGTATGAGAAAGCTCACGCTGATCGTCCTGGCGCTCTGCATACTGACGGCGGCGGCCGTTCCTGCGGTGGCGGAAGTAAAGATCGGTTATATCGACACGGTCAAGATATTCGCCAATTTCAAGGAGACGATCGAGGCCGAGGAGGTCTACAAGAAAGAGGTTGAGATCTGGAAAAAGCAGGCCGAGGAGATGGAGGCCGATCTGGCCCGGATGAGGGAAGAGATCCAGAGCCAGAGCCTCATGCTCAGCGCGGAGAAGCTCGAGGAAAAGAAGCTCATCTTCGACCAGAGGATGAAGGAATACCAGAAGTTCATGCAGGACATCTTCGGGGAGAACGGCGAGGCTGCCAGGCGGAACAAGGAACTTACCGAGCCTATCGTCGAGAAGATCAACGGCATCATCGAAATAGTAGCCGAAGAAGAGGGATTTACGCTCGTTCTCGACTCTTCGCAGGGTGTGATCGTCTATGCGGACAAGGAGATAGACATCACCGACATGATCATCGCACGTCTTGAGGCGCAAATGGAGATTACACAATAAGTTGCGTCGTGTCGTATCGCCCTGACGGTATAATATTGGTTGCTTTTCCCGGTACCGGCGTATAATGTTTGCTGATAATCAGGGAATAATGTCAATAATGGAACGGTACAGCAGATGCCTTATTACAGTATAGAAAAGATCGCCGGGATAGTCGGAGGCAAGGTTGTCGGCGACGGATCTGTAGAGATCCGGGGAGTCGCCGGCATCAGGGAGGCCGTCCCCGGCGAGATCACATTTCTCGCGAATCCGAAATACGAGACGTATCTCGCGTCGACAAACGCGTCGGCCGTGATCGCCGCGGGCGGAAACGGCAGTTTCGACGGGGCCATCATCAGTATTGAAAATCCTTATCTGGCCTTTCTCAAGGTCGTGAGGCTCTTCTCCGAGACCCCGCTCGAGAAGTACAGCCGCGAGGTGGACCCTACCGCGATAATCCCTGACAGCGTGAAGCTCGGCAAGGAGATATCGATCGGGGCGTATGTTGTCCTCGAGGATAACGTCCGCATCGGCGACCGGACTACGATCCTCCCGCTCGCGTGCATCAACGAAGGAGTAAAGATCGGGAACGACTGCCTTATCTATCCCCACGTGACGATCAGGGAGAAGTGTGAGATCGGGAACAGGGTGATAATCCATTCGGGAGCGGTGATAGGCAGCGACGGATTCGGATACGCAAGCGACGGGACGGAACATCACAAGATACCGCAGATCGGGATCGTAAGAATCGAGGAAGATGTGGAGATCGGCGCCAATACTACGATAGACAGGGCCACAATGGGAGTAACACTTGTCGGGCGCGGTTCGAAGCTGGATAACCTCGTGCAGATAGCTCATAACGTCGTAATCGGCGAAAACTCGGTGATTGCAGCCCAGGCAGGGATCTCCGGCAGCACCGAGCTGGGAAAGAACGTGGTCCTGGCGGGACAGGCAGGGCTTGTCGGTCATATAAAGATCGGCGACGGAGTGAGCGTGGGCGCCCAGGGAGGCGTCACCAAGAGCATTCCGTCCGGGACCAGCGTTTCGGGATATCCCGCCCGCGAACATTCGTTTGCCCGCAAGATCTGCGCTGCTACCGCACGTCTGCCCGATCTCCTCAAAGAATTCCGCAACCTGCAGAACAGGGTGGATGCTCTGGAGAAAGGAAAGGGAAGTGGTCCGGCAGCAGAGGACGATTAAGAAACAGTTTACATTCCAGGGTATCGGCATACACACGGGGGCGAAGGTCCATACCGTGTTCAAACCGGCTCCCGTCGGGACAGGGATCGTATTCAGGCGGATCGATCTCGATCCTGTCGTCGAAATTCCCGCGAGGGCGGAGTATATCGCTCCGGGCGAGGTGAAGAGGAATACTACGCTGGCGAGGGACGGCACCCAGATCCACACGGTAGAGCATATCCTCGCCGCCGCATCGGGCATGCAGGTCGACAACCTCGTGATCGACATCGATGCAGATGAGCCGCCTGAGCCCGCCGACGGCAGCGTAATTGAACTTGTCGAATCGATAAAGGCCGCCGGAACAGAGAACCAGGGCGTTCCGGTAAAATACCTCAAGATCACCACGCCGGTTTCGTATTACAAGGACGATGTGGAGCTTATGGCCCTGCCATACGATGGATTCAGGGTGAGCTATACGATCGAGTACGAAAGCGAGTTCATCGGCACGCAGTACTTTTCCCTCGATATAGATTCCGATACATTCGCTTCGGAAATCGCCCCTTCCAGGACCTTCGCCCTGATGTCGGATGTCGAGATGCTCCGCAAGGAGGGGCTCATAAAGGGAGGCAGCCTGGACAACGCCGTCGTTGTCGACGAGAACGGGATCATGAACGAGGGCCCGCTCCGTTTCCCTGACGAGTTCGTAAGGCACAAGATACTCGACATCATAGGTGATCTCACACTTGCAGGTGCTCCGATAGAGGGGCATATCATCGCGATCAGGTCGGGACACAATTATAACCTGCCCTTTGCGAAGCTACTTGCGCAGGACATGAAGGACAAGCAGCGATCCGCCTTGGGACCCGGCGCCGGGCATTGGGATATAAACACGATCATGGACATAATGCCCCACAGGTATCCCTTCCTCCTCGTTGACAGGATAATCGAGCTCGAGGACAACAAGCGTGTGGTCGGGATCAAGAACGTGACGATAAATGAGCCCTTCTTTGTCGGGCACTTCCCCGGACACCCGATCATGCCTGCGGTCCTCATCATCGAGGCGATGGCGCAGGTCGGGGGAATACTCCTTCTCTCCAGCGTTAAAAATCCGGAGAATTATCTGGTCTACTTCGCGAAGATCGACAGGGCGAAGTTCCGAAAGCCGGTCCTTCCAGGGGATCAGCTGAGGTTCGAGCTCGAAATGCTGTCGCTGAAGAGGAATTTCTGCAAGATGAGGGGCAAGGCATATGTCAACGGCAACGTTGTGGCAGAGGCTGATCTTTCGTCCACAATAGTGAAGAGATAGCGGGGAAGCGATGTCAATCGAAGTACACGGAGCGGCAATAGTGCATGAGGGGGCGGAGCTCTGTGAGAATGTCAATGTGGGACCGTACTCGATCATCGGCCCGAACGTGAAGATAGGGGACGGGACGGTCGTCGGGAGCAACGTCCTGATCGACGGACATACGACTCTCGGCGCAGGGAACACGATCTTTCACGGGGCCGCGCTGGGTACCCCGCCGCAGGACCTGAAGTACCACGGAGCCAGGACTTTCACCAGGATCGGCGACAACAATATGATCAGGGAATACGTTACGGTCAACGCAGCCACCGAAGAGGGAGACTCGACCGTAGTCGGAAGCGGGTGCCTGCTGATGGCCTATTCCCATGTCGCTCACGACTGTGTCATCGGTGACAACGTCGTACTTGCCAACGCTGTCAATCTCGCCGGGCACGTGTCGGTGCACGAATACGCCATATTAGGGGGTCTCGTACCAGTTCACCAGTTCGTAAGGATCGGCGCCCACTCCTTCACAGGGGGCGGGAGCCGTATTGCAAAGGACGTGCTGCCGTTCGTCAAGGTCGCCGGAACTCCTCCGAAGGTCACGGGCCTGAACATGGTTGGCCTGAAGCGGAGGGGATTCGAGGATTCCCAGCTCGATCAGATCAAGGCCGCGTACAGGCTGATCTGCCGGAGCGGGCTGAATGTATCCCAGGCGATCGAGCGGATGGAGATCGAGATGGAGGCGAGTCCCGAGATCGACATGTTACTCGATTTCATACGCGGGTCGCAGCGCGGAATAACTCTCTGATCACCACATACATCGAAAAGCGGGGTGCACGATGGGCGAGTCCCGGAGATTAAAGGCCGGAGTGATCGGTACCGGAAGTCTCGGTAATCACCATGCGAGGATCTATACATCGTCAAAGGATATCGACGAGGTATTTCTTCAGGATTCAGACGGTTCAAAGGCGAAAGAGATTGCGAAGAAGTGGGGGGCGCAGGTATGCGGCAGTCCCTCAGAGCTGCTTGGGAAATGCGACGTGGTGAGCATCTGCACGCCGGCCACCGTTCATCATCCGCTCGCGCTTGAAGCCTTCGCCGAAGGAGTCCACGTCCTGGTCGAGAAGCCGCTTGCCGCCAGCCCGGCGGAGGGCAGGGAGATGGTGGATGCGGCGGCGAAGGCGGGGCTCGTGCTGCAGGTCGGCCATATAGAGAGGTTCAATGGAGCTTTCGAGGCCGCAGCAGGCCTCGTTCGGAATCCGATGTTCATAGAGTGCCACAGGCTCGGTACATTCACACCGAGAGGGACGGATGTATCGGTAGTCGTCGACCTTATGATCCACGATATCGATCTTGTCCTGTCGCTGCTCGAGGGAGACCGTATTGTCGAGCTCCGCGCGTCGGGGGCCAGCGTGCTTACCGGCTCTCCCGACATAGTCAACGCGCGGCTCGAATTCGGGGGAGGGTGCGTCGCCAACCTGACAGCCAGCAGGGTATCGCGCGAGCCGTTGAGAAAGATGCGACTCTTCGAGGAGAACCTCTACGTGTCGGCTGATCTGAGGGCACGGTCTGTCGAAGCGTTCGGTAAGGCGGCGGATGTGCCTGTGGAGGACCTCGCCTCCGATCCGATGGCCTTTATCAGTCAGATCGATACCGCGGTCGACGATGGTGAGCCTCTCATGAAGGAGATCTATTCGTTCATCGAGGCGGCGCAGGGGATGCACGAACCGGTAGTGACCGGAAAACAGGCGCTGAATGCTCTCGAAATCGCCGATATGATCCTCGTGCGGCTCAGGAAGGACCGCCCCGGCGGATGAAGACGATACTGATAACCAGCGGTGAGACGAGCGGCGATCACCACGCCGCAGCGCTGATTTCCGCGATAAGGACCAGGGCACCCGACACGAGATTCATCGCCATGGGAGGAGAGGCGATGGCCACGGCGGGCGCCGACGTGAGATTCTCGATCGAGGATTACGCCTTCATGGGATTCTCGGAGATCGTCTCCGGCCTGCCGAAGATAAGGCGGCTCGAACGGAAGCTGAGCGATCTGCTCTCAGGCGGTGAGATCGATCTATACATACCAGTCGACTATCCCGGAATGAACCTGAGGATCGCCGCGAAGGCGAAGGGCAGGGGTGTGCCCGTTCTTTATTTTATAAGCCCGCAGGTCTGGGCGTGGGCGGGATGGAGGACGAGAAAGATGAAAAAGGTCGTAGACCTGATGGCCGTCATCCTTCCGTTCGAGGTCGATTACTACAGGAAGAGAGGGATCCCGGTCTTCTTCGCCGGCCACCCTATGCTCGAGGAGATAGATGCCCCGTCCGGCACGAAGCAGGCGCCCGGTATGGACGAGCCGTTCGATATTCTGCTCTTTCCGGGCAGCAGAAGGCAGGAAGTGACGAATCATCTCGAGCCGTTGCTCGGGGCGGCTCGCAAGCTCCACGACGGCTGGCCGCGGGCGAGGTTTCGGCTGGGAGCCGCTCCACTGATAGAAGACGGGCTTCTCGCGATTCCGGAAGATATGAAAGAGTACATGACCATCACGAGGAAAGGTACGGAAGAGCTGGCCGGGGCGGGCCTGGTTATCGCGTCGTCCGGTACCGTGACCCTTCAGACGGCGATGTCTGGCACACCGATGGTCGTCATATACAGGACCTCGGCACTGACTTATCTACTGGCGAGGACGATGGTGACTATCCCGTGGATAGCAATGCCCAACGTGCTCGCTGGAGAAACTGTCGTTCCCGAACTGATCCAGGCTGATGTTGTTCCCGGCAGGATAGCGGCCGAGGCTGATTTGATCCTGGGAGACGGGAAGCGATACGGGGAGATCTCGGGACGGCTCCTCTCGCTGAGAAATTCGCTCCGCCGGGAAAACGGGATGGACCATCTCGCGGAGAGAGCTCTGGCGATGGCCGGAGACCAGGGAAGGTCCGGCCACCGATGAAGATCAGACTGAACGTGAAGGTAACGAGTTTTTTCGCCTCCGTACTGATCAGGATCCTCGGCGTCACCTGGCGAATAGAGATAAGGGGCGGCGAGAATCTCGACAGGGCACGGAAGATGTCAGAGAGGCTGATATTTGCATTCTGGCACGGGAGGCTCCTTGTGCTCAGTTGGACCCACAGGAACAGAAAGATACGCATACTCGCTTCCGAACACTACGATGGCGACCTGATGGGGAAGACTATCGAATGGCTCGGATTCGGGCATCTCAAGGGATCGACGACGCGAGGCGGAGCCAGGGCGCTGAGGGAGCTCAGGGGAGTCCTGGCCGAAGGCTATGATGTTGGATTGACGGTTGACGGCCCGAAGGGACCGCGCGGCAGGGTGCAGCAGGGGGCGACAGAACTCAGCCGCCTTGCAGCGTCCGCTGTCGTGCCTATATCGGATACGGCGCGCGGGAGAAAGATCTTCCGTTCATGGGACAGGTTCCAGGTCCCCGCTCCGTTCGCGAAGGTGATAGTCGAGTACGGCGAACCTCTTATCGTTCCTGCAGGGACCGGGGCGGAGGAGAGGGAGCGCTTCAGGATCGAGCTCGAGACGAGACTGGGCGAGCTGACATCCCGCCTCGACAGGGATATTGGTTATACCGGCGAGGATGTATGGCCGCATGAGGATAGTTGAACGCTATACGAGACGTATGCGGATATTTATGGGAAAGGACGGATGGTCCCTGCTCGGCCCGCTCCGGTTTGCCCTTTCCGTATTTTACGGACTGTACGTCCGTACGACTCCGGCACAGGCTTCACACGCGACTGCAGGAGGACCGAAGATAATATCAGTGGGAAATATCGAGGTGGGCGGCGGCGGCAAGACGCCGTGCGTCCTGGCAATCGCATCCGCGCTCAGGGAAAGAGGGATGGTGCCCGCTGTAGTTACCCGGGGCTACGGCGGACGCGCGACTCGCGAGGGAGGCGCTCTTGCACTGCCCTGCGCCGCGGATGGAGGACCCGGACTCCCCGCGGGATATGTCATGTGGCCGGGCGGAGAAGAATCTGAGGCTGCCCGGGAACTGGGCGACGAGGCCGTACTCTACATCAGGGCCGGTCTGCCGCTTGCCGTGGACAGGGACAGAGGGAGAGGGATCAGGGCTGTCTCGGAGGCCGTCGGTCCGACCCATGTGATTCTCGACGACGCATATCACAAGACCTCGCTGCCGAAGGATCTCGACGTCCTTCTCCTCGATGCCGAGAGGCCTTTCGCTGACGGAAGGCTGCTGCCGTACGGGACGCTCAGGGAGCCTGAATCGGCAGTATTGAGGGCCGGAGCTGTGATCTTCACAAGAGCGAACGACCGGACAGTCCCGAAGAAGGCCGCCCGGTACGTGAAGGATACGCCTGTCTTCTTTGCGAGACATTTTCCAGCCTCGCTCGCCGGACGCAGTGACGAGAGGGTGGAAGCGGCCGGACTCGGAGGAGCGGATATAACTCTGTTCTGTGGTATCGCCAGGCCGGAATCGTTCGAGAGGACCGCGATAGAGTACGGACTGGACCCGGCTGTATCGTTCAGGTTCGACGATCACCATGCCTATACCGCACAGGATATAGTGGAAATGATTGAAGAGGTCGGGACGGGGAGCGTTTTCGTCACGACGGAGAAGGACTGGGGCAAGGTAGCGGCGCTCTTCCCGGAGGGGACGAGACTGCTGAGACTGAATATGAAGTTGGAAGTAGAGGGGATGGAGGAACTGCTCAAGTCTGTGTTGTGATTCAAAGAGTACTCCGCAGGATATGGAAAACGGCCGCTCCCCTTCCGGAGAACGGCCGCCTCTCTATAAAACACCGGTTACCCTGTTAGTCGAGCGGCCTAGTTGAAATCATCCTTGTTCATCTTCGTTATGAGAGGATCGCCGAAGTTGACATGGAGTCCGGCCTCGAAGCTGATCTCCCTTGTCGTCTGGACCTCGTGGCCCCTGAACGTGATCCTCGCGTTGGTGTAGAACTCCTGGTTCGTGTACTGCATCGAAAGCAGGGGATCGACCGTTTTCGCGCCGAAGGGCACGAGAACGATATACGCATCGATCATCTCGTTGGCCGGGATGAGGACGCTCATGTTGCCCGTGAAGCTGCTCAAAGGAACGGGACTCCCGTCGGTCGGGACGAACTCTACGGTATATCCCGTGACAAGGAAATCACCCAGCGACAGAGCGGGCTCGATAATACCGTTGTATGGCCTGTTGTGGAACGTCACCTTTACCTTGTCCTCGGTTATGAAATCGTCCTCGAGTTTCAGAGTAAAGGTATCCTCGTAATAGAGAGAATCGCCCTGTTCAAGGACATCGCACATGTAGGGCTCTCCGTCGTTCAAATAACTGACGTAAATTATGGCCCGGGTAGTGTAATTATCCGGCTTGTTGTCACAACCGAACATTACGGCGGCGCCTACTATAAGCATAACGGCTGCGACAATACTCATCTTCCTCACTGACATCGGGTAACCTCCTGATGTGTTAACTGATTACATGGTGTTTCAACGCTCACTACGCAATGTTTGTGCCAGATTCCTGCGGCCATACGTATATGTATGTGCAGGATTATCATTGTGTTATAGCACAGGTGGTGGGCTGGTACATGGGCGGTGACCGTATAAATGCATAATGCACTTCTTTACGTTGCGGTGAGAAACACCTATTCTCTATTATCGAGTATCAGGAAAGCGGGAAGCCTTGGAACCTGTGAGAAGCGACATACTGGTGATCGGAAGCGGCGCCGCGGGGCTGTTCTTCGCCCTGAAGGCCTCCGCTTACGCGGACGTGAGGGTGCTGACGAAGAAGGGGGCGGATCAGTCCAATACGAAGTATGCACAGGGCGGGATAGCTTCGGTCATGGACAGGGTCAGGGATTCGTTCGAGCTGCACATAAAGGACACGATCGAGGCCGGCGGCGGTCTCTGCGACAGTGAAGCTGTCGAGATGATGGTCCGCGAGGGGCCGGACAGGATCGAGGAGCTGATCGATCTCGGAGTGAGGTTCTCGAGAGACGACAGCAGCGGAGACCTCCAGCTCGGACGGGAAGGCGGCCACACGAGGCCGCGGATAGTACACTTCAGCGATCTGATCGGCAGGGAACTTGAGGATACATTGCTTGAAGCCTGCGCGTCGAATCCCCGGATAGAGCTCGAAGAGAACAGGCTTGCCGTCGACCTCGTCGTAGACAGGGGCGGCAGGGTGCGCGGATGTCACGCGATACCGGGCGACGGGGAGATCCGTACATATCTTGCGTCGAACACCGTTCTTGCTACAGGCGGAGCGGGAAAGATATACCTCTACACCTCGAATCCCGACGTCGCCACGGGCGACGGCATAGCGATGGCCTACGCCGCAGGTGCGGAGATCGAAAACCTCGAGTTCGTGCAGTTCCATCCCACCTGTCTCTATCACCCCGACGCCAAGTCCCGGCTGATCTCCGAGGCATTGAGGGGAGAAGGAGCAGTGCTGCGGAGCCTCGACGGCAGGGAGTTCATGAAAGACTACGATCAGCGCGCTGAGCTTGCCCCGCGTGATATCGTAGCCAGGGCTATCGACAGCGAGATGAAACGCAGCGGAGATAAGTACGTCCTGCTGGACATCTCTCACAGACCGGGTGACTGGCTCAGGCAGCGCTTTCCGTTCGTCTGCGAGACATGCCTTGAATTTGGCATAGATATAGGCGCCGAGCCTATCCCGGTCGTCCCGGCCGCGCATTACATGGTTGGAGGGGTGAAGGCCCGCATCGACGGGACGACTGCACTCGAAGGGCTCTATGCCATAGGTGAGGTCGCCTGTTCAGGCTGCCACGGAGCCAACAGGCTCGCGAGCAATTCGCTGCTCGAGTCGCTCGTGAGCGCCGCGCGCTGTGCTGCAAAACTGGCCGGGGAGATGGAGAAAGACCGATATGAACTCTCCGGAGAGGATGTTCCTGTCGCTGCCGATCCGAAAGTGCTGGAGACCGTGATACTCGATCATGACTGGGACCTGGCCAGAAGGGTAATGTGGGATTACGTCGGCATCGTCAGGTCGGACGAACGCCTCCACATCGCCAGGCAGAGGATAGGCCAGATCAGCCAGACCGTCAGGATGCTCTTCGATGAGTATGGCATCTCGAGCGACATGGTAGAGTTGCGGAATATCGCGCTGGTCAGTTCGCTCGTAGTCGAATCGGCCTCCAGGAGAAAGGAATCGCGCGGCCTGCATTACAATATGGACTGGCCCGACAGGGATCCTTCATGGGAACACGGGACGATACTGAGAAGGGGGTCCGGCAGGGGGCCGGCAACTACATACGGGCACAGGGAAGGGGCGGGGGATTGAGACACGATTCCGACAGGTGGCGGGAGGTCGATGATGCTGCGAGCGCCGACGGCAGATACGAAAAGTACGCCTGGCGCTTTGTGCTGTCCGGAGTCGAAGCCACGATAAAGATGCTTCACGTCGACAGGCATATTTCCGGCGAGGAGCTGCTCGAGGGGCTGACGGTGATCTCCTCGAGGCAGTTCGGACCGATGGCGAAAGAAGTGCTCAACCACTGGGGAATCTATACGACGAGGGACATAGGAAACATCGTCTTTGGCCTGATAGCCGCAAATCTGCTGGAAAGCAGCGAAGAGGATTCAATAGAGGAATTTGACGATGTCTTCGATTTCAAGAAGGTGTTCGAGGAAGATTATTTCGACGATCAGCGCTCCCTGACATGAGAGACAGGAATCACAGACGAGCAAGAGTCATTGTACTAGGGGCATGCGCCGTCTGCGCGCAGACACTTTTTATAAGAGAGCTGCTCGGGGTCGTGACGGGCACTGAGCTGGTACTGGGACTGGCGCTTTCCTCGTGGCTCTTCTGGATCGGGGCCGGCGGCCTTCTCGGTGGACGGATCCTACGGCCAGGTTCCGCGAGCATCGAAAAAGCGTTCGGCGGACTCTCGCTCTCACTCGCTTTTTCCGTTCCCCTCATCGTTCTGATGATACGGCTGGGCAGGAGCGTGCTCGTCGATCCGCCGGGTTCCATTCCCGATATCCTCCCCGCCGCGGGATTCATCCTCGTTGCTACCGCTCCTTTCGGGCTTCTGTACGGCGCGGTCTACAACTCCGCGAGCGCGGTGATGAAGGATCCCCGAGAGGGGATCTCCGCCGGTATCTCTTCGGCCTACATAATGGAAGCGGCCGGCTCGATCGTAGGTGGTGTACTCCTCTCCATCCTCTTCTTCGCATTTCTCACACAGCTCGAGGCGTCGTTCTGCGTGTCGGCGCTGGTGACGGCTGTCTTCCTCTCTACTTCCATGAAGGGAAGGCGCGCGGTATGGGCGATAGCACTCTCGTTTGCGGTGGCGGGGATCCTGGCGGCGCCTTATCTCGACAGTGCGAGTCTGTCGATCGTTTTCAAGGGGTACGAGGTAGTCGAGGTCGTTCCATCGAGGTATGCGGAGCTGTGCGTGACGAGGGACAGGGAGACCGTATCGGTCTTCTCCGGAGGAGCGAGGCTTCTCAGTTATCCGGATATGGAGAGAGCTGGTGAAGGGGTCCATATACCGCTGCTGGCTCATGACGCGCCTGTTGATATCCTGATGATCGGCGGAGGGCCGGGGAGAGGGCTAAAAGAGGCGCTGAGCCATCCCGGCATCGAGAGGGTCGACTGGGTCGAACTCGACGGGCAGCTGTCCGGGGCTGTAGGCAGGGCTGTCGGAGATGAGAGAAAACCACCTGGCGCAAGGGGCCTGAAGGGTGACGGCCGTTTCCTGATCCGCGGCTCGGGACCGTACGATGTAATCATTGTCAACGTCCCCGAGCCCATCAATCTCAGGTGGAACAGATATTTCACCGCGGAATTCTTCGAGTCTGCGCGGAACAGCCTCTCTGCCGGGGGGATCCTGACAGTGCGGCACGGATCCTCCGAGAACTTCCTCTCCGCCAGGAATGCCGCTGTGCTGAAAATAATCGAGGAGACTCTCAGTTCGGCATTCGAATATGTCGACATTGTGCCGGGCGGGACTGTTTTCTTCATCGCGTCAGACAGCCCGGTCGACTCGGGAGATATCCCGGGAAGACTCGTGGAGAGAGGTCTCGGAGGGCGCCTTCTCGCACTCGACGAACTGCCCTACAGGATCTCGGAGGAGAGAAGAGAGTACCTCTCTTCCGCGCTGGCCGATGCGCCGCGACGGTTGAACACAGACATACATCCTGTCCTGGTGCCTTTTGAACTGGTACTGCGCGGCTGGAAGTCGGGAACGGCGACAGTGAGGTTTCTCGAAACCATTCTGGATCTTCCATCCTGGGTGCTGCCGTCGGTGATCCTTGCCGCCGCCATACTTACAGGGATACTGGTGAGGGGTGGTGCCGCGGCTAAAACAGCGGTGTTCCTGACGGGGCTGTGCAGCATGACGGTTCAGCTGTCAGTGATGCTTGCCTACCAGTCGTTCTCGGGGATACTCTACCACACGCTCGTGCTGCTGACCTCCCTGTTCATGGCGGGAGCCGCTCTCGGGGCATATGCCGGCGGACGACGGAAGGGGAAGGGAGTTTCCAGGCTGGCTGTCTGCCATATCCTGATGGCAGTGACGGCACTCCTTGTCCCTGTCTGGCTCCGGCTTCAGGCCGGTGCGGGGAGCGGGCATCTGATGGGGACTGCAGGATTCACGGCCCTGTCGACAGCGGGCGGACTGCTGACGGGATTCTATTACAGGACAGTCGTCGAGACGGCATGGCCAGCGGAAGCGGCCGCGCCTCCCGCACTGTTCTATTCGTGGGACATGTTCGGTGCGTGCGCCGGAGGGCTGATTGCCGGAACCCTGCTGCTGCCTCTTTCTGGGCTTGCGTGGACGGCCGCGACGGCCGCTTCGATACACTGCGCGGCGGCCCTGATACTTACACGAAAGATCGCTACGGGCCGCGCCTGACCGTCAACCTCAACGTAATCCCATCTCCTTTTCGGAGAATATCTCGGCGCTGAAAATCTCTATAGTGGTACCGGCATCCTTCCAGGCGCCGGGAGAGAGACCGGCCTTGACGCACGTCTGGTCGAGAAACGTGTCCCTGTCCCAGCCGTATTCGACCGCCACCTGGGGAAGGAGGAGCCCCCGCCGCCCTCCTGCCGATATTATGATCCCATGCCTCCCGACTTCGATTTCCGAAGGGTCCGTTGTCTCGCGCACCGGGCTGAGTACCGATATCTCGATCGCCAGGTCGTCGACCTCTTCCTTCCTGACCTGGTCGAACCTGTGGTCGCTGAATGCCGCCGAGTAAGCCATCTCGCCGACCGTATCGAGAAGAGGTTTGACAGCCTCGATATATCCGATGCAGCCCCTGAGCCTGCCGTTCTTCTTGAGAGTGACGAATCCTCCGCGCTTCTCCATGAGGAGGGGCGAGTCAGGTCTCTCGATCTCCTCTGTCTCCATGCCGAGATTCTTGCGGATGACCGACCTGGCGTAACGCAGGAGGAATATCCTCGTCTCCCTGTCGACGTCGTCACCGTCGCTTTTACCGCGGATTCCCGTGATGACGGCGGAGACGTAACCGACGACACTTCCCCTGTCACCAGAGACGTCACCGGAATTGGCGTATTGCAGTACCTTGCAGTCTCTGCCGCCGAGACTGGCAGAGGCTATCATCGCCGCCGCCGATGGTCCGCCGCCGCACGCCTCGGTCTTTCCCGCATCGATCGAGTGCATGAGGCCTCCGGCGTCGAAAGCCTCGAGTTTCTCTATGAACTCGCCGTCGAGCTTCCTTGCCGAGGCGTCGTCATGGAAATGGGATAGATCGGTACTGGCGACGATCAGTACGTTGCGGCCCTCGAGTGCCCCTGAGAGCGCTTCTCCCAGGCCTTGCACTACATCGGCGGACTGGTCACCCATCACTATCGGCACGATCCTGAAATCCCCCAGGGCGACCTGCAGGAAGGGGATCTGCACCTCGAGCGAGTGCTCGCCCCTTCCGCGGGACCCCGTACCATGTCCGTCCGGGCCGATCCTCACGAGGTCGCTGCGCGAAGCGATCTCCTCAGAGAGCTCTTTATCGATCTCCACAAGGCCGAGCGGAGTCTCGTAGGCGTCGCCGTCGTAGATCGAGGCGAAACGGAAGTAATCGACATGGCAGGGAGAGATGATTACGACGGTCTCGAAACTCCCCTCATCGAGGAGCGAATAGCCCCATGCAGCTACATGCCCCGAATACACGTATCCGGCGTGAGGAGATATGAGGGCGAATATGTCGTCCTCCAGGGCCGGTGGATCGGCCTCGCCGATGTATTTCTCTATCTCCCTGCGGAGCGCTTCCGGTTCTGAAGAATAGAACTGTCCGGCAACGGCCGGTTTTCTGATCGATTTAACCATATCGCTTCCTTTCAGGCCGGCAATATCAGTACCGGCCGCAGCAAGGATCAGTATAAATATCAGCCCTCCGGTAGCCACGCGTATCCTCATGAATCTTTCCTCCACACTCCGGGCTGGGCGGTCCCGCAGAACCGGCATTTGTCTCCGTCCATCTCGATGGAAAGTATTGTGTACCCGGACCTGTCAATAATCTTATTCGAGCATGAACGGCAGAATGTCGAGCCGCCCTCGTGACCGGCTACGTTGCCGATATAGACGTAGTTCAATCCGGCGTCGAGACATCTTGCCCTTGCCGCGTCGAGCGAAGAGACGGGTGTCGGAGGGAGGTCCGGAAGGCGGTAGGCGGGATGGAACCTCGAGAAATGGACCGGAACGTCAGGCCCGAGTTCGGCCTCTATCCAGGCGGCCATCCTGCCGATCGTCTCCGCGTTGTCGTTGAGCGTCGGAATCATAAGGTAGACGATCTCGAGCCATACGCCACGGGATCTGATCTCCACGAGGGAGCGCAGAACGGGGTCGAGCCCGGCACCGCATATCTTCCTGTAGTATCCGTCCTCGAAGGCCTTGAGATCGACCTTGATCGCGTCGACCGATGAACAGAGATCGGCTAGTGGCTCCTGCTCGATATATCCGTTGGTGACGACCACGCTCTTTACGCCTGATTCCCTGGCGGCCGCCGCAATATCCATCGCGTACTCGATGAAGACGACCGGCTCCCCGTAGGTGAATGCTATGGAAGAAGCGCCCGATTTTGTGGCTTTTTTCGCGAAGAATCCCGGACTCACACTCTCGGTATCGATGTCCTCGGGAGATGATTGCGAGATCTGCCAGTTCTGGCAGAAACGGCATGTCATGTTGCATCCCACCGTCGACATCGAGAGGGAGATGGAGCCGGGCAGGAAATGGTAGAACGGCTTCTTCTCGATCGGATCGATGTGAAGGGCGCACGGCCTTCCCCACGAGAGGGAATAGAGGACCCCGCCGCGATTCTCTCTGACTCTACATGCGCCCCGCCTGCCGTCGGAGATCGTACATCGATGGGGGCAGAGAGTGCAGCGGACGCGGCCGTCCTCGAGCTTTTCCCAGTACCGAGCCGGATGCGGCCCGCCGTCATCGGCGAATGCCGCACCTCCAAGAGCGGCGCCAGCCGCTATCATTCCCGCCGTGCAGGAAAGAAAATCCCTTCTCGATATCGTTGCCTGAGAATCGTTCATCACGCATTAAATATAGCAGAATATCTCAAAAGGTGATACTGCAGTTGTCCCGGTCTAACGGATGATAATCGCCGAATATGCCCGGTGGATCTCCGCAAGCGTTCCCTCGCTGATATGGCCGGCGTTTCCGCCAGAAAGCGAAATGCCCCCGGCAGTCCCGTCCTCGAAACGGTATAGCGATATGATGTCGAACACCTCGCCTGACCTGTCTCCAAGGGTGATCATGATGTCCGGTTTCGCCGCGGATACGAGTTCTCGGTCTGTCACGAGACTTTCGAAGGTCGCCGATCGAAGATACATCAGCAGATACTTCAAGGCTTCCTGGTCGACGGGGGTGGGGTCGTCCCCACGCGTCATCCATACGCCGTCCTCCATACTCCACGAGGCGATGGTATCGGGGGTCTCCCACTGGAGGGCGCCGACCTCTCCCGGTTTTACGAGGGAGAGGTTCATGACGATGAGGCGGTCGTCCGTCCAGTGGAACGCGTCCAGGAATCCGGCCTTTATCATCATCACATTTTTGCGCCCCGACCTGACGACCGGAACAAGGGAATCCCTGCGCCTGCCGAACGATATCCTGATCGATTCACCGCTTGCGGTATTGAGGACGGTTGACCTGTGAGGATCGCCTATCCCGAACAGAAGGGTGTCGGCCAGGTTCTCGGAGGCGAATTCGTATACAAGGGCGGAGGCCAGCCCGGTAACCCAGGGTTCAAGGACGTTGCGGTCGACTGTCAGCGTCGAGCCGGCTACCTTCCAGGAGTTTCCCGACCGCTGAAAGGCGAGAAGGTTTCCGCCCGAGACGATTGAAAACGATGTGATGTTCCTGTCGGCCGGGGCGATGAAGTTCTTGTCCCTCAGGTGAAACAGCTTCTTCTGCATCACGTTGCGGGCGAGCTCGCGGGTCACCACTACATTCCCTGACGATCCGAGAGTCACGTATGACCTGAAGCTTGTGGGAGTCTTCCCGCCAACATGAACGGTATCGGTCCTTCCGTACTTTTCGCTCTCGATGATGACGGTGGCGTAAGGCGGAGCGAGCCCGTAAGAGGAGAGGTCGGTCACGTCGGCAAACTCCTCGAGCTTCCGCCCGGGAGCGATCTGGCCGAGGAACATGTCGATAGTACTCTTCTCGCCGATATCGGTAACGGGAAATGTTATCATCCATCCCTCGCCGTCCCTTTCCCACATTATCGTCTCGCCGTATGGATTGATAAAGGAGACGGCATCGATGTCGAGAGGGCCGTACGGCAGGAGCATTCGAGAGGTCCTCTTCGCATCTGCAGTGTCCCGGTGCTGCTTCTCCTCGACGAGGAAGAAATACCCGGCCACAATGACGAGAACGGCGATCAGGATGATGAGGCTGCGCCCCTTCATATCGGGACCTCCACTACCGGACGGTTTTCTTTCTCCACGTGAGGATCGCCGCTCCGGTGAGCAGTACCAGTGCAGGAAGGGCAACGACCGGGATCCAGAAGACGAAACGTCCCTGGGCAGCTGTCAGCAGGACGGGCTGCTGCAGGTTGTCGGTCGGCCTGATCGAGATCATGTCTTCCGCCTCGGCGAGCCAGAGGATCGTATTGAGTAGAAGATCCCTGTTTCCCGAAAGACGAAGGTTGGAGTTCCCGGCGAAATCGCTGTCGCCGAAAACGACCACGCGGGATTCAATGACCGTGGACATGGAATCAGGGCTGAATCCCATGGCCGAGGCCACGGCGATGTCGATCGGCCCCTTGGTGTCCTCCGAGGGATCGTACTGCGTCTGGCCCTCGAGCAGGGTCGACATATCGGTCTCGGAATAGGTACCTTCATTTGTCCGGCAAAGGGCCGTAACCACCAGAGATGGAGGTGTATCCGCCAGCGCGATGACAGACCGTGCCTGAGGGAAGAATGTGAAATGCCGGAATCCGTCGGTTATCGGATGCTTGCCGTAACTGTTCACAACAGGAGTGAGAAAGTTGCCCGCAAGTAGTTTTCCCTGCATGTCTACGATAACGTCGTCGCCGAGAATTATTCCGTAGGCTGCCAGTATCCCCTCGATGTTTGTGATCTCGGTCATCGGATCGACGAGGAAGAGGGCACGTCCGCCGCCGACCAGGTAGTCGAGGATCACATTCTGCTCATGCTTGACTATGTCCTTCTCAGGACCGGCGGCGATGAGGATGTCACACTCCTCCGGAATCTTCTCGGCGCTGAGAGCGAGGATGTCACGGACCTCGAAATTTTCCATATGGAGCGCCTCCATCAGACCGCTGATACCGTGGGGCCCCGTCTCGAAAACCGACTTTTCCCCATGGCCGGTGAGGAAGCAGACCGTCTTCACACTGCCGGAAGTCACCCTGGCGATTGCGTTTGTCAAACGCTGCTCGTCAGGATTCTCGAGTTCTTCACGCGCCTCGCCGGTTTCTACGAATAGTATGCCTGGTTTTGTGACTCCATACTCTCGTGCTTTAGTTGGATACTTGTCGGGATCGATGAAGATAAATGTCACGGCCGGTTTGCGCGCCGAATAACTCTCGAGCAGGTCCTGCAGCACGACCCTGTCCTGGCTCGTCTCCTTGTAGAATCCAGTGAGGTGCACGGGTGTTTCAAGTGCGCCGAGGACCTTTTCTGTCTGGGATGAGAGGGAAAAACGCCGGTTGCTCGTAAGATCGATCGTAGAAGTATGCCTGAAAGACAGTGTCTGGAGGAAGATCAGGATAGCAGCCACCGTTATGGCGGAAAGGCCAGCGCTTATTCCGTATCGGGCGGTTCGTCTCGATCCTTCCGATCTTTCGGAACGGTATCCACCGGCGAAAGCCCCTATGGTCAGCACAATGCCGAGGGCGAGGGGGAGTACGGCGGGCCACCCGCTCGTGTAGAAGATCCCGTAGACTATTCCCCCGATGACGATCAGGACGAGACCGGCAGCGCCGAGCACTTTATAAATTACGCTGCCCATCAGCTTTTCCACCTGGTTGATTCGAGAGACCTCACCGTCAGAAACAGGAAAAAGGCAGCGAGGAAGATATAGTATGTCACGTCGCTCGTCTCGATCACTCCCTTTGAGAAAGATTCGAAATGATAGAGGATAGATACCTGCGCGAGAACCTCCGCGAACTTCGGTCCGACAAACGGGACGCCCCAGCCGA
Source organism: uncultured bacterium (assembly GCA_965371515.1). GTDB lineage: Bacteria > Krumholzibacteriota > Krumholzibacteriia > Krumholzibacteriales > Krumholzibacteriaceae > JAUWCL01. Next base: position 57,425 of record CBDUYR010000002.1, on the reverse strand, counting down.
TCAGGAGAAAGAAGAGGAAAGTGCTGAAGGTGGCTACGCCGGCGATGATCTGGTTGGAGGTAAGTGAAGAAAAAAATGTACCGATTGCGATGAAAGCGGTGCCCATGAGCAGAAGACCGAGGTATCCCGTGACGATGGGTACGATCTCCGGTTCGGCGTATAAGAAGAGCATCCCTGGATACAGCAGAGTGCAGCCGAGCATTATCGCGTATACAGTCAGCGCCGCGAGAAACTTGCCCGATACGATGGCTATGTCGGAGACGGGGTATGTGGAGAGGAGTTCGAAGGTTCCCTGCTTCTTTTCCTCGGCCATCAGTCTCATCGTGAGAAGGGGCAGGAAGAGCAGGATCATGATGCTGATGTTGCCGAGCAGCGGCCGCATCACTCCGTCGATGAGGTTCAGGCCCCCCGGCGCGAATGCGCTCTGCAACGACTGCAGGGACATCAGGTTGTAGGCACGGAAGATGAAGTAGAAGAATCCGCCTGACACTACCAGAAACATAAAGATGACCACATACGCTGTCACCGACTGGAAAAAGTATCTCAGTTCCCTGCCGTATATCGCGGAGGTTATGCTCATGCGTTGCCCTCCTCGGTAACGAGCCTGATGAAGATGTCCTCCAGGGAGAGTTCCTCGCTGTAGATCTCGAGCAGGGGTATATCCTCCTCGACGAGTCTTTTCGCGAGAGCGCTGCGGATATCGGAATCGGAAGACGATTCGACCGTGATAAGTGCGGACCCGTCTCCGCCCGGTTCCTCGATCCGGATCATGCGCGTCCCCTCGACTGACAGGATGACACGTTCGGTGTCGGCCGGATCGGCTGATCCGGCAATGCGGACCTTGGTCATCGAGGATTTCTTGAGCCTGTTGCGGAGGTTGTCCGGGGAATCGACGGCCACGAGACGTCCGTTGTTGATAATGATTATCCTGTCGCAGACCTGGCTTACCTCGGGGAGGATGTGTGAGCTGAGTATGACGGTCCTCTCCCTGCCCAGTTCCTTGATCAGCGTTCTGATGTCGATTATCTGCCTCGGGTCGAGGCCGATCGTCGGCTCGTCGAGGATCAGCAGCTCCGGATCGTTCACGATCGCCTGGGCGATTCCTACCCTCTGCTGGAATCCCTTTGAGAGGTTGCCGATCTTCCTGCGCCTCACTTCCCCGAGCCCGCATCTCTCTATGACTGCGCCCACCGAACCGTTCAGCGACTCTCTTTCCACGCCCTTCAGGCGGGCAGCGAACTCGAGGAAGGAGCGGACGTCCATGTCGGTGTAGAGGGGATTCTTTTCGGGGAGGTAGCCGATCCTCTTCCTTACCGCCATCGAATCATTCAGTATGTCGGATCCGAAGATCTCCGCCGTACCGGAAGAAGGGGGAAGGTAGCAGGCGAGTATTTTCATCGTGGTGGTCTTGCCGGCGCCGTTCGGCCCGAGAAAACCGAGGACTTCGCCTCTCTCGACAGTAAAGGAGAGGTTATCCACAGCCTTCGTAATCCCGTAATATTTTGACAGTTCCCTTATTCGGATCAAATCCGTCCTCCACGATGAAGCCGGCTGCTCGCCAGCGTGCAGCAGACATAAAACTAAGTGCTTTCCCGAAACATGTCAATCGGCTATTGTTCCAGTCCTCAAGAGGTTATAGTATGGCGATGTAACATTTTCGCCGGAAATTCGTACATAACGGATAAGAGCCGTAAACGAAATGACCTGGAGAAAGGATTCAGGATGAGAAAGATTGCGGTGACAGTGCTCCTGGCATTGCTCCTGCTGCCGTCTCTGGCCGCCGCCGCCGAAAGGAACGAAGATGTGATCAAGTCGGTCGTATTCCCGGGGTGGGGGCAGTTCTCGACCGGGCGGTATACGAGGGGCGCTGTGATGATGGGAACGGCGCTCGTTTCGATCGCAGTGATCAGCGGGTTTACCCTGCAGTACAATCGGCACATAGATTCGTATGAGGAGGCGCAGAGGGGGTACGCGCAGGCAGCCTACATCGGGGACGCCGTTGAGTACTACTCGCAGATGACGGACAGCTGGAATGATGCGGATGATATCTACGGGTACCGTAACATTGCGATCGGTGTCCTGGCTGGAATGTACGTCTGGAGTATTCTCGACATCACGCTTGGCCCCGAGGCGAGCGTTCCCCCTGTCTCGATGGAGATCAGGCCGGATGGTTTCATGGTCGTGAAGACATTCTCGTTCTAGGAGGCGATGACGATGCTGAAGAAGATGATAATGGCATTGACGATTGTCGCGGCTGCCGCCCTCGTCTCCTGCTCGAATAACCACGGGACGGAACCTGCGCCCTTCGATGTGGATGCTCCGCCGACCCCGACCGAGCTGACGGTCACACCGGGGACGGAGCAGGCTACGATATCGTGGGACTACCCGCCGGAGAGTATGGGGACGCTGGAGGAATTCAGGGTCTATTACTACTTTGCCGCGTTCGACGTGGTCGAACTGGCCGGGACGACGACCGACCTGACATACACAGACACGAAGCTCGTCGGCAACGTAGAGTATTGCTACCAGGTGTCAGCGGTCGATACCTTCGGGATAGAGGGTTGGAGGGCCGGCGAGGAGTGTGCGGTAATCAATACGCGATAACAGTTTCAATAATAATTCTCAATGGGGCAGGAATAGTTTCCTGCCCCTTTTTTTCCCGCCGATTCGCTTAACCGATCGACTGTCTGTGGCACGGATAATGCTTTCTATAACCCCGAAGGGAGTATTATGTCCGTACAGGATTCCATATACAGATCTGCCACGCCCAAAGATGGTGATGATAAGAAAGACGTCAGACCGAAAGAAACGATCTACAAGGTCACCCTCGAGGGGATAAAGCGAGAGATCGAGACTCCCGATTCATTCGCCATCAAATATGGGATACTGACCAGCACGCCCGTTACCAAGATAAAGTTCATGCTTCGCGACCTGCCGAAGAAGGTCGTAGAGACGAAAATCGCATCGAAGGCTCGAGGTGCGCTCGAACTGATCGAAGAGGCCGGAGGCATCGGCTTCATAGAGGATTGCAATCCCGAAGAAGTGAAGCCTGAGGTCGAGATCCCCGAAGAGAAACAGGAGATCGTCGAAATCGAGGAAAAGAACTGTATCAAATGCGGCTTTCCACTGAAGAAGGACGACGAGTTCTGCCAGTTCTGCCTTACGCCCCTTGTCAGGGCCAGGAAACAGAAGAAAAAGATGACGTTGAAGGTGGGTGGAGAAGGGTCCCATTTATCTCCGAAGAAGCTGCTGTTTTACGTCGCACTGTTTCTGCTCGTTCTGCTCCTGGGCATATTGACGAGGTAGCTTTCCTAAAAGTCGAGTTCCTCATCTCCGGGAAGGGGAGCGGCGAAATCCCTCAAAGATCCGAATGTTCTCATGAGCGAAGCCGGAGCCTCGATCAGGCCTCCTTCGAGCATCGACTTCAACTGGAGGGCGTTGACCAGCGCCTGACCCCTGAAATGATTGTTCGTGATTATGAAGAGCGAACTGACCCTGCCCATCATCTCGCTGGCACGTTTCGACCATTCCTCCATCTCTTCCTGTGAATAGAGATAGTCGTACCTCGCGTCGCGGCCGGCGCCGCTGCGGAACCAGTCCTTACTGTTCCTCCCGTGGAGACGGATGTAGCCCGTGTCATGATCGGTCACGAATGACGACGGCGGGAAGGAATCGCCGATCAGCGGCTGGTCGATGTTGCAGAACGCGAAGCCGCACCTCGACAGCAGGTCGAGTGTTTCGGGGTCGTCCCAGGAGCCGTGTCTCAACTCGACAGCAGTCGGACGGCCCTCGAAGAAGGGAGTCAGTCTCTCTAGATATTCTCTCGATCGAGGGGTGTTTCTGAAAGACCAGGGGAACTGCAGGAGAAAGGGACCAGAGATACCAGCCTCGTGCAGCGGGGAGAAACGGGCTGTGAATGCCTTCAGCTCGCTCGGTACGTACTCCCTCTCGTGCGTGAACTTACCGTTGACCTTGATGGTGAGCCTGAACCCGGGCACGGTCGAAAGCCTGTCCCGCCAGCTGGAGACCATCTTTTCCCCGGGGATCCGGTAGAATGAGCTGTTGAGCTCGATTACGTTAAAGTAGCGTGCCATGTAGAGAAGCCTGTCATACCCTGTGCCTGAAGGGTAGACAACTCCTTCCCAGTCGGCGTACGACCAGCCTGCGGGCCCGATGTAGATCGTCGTATCTTTTTTCTCTGCTGACGCCATGGATCGAGTATCGGCTTCGATAAACTCGTTTTCAACTGGAAAAAATCGCGCTGCGGGGGTATAAGGACAATGATGAGGAATACAGGAGGAGACAGCAGAAATCTTGCGGTGTTGACGGCAGTCGCCGTGCTGGCCGCCGTGCTGAGGTTTTTCCGGCTTGGTCATCAGTCGTTCTGGCTCGACGAGATCCTCACGATCGGGTCTTATTCGTCGCCGGAAGGAGGGATCCCCTACGGCGTCAAACTGTTGTGGGACGTTCACGGGCCGCTCTATTCGCTGGCTATGCATTTCTGGGCGCTGGCATCTTCCTCGGAGGCCTGGCTGCGCGCTCCGGGAGCCTTGGCCGGGGTCGTGACAGTGATCCTCATCTATTTCTGGCTCAGGCGCGAGTCGAATGAGAGCACCGCCCTGGCCGGAGCCCTCCTGATGGCTGTCAACCCTTTCAACATCTACTATTCCCAGGAGCTGCGGTTCTACTCGTTCCTCACGATGTTTGTCGTCCTTTCCCTGCTTGCCTTCAGCCGTTTCGACGAGAAGCCTTCGTTCCGGAGCGGTCTTCTGCTTGGCCTGGCCCTCGGACTCGCCTGTCTGTCGCATTTCATGGCGGTTTTCCTCTGCGCCGGACTTGCCCTGTACATGGTGGTGACGGGCAGGCTCAGGGGGAACCACCTGAGATACGGAGCGCTCGCCGCCTTAGTCACGCTTGTCATCGTCTCTCCATGGATATACAGGGAGTTCTTCTTTCTCAGGAGGATAAGGGCGGTGGTAGCATCGAGCCGCCCGGTCGTCTACAGGATGGAGGGTGCCGGCCTGTCGGAACTGATGGCATATCCGTACGGTCTTTTCGCCTTTGCCATGGGATTCTCATACGGTCCGGATCTCCGGGAACTGCATGAATCGGTAACGGTGTCCTCCCTGCTCGGCAGGTACGGCCTGCAGATAGCCCTTGCGGCGTTGCTGTTCGGAGCGGCCGCAGTAAACGGTCTGGCCAGGCTGTTCAGGGAACGCAGGGCCGCCCTCTATATCTGCGTTTTGTCGGCGACGATCGGACTCGTGACTGCAGCGGCGATCCTCAAGATAAAGGTCCTCAACGTACGGTACCTCATGTGCGCTTTCCCGCTGTTCATCGCGATCATCGCACACGGGATCCCACGCGCCAGGACAGCGCGTGTCGCGGCGACATCGGCCCTGTGCGCACTGATGCTTTTTTCGGTGATGCATTATCACTTCGAGCCCAGGTACTCGAGGGATGATATCAGGGGCGCAGTCGAGATCATCTCGGATGCGGACATGCCAGGCGATGTAATCCTTGCCCCGGGGATGGAGAGAGCGGTACGGCACTATTACCGCGGAAGCCGGCCCGTGAAATCGATCTATGCCGCGCATCTTGACCGTGACGGCATCGAGGAGAAATTCCGCCGGCTGACAGAAGGGCGCAGGAGAGTCTGGCTGGTCAGCTGCAGGGTGTGGGACACCGATGCCGAGGGTCATATCGTCGATCACCTCGAGACCAGTATGAACCGTTCCGCGGAATATTATCTGCCCGGGGTCACGCTTGTTCTCTACGAGGCTTTCCCGGTCCCCATTGACACCCCGTGAAAGCGGAATATACTTAATAATGAAAGGTGATTTGACAGGGGGTGATTTTTGTCCTTTCGGACCCCACCGCGAGGAGACAGGAGTTGTGACACCGCAGCTCGAGAGGGCCGTGGTGTTTTCTCGTGCTGATCGCTCTCATGTCATGAAATCGATGTGCCGTAAAGGGTTTCGGCGCATTGTGTGTGGAGGACTCCCAACATCAAGGAGGGAGCGCAATGAGGTACCTGCCACTTCTTTTCGCCATGCCCCTGCTGATCTTCGTCTCAGGGTGTTCCTGTACTTCCCATATCGAGAGGGAGAATTTTACATCCAGCGAGGCAAGGGAGATCTATATCGAGGGTCATCCCGAGAGCGCCTTCCAGGAGAACATCCGGAACGGCGAGATCGTAAGGGGAATGAACGGAGACGAGATCGTCGCCTCCTGGGGGATGCCGAACGTCTACCTGACCTCGAGCGTGAATGACGAGGAACGCTTCATCTACTACATCCAGGACAGGGGAGCAGGCTCGGTGCTCGTCTACATGCTCGATTTCGACGAGGACAACATCCTGTACGACTGGGATATCGACGAGAAGAGACTGTCCAGTTACAGCCTTGTCGGATACGAACAGCCGCTCATATATCCCGGCAGTGATCCGGCGATAGGCGTGGGCAAGAAATAGACCACAGAGGACGGGATGCCCGCTGATCCATACCTGGAGTTTCAGCAGGGACAGGGGTAAGAGGGCATCCCGTCTTTTCATATCCAGCCTTTTGAATTGACTTTGATTCCAGCCTTTTCTATCCTCGACTTCATCTGGAGAACCGAACGTCCGGAAGACGAAAGGTAAAGCCCTTCAATGAGAAACGACCGTGAAAGCCGAAGTTCAGGGAAGGCCCGGATGAAGTATCCCTCCGATCTTTCCTGGGAACCGCCGACGGACGTTATCGTTACCATGGAAGAGGTGATCGTGATCGTCGATATCGCCGGCATGGACAGCGATACGATCAACATCGTGACGGACGGCAGCAAACTGAGGATAGGCGGCGTCAGGGGAAGCTCGTGCTGCGATGGAAGGAAGCAGTACCAGCAGATAGAAATACAGATAGGAAGGTTCGCAAGGGAGATCGACCTGCCGGTTCCCGTAGATCACGAAAAGACAACTGCGCGTTACGATCGCGGCATGCTGGAGGTCAGGATCGCAAGAACCGATCCCTCCAGCCGTGCCCGAAAGGTAGAGATAGAGTAGAGGTCACGGAATTGAACGAATCAGTGATAGAACACGATCCGGTCGGGGACATACCCGAAGAACTCGCCGTCATACCGATAAACGACGGCGTAGTCTTTCCGTACATGCTCGTTCCCCTGATCCTCACGGACGAGAACCTGATCAGTCTCATCGACGAGGCCCTCGGAGAGATCAAGATCATAGGCGTTTTTACTCAGAAGGACCCGTCGGAGCCCTCGCCCGGGCCTGACGCCATATACCATACCGGATGCGCGATGCTGATCCAGAAGATGGCGAGATTTCCCGATGGACATATCAGGATCATAGGCCAGGGACTGACCCGTATAGAAGTGCGGAATTTCACGGACGATCCGCCGATGATGAGGGCGATCGTTTCTCCTCTCGAGGAGAGGGAAGATGGCAGGAGGAAATCCCGGGCGATGATGCTTAATGTAGTAAACGCCTTTTCCAGGCTCGTGGACGTCTCGGAGAGTTATCCCGACGAGCTCAAGGGAATTATCGCAGGCGTGAGGGAGCCGGGAAGACTGGCAGATCTCGTGGCGGCGAACGTCAACACCGGCATAGAGGAGAAACAGATCGCGCTTGAGATGCTCGATCCCGTCAAACGGCTCCATCATGTGTACGGCCTGCTGAACAGCGAGCTCGAGATAGCCCGCATGGGCGAAAAGATCAGGCAGGATGTCCGGCACGAGATGGACAGAGAGCAGCGCGAATACTATCTGCGCCAGCAGATAAAGGTCATACAGAAGGAGCTCGGAGAGGAGGACTCATCGGTCGAGCTCGACGAACTGAGAGTGAGGATCGATTCGAAAGATATGCCCGAGGCGGCTCGTACCGCGGCGGAAAGGGAATGGTCGAGGCTTTCGAGGATGTTTTCCGGCTCGGCGGAATATACAGTGGCGCGGACCTATCTCGACTGGATTCTCGAGCTTCCATGGATGGAATCGACGAAGGATTCCCACGACATCGGGAAGGCCAGACGCATCCTGAACAGGGACCATTACGATCTCGAGCAGGTCAAGGAGAGGATCCTTGAGTACCTGTCAGTGAGAAAGCTGAAGAGGGACTCGAAGGGCTCGATCCTCTGCTTCACCGGCCCGCCCGGGGTGGGAAAGACGTCTCTGGGCATGAGCATCGCCTCTGCGATGGGAAGAAAGTTCGTGCGGATCTCGCTTGGCGGCATAAGGGACGAGGCTGAAATAAGGGGGCATCGGAGGACGTATGTAGGCGCTCTGCCCGGGAGGATAGTCCAGGGTATCAGGAACGCGGGGAGCAACAACCCCGTTTTCATGCTCGACGAGATCGACAAGCTCGGGAAGGACTTCAGGGGCGATCCGGCCTCGGCCTTTCTCGAGGTCCTCGATCCGCAGCAGAACAATTCGTTTGAAGACAACTATGTCAACATTCCTTTCGATCTCTCCTCGGTGATCTTTATAGCGACGGCCAACATCCGCGATACGATTCCGCCGGCCCTGCTCGACAGGATGGAAGTGATCGAACTGTCCGGGTACATTACCGCCGAGAAGATCAAGATAGCGAGGAAGTATCTCTTTCCGAGGCAGCTCGAGGAGAACGGAGTTCCATCGGGAAAGTTCGGCATCACTGATGACGCGTTGCGGATGATAATCGAGAGGTACACGGGGGAAGCCGGTGTCCGCAACCTCGAGAGGAAGATCTCCACCGTGATGAGAAGGGCGGCGAAAAAACTGGTCGAAGGTGGAAAGGGGCCGTGGAAGGTTTCTTCGAGGAATCTCGAGGCCTGGCTGGGCGCGGCCGATTATCCGGATCAGCAGATGCTCCCGCGGCCCGAGAAAGGCGTTGCGACCGGCATGGCGAAAACCGCCGCCGGAGGAGTCATACTCTTCGTAGAGGCCCTCGGCATGAAGGGTGGAGGGTCCGTCAGGCTGACCGGACAACTCGGCGACGTCATGAAGGAATCGGCCCAGGCGGCTATGAGCTATGTCCGCGCAAACCTCGAAGAGGAGATGAAGGACGAGAAATTCTTTGAAAACTCTGATTTTCACCTGCATATTCCGTCCGGGGCGGTTCCCAAGGATGGCCCTAGCGCGGGTATCGCGATAGCGGTCTCGCTCGCCTCACTCGCAACGGGAAGAAAGATCAGAAACGACGTCGCGATGACGGGCGAGATCACGCTGACCGGAAAGGTGCTGCCCGTAGGAGCGATCAGGGACAAGGTGATCGCCGCCCACAGGGCGGGGATCAGGGAAGTGATACTTCCCACATCGAATATGAAGGACCTGGACGATATTCCTGCCGGGATCAGGAAGGAAATTAGGTTCGATTTCATCGATACCGTCGACAAGGGGATAGCTATAGCGCTCGCCGGAGACGGCGGGAAGGGATCCTCAAGAAAGGCCGGGAGAAGAAATGCGAAGAGATAGCGGCGAAAAACATATTGTGCCGAAGATGGTCTCGTATTTCCTCAAGCGTACGGGAAAGGAGGAACCTTTCGCTCTTCCAGCGGGGATCACCGGATCCACAAGGATGCTGTTCATAGACTCCGGTGACGCGACCGACCTGCTCTTTGCCGCTCCAGTTGCTAACTGGTTCCACGAGCGTTTCCCGGGAATAAGGACGACCCTGCTCGTCAACGCGGACGATTCCGACATTGCCAGGAGCATATTCAGGGTCCATTCGATACTGACGTACAACAGAAAACAGCTGAGATTTTTCACAGCCGACTACTACGCCCTCATCCGCAAGCTCCGCCAGCAGCACATCGACACGGTGATAATGTTGAGCAGAGGCATCTCGATGGAGAGGCACACTCTCGCCTTCGCGTCGGGTGCGCCGATGAGGATAGGATTTCACCATCAGCTGGCCTTTCCCTTCATCAACCTCGAGGTGAGGATATCATCCCGGGGATACGAGGGTGAGAGGATGGTCAGGCTGATAGAGTCCCTCGGGCTTCCTACCGGAGGAGTGCAGAGGGATATCATCCTGCCTCAGGCCGACCTGAATCACGCAAGGCAGCTGATTCATTTCAGAAAGCCGGAGAAGGGCGTTATCACGGTCGGGATCGATCCTGGCAGGAGCAAGAGCAGGCACCGGGTCATCCCCGAGATAATCGCCTATCTGGCCAACAACCTCGCCGGGCGCATGAGGGTCAAGTTTCTCGTGCTGACCGAACCCTGGGACGAGAAGCTCGTGCAGAAGATCTCGGGAGAACTGAAGGGCGAGGTCATCGACCTGGTCCCGACGAACGCCGCCGAGAATCTTGCTCTTTTGTCACAGTGCGATCTTTTCATCTCCGGAAATACGAACCTCTTCCATTTTGCTTCCGCGATGAAGGTCCCGACGATAGGACTGTTCACGAAATATGACGGAAAGTCCTGGATCCCGGAGAACATGCCTAATGTCAAGATCTTCAAGGGGACCAAGGGAGAAAAACTCTCGCTCAAGAGCTTCTTCGGCAAGGTCGAAGAGGTCCTCGCGACGGGCGAGGAGATAACCGTCTAGTAACAGCGTGGAGACCAAGCGATGAACGGCCAGAGCCCTGGACGCACATATACCAGACTACTTGGCTATCTCCGGCCATGGTGGAAGAAGGTAGTGATCCTCTTCATATGCACGACGATATTCGCCGCGTTAAGCGGTATATCGCTTACACTGATCCCTCCATTCCTCAATATAGTCTTCTCGACGGAGCCCACGCCTGTCGAAGAGAGAGATGAAGGGGACCATGGCTCGCCGCTTATACCGGAAGGGATCGAGTCGCAGATGGACGGCGTGCGGAGTCAGGTCACACGGATAATGTACCAGGGCACTCCGACGGAGCGCCTCGCGAGATTCTGCCTGATATTCTTCGCGCTGATGGTAGTAAAGAACATCTTCGGATATTTCGGGACGTACCTGACAGTCTTTCTCGAGCAGTCGATACTCAAGTCGATAAGGGATGAGCTGTATGGCAAGATACAGATGCTCCCGATGGCGTTTTTCGACCAGCAGAGGACGGGCCATCTCATCTCGAGGATCACGAACGATGTTACCAACCTGCGCGGAGCGGTCGTCGGCGGGCTTGCCAGCATAATACGTAACGGTCTGATGACGGTCATAGCCGTTTCGATAATCTTCTACACATCCTGGCAGCTCTCTCTTCTGACGCTCATGCTCGTTCCCCTCAATATCATCCTCATCGCCATCATAAGCAGGAAGCTCAGGAAGGGCAGCATGAGGGCGCAGGATAGGATGGCAGACATGACCTCCGTCCTGCAGGAAACGATATCGGGGGTCCGGGTAGTGAAGGCATTCGGGATGGAGCGGTTCGAGAAGATGAAGTTCGGCGATTTCAACCGCCGGTACCTCGGAGAGTACATCAAGATGAGAAAATTCGCCGAGCTGGCGTCTCCGACGAGCGAAACACTCGGTATAATGGCGAGCGTTGTAATTCTCTGGTACGGCGGCAGACTGGTCATCTCGCAACAGCTCGAACCGGCCAGCCTCATGATGTTCATAGGTGCGATGCTCTGGGTCGTGAACCCGATCAAGAACCTCAGCAAGCTCAACAACGTAGTACAGGAGGGAATCGTCTGCGCGCAGAGGATCTTCGATATCCTCGACATAAAGACCGAGGAGGAGCTCGCGGGCGACGAGGAGATCGACGCGATCCGTGAGGGGATCAGTTACGAGGATGTAGGGTTCAGCTACGATGGAGAGACACCCGTACTCGTCGACGTCGACATGAAGGTAGGCAGGGGTGAGGTCGTAGCACTGGTAGGAGCGAGCGGCGCAGGGAAATCTACACTGGCCGACCTGCTCCCGCGTTTCTACGAGCCCGGGTCGGGCAGGATAATGATCGATGGAAGGGATATATCCTGCATAAGGATATCGTCTCTTCGGGCCCTTATGGGTATCGTTACGCAGGAGACGATACTCTTCAACGACACGGTCTTCAATAATATCGCGTACGGGATGTCCGACTGTCCACTCGAGGACGTTGTCACTGCCGCCCGGGCGGCCAACGCGGACGAGTTCATAGAGGCGATGACGCATGGCTACGACACGGTGATAGGTGACAGGGGAGTCCAGCTCTCAGGTGGGCAGAGACAGCGACTCGCTATCGCGCGTGCTCTCCTGAAAAACCCGCAGATACTGATACTCGACGAAGCCACCAGCTCTCTCGACGTGGAAAGCGAGGCGCTGGTCCAGGAGGCTATCGACAGGCTCGTGCGCGGCAGGACGACCCTCGTTATCGCTCACAGGCTGTCGACGATCAAGAACGCCGACCGGATCGTCGTCCTCGATGGCGGCAGGATAAGGCAGATCGGCACACATGAGGAGTTGATCGGTGAGGAAGGGATCTACCGGAAACTCTACAGCCTGCAGATCAGGGCGTAAGGAACTCCTCGTACTCGCTCCGAACTGGATCGGCGACGTGGTGATGGCGACGCCGTTCCTCTCCCTGCTGAGGAAAGAGAATCCCGATGATTTCATAACGGTCCTCTGCAGGGAGTATGTATCGGAACTGTTGAGGAGATGCGCGTTTCTCGACAGACTGATCACCTACAGGAAGAAATGGGGGGTGAGTAGCTCGATCCTTGCTCTACGCGAGCAGCGCCCGGATCACGGATGGGATGCAGCATTCGTGCTTCCGATGTCGTTCTCGGCGGCTCTTGCCGTCTTTTTCGGAGGGAGCAGGAGAAGGATCGGCAACCGGAACGGAGGAAGAGACTGGCTGTTGACAGATCCGGTGTCGGTCGATCTCCACAGAAAAATCCATCTTGCGGAGGAATACGCCCGGTTCGCCGGGCTGTACAGCGGTTCGGGAACGGAAACGCTCCCCGGACCCTGTGTCGTGCCGCCGTACGACTGGAAGGAGCGGGTCACCGCGTATGGACTGGAGGGCGGCTACGCAGTATTTGCTGCCGGCGCTACTTACGGGCCGGCCAAGGTGTGGCCGCGGGAGAGGTTTGCCGCTCTGGCAGGGAGGTTGAGAGAGCAGAAGGGTCTCAGGACGGTAACTGTCGGCTCTGAACGGGAGAGGGAGTACCTGGGTGGTATCACCGAAGCTGACGATGGTGCGCTCAACCTCGCGGGCAGATCGGGTATCGGTGACCTCATGTCGATTCTGAGGGGAGCGGACCTGGTTGTCGGAAACGACAGCGGGCCTGTCCATATCTCGGCTGCGATGGGTATCCCCACAGTTTCGATCTTCGGGTCGACCAGTCCGGAATGGACCTCTCCGCGCGGGCAGAGCTCGAGGATCGTGACGTCCCGCGCTGAATGCTCTCCATGCTTCAGGAAGGAATGCCCCGAGGGTGATACGCACTGCCTGCAGGATATAGGTGCCGACGATGTTTTCGATGCGGCCATGGAAATCATGAGGGAGAGTAAAGAGTGAACAGGACACCGATCGAAGATTACTCCGGAGTGAGGGAAACGGTCCTTTCCTGGAAAGGAAGGAAGGTCCTCGTCGTGGGTGACATGATCCTCGACGAATATCTCTACGGTATGACCGACAGGGTATCGAGAGAGGCCCCCGTGGTCATAGTCAGGTATGACGAGAGCTCCTGGAGCCCCGGTGGTGCGGCAAACGCGGCGACAAATATCGCCTCTCTCGGTGGACGAGCCGTCGCGGCCGGAGTGACCGGGAGGGACGATGCAGCGGACAGGCTCGGCGAGATGCTGCGTTCGTCAGGTGTCGATACCGGCGGGATCATAGCGTCAGCGGGACGAATGACGACATCGAAGACGAGGGTCCTCGCCGGGGATTTTCACGCGCAGCGGCAGCAGATCGTAAGGATCGACAGGGAGAGCCGCTCTGAGCTCACTCCTTCCGTCGAGAAGAGGCTCCTCCGTGCGATAGAGAGTCGCCTTCCCCGGTGCGGGGCCGTGATACTGAGTGATTACGGACAGGGAGTGCTCACTGGTGGTGTGGCGCCGGCGGTTATCGAAATGGCTTCCGTTTCCGGTATCCCCGTGATCGCCGATTCCCGGTTCGGTCTCCAAAGGTTAAGGGGGATCACCACCGCGACGCCGAACGAGGTAGAAGCGGCCGAAGCCGCGGGGATAGAGCCCGGTTCCGAAGAAGCACTGGAAAAGACGGGAAGAAAGCTGATGCGGATGCTGCGATCCGATTCTCTCCTTATTACCAGGGGCAGGCTCGGCATGGCCCTGTTCCGCCCGCGCAGAAAGACCCTGAAGGTAGGAGTGGTCGGAAGCCCGGAGGCGACCGATGTTACGGGGGCGGGGGATACCGTCGTTTCGGCGATCGCCCTGACTCTCGCCGCCGGTGCCGGTATGACGGAGGCGATGCTGGCGGCGAACGTGGCCGCGTCGATCGTGGTAATGAAAAGAGGCACTGCGGTCACGAGGCAGGAGGAGATCCTGTCGAGTCTCGATTCAATGATGGAAGAAAAAGGGGGAGGCGGCAGTTGAGGATAGGAGCGATCCTGCCGCATACATATCTCTTCGGCGGAGTAAGGCGGTACGTCGAGCTGTCGGCCGCATTCACATCGCGCGGGCACGAATTCATCATATATACCCCCGACGGCGAGTTTCCCGACTGGATCGAATTGAAGGGCGAGTGCAGGAAACTTTCCGATGCGGGCGGCAGTGATCACGATGTCGTGATCACCGGCTCGCCGGAGTACCTGGAGACGCTCAGGGAACTCCCCGCCGGAATCAGGATATTCTACCTTCAGACCCAGAAAGTGGTGCGTGAGAGCGAGATCGCCACGGGGGGAGACATCCTCCTTATGGCGAACTCGAAGGGCCTTATGGAGAGGATGCGGAAAAAATACCGGTTGAAGGTGCTCGATGGGCGGGGAGGCGTCAATCCTGCCCTGTTCCATCCTCTGACGGGGGAGGGGAGTGTAAATGGAGGGCCGTTCCGCGTGATGAGCTATGGACGGCTTTCGAGGCCGAGAAAAGGGACGAGGTTTATGATAAAAGCCGCCGAATCGATGTATCGCAGGGGATACGACGTTGAACTGATCCTCTTCGACAGCATGACGCCCGGATCGACCGATCCGCGGACGGGATTCGATCCCGGGCTGCCGTTCCGGTTCTATATCGATCTGCCGCAGGAGAGGATGGCGGCCATGTATACATCCGCCGACGTGTTCGTATCTGCGGAGCGCAAGGCAGGCTGGAGCAATACAAGTGCGGAGGCGGCGGCCTGCGGGCTCCCTCTGGTCTGCACGAAGAGCGGCACCACCGACTTTGCTGTGAACGGCCGCACGGCACTGGTCGTAAAGGAGAGAAACCAGGTCTCGATTGGAAAGGCGCTCAGGAGACTTTACCGCGACAGGGAGGCGGGCAGGAGGATGGGGCTGGAAGGTGCGAGGGGCATACTGGATTTTACCTGGGAAAAAGTCTGTGATAGGATGACGGAGCAGTTCGCCGCACTCCTGGACGGCGGAGGGAGGATGCCGGAATGAAAGAAGTCATATTCAACGACTCCGGCCGGCTGGCCGGGATCCTCGAGAAGATACGCTCGGGGGGCGGGATGGTGGTTCTGGCCAACGGCTGTTTCGATATCATCCACGTCGGTCATGTGAGATACCTCGAGGAAGCGGCGGCCCACGGAGATGTTCTCGTGGTGGCGGTGAACAACGACGATTCCACGAGGCGCCTCAAGGGCGAGGGCAGGCCGGTCATGAAGGCCGCCGAGAGAGCTGAGATACTCTCGGCAATGCGATTCGTCGATTACGTGCTGATCTTCGGTGAGGATACAGTTGACGGTGTGCTGAGAGAGCTCAGGCCCGACGTTCACGCAAAGGGAACGGACTACACCGTGGAGACGGTACCCGAGATAGAGACGGCCGGGGAGATCGGCTGCGTCACGGTCATAACCGGCGATCAGAAGGATCGGTCGAGCCGGGGGATCATCGCGCGGCTGAGGCGGGAGGAATAGATTGGATCCTGCCGCGATCTTCGTTAGAAGGGACGGCCCGGTCAGGATCCTCGTTACGAGGCTGCGGTACCTCGGCGACGTGATCCTCACCACACCGGTGATCGATGCTCTCGGGGAATGTTTCCCCGGTGCGGAGATCTGGTACATGGCCGAGCCTCCATATTCCTCGATACTCGAGAACCACCCCGGCCTATCGGGTCTGCTCGAGGTGGGGAAGGGGGCCGCGTCGATGCTCTCGACGATCAGGAAGATCAGGAAGATCGGGTTCACGGCAGCCGTCGATCTGTTCTATAATCCGCGCAGCGCCAATATTCTGAGACTCTCCGGTATCCCGGTCAGGATCGGCGGAGGGCGGAGGTGGAGAAGGCGGCTCTACACCGATATCTTTGAACCGGACAGCAGTATCAGAAGCGCGATAGGCCACCATCTTGCCTCCCTCGAAATACTCGGATGCGCAGCATCCGAGAGAAGGCCACGCGTTTATCTGAAAGGAGACGAACTGGCGTCGGGCAGATCGGCCGTTGTTTCGGCCTTCGGCGGAGGAGCTCCGGACAGAACCGTTGCTTTTCACGCGGGGGGCACCTGGTCCTCGAAACGCTGGCCGGCATCCTCGTTCGCCGAACTTGCAAGGGTGGTCATGGAGAGGTTCGACTCAAGATCGCTCCTCATCACGGGCCCGGGCGAGGAGCCTTTATCGGAGCAGGTCGTCTCGGAGTCGGCAGGCCTGGCCTGCGCCATTCCTCCAATGCCGATAAGGAAGGCCGCCGCAGCGATCGCTGTCTGCGATGCTCTCGTTTCGAATGACGGAGGTGTGATGCACACCGGTGTTGCGCTGGGCGTCCCGACGGTCGGGATTTTCGGGCCGACAGAGCCCGATATCTGGTTCCCGTATTCCGGTATGGGACCTTACGAAGTGATCACGAGGAACGAGGAGTGCGCACCTTGCCATCTCCACGAGTGCGAAGACATGAAATGTCTCGAGAAGATCACTGTCGACGATGTCGCGGATGGTCTCGGCAGGGTAACGGGATGGTAGAGGATGAGTGACGCAGCAGTCATCGATCTGAAACAGATGGAAGAGCTTAAGTCGATCCTCCTGGTACGGCTCTTTGCGCTGGGAGATATTGTCCTGACGCTTCCGCTCATCGATAGGATCAGGGCCGCTTTCCCCGGTGCCTGGATCGGATACCTCGTGAAAGAGAGATATTGCGCTGCGCTGGCCGGAGATACCGGTCTCGACGAGGTGATCCCGCTCCCCGGTACGGCTGCCGGACAGCTCGATGTGATGAGGTCTCTGAGAAAAAGAAAGCCCGATGTGGCTGTAGATCTGCTGAGCTCACCGAGAAGCGCGCTGCTGACGCGGTTCTGCGGCGCCGGTCTCAGGATCGGAATGGATACGGGATGGCGTAACGGGTATTATCACGAGGTTCTGCCAAGGGCCATTGTACGTGCCGGGAAACGGGTCAGATGCTACGCGATCGATTCGAACCTCGAGATCGGCAGGATGCTCGGAGTGTCAGCGGACGGGACAGGGAACGGGACCGATGTCGGTGATGAGCCTTACGGTTTTCCGGCATCCGAGTCATCGGCGGAATGGGCCGATTCTTTCGTGAGGTCTCTCGGGGATACGGGGAGCGGGCTTGCGGGAATCGTTCCCGGCTCGACATACCACTCGAAGGGCTGGCCGCGGGAGCGATTCATCGATCTGTCGAGGAGGATATCCGGCGAGCTGGGCCTGCGGCCGTTGATCATGTGGGGACCGGGGGAGGAGGAACTGGCCGAGGAGATCGCCGGGGCTGTTCCCGGTGCGATCGTACCGCCCCCGACGGGGGTAACCGAAGCCGGCGCTCTCATCGGCAGGATGAAGATCCTTGTCGGGATCGACTCCGGCCCGAAACATATCGCGGTCCTGCTCGGCGTGCCGACCGTCACGCTGTTCGGGCCTACAGACCCGAGAATCTGGGATCCGATGAACGGGCTCCACCGGGTTCTATGGAAGGAACTTGAATGCGCCGAAGGGTGCAGGGAGAAGGAATGCAGTCCCAACAGGTGTATGGAGACAATAACGGTCAATGAGGTACTGGGCGAAGTGAGAGCGGCGATCGGAGGGAGATCATGAGCACTGAAACCGATCTGTCACGGATATCTCTCATCGTCACCACGCTGAACGAGGAGAAGAATCTCGGCAGGTGCCTGGAGAGCGCACGCGGCGTTGGCGAAGTGATCGTCGTCGATTCGATGAGCACCGACGGCACACTGCGCATAGCCGGGGAATACGGAGCGAGGGTATTCACCAGGGAGTTCGTATCGAACGCCAACCAGAAGAACTGGGCCATGGAACAGGCAACGCTCGAATGGGTGCTGATCCTCGATGCTGACGAATACCTCTCCATCAACCTGCGCGAGGAGATAGCGGAGAGAATCATGTCGGCGCGGGAGAACGGTTTCTGGCTCTACAGGAGGAACGAGTTTTTTGGCAGGGTAATAATGCACTGTGGATGGGACCGCGACAGGGTGCTGAGGCTTTTCCGAAGGGGACGCGGGATGTATCCCGAGCGAGCGGTGCACGAATGTCTTGAGCTTGACGGAGAGGCCGGACGGATGCGTGAGCGGCTCGACCACATTCCCTACAGGGACCTCGACGACTATATCGAACGGATGAAGAGCTACAGCAGAAGAGGGGCTCTCGAACTTCACAGAAGGGGAGGGGGCTGGATCCCCGGAATAGTCCTCAGGCCGGTTACCCGTTTTCTGAGGATGTATATCCTCCAGCTCGGCTTTCTCGATGGATCCGCCGGGCTGACGCTCTGCTCGCTTGCCGCTATCAGCGTCTTCTTCAAGTATGCATGGCTCAGGGAGCTTTCCCGCAGTGGCCTGGAGGAAGGCAGATGAACCCTGGAAGACAGTCTCCACCGACCGAGATAGTGTTTTTCGGCGGCTACGATCCGGATTATCCGAGAAACGCGATCATAAGGAAGGGGCTCGAGCGGCTCGGCGTCGAAGTGCGGTCATGCCATGCGGATGGTTCGAGACGGGCCGTGTTCCGTTATCCGCTTCTACTGGCCAGGTTTTTCACTACCGGGACGGCGCGCGGCGCGCCTCTGTTCGTTCCCGATTTCAGGCACAAGGACGTACCGCTCGCATGGTTGCTCTCGCGTTCGCCTCGCAGGCAGCTGATATTCGATCCGCTCGTCTCTCGGTATGAGACGAGAGTGCTCGATCGAGGCGATGCCGGGGAGGGTTCCGCCCAGGCAAGGCACAACTGGAATATCGACAGGATCACGATGAAGATGTCCGATCTGGTCCTCGCAGATACCGATGCTCACGCTGCTTTCTATGTAAGTGAATTCGACGTGGAAGAGAGAAAGGTGAGGACTCTCTACCTCGGATACGATGATACCGTCTTCGGGCAATTCCCGGAGCGGACACACGACGGCGTCTTCCGCGTCCTGTTTTACGGTTCTTTCCTGCCTCTTCACGGGACGGACGTGATAGTAGAGGCAGCTCGTCTTCTCGACAGCGGATTCCGGTTCAGGATAGTCGGGAGCGGGCAGACGATGGAGGAGTTCAGGAGGCGGGCAGACGGGATCGACGGAGACAGGCTCGAGCTCTCCGGAAACGTGCCGGAAAAGGAGCTTCCCGGCCTGATCTCGGAAGCGGACGCCGTCCTCGGAATCTTCGGAACGACTCCCAAGACAGGGATGGTCATCCCGAACAAGGTATATCAGGCGATGGCATGCGGCCGGCCGGTAGTGACTGCAGACACTCCTGCGATAAGGGAGATCTTTATTCCTGGAGAGCATCTCTTATGCGTTCCGCCGGGGGACGCGGTGATGCTTGCCAGTGAACTGAAACGTTTGAGGGAGGACAGGCGGTTCGCCGCGTCCATCGCCGAAAGAGGGGGCCGGCTGGTCAGGGAGGAATACAACCCGGAAAAAGTGGCTGCCAGGCTGCTCGGGATTCTCGAACCGGAAGGTGGAGCGTGAGAGTACTCCTCGTAAACAGCGCGAAGACGATGCGCGGAGGAGAGAGCCAGACCCTCGAGCTGGGACTGCGGCTGCGCGGCCGCGGCATCGAGACGGCCTTTGCCGTTCGCAATGGCTCGGAGTTGGCGGCGGCGTTGCCAGCGGGCAGCGAATTGCTGGAGGCCCGCTTCGAGACGCTGCCTTTTACGACACCCCTTCGTCTGAGGAGATTCATCTCCCGATGGGGTCCAGACCTCGTACATGCCCAGACTTCGAAGGCTCACACCCACGCACTGGCTGCATGCGCCGGGATTGTGCCTCTCGTTGTTAGCAGGAGAACCACGTTCGGTGGCGGCAGGGGACCCGCGTCCATACTGAAATACGGAAAGGGAGTGGCGCAATATATCCCCATATCGGAAGCGGCAGCCCGGAGCCTACGGCTCAGGGGAGTCCCCGATGAGAAGATGACGATCGTACATAGTGGTATAGACATTGCCAGATTCGGATCGGCAGTGAGGGATCCGGATACGAGGAAGAGACTCGGGGTGGAAGGGGAGCGCCTTCTTGTCGGGACGGTGGCGGCCTTCGAGGAGGAGAAGGGACACGCAGTCCTGCTCGAGGCTGCTGCGATACTCGAATCGAGAGGCGTGCGGATGCGTTTTATCCTGGCCGGCAGGGGAAGGCTCGAGGATTCGATTGTTTCAGAAGCTTCGAAGCGCGGACTCGATACTGGGATCTTCCGTACTGGAGACGATCTCCCCCTGGAGTCGTTCCTCAAGGCTCTCGACATATACGTGCTGCCCTCTCTCGAAGAGGGCCTGTCGACCGGGCTGATGGCCGCGATGGCAGCTGGACTGCCATGCGTTGCGAGCAGGGCAGGGGGTATCCCTGAGGTGACAGGGGAGGACGCGGCTCTTCTCTTCGAACCCGGGGATCCGAAAGGGCTGGCCGATGCTCTCGGGAATCTCGCCTCCGATCGTAAAGCGAGAGAAGAGTACTCCTCGAGGGCGGCGGAAAGGGTACTTCTGTTCGATGTAGAGAGGATGGTGAACGGGACCCTCGATGTATACGGCAGGGTGCTCGCAGCAGCGAGAGACGGCAGCGGGTGATTTCGAGCACGGCACTTGCAGTAATAGATAGCAGGATAAGTTACGTGACGGACGGCAAAATATCACACTAGGCGTTATTTGATATGGTGATAGGATATTAGGAGAATGACATGATAAATGACATCAAGAAGAGCAAGATTCCGATTATCCTCCTGCTTACACTTTCTGTCCTCTATTCCGGTCATTATTCAGTGGATGCAAGGGCACAGGAAACCGCTCATGTCGTGACGACGAGCGGCGCTGATCATGGCTACGAGATGATCAAGGGTTTCGAGCTTGTTCAACCCGTGCCCGACAGGGTGCCGTTCGGCGAGGGGGAGTATTTTCTCTTCGCGATCCAGTACGGACTTATCCACGCCGGCGACGCGACCCTCGAGGTCCGCAGCGACGCCGAGCTGAACGGCCGACAGGCATACCATCTCGTATCGACCGCGAGAACGAACAAGACGTTCGACATGATGTACAAGGTGAGGGACAGGCACGAGTCGTTCATGGACAAGGAATTTCTCTACTCGCTGAGATTCGAGAAGCACATCAGGGAGGGCAAGTTCAGGAGGGACAAGGAGGTTGATTTCGACCAGGCGAAACACCTCGCCATATATCCCGACAGGCAGGTAGGCATACCTCCGAACACGCAGGATTTCATATCTGCGTTTTATTACGTGAGGACGTTCCCACTGGAACCTGGTCAGGCGGTCTGGATGGCGAACCATTCGGACGGGAAAAACTACCCGATCTTCATAAAGGCGCTGCGCAGGGAACGGATCAAGGTACAGGCCGGCGAGTTCGACTGCCTCGTGATCGAACCGGTGCTCGAAACGAGCGCGATCTTTGAGAATAAGGGAAAGTTGACAATATGGCTGACCGATGATAACGTCCGGATGCCCGTGCTCATGCGGTCGAAAGTGGTCGTGGGCTCTTTCGAGGCGGTGCTGAAGGAATATACGCTGACCTCGGACGAGCCGCGAATCCTCGAATCGGAAGGGTCATCCCGCTGATGGCAAGCAAATACGAAGAGATCGATCTCAGCAATGTCAGGACGTCGCCGATCTCCGAACGGGAGAGCAAGGTCACCGTCGACATGATGGGGAGTCCCGTCAAGGGCGGCAAGGCGTTCAGGAAATGGCTCGATTCGCTGCCCGACCAGCTGGCGGTCAGCCGGCTCAGGAAGCTGACGCTCGCCATGCGGAGGGCACGATCGGCGAAGGGACGCGAGTTGATCTGGATGGCCGGTGCCCACGTCATCAAGTGCGGCCTGTCTCCCTACCTGGCAGACATGATGAAGAGGGGTTATGTGACCGCCCTTGCCCTCAACGGTGCGGGGATCATCCACGACCTCGAGCTGGCGTTCTTCGGGAAGACGTCGGAGGACGTGACGGCACAGCTAGAGAAGGGCGAATTCGGTTTCGCTGAGGAGACTGCCGGGCTCCTCTTCGAAGCGGTCGACAGGGGAGCGGCTGAGGACCTCGGCCTGGGAGAGGCGGTCGGGAGGTTCATCGCCGCGAGCGATGCCCCCTACAGGGATGTCAGCATCACATCGAGGGCCGCGATCGAGAAGGTGCCAGTCACCGTCCACGTGGCTGTCGGTACCGATATCGTCGTTCAGCACCCCGGTTTCGACGGGTCCATCTGGGGCGAGCTTTCCGCAAGGGACTTCAGGATATTTGCCGCGAGGGTGCGTGCGCTGGGGGAGAACGGCGGCGTTATCGTCAACGCAGGTTCCGCCGTGATACTGCCGGAAGTATTCCTCAAGGCGCTGAGTGTCGCTAGGAACCTGGGCGCAGGCTTCGAGGGGATAACCGCCTGCAATCTGGACATGATAGGCCATTACCGTCCCGGAGAGAACGTCCTCGCAAGGCCTGCTGCCTTCGGCGGAGATGCGATATCGCTTACCGGCCATCACGAGATAATGATCCCGCTGATCTACTCGGCACTGCTCACGTAACGGCTGCTTTTCCGGCCGTTCCTCGAAATATACTCAAACAGCTGTAATCACAGGGCAGGGGCTGAACATATCTATTGACAATGCGCACCGTTTTATGCTAATATGTGTTTTGTACATGGAGGTGTACTTAGAGAAGTCTGCTATAGATATTTACTTCAGCTTTGGCAACACGATATTCGTGAAGTGAGTTTCTGCAGCAGTTTTTTTATGCGCTGGAACCCGGGCTGAAAGATCAGACCCGGGTTTTTTTGGAGGAGCAATGACTGGGTACCCCGAAATGAAAGAACTTATCACAGAGCCCGCGAGCTCCATGGTCGAAGATCCCGCCTACAGCCTCACCGCCGAGAGAAAGAGGAGCTTCGGCATCTTCAAGAGATTTACGGACATCGCTGTAGCTTTACTGATACTGATCCTGTTCCTTCCGGTGATACCCGTAATAGTGCTCCTTATCAAGCTCGATTCTCCCGGCCCCGTACTCTTCAGGCAGAAGAGAGTAGGAAAGGACGGTCGGGAGTTCGTTTTCTACAAGTTTCGCTCGATGCACGTTGGGGCGGAGAACATCATAGCGTCTCTCAGGCCCCTCAGCGGCGTCGACGGACCCGTTTTCAAGCTGAAGAAGGACCCAAGGGTCACCGGCACGGGCAGGTTCCTGAGACAGTCGAGCTTCGATGAACTCCCACAGCTGCTCAACGTGCTCAAGGGTGACATGAGTATCGTAGGTCCGCGTCCCAATCTCCCATCTGAGGTCTCACAGTACCTTCCCTGGCAGAGAAGACGATTGGATGTAACTCCAGGAATCACATGCTACTGGCAGATTGCTGGCAGGAGCCATATCGGATTCCAGGAGTGGATGAGACTCGATCTGGAATATATCCGCAACAGAAGCCTTGTTACGGATACGAAGATCATTCTCAAAACTATTCCAGCCGTGATAGCCAGGAAAGGGGCCTATTGATTTCTGGCACTATTCTTGCCCTAAAACTTGATTGAAATATTGTACCTAAGAGGTTAAGTTCTCGCCGGTTAAGCAGATTTTACGATTACGGTAGGATCCTGTGCAGGGGTCACTGAGATGAAAGGTCGAAGAATCCGTTTTTACAACATGTTAACTGCACTGCTTCTGGCAGTCGCAGTATCTGCCGGTTGTGGAGCAAACAAGAGTCGAGTCTACGACCAGATTGACGGCGAGATCACCTGGTCGGAGCTGAATCCCGACAGCGTTCCGGCCGCTCCGGAAGCCGACAGTTATTATATCGGCTACGGCGACGTCCTCGACGTGGTATTTCTCTACGAGAGCAAGTATTCCAGGCAATCGATGAAGGTACGGCCTGATGGTAGAATATCGTATCCATATGCCGGGGAGATGTTTATAGCCGGCATGACGCCCTCCAGCCTCGACACCTTACTGACCGAGAAATTCTCCGAGATCATCGTCGACCCCCATATAACCGTGATCGTGAAGGATTTCCTGCCGCAGAGGGTCTATGTTCTTGGTGAGGTGGGGAATCCGGGCAACTACGATTATGTTCGCAATATGACACTCATGCAGGCACTTGCCATCGGAAACGGTTACACGAATGATGCGCGTAAGAGCAACGTACTGGTCATAAGACGCGTCGGGGAGAATCACATTGTCGGAATAGAGGTAAACATCGACGCGATACTGACAAAGAACGATTTTTCACTCGACGTTCCACTGGAGCCTTTTGACATCATATTTGTACCCAAGTCGAGGATAGCGACAACCGAGCAGTTCATCGACAGACTGTGGACCATCATCGGGAGACCCTTGGATGTTTACCTCAAAGGCTGGCAGATCGCCAACGCTGGGGTCCTGTACGAATATTACACGAGGGGCTTGTAAGGTAGCGGTATGGACGAGAAGAACCTCACGACAAGCAAAGAATCGACCGTAAAGGATTTCCTCGAGGTGATCTTCCGCAGGAAGTGGATGATAATCGGCATCGTGGTCGTGGCCACCGCGGTAGTCTTCATAATGAACATGAAAGAGCCGGCGGTCTATGCTTCGTCGGGCAGGCTCATGGTGCAGCGCGGAGAGGCTACCGGCGTTTTCAATCCCTACGTGAGGGTACTGACCTGGGAAGAGGAGATCGCCTCGCAGATCGAAATGATCAAGTCCGAGATTGTTGTCGGCAGGGCGCGGGAGATAGTCGAAGACATGTTCCCCGAGGGTTATTCCAGCGATGAAAGACTGTACGTGAGCAGTGTCGAATCCGGTGTCGTTGGCACGTCAAACGTACTGTGGGTCAATTATATTTCGAGAGATCCCATCTTCTGCAGGGCTGCGACCGACGCGGTCCTCAATTCGTACAAGGAATATTATCTCACCGTGAGGGCTCCTCCCGAGATGGAAGATTTCTTCATGGAAGAGCTGTCAGGTCTGCAGGAGAGGATAGACCACCTGCGGAAGAGGAAGGCCCGGTTCGGGACCGAGTGGCGTATCATCGACCTGAAGCACCAGCAGATTTCGATACTGAACAGGCTTGACAGATATCTGATCGAGCTCGAAGAAGCCCGCCAGGAGATCAGGGAGAAGGAAGCGATAATCAAGAAGCTCGAAAGCTTCAGGGATCTCGATATCGATGAGCAGGCGGCTCTGTCCAATACTCTGACGCAGGATGCCCCGAAGCAGTCAGCAATAGAGAGATACACCAACAAGCTGATGGAGTTGCGCCTCGAGGAATCGGAACTGTCCGTGAGGTATACGGCGGCACACAAGGAACTCAAGAAGGTCCGCAAGCAGATCGAGGATCTCTACTACTACATGGACAAGGAGCTTGCCTCGTTCTCGACTGTCAGCGTGGCGAAGCTCGACATATTGAAGACAAAAGAGAGGTCTCTGGCCAAAATGGTCGATGAGCTCGAACTCGAGAAGGAATCATTCCCCGCGAAAGAGGTCGAACTCCACGAGATCAATACAGATCTTGAACAGGCCGAGACCGAGTTCAGAGAACTTTCGAAGCAGCATATGAACGCGAGGATATCGGTGGCGAGCAATCCGGAGTGGAACGTCACCATCCTTTCGCCCGCAGCGCCAGCATACCAGAAAAAGACAAGAGATTACGTCAGGATGGCTCTCGGACCCATGTTCAGTCTCGTCGTGGCGTTGGGATTTGCATTTTTTGTTGATAATCTCGACCATTCCATCAAGAACGTGGCCGAGGCAGAGGAGACGCTCGGATGCCAGGTGCTGGCGAGTTTTCCTGACTCCGAGCAGTAAATACCATGTACGAAGAATATTTCGGTTTCAAGGAGCTTCCCTTCAACGTCACGCCTGACCCAAGGTTTCTGTACAGGAGCACGAGTCACAGGGATGCGCTTGCATATATCACCTACGGAATTTTCCAGAAGAAGGGATTCATCGCGGTCACCGGAGAAGTGGGCGTAGGGAAAACGACGGTGGTAAAAACGTTTATAGACCTGTTCCAGCTCTCGCTGGAGGTTGTTTTCGTATTCACGACGAAATTTCCTTTCGACCAGCTCCTCTATCTCGTATGCAATTATTTCGAACTGGAAGTGGAGGGACAGAACAAAGCGCAGATGCTGTTGACGCTGAACAAGTTTCTGATCGAGCAGTACCAGAAGAACAGGAACACTGTTCTGATCATCGACGAGGCGCAGAATCTGACTCCTGACGTTCTCGAGGAGCTTCGGATGCTCTCGAACCTTGAAACCCACGACCGGAAGCTGATACAGATAATGCTCGTCGGACAACCGGAACTCGAGACGATGCTTAATCTCAACGAGATGCGCCAGCTGAGGCAGCGCATTCCCGGAATATGCAGGATATCGATCCTCAGCAGGGAGGATCTCGAGAAATACATCGAATTCAGGCTGGAGGTCGCGGGAAACCATAACGGGGGCGCGGTATTCACGCATGACGCGATGGACGAGATATACCATTACTCCGGGGGCACTCCGAGGCTGATCAATGTCCTCTGCGACAGAGCTCTTCTGATAGGCTTCGTATCGAATACGAGGACAATCGACGGACGCATCGTCCGGGAGGGAATCAGGGATCTCGAGAACAAGGAAGCGCCTGTCACCCAGAGACGCAACAGGCCGATGTGATCCCGGAGGGAAGTCGCTGTGAGCAAGATCTTCGACGCGATGAGAAAAGCCGAGATAAAAAAATCGG
Source organism: uncultured bacterium (assembly GCA_965371515.1). Classification (GTDB taxonomy): domain Bacteria; phylum Krumholzibacteriota; class Krumholzibacteriia; order Krumholzibacteriales; family Krumholzibacteriaceae; genus JAUWCL01. The sequence goes on along the minus strand of CBDUYR010000002.1, from coordinate 30,330 downwards.
GAGCTCCCCGAAAAAAGAGACAGTTGCGCGTACGACGCAATCCGGGGGACAAAAAAGGGGGCACTTTTCTCCGTGGAGTCGATGAGAACTTCAAGCGCGGGCTGAGGACACTGAGAAACTCGATCGATTCGGAATTGAAGAACAACGATTTCAGAGTGATCGTGTTCACATCTGCAATCGCCGGCGAGGGGAAGACGACGATAGTGTCATTCCTTGCCAGGATGCTGGCACTGGGCGAGGTCGACCGTGTGCTGCTCGCCGACTGCGCCGTTCTCAATCCTGAGATCCATGCGTTGTTCGGGATGAAGAACGACATGGGGATGCTCGACTACCTCGCCGGAAGCGCAACTCTCGAAGAAGTCGTCAAGAATGTCGACGAGGGGTTCCTCGACATCGTGACGATCGGTCAGAGTAAGGGAGCTGACATAACACAGCCTCTGTTCAACTCGGAGAAGATGTCAACCTTCATCCACACGACAAGAGAGATGTACGATTATGTCCTGATCGATACTTCCGCCGTCCTTGAGGCGCCCGAGACGCCGATTATCGGTTCGTACGCATCAGGTACCGTGATAGTCGTGCAGTCAGGCAAGACGAAGCGCGAGGTCATAAAGCGGGCTATGCTTATGATCGAGAAGCTCGACGGAAGATTTCTCGGGACAGTGCTGAACAGAAAAACATACTATATCCCCGAGTTCATATACAGGCGGGTATAAGTGCAGGGCGAAAGCCGCGAAGATCTTTCCCAATGTAATCCCGGACACGGGGATTATTCTCTCGAGCGCCGATGCAGCGACAGCGTTCTGGAGTCATGGTACGCCAATGTATTCCCAGTATTCATCGAACGGTGCCGCGATCTGATAGTGGAGCAGACCAGGCCTGGCAATGTGGAGGGGCTGATCCTTTCGGGCAGCTTTGCCTCGTGCGAGGGATGCGTTGTAATGCTCGAGGGCGGTCCCGTTTTTCTCTCTGACATAGATCTTCTGCTGATAGTTCCTTCAAAGGCGGCTCATGCAGCGCTTTACTCTCGAAGATCGATCATAGGGAAGGCATGCGAGGACCTCCTTCCCGAAGCCCGATTCGAAGGCAGGATAGACGTAGGCATCATGACGTCGGGAGAGCTTGCAGCGATGCCTCTGTCCCCCGGTGTATTCGACATGCGTGAGAGGGGAGTGCTGTTGTGTGGCGAAAGGGGGCTCCTCGACCGTTTCCCGTCGTTCGGCCCAGGTGAGATAGCGGCCGGAGAAGCCTTGAGGCTTCTCGAGAACAGGATGGCCGCATTCCTCGGCGGCAGGCCCGTAACGGACAGGCCGGAGGGCATGGATCTCTACGGGTTTCTATACGGAGTGTCCCGTGTGTATACTGATATTGTGACTGCTTCGTTGTGTGCCGGGGGCATGTACCGGTCGGGTTACGAAGCGAGAGCCGAGTTCCTCGCCAGATCGCCGCGGGCTTCGGAAGTCCGCAGGGAACTGGGAGGATCTCTCACGGAAAAAACAGTGAAGTGGACTGGATTCAAGACCGATCCCGTTATGGAGGGAGTCTGGGCGGGAGAGGATCGAGCATGGCACATGTGGCTCGAGGCTGCCGGAGATCTGCTGGCAGTAAGGGACGGGATCTCAAGGAAGGATCATGGAAGTGCCCGGGCAGGGAGTCCCCGGTTCACAGATCTCTTCCGGGCCTGGAATGCAGCCGTTCCCGATATTTCGATCCTGGAAAGGCTGAAATTGTTTATCGGATCGTTGTTCTCGGGACGGGAGCCCGGCGGGCATGTCAGGGGAGAATCCCTCAGGCTGATCAGACATGTGGTGGAGAAGGGCGCCGGCGGCATCGTAGGATCTGCTCCGGGAGGATACCCCCACGGCAGGACATCGTGGGAGGAAGCCGCTTCCAGGACGTCGGCGGAATGGCGCAGGCTGGTGACAGGCAGGGAGGAGGAGACACTTGGGTGAGAGGACGGTCGTTATTCTCTTAGACGCGCTCGGCTGCGAGTTGGCCGATCACCATGGCTTCAGCCCCGTGAAACTGCCGTTCAGGACCAGGCTCAAGACGGTCCTCGGTTTCAGCCAGGCGGCGCTTACCTCGATTCTCACGGGAAGTTTCCCTGACGTTCACGGGCTCTGGATGATGTTTTCCTTCGCCGGAGAGAGATCGCCTTTCGGCCTGCTCCGGGGACTCAGGCCGTTCGGCGGGCCTGAGAGACTATGGGTACGCAATCTTCTCAGATGGAAGCTGTCGAGGATCGACCACATAACGGCATATTACAACCTCTACGATATTCCGGGCGAGCTACTGGAACGACTCGATCTCCCCGCACGGAGATCGGTGTTCGGTCCGCTGGGAGGTGGGAACAGGCGCAGTGTCATAGACCAGGCGAGTGAAGATGGCGGTGTTTTCATCAGGGACTACAACACTCCGGAGGAACAGGCCTTCGACGAGCTCGAATCCACACTAGAAACGGGGGAGACTTCGTTCCATCTTGTCTATACGGCCGGGCTCGATTCGGATCTGCACAGGCACGGATCCAGGGAAGAGGCGATTGGATCGAGGCTGAGACACTACAGCGAGAGGATCGACTCGCTGGTATCGAGATTCCCCGACCCGAGGTTCATCGTGCTGGGCGATCACGGCATGTGCGATGTGACAGGCCATGTCGACCTGATCAAGTCTGTGGAGGCGACAGGTCTGAAGATCCCCGTCGACTACGTTCCATTCTACGATTCGACGATGGCGCGTTTCAAAGTTTCAGGGGAGAGGGTCTCCCGGGTGATATCGGAAGTGCTCGAGAGGTCGCCGGGCGGGAGGATACTCGGGAAGGAAGAGCTGAAGTCACTCGGAGTGCATTTTCCCCGGGAAGAGTACGGCGACATCGTTTTCCTGTGCGATCCGGGAATGATCATTCTGCCGAGCTACATGGGAAGCGCTCCCGTGAAGGGGATGCACGGGTATCATCCCGCCGCCCCGTGCATGGACAGCGTAATGTTCTCCAGCGAGGAATTTCAGGGGGACGAGGCAGATGTAACCGGAATCGCCGGATTTATCCTGCCGGGATTCAGAGGGGGTGGGAGGAAGGGATGATAGTGGAGAAGGTGGGAAAGGCGATGTCGTGGAGCGTAGTGGCGAAGATCGGCCGGTTCCTCGCGATGCCTCTCTCGTATATCGTCATAGTCCGTTCACTGGGAGAGCATGACTGGGGAGTACTCAACGTCCTCAGGACAATAACCGGGTTTGCGCTCGTCATCGTGATGCTCGGCGGCGGCAAAGCCGTTCTGCGGTATATCCCGGAGGTGAGGGTCAAGGGAGGCATGAGGGGATTGTTGTCCGACCTGAGACGGCTGGCCGTGTTCCAGTCGCTGGTCTGGACCCTGCTGACACTCGCCGGATACCTCTCGGGAGACTGGCTGGCCTCGGTGTTCCACCAGGATCCATCCGTATTCAGGACATATCTCGTCATCGCTCTCGGGCTCGTTCTCTTCGAGGCGGGGATGTCGCTTACTATGAACGCACTTCAGTCCTGGTATGAGACAAGGCGCCTTGCTGTTGTAATGATAGTAGGGAACATTATATACGTTATTCTATTAATCTTGTTTATGAAGGCAGGGTGGGGTATCGTCGGAGTGCTTGCCGCCGGGGGCGCAGTCAATCTGGCGATGATCCTGTTCCTGATGCCCGAGGTAGTCGAGCTGAGCAGGAAGGCCCTGTCCGATACCGCTCCCGGTCCGGGAACGGCACGGATGCTGAAATATTCCCTTCCCTTCGTGGCGACGGGAATTCTGAACCAGATCGTCTGGAGGCATTCGGAAGTCCTCTTTCTCGGTCATTTCACCGGAATGGAAGCTGCCGGTTATTTCGGGCTCGCCTACAGGATACCGCAGATGGCGCTCGAGTTCATCCCGCTCTCGATATGGCCGATCGTCATGGCGGGTATATCAGAGGCTTACGCGAAGGACCCCGGAAAACTCCCCGAATCGGTAGATGTCTATTACAGGCTGCTCTTTCTGCTCGTCGTCCCTGTGGCGGCGATGGGATTTGCATTCTCAGGGCCTCTCGTACCGCTCCTTTTCGGAGAGGGGATGGTCCCTGCGGGCGAAATGACGAGACTGTTTTTCGTTGTCTTCTCGTACTCCTTTCTCTATACTCCACTTAGCATGGCCCTGTATGTCATGGAGAAAAGCTGGGTCAACATGCTCGTATTCGCTGCCCTCGCCATCGTCAATATCGGTCTGGATCTTGCATTTATCCCCAGATTCGGGCTGTGGGGGGCATTTTTCCCTGTAGCTGTCGTCATGCTGCTGGCCGTCGTGGTTTTCGGGAGGGTTGCTGCAAGGTTCAATTCCGGTCTTGCGATACCGGTCGGATTCGTGGCCAGGTGTTATCTTGCAGCATTGCCGACCGCTCTGCTCGGAATAAGCGCTTCGAGATGGAATTCTCCCATAGCGCTTGCCGTGCAGATGCTGATCGGGGTAGTCTTGCTGCTGGCAGGAGTAAAGGTGCTGAAATTATTCGGCGAGAGGGAGAAGGCTCTCATGATGAGGCTCCCGATTCCGCTGAAGGAGAAGATCGTATCCATATTCTGACGAAGGAACCCGAACATGTACCGTGATAAAAAGATCTCCGTAGTCATCCCGTGCTTCAACGAGGAAGAAGGCATTGCCCTGGTAATCGATTCACTGCCGGAATCGGTGGACGAGGTCATTGTCATTGATAACAACTCGACCGACAGGACTGCTGAGGTGGCGCGGGACAGGGGCGCCAGAATCGTATTTGAGGAGCGGAAGGGATACGGCGCGGCATACAAGGCCGGGCTGCCCGCTGTCACGGGCGACATAACCGTGACTATGGATGGAGACGGCACATATCCGGTAGAGCAGATAGAGGAATGCATAGATTTCCTTCTCGACAACGATCTCGACTTTGTGTCCGCCTCGAGATTTCCCCTCAAGGACCGGAAGGCGATGAATTTTTCCAATAAGATGGGGAACGGGATACTCACTTTCGGTACGCTTGTTCTCTTCATGCGCGGCATCAGGGATTCGCAGTCGGGGATGTGGATTTACAGAAGTGAGATCTATCCGAAGCTCCAGCTGAAGAGCGATGGCATGCCGCTGAGCGAGGAGATCAAGATCAATGCGATAAGGCATCCGGGACTGAAATTCGACGAGTACCATGTCAACTATCATCCTAGGGTCGGCGAGGTCAAACTCAACAAGTGGAAAGATGGATTCGAGAACCTCATATACCTGGTCAAGCTGAGATTCGCACCTCTGAAGAAATAGGGAAGGACAAAATGCTGAAGAACCTGATCTTGATAGGCATAACTGTATGTCTCAACACCGCCGGGCAGTTCATGATGAAAGTAGGGATAAACAAGATCGGTAAGATAGAACCGTCGCGATTCTTCGAGTACCTTCCCCGGGTGGCTGCGTCCGGCTTCGTAATCGGGGGTTTTGTCGCCTATGCCTTCAGCGCAGCGCTGTGGATCGTGATCCTTTCCCGCGCGGAGTTGAGCTGGGCATTTCCCATGGTGAGTCTGTCATACGTGCTCACTGCGATCCTCTCTCCGGTACTGCTCGGTGAGTCTTTCTCGGTACAGAGGTTCATAGGCGTCCTAGTGATCTGCTTTGGCGTATTCCTCGTGGGCCGGACATTTTCCGGTCAGTAGGAGAGACGGGAACGGTATATCAGGACGGGGGCAGCGGTCCTTGATAAAACGAACTACTTTTCTAAGCGTAAATATCTCGATTGTATTGCTGTCGCTTCTTACCGGCCTGCGGATCCTGCCCGGTCCTGACAGCGCGGGGATAGCGCTTGCTTTTTATTCGCTGATCGTGCTCCCAGGTATCCTTCTTTCGGATATGCTCTTTGGAGGGGTAAAGGCCGATTTCGAGGGTATAACGAGGATTTTTCTGACAGGGTTGTCGGCCTCGTGTCTCGTCGTCTGCATAGGGTTCATCCCTGGAATATCATATCCGTTCATCGCTGTGACATACGCTTCGACGATCATCATCGCCCTCGCATATCGGGGTATCACCACGGGGAAGGGGGAGGAAGGCAAGGAGATCGATCTCGTCGGATCCTTTTCCCGCAGGGAAGATTATTCGGCGAGGGAAAAGAAGGCAATACTGGTCGTATTCATCCTCCTCTTCGGCATATGCGCCGTTCTTCTGGCGGGAAATGGAGAGATGGGGGTGGACACCGACGCTCCCGACCATATCAGCTTCATCAGGAGAGGCTTGAACACAGGCGAGCTTCTTCCAGGTGACTCGTTCTATATCGAGGGAGACGGAGAATCGTTCGATCCGCGCAAGGGGCTGTGGCATCCTGTCGTATCTCTTTGGGCGTGGCAGGCCGATACCGAACCCCACGTGCTGTGGACGATGATGCCTGCCTTCCTGTCGTTTTTTGCCATCGTAGTGTTCTGGTTCTTCGCGGGTGAGCTTTCCGGTTCGATTCCGGTGAAGGTCCTCTCCGTTCTTTTCCTGTTTCTCTTCTTCAGAGGCGACGGGTTTGCGTGGTTGACAAAGCTCTCGTACAGCAGGAACATCTCGCAGATCGTCTTCTGGGGAACGGCCGCATTCTTGATCAGGTATCTCAGAACGCTGAGGGGAACGGACCTCGGTATGGTTGTCATCACGGCGGCGGCCGGTACCGCGATACATCTCTCGTACGCTCCCGTCCTGGCTGTGTTTCTGTTAGGAATGATGGTCTACGTTTCGATAGCACGCTGGGGAGGGGAATGGACGGGCCGCTTCTGGAAGGTCGTCCCGCTGGTATCGGCAGCCGTTGCGCTTCCTCTCGCCGTGAGGCTGATACATTTTCCGGACCGGCCTAACATGATACATACCCACACTCAGGGAATGATGGAAATAGGCGCCGGGCTGACGGTGACCGACCCTGCGGAACTCATCGTTGGCATGGGATTCCCGTTTCTCTTCGCAGTCCTCGTAATCCCGCTTTTCCCCATCATGACATCCGCGTACAGGAAATCCCGCCTGGTCTGGTTGCTTTTCACGGTTCCCGTTCTCCTGGTGCTCAATCCGCTCACGGCCACCCCGCTTGATATGGTGGCCGGCTACATGCACTACCGTCTGCTCTACGCCGCGCCGGTGATGGTCTATCTCGCCCTCGCCATCTTCGGGGCTGGGAGGGGAGCGTTGACCGGGGGCTGGAGACTCGATAGTCGTGACAGAGGATGGAAACACAGGGCCATGGTCCGGGTGGCTGGCACTCTCATATTCATATTGTTCGCTGCCGTATTCCTCAGGCCGTCAGCCGTATCACTGCCTGTGAGGATGTCCTCGGCGCTCGGGCACGGTAGCGCCGGTAAAGAGGAAAAGGGGGAACTGATCTCGGACTTCCTCTCGGATATCCCTGCCGGCTCGGTGATCGCGGCCGATCCCGTTTCGAGCTATTACATATCAGCATTCTCGGATCATTTCGTTACGGTAATACTGGACCAGCACTGCTCGCCAGCCGATACGTCGGCCATTGTCAGAGTTAGGATGTCGAGGGATATCCATTCTCCATCGCTTTCCGATTCGATCGTTCTCGACCGGATACTTACCTGCGGCGCTGAATATCTTTTTGTGGATGCCGCGCCGCCGATGATGGAGGATTTCTTCGGCGTAAATTCGCAGGAATCAGGCCTACGCTCGATGCTAAGGTTCGGGTCGTACGAATTCCTAAGGGAGATACGTTCAAGAGGAACGATGAAGCTTTTTGCTGTCGACACCACCTCATCGGCATATTCCGATAGAGTTCCGAGCGTGACAGGTGCCTGTTCCGGCGAAGGGGATATTCCGATCGGAGAGGAGATTATTCTCGGCGACTTCACCATGGATTCAGACGCTTACGCTCCTGGTGATACAGCCGTTATCACAGTCTGCTGGGCTGAGACGAAGCAGGTGGAGTTCGGGCTTCCTCTTTACTGGACGGTAAGATTTGACACAGACTTCAGAAAGGGGCCGTTCTACAGGGAGTGGTACAGTAAGCAGTACAGGCGAAAGATAGAACGGAAGAGAGGGGAACGCTACAGGTATACTGTCTCAGGAAGGTTGGAAAGTAACGGCAGAAAACCCGACATGTGGATCATGGGAGAGAGGGTGCAGCAGGAGATCCGCGTGAGAATACCCCCGACGATGGCTGATGGGGATTACACGGTAAGGATATCCGTAAACAGACGGGCTTACCTGCAGAACAGGCATCTGAAGGATTATTTTCTCAATGAGGATACGTTTGCCGGTTATCGCGCGGGAACCGTAACCATCACGGATTAGACTGGTGATATGAGAGCTGACGGTCGAACAAGGATAGCATACGTATCCGGAGCCGCCTACGCAGGCGGAGCAGAGAAATATGTCGTGCTTCTCGCCGGCGGGCTCGACCGTGAACGGTTCGAGCCTGTTTTCGTCACATCCGGCTCGCCGGGGCTCGAACCTCTACGGGCGGCCATTCAAAGTGCAGGCCTGCCGAGCGAGACAACTGAAGGAAAACCCCTTTCCTCGGCGAGGGGGGCATGGCTCTTTTCGGGCATCATGAGAAGACTCTCCCCCGATATAGTTCACATCAACATGCCCGGTCCCTTCGATTGCGCATACGGGCTGCCCGTCTCGCTGGCAAGGCTGTCCGGAGTGAGGAGGATCGTGACGACCGAGCATCTGCCCATGGTCGAGTCGTTTGCGAAGGCGAAAGTCCTCAGATCAGTTCACATGTCGCACGTCTCGAGGTTCATCACGGTAAGTGAGGACAACAGGTCTTATCTCGTGGAGAAGCACGAAGTTCCCGCAGGAAAGATCAGGGTGGTGCATAACGGTATCCCCGATCCGGGGTGGACTGTATGTGAGGATAGGGAGCGTGACGGGCCTGTGAACCTGCTTGTGGCCGGAGCTCTGGAGGAAAGAAAGGGACTGTTGGTGATCCTGTCCGCAATGGAGCGGCTTCCCGACAGGATCCGTCTTTCCATCGCCGGAGAAGGGCCCCTTCGGGGAAGGATCGAGAAGGAACTCGCTTCAGGAATGTACGGCGGAAGGGTGACTCTGCTCGGCGGAGTCGAGGATATGCCGGGACTGATATCGCAATCTGACATACTCGTCGTCCCGTCCCTGCTCGATGCGACACCATACGTTATACTCGAGGCGATGGCGGCAGGCAGGCCGGTAGTCGCATCCTCGATCTTCGGCATTCCGGAACAGGTTGTGGATGGCGTGACCGGCATGCTCGTGCAGCCGGGTAACGAAGTCTCTATCGCGGAAGCGATCTTACGCCTCTCTGTGGACCCGGACATGATCAGAAGGATGGGGGAAGCTGGAAGGAAGATGTACGAGGATCGCTTTACTCTGGACAGGTCTGTCGCCAGGACGGTGGAAGTCTACGAGGAAATTCTGTGAAGGCCGGTCACCCGTTCGAAGAGCTCAGCGTACCGGTCGCCCTGCTCGCGGATATCGTGATTCTTCCGCACATATTGGAGAGCCCGCGATGACATGGCGTCCCTCCGTGCCGGGTCTGCGATTAAAGACTTCACCTCCGTGAGGAGTCTCTCGAAACTGCCCGCCGTGAAACCGATACCGTTATTCTCGATAATAGAATCGGGATCGATTTCTATGGTGAATACGGGAAGCCCGTACCGCCAGGAATGAAGATATGTGTTGGGGAAGCCCTCGAGAGTCGAAGTATTTATATATAAATATGCTCGACTGTAATACTTGTCGATGTTGTTCGGATGAACGAATCCGAGGAAAGAGACATTCGGGATCCTGGAAGCTTCATCGGCGATAGACGAAGAGTACTGGCCCTCTAGATTAAGCCCTCCAATGATCGTGAAATCGGCTTCAGGCACGCGGCGCGCGAGTTCGAGGATCAGTTCAGGACGTTTTAGTTTCCTTATGCTGCTTACCCAGAGAAACTCCGGTCTCTCATCGGGGCCGCACAGATGTCCTGTCGTCTCCGGTACGGGAAGTATTGGGATACCGTTACGGATTACGACCGATTTCTTCCCGAAGTTCTTCTCGAGCAGCTCGCGCTGCTTTTCCGTCTGGGCGATGACGGCGTCGGATCTCCTGATCCCGTATCCATACAGGGAGGTCATCGGCCAGGACAGGCGGCCCATGCAGTTCCGGTAGCAGTTATAGTCGCTGCCGATAGAGAAGGTGAAGGACTTATTCATCGTGGAAGCGAACCAGGCGAGCTGACCGGTATAGAAAGACGTTGATCTCTGATTGTACACGTCCGCATCGGCGATTTCCATCGCGCGCCTGATCCTGGCCATATCCGGCAGAAATCTGAGTTTTCTGTTTCCCTTGAACGGTGTGAACGATTTGATCACGGTGATCCCGTCATAGAGTTCCACATCGGCTTGTCCGCAGTCCCCGACGATAAAGGAGACATCTATACCCCTGCCCGCGAGGTGTCTGGCGATCAGTACCTGCTGGGTCTCCGCCCCGCCGGCCCAGTTTTCACCGTCCGGATTGAAGTACCCGTACGCGGTAGGAGAGAAGAAGCAGACTTTCACCGGATTCCTTTCAGAGAGGTTCCATGTGTCCGACAGGCGGAAAATCATCGAGGTTACTAGCTATGGAGGCGTTGAGGAACGAATTCACCCACCTGTATATATCGTTCTTCGCTATCAAACTCTGCAGCTTCTTCATTCGTGCACGGCGTTCACGAAGATCCATACTCCAGGCGTCGAAGATGGCGTCGGAGACCTCTTCGATATTGTACGGGTTAACTAGAATAGCCCCTTTCCTCATTTGCGGAGCAGCGCCCGCGAATTCGCTGAGGATCAGGACACCGGACTGTTCGGTGTTCGATGCGCAGTATTCCTTCGCGACGAGATTCATCCCGTCCTTCAGGGGGGTGATCAGGGCGATCTCAGCCGTCCTGTAATATGCGAGCAGCTCGGGACGGTCGAGAGACCTGAAGATGTAATGGATCGGTACCCAGCCGGAACGGGTGAACCTTCCGTTGATCTCGCCCACCATCCGTTCGATCTTGATCTTGAGGTCCTCGTACATCGGGATGTTGCGCCTGCTCGGGACGACTACCTGCAACAGAGTGATCTTCCTGTGCAGCTCGGGATGCTTTTCAAGCAGGTTCTCGAAGGCCTTGAGCCTGTAAGGGATGCCTTTCGTGTAGTCGAGCCTGTCGACGCCGAGGACGATCTTGCCCTTGGGGATGTCCTCGTGGATGTACCATGCTGCGTCCGCCACCTCCCGTGATTCCGCCATATGGGCAAACTCGTTGTAGTCGATGCTTATCGGGAAATAGCCGATCCTGATCGATCTTTCACCGGCGTCCACGGTAAGGACCTGTCCCTTTCCCTCGATGGAGATGTCGTCGACGAAAGTGCGCAGGCACTGGATGAAATTGCGCCTGTCCCTAAGCGTCTGGAAGCCGATTATATCGTAGTCGAGCATCGAGTGGAGGATCTCCTTCCTCCATGGAAGCTTGACGAAGATGTCGAGAGGGGGGAAGGGAATATGGAGAAAGAATCCTGTATTCGTCGTGATCCCGATTTTCTTGAGTTCGCTGGCAGTGCAGAGAAGATGATAATCATGGACCCAGATGAAATCATCCGGCCCCGCGTTCTCGCCTATGACCTGTGCGAAGCGGGCGTTGATGTCCATGTACGCCTGCCAGTAGGAGGGATCGAAGTTGCAGTACGACTGGAGATCGTGGAAGAGAGGCCAGAGCACCTCGTTGGAGAGGCCGATGTAATACTGTCTGACGTCTTTTTCTTCGAGATGGACCGGCTTCATGGAGAATCCGGCGGTTTTCGAGGCGAAGGATAGTTGATTGGAAATGTCTACCTTTCCCACTATTCCCGGCCAGCCTATCCAGATGCCGCCGCGGTCCTTCAGCACGGGGGCGAGAGCAGTGACGAGCCCTCCCGAACCGGGTACGAGCCTCCACGAGTCGCCCTTGCGTTCGAGTACGAAAGGGAGCCTGTTGGATGCTATAATCAGTTTTCGACTGTCGTTATCCATTTTTCTTACCGCAGCTTTCGATCCAGTTCTCGAGAAACCATATCAGCTCTTCCGGAGGTGTGAGCCAGATGTCCGCAGCTGTATTCCTCCAGCCGGGGCTGATGAGGATGCCGAGGCCTCGACCTGAGATGGCTTTGAAGGCGTCTTCGTCGGTAATGTCGTCGCCGAGGTAGGCGGCTGCTCCCGCACCCTCGGACAGAAGACTGTCGACCACCATGCCTTTGTTCATCCCCATCGGTCGTAGTTCGATCCCTCCGTTGAATCGATGCAGCTCCAGTTTCCTCCCATCAGCTATTTCGCTCCAGCTCTCATTGACAGCTCTCTCGATTCCGGCGGTCTCTTTCCCGCCAAGCCCGCGCCAGTGTATCGCGACGCAAGCGGTCTTTATTTCGAGCCTTTTCTCGAGGCCCTCGGATGATGCCCATCCGGCCGCCTGCTCCAGGCCCGCAGAGGTGTCAGCATCGAGGTCAGGCCCTGTGTAGTCACCGTCCTGACCGAGTCTCTCGAGGCCGTGGCAACCCCAGATCTCGATTCCCCTCTCTATACCGAGAAGGGGGCGAAGGTCGGATATCGACCGACCGCTGATTATCACAGTCCTGCAGTCCGCGGAGGCAAGTGCCTCTGCGAGGATGTCCCTGATGCCGGGATAAGGTACCGCTTCGTGACGCTCTATATAATACGGCGAAAGTGTACCGTCGTAATCGAGCATCAGCAGCTTTCCTTCCGAGCATTTCAGGCGCTCGAAGAAAGCATCCAGATTTGTTCCCGAGGTGAGTATCTTCATCAGTCTGAGACGACCTCCCCCAGGCGGCTGGTCTATTCGAGCTCTATCCTGTCGCCCCGGCCGTGCAGCAGAGACACCATGATAGTAAGGTATTCACGAAGGTGCCGGGTGAGCAGGAAGTTTTCCCGAACGAAGTTCCTCGCTTTCTCTCCCATCTCCTGAAGGAGATCCCTGTTAAAGAGAAGGTATCTCGCCCGAAGGGCCGCTCCCTCGGGCGTGTTGACGAGGAATCCCGTCTGGTGGTTGACGACCTGTATCCTGATGCCGCCCGTATCCCCCCCGATCACAGGTTTGCCCTTCCACATCGCCTCGGTCACAGTCAGTCCGAAGCCTTCCCTGAGCGATTTCTGGAGAACGATATCGGAAGCTCGCTGGATGGCGTTAATCGAACGGTGCGCGTCGGGCGGGAACAGCATGATGTGTATGTCAGGATCGTCGTTTGCCGCGGTCCTGACCTCATTGAGAACGGAAAGTGCCTCGGGATCGTCCGTAGCTTCTCCGCCGGCGAGTATAAGCTGCAGGGTCGGTACGAACTTCTTCGTGAGCCTGTAGGCTCGGATAACTCCGACCGGATCCTTGAATATGTCGAATCGGGAGATCTGCGTCATCACGGGACGTTCGAGATCGACGCCGAGATCGGAGACTACGGCTTCGATCTCGGATCGGTCGAGCTCGATGTTTTTATCACTCAGCGGGTCTATGCTCGGAGCGATGAGGTATTCCACGTGTGGAAGAGGCTGGGCGAACGCGGCGAGCGAGAAGATGCTGGCGTCGTAACCCGAGACGAAGTTGCGGAGGTATTTCCAGATCGGCCTGTATGGCCTGCTCGCGTCGATATGACAGCGCCAGATCCATTTGCCCTTGCGTTCCGTGCAGTACTCCAGAAGAGGAGCGGGCTGCGGATCATGGATGAACACTATGTCGGCGTTCTCGAGCTTTTTGCGGAGCTCTTCGGAATTGCGGCGATTGGTCTGCTCGTAATTATTCAGGAGCGATTTCGGTATCTCGACCTTGTTTCCCTGGAGCGCGTTGTGGAATCCCTTCGTGCACTTGAAGAAATCGGCGTCTCCATCGATGACCTCCCATGAGACGTCTATCCCGAGTTCCTTCTTCAGGGGAACGAGCTTGGCGAGGATCTCGGCCACCCCGCCTCCCTTTCGTGTCGAGTTGACGTGGATCACCTTGATGCCCTTCAGCGGGACGACGAGCTGCCGGAGCTGATCGATGACGTTAGGTCCGCAGATCTCGGCATATCTATCCAGCGCCGACGGCATTATCGCTCCTTCCCGAAGTAATCGATGAAGATATCACAGAGCTGATGTCTCAGCTCGGGCAGCGTCGAGAAGAACGGGTCGACGTTGGAGAGTATGTCGCAGAGGTCGCGGTAGCTGTCTTCGAAGCCGTAGAGCCATGCTTTGAAATCGTCGATGTGCCCGAAGGTCCTCCGGCGAGCGTCTATAAAGTGATAGAATATGCTGCTCGAAGTCATTTCCGGAACGAAAGATACGAGCTCGGCGGGTTTGACGATAGTCTTGCGGGAGCTGAATACTACTGTCTGTGAAGTGATGAAATAGAACTGCTGGTCCGGGCGGGCCCAGGGGATTTGTTCGCTCTCGTCGAGACGTTCCTCGATTATGTCGAGGAGTTCCTGTTTCATCTCTTCGAACCTGTCGAAGGAGGTTGGATCGAGCATTCCCAACCGTTCGGCGAGGACCTTGTCGTGAAGAGCGTGACTCGACCATGCGGCAAAATCGTTGTTGAACTCGGGATCGTCGAACCGGGGCCTGAGCTTTCCCGCCCAGAAATGATAGGCGATGCTGCCCGGTACGACCGTCTCGATGTTATCGCGAAGTTCCTTGAGGTTCTGTGCCTTCTGGCCCGTGGCGATAGCCGCAAGGGCGCAGTCCTTGATTTCAAACGGTTCGTGAGTTATTTTCTTTTTCGGCATAATATTATATGTATCAATACTGTATGCGGTCCGAAACGCGACACGATGTTACGGAAATTCCGCAGTGGTGTCAACTGCTTGTATTGACGGCCTGCTGCGATTATAATGGCGGGGTCACATATTTTGAGATCAAGGAGATGACGAAATGAAGGGAATCATACTCGCTGGCGGCCTGGGCACGAGACTGCACCCGTTGACTAAGGTAACCAATAAACATCTTCTCCCCGTGTACGACAAGCCGATGATATACTACCCGATCCAGTCGCTGATCAACGCAGGGATCAGGGATATCCTCATCGTAACGGGCGGCAATAACGCGGGAGACTTCCTGAAACTGCTCGGCAACGGTTCCGATTTCGGTCTCGAGCATATCAATTACACCTATCAGTCCGGTGAAGGCGGAATAGCGGAAGCCCTAGGCCTGGCGAAATACTTCGCAGGTGACGACAGGGTATGCGTAGCCCTGGGCGACAATATCATCGAAAAGAATTTTGTTGCCGCAGCCAGGGCTTTCGGAAAGCAGGAGCGCGGGGCGAGGATACTCCTCAAGGAGGTCCCGGATCCGGAAAGGTTCGGTGTACCAGTCCTCGACGGGGAGAAGGTTGTAAAGATCGAAGAGAAACCCTCCGATCCGAAATCGAACTATGCGGTGACCGGGATATACATGTACGACAACACCGTCTTCGATATCATCGAAACGCTGAGGCCCTCCGACAGGGGTGAACTCGAGATCACAGATGTAAACAACGCATATATAGAGCGGGGTGATCTCGAATGGGATATACTCGATGGATGGTGGACCGACGCGGGGACGTTCGAGTCCCTCTTTCGGGCAGCCAGTCTTGTGCTTGAGACGGGGGCGAACAGGATGGACTGATCCGCGATCGGCGGGGTCAGATGAAAGTCGACGTCACATAATCCCGGAGAGATTCACGCCAGTCCCTCATCAGATGAAGGCCGAGCAGGTCGAGGGAGTAGTTATCCAGTGCTTCCGTCCGCGGCCTGGGAGCCGGCAGGTCGAATTTTTTCGAAGAGACGGGAACGAGTTCGCAGTCCTCGATGCCGGCGATAGAAAATATCTCTCGGGCTAGATCGAAGCGGTTGACGCGGCCCCTGCCGGCGCAGTGGTAGCGCCCGTACTTTTTTTCGAAGTCGTCTTCCCCAAGAAATTCGAATATCGCGTGTGAGAGATCTACAGTGTATGTCGGAGAACCGAATGTGTCGTCGACGATCTCGAGCCTGTCTCTTTCT
This sequence comes from uncultured bacterium, assembly GCA_965371515.1. GTDB lineage: Bacteria > Krumholzibacteriota > Krumholzibacteriia > Krumholzibacteriales > Krumholzibacteriaceae > JAUWCL01. Next base: position 14,366 of record CBDUYR010000002.1, on the reverse strand, counting down.
CTTCCGAGTTCGATTATCTTCGCGACGAATTTCTTGTCTTCAGGCCCTCCACCGAATATCCAGCACGTGTTGAAGATATAGTAGCTGCTCAGGTGCTTCCTGACGGCCAGCTCGCCCTCGTATTTCGTTTGTCCGTAGGTGTTGACCGGGTCGGGCGAGTCGTACTCGATATACGGGCCCGGTTTCCGTCCGTTGTAGATCATTCCAGTACTGAGGTAGATCATCGTCGCTCCGCAGTCTCGGCACGAAACTGCGATGTTTTCCGTGCCTTTCGCATTTACCCTGCGGGCCGTCTCCGGATCGGTCTCGCATCCATCAACGTCGGTCATCGAAGCGAGGTGGATGACTATATCGGGGGAGAAGGAACATATGTCTTTTCTTATAGCGACGTCATCGGTGATATCGTGTTCAGGAAGGTCAGTCCCCCTGACGTCATACGCCGTTTGGAAAAGGGGCACGAGAGTCCTGCCGAGCATCCCATCGGCCCCGGTAACGTAGATCTTTTTCAAAACGTATCACCTGCCGTGATCAGCCGTCGCTGCGTCCCCAGTCGTACGGGATGTCTTTGTCGTGTGGATCGATCCTGAACTCGTCCGGATCGTCGTAGTTGTACGGCTCGGTCACTGTGTTGATTACGACGGCCTCTCCGCCGCCGATGCATTTGAAGCCGTGGCAGACTCCGGGAGGGATAGTGATCCTTACTGGATTATGCGTCCCGGCGAAGAATTCGTTGATCTCGCCCTTCGTCGGTGAGCCGTCCCTGTTGTCATAGAGCACGATCTTCATCATACCGTCTATTACGGTCATGTAATCGGTCTGGACCTTGTGCCAGTGCCATCCCTTTACCACGCCGTAGTAGCATGTAGTCATGTACACCTGTCCGAACTTCACGAAATCGTCGTCATCCGAGCGCACCATCTCCATCAGCCTGCCGCGCTCGTCCGGAATTACGTTCAGTTTCTTTGCATTGACACCGTCTATCATCGATGACTCCTTCCAGGCTGGTTCCGGTCCACCGCCGGGACCGGACATGATGAATGTAATCGCACCCGGCGTCTGTTGTCAAGGCGATGAGAGGGAAGCTCCATCTTTAGTGATTATACTCTTCGAAGCGAGGTTTTCTCCTTCTATTCCGAGGAGGGTAAGAATCGTAGCGTGAAGGTTGAGCGAACGGAGGTTTTCCTCCCTGACGCTCATTCCGTCGAGGGGTCCTGCGATAAAGACGCTGTTCTTCCTGTGGCCTCCTGATATTTTCCTGTGCCGCGGATTGACAGTGACGAGAGGGAGGTGCACCGACCAGCTTGTCCCGAACTCCGGTCGAAGCTCGTAGAGGACGTCAGGATAGCGGTCGATATACTCTCCGTTGTAGACCTGTTCACGGCGTTTCGCCCAGAGGAAGTATGGGATATCATCCTCGTCCCTGGTATCGAGAAGGAGATCTATGATCCTGCTCCTGACCTCCTCGTAGTCGAGTGACTCCGCCCGGCATCTCTCGGTCGAGATCTCTACGCCTCCGAACGGGTTGGTACCTCCGAAAGAGGATGCGGTAGCGAGGTTGGCCGTCGGTTCGGTCATGAAATTGCTTTTCTTGAGTTGGCGGGTCCACGGGAATACGTGCGCGAAACGGTAGGCGATGTCTTCGAGGTCGAGCTTGTGCAGGGTCTCCAGCGCTACGTTCTTCGTCCTGTCGAGCAGATATCTCGGGCTGAGGAGCCTCGGACCCTTAATCCTGCTCTCGAGAAATCCTGCGTCGAGCAGGAGCTGATTGAGATTGAAAAGCATCGGCGGACGCATGGCGTGACCGTGATCACTGATCAGGATGAAGATCGCGTCATCGCCTGCCGCTTCGACCAGCCTGCCGACGCACCCGTCGATGAATTCGTGGAAATCGGGAATGACATCGCTGAACTGACCATCTCCTGGCCAGGTCGGATCTTCCCTGTCGAAAAATCGCCAGAAGAAGTGAAAGACCCTGTCGGTGGTCAGAATGGTCAGGAAGGTCAGATCCCATTCTCTCGTCTCCATGAGCCTGGCCGTGAATTCGGTCAGGGCAATCGTCTCGGTCTTTGTCTTCTCGTAGAAAGCGGCGAGTTCCTTTTTCTCCGGAAAGTCGACTATTCCACCGAGAGGGGGGATCTCGATATCACCAGCGGCACCATCGGGAGCGACCGACGTACTGCCGGAAATGAATACGGGACCCGAGGCCATGACTCCGTCGACGTCCCATGGAGGGTAGGCGAGAAGAGGGTTCACCACGATTACTTTCCTGCCGGCATCGCTCGCCCTGTCCCAGAAGGTCCTGCCCCTGAAAGCTCCAGTATCGACAGAGAAGTGCCTCGCGTCCTTCTTGAAGTAGTCGACCGATTCCAGAATGCCGTGACCGCTGGGGTCGAGCCCGGTGAATATGCTTATCCACGAAGGTATCGAGTCGGGAGGGAATACGGCCTCGATCTCACCGGCCCACCCCTTTTCGGCCAGCCGGGACGTTACTGGCATGCGGTCCATCAGGGATCTTGCCACCAGCCAGTCCAGCCCGTCCAGCCCGATCACAACGACTTTTCTCATCGGTATCCTCTCGTCATCCTTTTACCAGATTTTCTCTCCACCGGGAGCAGCCCTTCCAGATTCCGGCTGCGGTCTCCTCTATCGTGCCGTTCCCGTCCACGACCGCGGCGCCTGTCAGCCTCGCGATCTCGAGATAGAAGGGCCGGCGGTCGGCAAGGTATTCCGGAGGAGTACCATCGCTCTTTCTCGCCGCTCCCGTTTCGGGATCGATGTCGATGATCACCACCGATGCCGGTGCGGGAAAGAGGGACATGAGCGCGTGGGAACACAGCTTCTCAAGCCCGGCGGGCTCGAGTGAGAAGTTTACCGCCATGTCCACCAGTGTATCGTATACATATCTGTCGGAGATTATCGCCCTGCGAGGATACCCTGCGCCGAGCAGGCGGGAGTGGACCTGTACCGTGTACTCGCCCCAGACCATGGCCTGCCACAACGCCTGCTTCACCGGGCTTCGCATCTGTTTCCTCTTGGAATGCGTGAAATCGGTGTATTCCTCCGTGGCGGCGTCGGGACGTGGATCGATCCGCTTTCGCGCGAACGATATCAGCGGGGCTGTAATCGCGGGCGACCATCGATTCCATACCGTTGCCGTCTCGATGCCTTGCCTCGCGAGACGCTCGGCGATTATTGTCGCCTGGGTCGACTTGCCAGTTCCATCGAGTCCGCTGAGGACGAGTATCCTGCCATGCCCGCCCGGGTGGAATACGCGTTTCAACTCTCCTGACCTCCTCCGGGAAGCGATGTGAGATTCTCGAGATGGGGAGTGAGATATCTATCGAACATCCTTTCCCACGAGAGGTCCGCGACCTTTGTACAGGTATCGACTGTGCCGCTTCTCAACCTTTCTATCTTGCCCGGGATCTCCGCCACACCGGAGAACCATTCGAGGCCGCCTCCGTCCTCGAGCACCTCCGGCAGGGCGCCGAACCGCGTGGTGAGGACGGGCAGATTGCATGCAGAAGCCTCTATTACGGAGAGTGGAAATTCCAGTGCCCCCGTCCTGATCGAAACGGGGAAGAAATAAAGATCTGCCGCCTGGTAGATCTCGTGGATATCATCGATATATTCGTCTATCACGATTATGCCCGCCTGCCTGAGGTGGTCGCGCCATACGGGATCGACATCTCCCGCCTTGACTACCGGCTGGATGTCCGGCCCCCAGTCCCTGTACCGGAGGAAAGCCTGAAGGTTCCTGCTCTCCTTGACATGTCCGACATGAAGGACGATATACCTGTCGCCGGGGATGCCGTACCTGGCCCTGAGTTTTATCTTCATTTCCGAGTCGGCCGGCTTGAACCGTTCAGGGTCATAGCCGGGCATTATGAAATCGGCGTTGATCCTCAGGTCATCCAGGGCCTGTCGCATCTCCCTTACCGGGGATAGGATGAGCTCCGGCGCCGACCAGAGGGATACCGCCCTGTGTATCTTTCCCGTGTCCCGGGCCTGCAGCGCCACAACGATGGCAGGGCTGCCCGCCATGCGCTTGAGGAGGACGCTCCTCAGCATCCCGAACCCTGTCAGTCCGGAGGCAGGCGTATAGATGAGGAGATCTGGTTTCCAGCTCTCGAAGACACCGGCCAGCTCGCGCGAGAGGAGGGACCTGCCCTTCAGTACCCGTCTGGTGTCGAGGTCCGGATCGGGCTTGCCCCTTTCATGCAGCACCAGCAGGTCGTGCCGGCTCGACAGATACCTGCACATGTGCATCAGGAAGACGAGCAATCCCTCGACCGGTCTGGATGTGATCTCTTCCGAGATGACTACGATTCTCATAACATATTCCATTTAAAGCAAAAAGACTGCTTAAAGCAGAATTATGGCCTATCGGCGATGCTCGCCGCAATGAAAAAAGCCTCAGAAGCCGTATCGCCGGTAAATTGGTGGGATTTATGGGGTAGAAAATAATGGACGAACGTGTTATAATCAACGGACGTGGGTCAGGGTAACATAGGTTTTGAGCAACCGTAACCGTAAGAGGCTTGTTCGATGAGTAAGATCCCTTTTTTCAATCTCAGTGAGCAGACGAACGCCATCAGGGATGAAGTAGATCAGGCGATAAGCGGTGTCGTTGATAATACCGCTTTCGTTCTGGGGCCCGGCCTGGAGGAGTTCGAAAAGACATTTGCCGCATTTTGCGGCGCAGAATATTGTGCGGGAACGAGTTCGGGCACTTCAGCCCTTCATTCCGCAATGATTGCGTTCGGTGTGGGTGAGGGTGACGAGGTTATAACGGTCGCAAATACCTTTATAGCTACCGTAGAAGCAATCGCCATGACAGGCGCAAAACCGGTCGTGATGGATGTTCTGGAAGATACGGGGTTGATGGACCCGTCGAAGCTCGAGGATGCCATCACAGACAGGACTAAGGTCATCATACCGGTCCATCTCTTCGGACAATGCTGCGACATGGATCCGATAAACGAGATAGCGGCCCGCCATGGAATAAAGGTACTCGAGGATGCCTGTCAGGCGCACGGTTCCAGGTACAAGGGACGCAGGGCCGGTTCCCTCGGAGATGCCGCTGCCTTCTCGTTCTATCCGAGCAAGAACCTCGGTGCGTTCGGGGAAGGAGGAGCGGTAACGACTTCCGACGAGAATGTCGTTGTGACAATCAAGGGACTGAGGCACCACGGACAGATCGTCAAGAACGAGCATTCGGTGCTGGGATACAACTACAGGCTGCATTCGATGCAGGCCGCGGTACTCGGCGTGAAGCTGAAGCATCTTGACGGCTGGAACGAAAAGCGCAGGCAGCTCGCAGCGCGGTACCAGGCGAACCTGGAGGGCTCCGGCTTCTGGATGGCTGCGACGGATCCCGGTTGTGAGCCTGTATATCATCTTTTCCCGATTGGTCGCAAAGACAAGGAAGCAGTAGGAAAGGCCCTGAGCGAGGCGGGGATAGGCTGGGGACAGCACTATCCGATACCTGTCCATCTTCAGCCGGCCTTTTCTTATCTGGGATATTCGGAAGGAGATTTTCCCATCGCGGAAAAGCTCATGCGAACAAGCCTCACACTTCCGATGTTCCCGGAACTGAAACAGGAACAGGTAGATGAAATCTGCGAGGTGCTCAAGAGCATCGCGTCTACCTGAGGAGGCTTAAACAGGAGGGACATTATAGGGAACGGTTAAATGACATACGAGACTAGGGTCTTCAGGCGGGACATTGCTGCTATGGAAAAGTATTCAGCGGCCCTGGAAAATTACACCAACACCGAGCAATTCGGAACGGCGGAACTGGCCACTAAGACGAGTCACGCGATTTTCAGGAGAAGGTGGTTCGACAGAATCCTGAAGAGAAGCACGGACATCGTGGCGTCAATCGCGGTGCTCGTATTTGGATTCCCGTTCTTTCTCGCTATCGCTCTGTTGATTAAGTTGACCTCCAAGGGGCCCGTTTTCTTCAAACAGGAACGGGTCGGGGAGAATGGGGAAAGCTTCGCTCTTTTCAAGTTCAGAACGATGAGGACCGACTGTGACGATTCCCTCCATAGAGAGTTCACCCGCAATTTCATCCAGGGGCGCCAGCCCGAACCTTCGCTTGACGCAGGAAAGAGCGAGGTTTATAAAATGACAGACGATCCGCGGATCACCGCCGTTGGCGGAGTCCTGCGGAAGACGAGCCTGGATGAACTGCCCCAGTTCATCAACATCCTAAGAGGTGAGATGACGATCGTGGGGCCGAGGCCGCCGTTGCCTTACGAATACGAATGCTACGACGAGTGGCACAAGTTGAGGCTGAAGGTCAGGCCGGGGCTCACGGGGTTGTGGCAGGTAAACGGGCGAAGCACAGTGCAGTTTCACGAGATGGTAAAGATGGATATCTACTATATCGAGAACTGGTCGCTGATGCTGGACTTCAAGATCATGCTCAAGACCGTGCCAGTGATGCTGGCAGGAACGGGCGGAATCTAGCGCAAGCTGGAAGAATGGAGGCCTTTTGCTTACAGTCGGAGTAATCGGTTGCGGATACTGGGGACCAAATCTGATTAGAAACTTCATCAACCTCAAGGAAGCCGACGTCAGAATATGCAGTGATCTCGACGAAGGCCGCCTCGAGCACATGAAGCAGCTCTATCCGTCACTCGCCACCACGACGGACTATAGGGAAATCATAAAGGATGAGAGCATAGACGCCGTTGTCATCGCGACTCCGGTCTCTACGCATTATCAAATAGCCTCCGAGGCTCTTGAGGCAGGGAAGCACGTCTTCTGCGAGAAGCCTCTTACGCAGTCGGTGGAAGAAGGGGTCAAGCTTGTCGACCTGGCGGACGAGAATGAAAGGACTCTGATGGTCGGGCACACATTTGTGTATACGGCCGCCGTCAACAAGGTCAAGGACCTTATCAGCTCGGGCCAGCTGGGCGACATCTACTACATGTCGACGGCGAGGGTGAATCTCGGACTCTTCCAGGAAGACATCAATGTCGTCTGGGACCTCGCGCCGCATGACGTCTCGATCATGAATTACATCCTGGGTGTGAGGCCCGTGGCAGTTTCCGCTGTCGGGCACTCGTACATCCAGCCCGAGATACAGGACGTATCGTTCGTTACGCTGCGCTATCCGGGCTCGATCATCGCGAACCTGCACGTATCATGGCTCAACCCGAACAAGATCAGGTCTACGACAGTTGTGGGTAGCAAGAAGATGCTTGTCTACGACGATATATCCAGTCTCGAAAAGATACGCATCTACGACAAGGGTGTGGATGTGATCCCCCACTACGACACCTTCGGCGAATTCCAGCTCTCTTACAGGTACGGGGACATCCATATCCCGAAGCTGGACGATGCCGAGCCTCTCAAGATGGAGTGCCAGCATTTCATCGATTGCATCGAAGGTTCCCAGCCGCGGAGCAGCGGGAGGCACGGGCTCGAGGTCCTCATAGTCCTCGACGCGATCGACAGGTCGATGAGGCAGAACGGCACGGAAATCGAGATAGAGTATCCCGAAACCCTGGGATAGGGGGAAGATGGAAGACAAGCGAGTCGATTCCAGGCTGGGACGGGTACGCCTCGGCCCCGGCTGCGAGATAGAGCCCGAGGCGCTCGTCGGCTACCTTTCGCCGAGGAGCGGTGTTTCGGACGAACTCGTCATCGGGGAGGGGGCGAGGATCCGGAGTGGGAGTGTCGTCTATGCAGGCTCCACAATCGGCGCCGGCCTCGAGACGGGACACAACGTTGTGATCAGGGAGCAGAACGAGATCGGCGATGATCTCTCGATCTGGAACAACTCGGTCATCGACTACGGCTGCAAGATCGGCGTGGGCGTGAAGATCCACTGCAACAGTTACATAGCTCAGTTCACCGTGATCGAGGACGGCGTCTTCATGGCGCCCGGCGTCACTATCGCCAACGATATTCACCCCGGATGTCCGGAATCCGGCGAATGTATGAAGGGACCGGTCCTGAAGAAGGGTTGCCGGCTCGGTGTCAATGTCACGGTAATGCCGTTCGTGACGATCGGGGAGGGAACCCTCGTTGGCGGCGGCTCCGTCGTTACGAAAGACCTGCCTCCGAACGTGCTGGCGTACGGAAATCCCGCGCGCGTCCATGCCGAGCTGAATGACCTGAAGTGCAAGACCGGCAGGCGAGAGGCCCCATACCGTTAGGTGCCGCGATATGACACGGCCAGAAGGCGGAACGAGAGTCTTCATGCTTGCTTCGACTCTCGTAACGGGAGGAGCGGAGATGGTCGTGGAGTCTCTGGTCCTGGGGCTGCCGCGGCTGGGATACGAGCCGCATGTGATCTGCCTCCACGCACCAGGCAGGACGGGCGAACGCCTCATAGCGGCCGGCGTGCCGGTCAGGCACGGGCTTCTCAGCGCGAAGTACGATCCGTTCTCAGCAGTCAGGCTATCCCGTCTGTTCTCAGGGAACAGCGACGGCATCCTGCTGTCGCTTGACCATCACGACGCCATTGCGGTCGGTATCGGAGCGGCCAGGCTCGCCGGGTTGAGTCGCAGGGTCCTGTCGGTCCACTCGACAGGCCTGTGGGAAAAGGGGAGCAGCTTCACGAGGCTCGACCGCTTCTTTCTCGGAGGCTTCGGACGTATAGTGGCCCTTGCAGCAATGCACAGGGACCATCTTGTCGAGAAGGAAGGGATAGAGCCGGGGAGGATCAGCGTCATCAATAACGGTGTCGATACAGACAGGTTCATCCCCGCAGATGACGCTACGAAGGCCGCAGTACGGGAGGAACTGGGGATAGACTACGATCGTTTCACCGTCTCGATCGTTGCTGCTCTGAGGCCGGAGAAGAATCACGGGATGTTCATCGATGCCGCCGCTCTTCTGAAGGAGAGGCACGGGGATAGATTCGTCTTTCTTATAACCGGATCCGGAACGGAGGAGAAAAAACTCAAGGAGTTGGTTTCACGACTCCGGCTGGGGAATTCCGTCAGATTCCTCGGAGACAGGGATGATGTCGACATGATCCTGAAATGTTCGGACGCATCGGTGCTCTGCTCGTTCCCTGTGGTAGAGACCTTTCCGCTGGCGGTACTCGAAGCGATGGCCACTGGCATCCCGGTAATATCCACAGGTGTCGGTTCTGTACCCGAGATCATCGAGGACGGTGTCGATGGCATGATTATTGAGAGTGGAAATACGGAAGGGCTTGCGGCGGCGATAGAGGCGCTTGCGGGAAATGACGAGAAGGCGGCCGCTATCGGCGCCAGAGCCAGGGTTAAAGCGGAAAATAGATATTCCGCAAGGGGCATGGTAGATTCCTACGCGCGGCTCTTCGAGGAGATGAAGGGCCAGGAAGATATATCGGAGAAGCAATGATACCTGCCGATGCAGTAATAGCGGTCACATACAGATGTGATTCGCGGTGCAACATGTGCAACATATGGCAGTTCCCTCCCGGCAGGGAGATGGCGCCTGAGGACTACCGGCGGATTCCGTCCACCCTCAAAGACGTGAATCTCACCGGAGGCGAGCCTTTTCTCAGGGAGGATATCGTCGAGATCACCGGCACCATATACGAACGCTGCCAATCCCCGAGGATCGTGATTTCGACGAACGGGTTTCAGCACCGCAGGATCCTGCATGCCGCACCGTCCCTCATGAGGATCGGGAGAAAGATCGGTATCGCCGTTTCTCTCGATGGTATCGGAGAGACGCACGACAGGATCAGAGGGGTTGACGGTGGATTCGAAAAGGTCATAGAGACACTCAAGCAGCTGGGGAAACTGGGGTACAGAAACGTTCGTGTGGCTTTCACCGCTCAGAGGGAGAACGTAAAGCACCTCGGAACGGTATACGATCTCTCGAGGCAGTTCGGATTCCAGTTCACGACGTCAGTAGCGCAGAATTCTGATTTTTACTTTTCAACGAACGAGAACCAGAAGGTCGAGCCCGACAAGCTCAGGGACGAATTGAAATACGTGATGCGCGAGGAGCTGCTCAGCCTCAATCCAAAGAGATGGCTCAGGGCGTACTTCTACTCGGGCGTGCTCCAGTACAACGCCATGGGAAGCAGGGTGCTCGGCTGCAGGGCCGGACGGGATTCCTTCTTCCTCGATCCCGAAGGCAACATCTTCCCGTGCCTGACCCTGGAGAGAAAGATGGGTAACATCCTCGAGCACTCTTTTGAGGAGATCTGGCAGAGCGAAGCGTCTCGAAACGCGCGGAAGGCCGTCAACGCTTGCAGTATGCCCTGCTGGATGATATGTACGGCGAGGACAGCTATGAAGAGGCGGCCCGACAGGCCGGCAGGCTGGATCATGAAGAACTGGGGAAGGCTCCTGGCCGGTCGCGGCGTCTCCGACTGACGATACGGGTTTGATCATGGATAATCGTTCCCTCAAGATAGCGATGATTGGCTCGAAGGGGATTCCTGCTCTTTTCGGCGGTATCGAAAAGCATGTCGAGGAGATCTCCACGAGGCTCGCGTCCAGAGGCCATAGGGTAACTGTCTACGGGCGTGCCCCCTTCAGCAGCAGCGGGATTCACGGCGGAGTCACAGTGAAAATACTCCCGTCTATCTCCACGAAGAACCTCGATACGGCATCGAATTCCCTGCTCTCGAGCATAGCTGCCTTTTTCGGCGATTACGATATCGTACACTTTCACGGCATCGGCCCATCGATCTTCTGCTGGATCCCCGTGCGGTCCCGCTCGAAAACGGTCTGCACGGTCCACGCCCTCGACTACAGGCAGAGCAAGTGGGGGGAGAAGGCGAAAAAGCTTCTCATGCTGGGAGAAAAGAAGGCCGTCACGAAAGCCGATGCGGCCGTAGCAGTATCCAGGCTGATGACGGATCAGCTGTCGAAAAAGTACGGAAAAGATGTCAGATATATCCCGAATGGAGCAACAACCCGACAGAGCCCGGAATTCGGGGAAGTCGCCGGGCTCGGGATCAAGCCGGGCGGTTACATTCTCAGCGTAGGCAGGTTCATCGTGGAAAGAGGATTCGATACGCTGATCAATGCCTTCGACAGGCTCGCTACCGACATGAAGCTGGTAATCGCGGGGGATGCCAGATTCGAAGAGGATTATGCGGCTCGAATAAAAGCGATGGCAGGTGACAGAGTGGTGCTGCCGGGATACGTGGCGGGCAAAAAGATAGAAGAACTATATGCATATTGCGCGTTCTACGTTCTGCCCTCGCTGGTCGAGGGTCTGCCGATATCCCTTATCGAAGCGATGAGCCACTCACGCCCCGTGATTGTGAGCGACATTCCCGAAAATCTCGAGGTCGCAGGGGGTATTGCCGAGTCATTCAGAGCAGGCGATTCCGAAGATCTGCTCAGGGCCATGAACAGGATCCTGTCGCTGAGGCCTGAAGAACTCGCCGGGATGGGAGAAGCGGGACGCATCAAGGCCGAGAAGGAGTACGACTGGGACAGGATCACAGTTTCCCTCGAGGATCTCTACAGGGAACTGTTGTCATGATAAGGTGTTGTGGGTCAGATCGAGGCGCTTTCAGTTCTCCGCGGATGTCAATTTGTATTGACACAGCGTACCTAATTCTGATAGAGAAAATCGATATTAAGGTTCACTCGAACGGGTCGGGAGGTCGATGATGAGAAGCAAAATCAGGCATTTCTACCCACTGACTGCGACGGCTGTTTTCGTTATATTTATCTGTCTTCTCGCAGGGTGCGCGGGGACCGGCAGGTCGACCGGTACGACAGTAGAAGAGCGGGAGACCATCCCGCCGCCGCCTCCACAGAGCGAGACGCAGCAGGAACCGAAGACGGAAAAGCCGATAGCCGACGAGACGTACGACCTCGAGAGCGAAATGCCCGAGGATGATTCAGTCGGCGAGGGAGAGGCGGAGGAAGAGAACATAGAGCCGGTAAAGGCTGATACTTTCTCAGTCGAAGAGACAGTGGAACCTCCCGCGCCCAATGCCGGATATGATCTTGGATACAGGGTTCAGCTCGCCGCGTTCGCAGAGTCAGCGGGGGCGAGAGACCTGAAGAAAAAAGTCATGGCGGCAGCGGGTGTCACGGTTTATATAGACTACGAAGATGGTTTGTACAAGGTCAGAGCGGGGGATTATTCCACTCGCGCGGAGGCTTCAGAAGCCCGCACCAGGCTCGCCGCCGACTATCCCGACTGCTGGATAGTGCGGACCACGATCATGAAGGCGAAATAGCGCAAGAAGGAGAACGACACCGGATGCCTGAACTTCGCAAGAGTCCGATCATGGAACGCTGGGTGATCATCTCCACCGAGAGGGGAAAGAGGCCCCTCGATTTCAAGATGGAGAAGAAGCCGAAAAAGGGCGGATTCTGTCCCTTCTGCACGGGCAAGGAAGACAAGACACCCCCCGAGGTCCTGGCCTACAGGGATCCGCTTTCGAGGCCGAACAGTCCCGGCTGGAAGGTCAGAGTCGTTCCCAACAAGTTCCCCGCGCTGCAGATCGAAGGAGAACTCGACAAGCGCGGCGACGGCATATACGACACGATGCGCGGCGTCGGTGCGCATGAGGTGCTGATAGAGTCGCCCGAACATCTCAAGAACCTGCACCATCTTCCGCAGGAGCATGTAGAGAGCATCTTCTGGGCTCTGAGGGACCGCTGTATCGATCTCAAGAAGGACTCGCGCTTCAGGTACATCCTCATCTTCAAGAACTGGGGAGAAGAAGCGGGAGCGTCCCTTGAGCACTCGCACATGCAGATCATTGCCACCCCTATCATCCCGAAGAGGGCGATCGAGGAGCTCGAGGGAGCGAAGTTCCATTACAAGCTGAAGGAAAGGTGCATATTCTGCGACATCCTCAAGCAGGAACAGAAGGAAGGGACGAGGATCATCTTCCGTAACGAGCGCTTCATCGCGATCGCGCCATACGCCTCGCGGTTCCCCTTTGAGACCTGGATACTGCCCCTCGAACATATCTCCGCCTTTGAGAAGACCCCTACCGAATGGTTCCCGGCACTGGCGGATATAATGATTAACGTCCTCACCAGACTGGATATAACTCTCGACGAGCCGCCGTTCAATTTCATCATACACTCCGCTCCCTGCAAGACCCCCGATCTCGACTACTACCACTGGCATATCGAGATCATGCCCAAGCTGACGAAAGTGGCCGGGTTCGAATGGGGCAGCGGATTCTACATCAATCCGACTCCGCCGGAATACGCGGCCGAAACGTTGAGGAATGTCGAGATCGGCGGCGCGGATGACGAGAAAAACAGAAAAGAGAAAGAGAAGGTAGAGGACAAGGAATGGCCTCAGAAAAAATCGAAGTAGCGGTTGTGACGACCGAGATCGTGCCCTACTCGAAAGTCGGAGGACTGGCCGACGTCATGGGCGCGCTGCCTGACGAGCTCGAGAAGCTCGGAGCGAGCATGACCGTGTTCACCCCGCTCTACGCATCGATCGACCGCGAGAAGCATATCATCGAGAAGGTCGGCGGCATCGACGGTCTGAGCGTCACGGTCGGGGGCACGGTGTATTCTTTCGGTATATACGCAGGTACGAAACCGGGCACTGATATAGAAATCTACTTTATTGACAACGACCATTTCTACGGGCGTGAAAACATTTACACCACCGCAGATGGAGAAGGGTTCGAGGACGAGGACGAGAGAACGATATTTTTCAACCTCGCCGTGATGGAGGCGCTCAAGGCACTCGATATGTCGCCCGACGTCATCCACTGCAACGATTTTCACTCGGGGCTCATTCCCGTCTACCTCGCGAGGGAAAAGGAGACGAACTCGCATTTCAAGAATACCGGTACCGTTTTCAGCGTGCACAACCTCGCCTACCAGGGCCTCTTCGAGCCAGAGTTTCTCGAGAAGGCCGGACTCGACGCGGAGCTCTTCCAGCCGATGAGCCCGTTTGAGTTCTGGGGCAGGGTGAACGTGATGAAGATGGCGCTGATGTTCACGGGAATAATAAGTACTGTGAGCAGGACGTACGCCGAAGAGATATCTGCATCTGAAGAGTATGGATTCGGGCTCGAGGGGGTGCTCCGGTACAGGAGCAGTGATCTCGTAGGTATCCTCAACGGCATAGATCCCGATGCCTGGGACCCGGGAACGGACGAGTTGATCCCCGCTAATTTCACGAGGAATGACCTCTCGGGAAAGAAGGAAAACAAGGCGGCGCTGCTCGAGGAGTTCGGGTTGCCCCCCGGGGACGAGCCGGTGGTTGGCATTGTCTCCAGGCTTGTCGACCAGAAGGGCTTCGATATTCTCTCAGACTCGCTCGAGAAACTGCTCGATCTCGAAATGAAGATCGTCATCCTCGGGACGGGCCAGCAGAAATACCACGAGCTCTACACGGAACTGGCGGAGAAATTTCCCGAGAGGCTCGGCGTCCGGCTCGAGTTCAACAAC
>CBDUYR010000001.1:0-148265 GCA_965371515.1 uncultured bacterium | reverse complement strand
AGCCAATTCATTCGCAATCCACCAGATCACAAAGAAGGAATTTCCACCGCCTGTCTTCACGATCATTGTTATGATAGCTACCAATGCCACAGATTACTTTGCCTTCGGTTTGAAGGTCTAATACTGCATCAAAATCATTTAAATAATCGGTCCACTCACCCCCTGAGCAACATTTTCCTTCTTGTTTGCAGATTTTTACTTTCCAACGTCTGTCTTCCCTATCGTTATTATGATAACTTGCGAACCCTGAAATAAAATGATTGTCAGGTGCTGTGTAAGAAATATCCTCATCCCACCCGTTAAGATAATCTGTCCATTCACATGTTGAAGGTCCTCCGGACAGATCAGTACATCCAAACGTCCAGATTCTGTCTTCCCTGTCATTATTATGTTCGCTATGTATGCTGGTTATAGCCTTGGAATTTTCCCCGGACGAATATAAATGACCTCCTGAACACTCGAAAAACAATGGAGAATCATAGAAACTCGTTGACTGGCTGCTAAACCATAAATGGTAATTATTTTGCCAACAACCAGAAGTTCCTAATTGTCTGGCATTTGGACCCAAACATCGTGGTATATCGCGGTAATCCTGATCTTTTACCCGGTCGCCGATCGGACCTGCAATCTTTTTTGCCTCATCCAGTGGTATTAAATTTGTTGGTTTCCATTGAATTCCATACGTATCATTTCTAAAATCGTCCCAATATCCACAAAGACCCTGACAATATGTAGGATCCCAAAGAAATCCGGTGCCATCACACATACAGTGGTAAAAGCCGTGACCGATTTTTCCAACCCATACATTAATATCCTCGGAATATTGTTCTCGAGTATACCATCCGGCGTGTTGATAAAGGGTCACAGACTCGATTTCGAAAACATATTCACTCTTATAAGTAAAATTAAGTATAACATGCTCCCAATCATTACTGTGACTACCTACCCCAATCATACATTCTTGCTGCCAGCCATACCAAATCCAGAAGGCTAATTTATAACTGTTTGATGAGCACCACTGTCCTTCCCAGTACACTGGTGCATCCGGATTAAAATCAATACATCTACCATCATGTTCAGGACTAGGTTCATCGGGATAACAACATCCCGCGGCGCTTCCATCAAATCGTATAATCGGGACCCATTCATTTGGATCGGGTACGATTAGCAGTGGCTGATCGTCACCGTTTTCAGGCCCTGCGCTGTCGGAGCAGCCTGACATTGCGAGAATAACCAACAGGATAATCAGTTTTTTCATGATGGACCCCCTTTATCTGGATTGTATTGAAATGCTCCATATCAGATGCTCGACGTCTGACTCGATGGGAAAGACATGTTGATCGGCCTCTATGTGATTATTACAAAGCCCCCGATACGTGCTGTGCAAGCAGCATATATCATACTTCGCTTGCAAACAGTATGTCAAGCGGAGATATACTGAATACCAGCAATGCTACACCTGAACTGTCAGTATATATCTGAATGGCTGGTTGTTGACAAAAGTACTAAAGACATTCATCGAGGAAACTATTTTTATGCACAGGCAGTTCTAAAGCTGTCCACTATGGGGAGGCTATTTCAGAAAATCTCCCAGGTAGGCGGCGTACGTCGCAGATAGCTGAGAGATCTCGAGCGAGATGATCTCGGGCACATCGTATGAGTGGTTCTTCTCGATGATCTCCCTGATCTCATCGAATGAAGATTCCGACGTCTTGATGATCATCAGCGCTTCCTCGTCCCTGTTCAGCTTGTTCTTCCACTGGTAGACGGAAATGATGGAAGGAATGATGTTCACGCACGGCGCCAGTCCTGCGCCGACGAGCAGGTTGGCGAGACGTTCGGCTTCTTCTAATCCGGATGTCGTGACGAGGACTATCCTGAATCCGCTCATGAACTCTCCTTTCGACAGTACACCGCTCCGATTATACACTCCCGGCCTGCTGGTTAAAAGACGGTTTCCGGCGGATGCCAGTTGATGTAGAATCAGCTTATAAACGAAACAGAAAGGAAGTACAGAGATGAAGATCGCTGTCATGAGCGATTCGCACGATCACCTCGAGAATATCGAAAGGGCCGTTGAGCTGGCGACGGAGAAAGGCGCGGAGATGCTCCTGCATTGTGGCGACATCTGCTCTCCTTTCGTCATGGACAGGCTCGCCCCTTTTACCGGGCCGGTCCATGTCGTGTTCGGGAACAATGACGGCGACCCGATGACTATCTCCAGGATCGCCGAGAAATTCTCCAATATCACCGTTCATCACCACACGGGGGTGATCGAGACTGAGAAGGGACTCGTCGCGTTCACCCACTACCCCGAGCACGGGAAGGGCCTCGCCGCGACCGGCTCGTACGCGGCCGTTTTCTCCGGCCACACCCACATCAGGATGGCCGAGGAGGTAGCCGGGACCCCGCACATCAATCCCGGAGAGATCATGGGATTCCTCGAAGGGCCCGGTTTCGTAGTATTCGATCTCGACAGCGGCGATATGGAGACAGTGGAGTTCTGATCAGGTGAAATCGAGGCCGGGCGCCCGCTCGCCGAGGAATTCGAGTGTTTCCTCAAGAGTCGGTATTCCGGCCCTGCCTCCGAGCATGCGGCATTTCATGGCAGCGACGGCGTTGGCGAAAACGCAGCAGCGGCGGATGTCCCATTCCCTCAGCACGGCGTAGAGAAAGGCCCCGTGAAAGACATCCCCGGCGCCGGTCGTATCGACCGCATCGACCTCGAATCCCTTCTCCTCGATAAACTCACCGTCGGACAGGGCGATACATCCTCGTTCGCCGAGTGTGACAACAGCCGCTTCCGGCCCGTATTTCATCATCTCTTCGAGGGCAACCCGTTCACCGCATCCATCCGATATCTGTTCCGCGAATGTCTCGCTCGCGACGATGTAGTGGCAGTGCGGGAGTATCTCCCTCACACCCTCGCGAAGGGTGCCTGCGTCGATCACGACCTTCGCCCCCGCCGCTGCGGCTTCCTTCGCTGCGGCCGCGGCGGCAGCCGGCTCGAGTGTGTCGACCAGAAGCCCCCTGCAGAATGTGACCTTCTCCATGTCGAGTTCATCGGGCATCAGCGGCGCGAGCGTACCGCGTGTCCAGAGTATCGTCCTGCGCCCCGTTTCCGCGTCCACCATGATGAAAGCGAACTGCGAGAGCCCATCCTTCTCGATTACGGCCGATGAAACATCTACCCCCTCACCATTCAGTTTCATGAGCATCATCGCGCCCCGGTCGTCACCGCCGACCTTCCCGATGAACGCCGTGGAGAGGCCGAGCCTCGCAGCGGTCACCGTTGCCGTGGCGGCGGGGCCGCCTCCCTGCACCTCGAGCGTTTTGAGCTCGAGCTTGAGATTCTCTTCTGGGAAATGCGGGATGATCCCGAGATAGTCGATCGCCGTGTAACCGACGCCTGTTACGTCAAACTTTCTGCTCACCTGTCTCCTCTTCCGGCATGATGCCCGCACCCCTGTGCCGCGCGAAGGCAATGAACGATTCAATGACGAGCATTCCCGCCATGGGGACGAGCTTGTAGACAATCGGCTTACCGAGCCTGTACAGGAAGAACGATACGGCGATGTTACCCCAACCGGCCCCCGTGGACAACTCGATTCGGGCGGTCATCGTTGTTGCACAAGTGCCTCCGGTTTCATATTCTTCTTCAGGGAGGAAGGCATATGGACACACGGAAAAAATTCTGCCCCTGGTGCGGCGAGCCCCTCACAACCCGCAGCGAGGAGGGCCGGGACCGGCTCTACTGCGAGGCCGAGGAGAGGTTCCTGTACGAGAACCCCGTCCCCGCATCGACCGCCGTCGTCTTCGACGACGAGGGGCGTATTCTGCTCGTCCTCCGTAACCGCGAGCCAGGGGCCGGAGAGTGGTCGCTGCCAGGCGGATTCGTGGAGAACGGGGAGAGCCCCGAAGACGCGGCAAAGAGGGAACTGCAGGAAGAGACCGGGCTCCGCGCTTACGGACCAGCGCTGATCGATGTCATATACCAGGAGAGCGTCTTCTACGGGACCTGCCTGTTGATAATAGGATACAGCTTTGAGGGGTTCACGGGAGATATCACCCCCGGCGACGACGCCTCGGACGCAAGATTCTTCCCCGTCCACGATCTGCCGCCGCTCGCCTTCGAAAGCCACATGACGATCGTGATGAAGGCCGTTCCCCGCAGCGTCCCGTGAGGACTCCGCCCTCGGCGGTCACAAACGCCACCTGTCGAGGTCGTCGTCCGATGCCGGAGCGACATCTATCTCACGCACATCCCCGCCGCTGGTGACAGACACTCTGACTGCAGCCTCGCGCTTGCCGTCGCTGTATCTCGCGGTGACCGCGGCGGCCTGCAGAAGCTCCTCTTCCGAGGGATCGCCGATCACGACGGTGATCGGGCCGGGATGGTCGAGGGTCGTGAGGAGAACGTTTCCTCCCCACTGCGCTTCGAGGTAGTTGTTCTCCAGCTCATGCCTGCCCACAACGATCTTGACCTCGTCCGAGAGGCGCAGGTGCCTTCCCATCGATAGCATAACGGTCTCCTCGCACGTGACGGCGGATTCGCTGTGGCCGGTCAGGTCGAGATACTTGCGCGCGTAGTTCTCGTCGGTCAGCGTGCATCCTCCGGCGGGAGTGGCATAGTCCTCGATGCCGAATTTGTCGGCGAGTTCCATCTGCCGCTTCCTTGACCGTCCCTGGATGTCGAGGAGCTTTTCCCTGTCGATCAGGCCTTCCTTCTCGGGCTCCGTGGCGGCGAGGAGTCTTGCGCAGAGGGGCCTCAGAAGCCTCCCCGACAGGCCGCTCTGTTTCTCGACCTGTTTCATCGCGTGCAGGTGCTGCGACATCGGCCGCTGGCCGAGCACCTCGCCGGTGAAAACGAAGTCGAATCCTTCCGCTTCCATGATCTCCCTCGCCTTCCCCAGCAGGAAGATGCGGCAGTCGATGCAGGGGTTGATATTCTTGCCGTACCCGAAACGCGGGGAGCCGAGCACATCGAGGAACTCCCCGGAAACGTCGATGACCCGGACGGGGATGCCGAGCATCGACTCGAGACTCTCCTTCTTGTCCGCGGCTATCTCTTCGATCGACATGCTCTCGCACACGCGTTTTCTCAGCGAACCGGCGCCGAACCCGTTGAGAAAGTGCAGGCCTGTTATCTCCACGCCGAGCTCCTTGAGCAGGGCTACGGCGAGAAGACTGTCCAGCCCTCCGGATATCATCCCGAGCGCTTTTGTTTTCTTTTCCATAAGAGAGAAACTATACCGAACCGCGCTCTTTTGCAAGGACGCGCCTGTATCCCTCGCAGAGGAGATTGAAGCCAAGGCATGTGATAAAGATCATCAGTCCCGGCGCGAACGCCGCCAGAGGGGATGTGCGCAGCGTCAACCACGCCCCGTGCATCATGTTGCCCCATGTGGGCACGGGAGGCTGTACGCCGAATCCGAGAAAGCTCAGGGCGCTCTCGACGAGCATCGCGCCTGCCAGTCCGGCTGTCGCCGCGACGAGGACAGCGCCGGCAGCCTGAGGGAGCATGTGCCGGAACACGATCCACGGTCCGCTGGCGCCCGCGGCCCTTGCCGCCTCGACGAAGCCCTCCTCCCTTATCTGTCTGAACCTCGATCGGACTATCCTGGCCGTCTCCATCCACGAGGTGCCGCCTATCAGCAGGGGGATCAGCCAGATCTTCCCCCCCGCGGCTGACGCCGCTACGAGCATGACGAGGAATACCGGTACGGAAAGGAAAAAATCGATCGTAAGGGATACGATCCTGTCGGCGGCGCCTCCAACCCAGCCAGCTGCGCTTCCGAGGACGATCCCGACCGCAAGCGCGACCGCTACAGACAGAAAGGCCACCATCAGTGTGAACCGTCCCCCGTAAAGAAGCCTCGTCATCACATCCCTGCCCAGACTGTCGGTCCCGAGAGGATGCGTCCCCGAAGGGGGCGCGGCGATGCTGTCGAGATCGATGGCGTCGCGCTGCCAGGGACTGAGCATCGGCGCGAATGCCGAGACGGCGATGATGAGGACCAGCATTATCGCCGGCCAGAATATCATACGTTTCACCGCGCCTCACCTCCCCCGCGGGCTGCTGCTTCGCCGCCCGGCCGCGTCCTCGGATCGAGGATCATGTTGAGGACGTCGCCTGCCGTATTCATCAGGATGATCATAATGGACGCGATCACCACTATCCCGAGAACCCTCGTATAGTCCTGCCTCTGGAGCCCCTCATAGAAGAGCCTTCCCATGCCGGGCCAGGCAAACACCGTTTCAGTTATGACCGCGCCTGTGAACAGCGCGGGGATCTGCATCGCGAGGACCGTCACAGCCGGCAGCACAGCTCCCCGCAGGGCGTGCTTGAGAACGACTGTCCTCTCGGCAAGCCCCTTCGCACGGGCGGTGCGTATGTAACTCCCGCCGAGCGATTCGATCAGCCCGGACCTGAGATACCTGCTCCACGTGGCAAGCCAGGCGATCGAGAGCACTGAAGCGGGCAGCGCCAGATGGCGCAGCCTTTCAGCCAGCGATACGCCGTCGCCCACAGCCCTGCCGCCGGCGGGCAGCAGGCCGAGTCTTATCGAGAATATATAGATGGCAATGAGTCCGAGCCAGAAGACCGGCACGGAGATGCCCGCCGTTGTGACGATGGTAAAGAACCCGTCGGTCCTGTCGCCTCCGCGAAGCGCGGAGACGACGGCGAGCACTCCTCCCACCCCTACCGCGAGAAGGAGCGCCGCTCCCATCAGCTCGAGGGTGGCGGGGACACGCTCGGCGATCATCGCCGAGACGGGGCGGCCCGTCACATAGCTCCTGCCAAAATCGAGCCTGAGAAAAACCTGCCTGGACCACATCAGGTACTGAATCGGCAGGGGCCGGTCGAGGCCGTAGTTCTCCCTGATGCGCGAGATGTCTTCGCCGGTCGCCTTCGGATTGCCCGACACGACTCCCGCGGGACCTCCTGGCGCGAGATGCAGGAGCGTGAACGTGACGATCGACACGAGCACGACGAGCGGCACCGCCATCGCGAGTCTCTTTATGATGCTCGATCCCATCGTTCTTCCCTATCTGGACGGGAGAAAGACCGTCTCTCCCGCTTCCGGTATCTTTGTTTCGATGCCGAGATCCGCTTCCAGCCTCTCAGCCAGGGCCCCGGCCTGATCCGGTTCGCCGTGGACGAGAAAGGCCGCCCTGAGCCCATCGATGGAGCCGGTCCAGCGGACAAGATCATCCTGGTCGGCATGGCTCGAGAATGCATTGAACTTCCTCACCTCGAGGGCGGGAGAGATCCATACCTTCTTCGTCTCCCCGGCCTCACGGTACCTGACCAGCACGGTGCTGTCGCCCTCGGCGAGCTTCCTGCCGACCGACCCGTACGACTGCCATCCGACGATGCAGAGCAGGTTCCGCCTGTCGCCGGCCATCCTGACCAGGTGGCGCGGTGAGTTCGCATGCGCCAGGTCTCCGCTCGATGATATGAACACGGTCGGCCTGTGCTTGCGGCCGTGGACCTTCATCGAAGTCTTGCTCCGCACTTCCCTGTGGTACGTCCTCTTCAGTACGTCGCCGCCGTACATCGAGTGGGCCGTCTCAGACAGGCTCTCCGGGTGGTTCCTGAAAACGTCGCTCACTTTTTTTGCCGTCGGGCTGTCGGAATATATCTCGGTGCCCGGCGGTATCGTTCCGTTGTCGGTGAAAAGGTCGAGCGCCGCGATCACTTCCTGCGTTCTTCCGAGCGTGAAGGCCGGGATCAGGACGTCGCCGCCCGATCTGAGGGCGGAGCCTACCGCCCTGCCGAACTCTCCATACCTCGTCTCAAGGTCGCTCCGTTCGATATCCCTTATCCTGCCGCCGTATGTCGACTCCACGACGACGTAATCGGCCGCTGCCGGCTTCTCCAGGGGCGGGAGAAGTATCGCCCCGCCCGAACCGAGATCGCCCGAGAAGATGATCCTCGAGGTTTTGTGTCCCGTATCGATCTCGACCTCGGCGAATGCGGCGCCGAGCAGGTGCTGCGCCCTCCGCAGAACGAAGGTGACCGGACCGGCCGTCTTTACCTCGTCGAAGGGAACGGGCCTCATCGAAGCGAGCGCCCTGTCGAAATCGTCGCGGCCGACCGGGCTCCTGTCGAAGCTCCTCGACATCTTCAGCATTATCGGCACGAGCTCCGCCGTCTCCGGCGTGCAGTAGACCTCTCCGTCGAACCCGGCGGCGAAAAGCTCCGGTATCTTCCCGCAGTGATCGGAATGCGCGTGTGTAAGGATCATGAAGGAAACGGCCGAAGGATCATCGGGCACTATCCCGTCCCCGGCGTCACCGAACGCGCCGCAGTCGACGAGGAACGACACCCCCCCGCCTGATACCAGTATGCACGAACCGCCTACCTCGCGGGCCCCGCCGAGAAATGTCACGCTCACTCCCTCGTCCCTGCCCCGGGGGCGGAGAAAATAGAGGGCCGCGATCGCCAGGACTATCGCGACTATGAAGGTCAGGAACCTGCGCCAGCCTCTCATCTTCCCTTTTCCTCCTCACGCGCCAGCTTCCACTGCGCGGCATTCCACGTATCGCCCGACTGAGTCGGGTTGGGCCTGTAGTTCTCGAGTGCCGCCGGCATCGCGTCGAGCTGGGTCACCCAGAGAAGGGGGATGACCGGCAGCTCCTCGGCGAGGATGCGGGCGACCTCGTCGTATATCTTCTTTCTTTCCTCGAAACCGACCGTCGAACTTCCCTCGGAGAGAAGCCGGGTCAGTTCCCCGTCCCTGAATCTGGAGTTGTTCTGTCCCTTCGGCGGAATAAAATCGCTCGAGTAGCTCCCCTCCTTCGTCGAGGGGTCGGGAGGCGTCAGGAAAGCGTAGAGGGCCAGTTCGAACCGCCCCCTCTTCAGCACTCCGCGATCGTCCCAGCTGCCGAAAAGAACAGTCGGATGATAATTCCTGATCTTCAGGTCGATACCGACTTCGGCGAGCTGCTTCTGCAGCACGATCTGGGTCCTTTCCCTGTTCGTCCTTCCCGCCGTGGAGGTTATCTCGAGCTCGAGCCTCTCGCCGCCGCGTTCCCTTATGCCGTCGCCGTCGGTATCCTTCCAGCCGGCCTCGGCGAGGAGTCGCCGCGCCTCCGGCGGGTCGTACCGGAGCGCCATGCTTCCATAGTCGTTGTGATAGGGGGAGCCGGGATGCTCGTCGCTGTACGCCGGTATCCAGACCCTGTTGTATATCTTCTCCGAAATTTCTTCCCTGTCTATCGCGACGGCGATCGCCTTCCTCACCCTCCTGTCCGCCAGTATTGCGTTCTCGCAGTTAACGTCGAGATGCTCGTTGAAGAGGGCCGGGTTTCTGTAGACTCTGATTCCCGCCAGGCCGTCCGCCAGGGCAAGGAGCTCGTCCGGCGCGTTGTCGATTCCCATGACCGAACCTGTTTCGAGCTGCATGAGGAGCGCGTTTCCGTCGGGAACGAATCTGATGACGATCTCGTCGAGGCAGGGACCGTCTCCATAGTAATCGCCGTTGGCCCTGACGGTAATATGCGAGCCGGAGACCCACTCGTGGAATACGAACGGACCCGAACCGACCGGCGCCGTGTGGAAGGGGTGCGCCTGGAATCCCTCGCCCAGCGCATCCGAGAGCAGATGCTCGGGAAGGACCGACTCGTCGTAGAAACAATCGCCGGCGAAGTTCGCGTATACTTCGGAGAGCCTGAATATCACCGTGTACGGGTCGGGGGTCTCTACGCTGTCGACAATGTCCCACCCCTGCCTCGTCTCGACGTTGATTCCGGGATGGGTCATCACGCGGTACGAGAACTCCACGTCCTTCGAGGTCACCGGTGTGCCGTCATGCCATAGTGCGTCTTTCCTGAGATGATAGGTGTAAACGAGATAGTCGGCCGAGATGCCCCCGTTCTCCACTGTGGGGATCTCGGTGATCAGATCGGGCACGAGCCGCATCGAGTCATCGTGCTTGACGAACTTGCTGAACAACAGGTTGCATACATAGACTACGGCGACCATGCTGTTGACGGCCTCGTTGAGGATCTCGGGCTCCTGCTGCATCCCGATGACAAGCCGACCGCCGTCCGCGGGCCTGTCAGGCATATTCCCGCCGCCTTCACCACCGCATCCGCAATACGTTATCAATAATGTTGTTGTTGCGACCAACGCGATCGCTTTCCGCAGGCGCGGCATACCATTCTCCTTCCGGAACGACTGCCTGTGTCCTTTTATCGAGTCCACCCGACCCATGAACGGACTTATCCGGAAGATTTTATTGCATTTAGTATGCCAGTGGGTTGTCTGTCCCGGCAGCCGACGGGAAGGTCATTCGAATATTCCAGCGAATTTCTCCAGGGGCAGCCTTTCGGGCCTCTGCGCCTCCGATTCCTTCTGCCATTCGGTGAGGTCCGGATCGATCTCAGCGGCGTGTTTCCCGACGATGATGAGAGTGATGACCGTCTCGTCGCCGCTCAGGCCGAGTACCGCCTTGACTTCCTCCTCGTCGAACCCGGCGATCGGATGGGCGACGAGGCCGATTTCCACCGCCCTGAGAATTAGCAGCGCCGTGGCCATGCCCGTATCGAAGAGATAGTACTCTTTTCCCGCCACGATACAGTCGTCCTCGGCCTTCGAGTGGACAGCTATTATCATAGACGCCTTCTTCGCCCACTCGTTCCCCTTCGCAAGCGCGCCGCGCATCTCGTCGAGTTTCGCGCCGCCCGCAACGAACTCGTACCTCCACGGCTGCTTGTTGTAGCACGACGCAGACAGCGATGCACACCGGGCCAGCTCCTCGATCGTCTCCCTGTCTATCGAGACGGGCTCGAGCGAGCGCCAGGCCCTGCGCGATTCGATGGCTTCCTTCACATTCATCAGAAGCCCCCTTTCCTGCAGGAAAACAAGATCTCAACGATCAGATATATGCGTGTAATCCACCGAGAAAAAGATTGCCGAGAAAGCTGAACAGAATGATCACCAGTCCGATTATGGAAGCTACGGCGAGTTTTTTGCCGCTCCATTTCCCCCTGACGTTCTGATGGAGGACAAGAGTATAGTAGAGAGCGATGACCAGCGCTCCGGTCTCCTTCGGGTCCCAGCTCCAGAATCTGCCCCATGCGTTCCTCGCCCAGATCGCCCCGGCGAAAAGAGCCCCGATGAAGAAGAGAGGGTATCCGAACCGGATCGCCCTCGATATGAGCTCCTCGAGCAGATCCTTCGATGGCAGGACACGGCCGCCCCTGTCCTTCTCCCCCCTTATCAGGTACATCGCCCCCGCACCGGCGGCTACCAGGAAAGCTCCCTCGGAGACAGCGGCGATCGTCACATGGATGTAGAACCAGTAGCTCTGAAGCGCCGGCATCAACTGCTTCGACACTTCTTTAGGCAGCATCGAGGCTATCACCATGATAATTATCAGCACCGGCGAAACGAACACACCGATCGACATCTTTCGGTAACGCGCGAGGATAATAACAAACGAGAGGGCGATCACCCAGGCCATCACCACGGCATACTCGTACATCGTCGCGAACGGGGGATGAGTGCTTATCCACCATCTCGCCGCGAGCCCGGCCGTGTTGAAGACGAGTCCCCCTGAGAAAAGGACCGACGCGGCGATCCCCACTCTCCTGCTGCCCGACGCGGCGTGGACGGCGAAAAGCACGAACGAGCCGAGGTACAGCCAGAAGGCGTACCAGAACAGTGTGATGTCGGCCGTTCCACTCAAATCGCACTCTCCTTTTCGATCGCTCCGGTGATCTCTCTTTCGATCTTCTCGAGCTGATCGGCGAAACTGACCTTCCATCTGGCAGTCACTCCAGTGACGGTCAGTTTTGTTCCGTCGATACTGCCGTGCACGACCCTGTAGTCGAACATGTAGAGCAGGAGAAGGCCCGCCGCTCCCAGTATCATCCCAGCCATGAAGAGGGGCGCTCCCGGATTTCTGGTGAATTCCAGCCCCGTATAGTATACAGGCTCGATATCCTCGAACTTGATCGAATCAAGCCGTTTGAACTCAGTCCCGAAATCGGGAAACAGCAGGAAGGTCCATCCCGATGTGCTCCCCTCCGGGCCTTCGAGAATAATCTCGAGCGCCGGGTTGTTCATCGCAGCGCTGACCGATCTCGGGCCTCCCTCGGTCATCCGGAAATCGGGCAGGAATCTGCCGGTCGTCATGGTCAGATCGGTGCCGGGAACCGGTTCGGTCATGCCCGGCCTCAGCGTTAATATCACCGGGGCCACGGTATCCGGCGGGGACACCATGACGCGGGCCCATAAGAACTCGTCCTCGGCCAGATAATACGAGCTCTGGTAGATACTCGTCCCCTCGTACCGCAGGGGATGGTTTACTTCGATCTCGGCCGCAGCGGCCGTATTTCCCGAACCGTCCAGAACCGTCACCGTGGTAATATAATCACTGACATGCATCTTGCCTGCCATCATTATCCTGAAGCCGTCTATCCTCAGCATGGATCCGTCTCCGGAGATCGGCAGAGTGTCTCCCATCTTTCCATAGAGGATCTCGCTGCTGCCCATCCTGCTCCCGACGACGCCGCCGATCGTGATCACGAGGAGCCCGGCGTGGAAGATCAGGTTGCCGAGATGGCGCCACCGCCCGCTCGCAGCGGCGAACACCACCGAGTCCCCGTCCCTCCTCGATACGAAGCCATAGCCCCTCGATCTGAATACCTTTTTGACCATCCCGAGTATCCCGCCGATCGCCTCGCCCGAAACGGGAGCGGCCTGGCCGAACTTCCTGCCGTAATGGGACACAGGATCCTTGTCGTCCTTCCAGCCGGCCGCTTCACCCAGGGGTATCTCGAACCCGGGGCGGTCCTGCCCCGCCTTCGCCGGTCTGTGGGGCAGCGTCACACGGAAGCTCTTCGAGATCATCCCCTTCCACCTCGTAGCGAGGCAGAGGAGAAGAACGACGAAGAAGAGTGCAAGCACCCCGCTGAACCAGAAGGAATGGAACGGATCGTAGAGCTTCAGTGTCTCGATCCATGACAGGGCCGTATCGCCCCATCGCTGCCTGAAGAACTCCCTCCGGTACGGCAGGTCAGGAGGAAAGAACTCGGTCATGATCCATCCGGCCGCGCACGCGCCGAGCAGGATCGATATGGTCATGACAGCGGTCCTCTGGCTGATCAGGTGACCCCTGCCGCGTTTTTTCTCCCGCGTCTTCCCGTTTCCTTCATCCATACGACCGATTGTATGTGAATAATCATTCCTTGTCAGCAAAAACACGGAGCGAAAGGGGTTTACTAACGGGGTGTGTCGAGTATATATAATTAATCATGAGTAATAGGTTCATCAGGGACGCTGCGGCCTTTCTGACCCTGCTTCCCTTCCTTGCGGGATGCGGCGAACGGTCGACCACAGATATCTCCAGGGAAGCGTTCGACTCGATAGCGGACGACGCTGTGTCCCTCTACGTCAGCATGCATCCACTGCGCGCCTCGAGGCTCGGTCTCGAAGGCGCCGATTCACTCCTGTTCACATTCTCTCCCGCCGAGATAGAGCACGCGATGACGGTAATAGACACTCTGTTGGCGGCTGTCTCGATCATACCGGCTGACGACCTTGACGACGGCCGCTTCGACGAATCGATCCTTATCAGCGACTGGATGAAGGGCGAGCGCTTCGCACTCACGCAGTCGCGAACCTGTCTTGATAATCCTCTTCTCTACTGCTGGATGATCGAGGAAGCGCTGATGGGCCTGCCCGCAAGACCATGGCCGCCCGCCGACGGCGAGCGGCTGGCCTGGGCGGCGCGTATCAGCCTCCTTCCGGTCCTCGTGGAGAATGCATCGGCATTTCTGAAGAAACCGGGAGGCACCCATCTCGAGGAGGCGGCCAGACGGCTCAAAATCCTCTCCGGCAGGATGCCGCGCCTCGCGCAGATGGCGGAGCAGCGGTACGGCGGGCCGGTCGCCGAGCTCGAGCCGGCCCGCGGAGCAGTCCAGAGGTATATGGATATCGTCAACGATCTTCTCGAGGTCAGGACGAGCGCCAGGCTGATAATGGGGATGGAAGAGCTCTCGCGGATCCTCATATATTCCGAACACCTCGACTTCGACTCGGCGAAGATGGTCGCCGATGCCGAGAAGATCACGAGACGACTTTCCAGGCAGATCGCGCCTGCGGGCGCAGCCGTGACCGATCAGGGGGAAAAGAACGTCTATATATCGATAGATCTGGCGGATTCCCTCCTCGGAGGGATCGAGGACGGACTATCCTCGAGACGGACCTTCGGCAGGAAAAAGAAACCGCGCTCGCCGCTGGCCGCATACGAAGAGACATGGATACCACTGAGGGTGCCGGTGAACCCCTATCTCACCCTCCCGGTCATCCCCGAGAGAGAGATAAGGTGGGCCTTCGGCCCCGGTGAGCTCCGTAACTGCCTTCCTTCGGTGTACGTTCCGGCCGGGCGGGAATACACCATCGACCGCCTCATCTACGAGTTTCTGCTCTCTTCCTCGCTGATGTCTGCCCCCGACAGAAAGACGTGCAGGGACGACTCGCCCATCAGGAGGATATTCAGTTCGGAGACGTACAGATACGCATGGAAAGCCCACAATTCAAGCGACCTGACGGGACTGATCCCCGAACGGCGCATGCAGCTTAACATGATACATACTACGGAGCGGGTAACCGCGCTGGCGAGGATGATCCTCGTCTTCCGTCTGCACTCGGGAAAATTCACGACAGAGGCGGCGGCGGAATACCTCAGGGAGATCACCTCCCTTGACGAGACGCAGATCGACCGGGAGGTGATCCGGGCGTCTGTCTCCCCCGTTTCAGCGTTCGAGGGAATAGCGATCATGACGGCCGAATTGATGGTTAAGAAGGCGACAGTCGACCGGGCGGGCGGCAAGCCCAGGGAGAAGATCAGGAAGCTTCTTCTCGAAAATGCCGGCATGCCCCCCTACCTCCTGATGGAGAGAATGCCCTCCTGAAACAATATCAACGTTGTAACGTAATCAGATACACATGGAGGTACCTGATGAATCAGACAAAGATCTTCTGCGCCGCGGCAGCGGCGCTGCTCCTCGTAACAGCCGTTCCCGCTGCGGGCGGGGAGATAGTACGTGATTTCAACGAGAGTTTCGAGGTCGAACGCGGCTCGGTGCTGCGATTGAGGCACGGCGATGGAGACGTCACGATAACACCGTGGGACAGGAACGTCGTCGAGATCACCGTCCATTACCACGCCGAGCACAAGGGCTTCGGTGACGACTCGAAGCAGGATTTCACCGTGGAGTTCAAGGAAAAGAACGGCGTGATCGAGGTGACAGGCAGGGAATCGAAGAGCGGGTTCATGGGCCTGCAGATCTTCATCCTCAAGGATTACACCTATACGATATCGGCGCCGGGATATATCGAGCTCGATCTGCATGGGGACGACGGAGACATCGACGTCGAGAAGTGGACCGGCCAGATAGAGATCAGGCTCGACGACGGTGAGATCAGGCTCTACAGATGCGAGCCTGAAAAAACGAGGATAAGGACGGGAGACGGAGACGTCTCACTCGACGGCCACTCGGGCTCCATCGATATCATCGGAGACGACGGGCGCCTCGATGTGAACCGCGGAAGGTTCAGTGAATGCCGCATCCAGTTCGACGACGGAGATATCCGGATCCGCGATTCGGAGGGCGATTTCTATATCGAGGTCGACGACGGAGATACCGAGCTGTTCCGCATCAAGACGAATGTGATGGATCTCAAATCCGAGGACGGGGACTTCGATATAGAGCTCCTGAAGACGGATAAGCTCGATCTCGACATAAGGACCGACGACGGAGACATCGATCTGAGCCTGCAGAGCAGCATATCGGCGGCGTTCTCGATAGACGTCGACGACGGCAGGATACGCACCGATCTGCCTTCGGCGAAGGATGTGCAGACGGGAAACAACTGGATGTCCGGAAAACTGGGCAGTGGAAAGGGCAAGATAAGGATCCGCACTACCGATGGATCGGTGATGCTCCGTGAGATAAAGTAGCTTCCGGGATTCGATCAGAAGCGCGCCCCTTCGGCCCTGTATTCTATCCTCCCCGCAAGGATCGTGGCAATGATCTCTGTCCCGGGGATCTCACCCGGCTCTATCTCCATGATGTCAGCGCCCAGGATGGTCAGATCGGCCAGCTTCCCCTTCTCGATCGAGCCCCTCTCCTTCTCCTGGCCCGCTGCCCATGCCGCGTCGATTGTAAAGGCCCTGACCGCTTCCTCTATGGCAAGCCGCTGGTCCGGCATCCATCCGCCGGCGGGGCTGCCGCTGAGATCCTGTCTCGTCACGGCGGCATATATTCCCAGGAGTGGATCGATCGACTCGACCGGGTAGTCGGAACCTCCCGGTATCCGTGATCCCGCGTTCATCAGCGACCTCCAGGCATAGGCTCCCTCGAGACGGCTGTCTCCCACCCTGTCGCCGGCCCACGGCATGTCAGAGGTGCAGTGGGTGAACTGCATCGAGGGGATAACGCCGAGAGACGCGAATCTTCCGATATCCTCAGGGGAAAGTATCTGCGCATGCTCGATGCGATGCCGCAGGCCGCTGCCGGGCTCCTCCTCGAGCACCTTCTCGTAGATATCGAGTACGGCACGGTTGGCCCTGTCCCCGATGGCATGGGTCGCTACCTGGAACCCGGCTCTGTGGCAGGCGAGCACCTTTTTATAAAGCACTTCGGGATCGGTTACGACAATCCCCCTGTTTCCAGGGTCGTCCGAGTAATCCTCGAGCATCGCGGCACTCCTGGCCCCGAGAGAACCGTCCCCGAAGAACTTCACTCCTGCAATCGAGAACATGCCGTCCGCGAAATCCTCGCCGGGTCCGGCAGTGAGCACGGAGTCGAGATCGTCTGCGTCTCCGTCGTAATACGCTGTGATCCTGAACGGAAGCTCCCCCGCCTCGTAGAGCTCGCGATAGATTCCAACAGTCTCGCTGCCGATCCCCATCTCGTGCGTCCCTGTCAGGCCGGCGGCAAGACATGCGTGCGCGGCGGATACCATGAGACTCTTCTTCATTTCACGGGTGTGTGCCGGCACGACATCCCGCACGAGCGAGATCGCCTCGTCCAGCAGTATTCCTGTGGGCTCTCCAGAGGCATCCCTTTCGATCTTCCCGCCATCCGGGTCGGGAGTGCCGCGTCCTATTCCTGCCGCTTCGAGAGCCATCGAATTGGCGATCGCCGCGTGGCCGCAGACTCTCGTAAGCAGCACGGGATTCTCCGGGCTGACCGGATCGATATCGCTCCTGCGCGGAAAATCCTTCTTCTCCCAGTCATTCTGGTCCCAGCCCCTGCCCGTTATCCACCGGCCCCTGTGGGTCTCTGCCGCCCTGGCCGCCAGCCTGTCCCGGATCTGCCCGATCGAGACAGTCCCGTTCAGGTCGAGCGCCGCCCGGCTGGCCGAGTACCCGATGAAATGCGCGTGGGCGTCGACGAGCCCTGGGATTACTGTCAGACCGTTCAGGTCGAATTTCACCGCACCGGGGCCCGCCGCGGCCAGCGCCTCTTCGCTGGTACCGACAAAGAGGATACTGTTGTCCTGGATCGTGACCGCCTCTGCGGTTGGCTGATCCTCGTTCATCGTGTATACCCGGCAGTTGTAGAATACCGTTTCCGACGAGTCCGACTTCTGCCCTTTCACGACGCCCCCCTGGAGGAGATGGACCACCGCTGATACGACGAGAATCGACGCCGCAAGTGCGACAATACATCTGCGCATGATTTGCTCCTTTTGCTTTCGGGGTTGATCAGATCGCGTGAAATGTTCAGCGATACATCTTCTTGATGGCGCCCCAGCTCGTCTCCTCCACTGCGGTACCCGTGCATCCGGGCGACTGCGTATACGTCCCCACATCGACGCCGCAAGCGTTGTTCTCCGCCCAGCAGGGCGAGTCGATATGAAGATAGTACGGCCCCGGCGATCCTCCGACGTCGTAGCAGAACCAGGTTTCGTCGTAGAAATCGTCGACCCCTGCTGCACATCCACTGTAATCCGCCGTATTGAGATAGAAGTTGTTGCAGCTCAGAGAGATGGACCCTCCCGAGCACAGCGCGCCGGTATCGCACCCGTGGATGATACTCCTGATCAGGGTGGAAGAGCCACCGAGGACCTCGATCCCCGTGACGGCGCTTACTAAAGTCATATTCCTCACTGAGACACCCGATCCATCGAGTACTCTGATCCCCGTGCCGCACGATTCGAGCAGACTGAACATGATGCTCGGCGCCGATGAAGGCCCGGAGACCTCTATACCGGTGCCGCAGTCGATGATGTTGCAATACCAGTATATGCCCGCACAGTTCTCGATCGATATCCCCCTGGCGAACTCCCTGAATTCGAATCCGAGAAGGTTCGACGACATGCCGACATCCCTGAACGTGATGCCCGTCCCCTGGCGGTAGCTCGAGGATATGATCACCGGAATACCGTTCAGATTCTGTAAGTGGATATCCTTGCCGTCGACGAGGAGGTCGTCCTCGCTGTAGTAACCGCCCCATACGACGATAACGTCCCCTGAAAGGGCTATATCTATTGCGGCCTGGATCGTCGGGGCGTCGCCGCTCCCATCGGCCTTTACCTCATAGATCGTCTGCGCAGCAGCGGCGCCGTGAAGGAGGATCGAAGTCATAAGACCGATCATGAAATACCTGGCC
The DNA here is from genome assembly GCA_965371515.1 of uncultured bacterium. Lineage (GTDB taxonomy): Bacteria > Krumholzibacteriota > Krumholzibacteriia > Krumholzibacteriales > Krumholzibacteriaceae > JAUWCL01. The sequence continues at coordinate 129,626 of CBDUYR010000001.1, read as the reverse complement.
ACCTTTTATCACCTCGCGTAAAAAACTAGCATATCTCTGTTACCCGGTCGAGTTAAAATCGGATGTATGGTGTCTTGCCCGTAAGGGACCTTTTCGTTATTATCCATTGAGAAGCTTGCAGGATGAGAACCGCGAGGAACAGGAATGTACGGTAACAGGAATTTTTCTAATTTTCAGAGGCGCGGCAATCCGCTGGACAGCGTCATCGTACGCCTGATCATAGCCAATGTTGTGGTGTTCATCTTCCAGCAGCTTCCGGTCGGGACGCAGATATCGAAATATCTCATGCTTACGCCGAAACTCGTGCTGACCCGCGGCTACGTCTGGCAGGTGCTCACCTACATGTTCCTCCACGACAGCTTCATCCGGCACCTCGGCCTGAACATGTTCGTTATCTGGATGTTCGGGAAGACACTCGAGCAGGTCTGGGGAAGCAGCCGTTTTCTGAGATTCTACTTCGCCTGCGGTCTCGGCGGCGCCGCTTTCAGCTTCATATTCGCCTTCAACACACCCGTATTAGGAGCCTCCGCGGCGGCCTACGGAATCCTGCTGGCGTTCGCGATCATGTTCCCCAACCAGCGGCTGCTGCTCTGGTTCGTATTTCCCGTCAAGGCCCGCACACTGGTGATAGGACTGATACTGCTCTCTCTCATCCTGGGGATCCGCGGTACGGGAAATATCGCTCACTTCGCCCACCTCGGCGGCATGGCAGCCGCCATGATCATTATGCGGGGCGAGTACCAGTTCAGGCATTTCCGCAACTTCATCAGAGACAGTTTCTCGAAGATCCCGGTGAAAATAAGCCTTGACCGCAACGAGCAGGATCCTTCCACCGGCCGGAAGGAATCCAGTGCGGAGAAGATCAACTCGATCCTCGACAAGATCTCCGAGAAAGGATACGAAAACCTCTCCGAGACGGAGCGGCACATCCTCGAGAAGTACTCAGAGGAGGAGCGCAACCGCGACGACGACTCCGACCCCGTGCATTAGGCCGCACTCTTCATTTTCTTTATTCCCTTTTATTTCAAGGTGTTATATGTGTGATGGTGTGTGCGGTGGGGTGATGGATAAACATGAAGAGCCGGCTCTGCTTAATCTTCCAGCGGCCGCAGCGCGTAAGCGAGCGCCTCGGTCTCCTCGTCCCCGAGCTTGCGCCCCGGCTCGCCCGCTTTGACCTCGATGGCATAACCCCGCGTCGAGTTCCTTCCGACGAGATTCGTCAGCATGAACCCGTTCTTCTCCCCGGTCAGTATACAGATCGAGTAGCTCTGATTGCCGCCGATATCTTCGAAAGCGTTGTATTTCACCATCCCGATCCTCTTGAAGCATCCTTCGAGCTTCGTGAGGATCACCTTCAGGTCCTCTCCATGCCCCTTTATAAACTCGCGGTTCTCGTCGACTCCCTTGAGGAGGAGCTGAAGCGAACTCTCGGTGCCGATATCATCGTACAGTCCGGCCATCTCGCTGAAGGGCTTCTTCATGCTATGCATCTTAACGGCCAGTACGATTACCGCCACAACCGAGGCAGCGCCCAGTATCAGGGCGGCCGGCAGGAGTAGATTCGCGTTTGCCTCTATGAAAGCGTTCATATTATCTGTAACCACCTCCGCGCCATTGGTTCAGGAATGCTGAAGCGTAAAACAGAGCACGGGAATGTGTAAAGGATTTTTCATCCTGTTCCCGCGTCTTTCCAAAAAAAAGGAGGCGCATATGGCCTCCGTCTATTCAAATGCCGAGGGCGGGACTCGAACCCGCACAGGTTTTCACCCACTACCCCCTCAAAGTAGCGTGTCTACCAGTTCCACCACCTCGGCGATATTTACGAATTTCTCTATTGCGGGGGATCCTGCTGTTCGACAGGCTCTCCCTCCGGTGTCGTCTCCTGCTGCTGGTCCGCTGAGGGAACGTTTCCGATGACATCATCGATGTCCTTGCGTTCCTCTGGAACCATGCCGCCCCACTCCTGGCGCTGCGCGGCCTTTCTCAGTGCGCTCTCGGCCACCTTTCCTCCCCTTCCGGCGGACAGGAACGCCAGCGACAACGAGGTGCACATGAATATAACGGCCAGATACGTCGTGGCCCTGCTGAGGAAGGTGGCGGTCTCCCGCCCACCGAGGATGGCCTGGCCTCCCCCGCCGCCAAAGGCACCGGACAGGCCGCCGCCTTTGCTCGACTGCATCAGCACAGCAACGATGAGTAGTACACAGGTAACGATGTGTATTAGCACAAACACGTTAAACAACATTCAATACCAGCCCTTTTTAAAAGAGTAGTGTAATAGATAAGGGGGGGGCAGTCAAATGATTTGTGCTGCCCTTTGGTAGCTGAAAGGGCCTGTTCAGGCGGGAAATACGATGCCGAGGAACGATTCCGCGTCGAGAGAAGCACCGCCGACGAGGGCCCCGTCGATATCCTCCATTGCGAGAAGTTCGGCGGCGTTTCCGGGCTTCACGCTCCCGCCGTAGAGGATAGGCGTCTCTCCAGCGACCGGCGCTCCGAATATCTTCGCAAGGACGCCGCGGATGACGGCGTGCATCGCTCCCGCATCGTCCGGAGTAGCTGTCTTTCCCGTGCCTATAGCCCAGACGGGCTCGTAGGCGATCACGGTACGGCCCATTTCCTCAACGGAAAGACCCTCGAGGACCCTCTCGATATGCTCCGTGACGATCGTGGAAGCCATGCCGTTCTCCCTCTCTTCGAGGGTCTCCCCGACGCAGTAGATCGGTGAAAGGCCGCCGGACAGGGCCGCCCGCAGTTTTTTCGAGAGGATATCCCCCATTTCTCCGATCACGTGGCGTCTCTCCGAGTGCCCCACCAGGACATACCTGCATCCGAGGTTGAGTATCATCCCGGCCGATATTTCGCCGGTGAAGGCGCCTTTTTCCTCGTACCAGAGGTTCTGCGCGCCTGTCAGTACGCGGCTGCCCTCAAGGGCTTCCACAACCGCAGGAAGGGTGGTGAAAGGAGGTATCAGGATGACCTCGCATGCCGGATCCCTGCCCTCGAGGCCCGCGAGGATATCCTTCGCCAGGGAGGCGCCCTCGATGTGGTCCATGTTCATCTTCCAGTTGCCGGCTGTTATCGTCCTTCTCACTCCGATCCTCTCCTTTTTACGGATATTCGACGCTCAGGCGTCGCTCAGGGCCTCGACACCCGGCAGGACCTTTCCCTCCAGGAGCTCGAGAGAGGCTCCTCCTCCGGTCGATACGTGCGTGACCCTGTCCTTGAAGTGCAGCCTCGCGAGCGCGGAGACGCTGTCGCCCCCACCCACCACCGATTTCGCGCCTGCCGCCGTCGCATCGACTATGGCGCGGGCTATTTCTTTCGTACCCTCGGCGTAGTTCGACATCTCGAATACACCCATCGGGCCGTTCCAGAAGATCGTCTTCGCTTTCATCAGCTCGTCACGGAAGACATCGACAGTCTTTCTGCCTATATCGACGCCGGTCCACCCCTCGGGGATGTCGCCGGTCGACACGGTCTTGTGCTCCGCGTCGTTGTCGATCTCCCTCGCCACGATACAGTCGACCGGAAGGAATATCCTCTTCTCGCCGCCGCTTCCCGCCTTCATCATCGTCTCGCGGCACATGTCCATATACGACTCGTCGAGAAGGGAATCGCCGATTTCGAGGCCGAGCGCCTTGAAGAATGTAAAGGCCATCCCGCCGCCTACGAGGATCCGGTCGACCTTCTCGAGCAGGTTCCTGATAAGTCCGATCTTCCCCGAGACCTTGGCGCCACCGAGAACAGCCACGAACGGCCTGTCCGGATCGGTCAGCAGGCCATCGAGGGTCATCAGCTCCTTTTCCATCAGCATCCCCGCCACACATTCGTCGAAGTAGTGCGTGACGCCCTCGGTGGAGGCGTGAGCCCTGTGAGCGGTACCGAACGCGTCGTTCACATAGATGTCGCCGTACCCGGAGAGTTTCCGCGCGAACTCCGGATCGTTTGACGTCTCCTCCTCGTAGAAACGGAGGTTCTCGAGGAGCAGTATCTCCCCGGGAGCCAGCGCGGAGGCCATCTCGAGAGCCTTGTCGCCGAGGCAGTCCTCGGCAAACCTGATCGGATGATGGATAAGCTCGGCGAGCCGGTAAGCCACGACCTTCAGGCTCATCGAGGGAACGCGCTTGCCTTCGGGCCTTCCGAGATGAGACATCAGGACGAGAGAAGCTCCATGCTCCGCTATGTAGTTTATGCTCGGCAGGGCGGCCCTGATGCGGGTGTCGTCGTCGACATCGCCGTCCTTCGTCAGCGGCACGTTGAAATCGACTCGCATCAGCACCCTTTTCCCATCGAGCTCCACGTCCCTCAGAATCTTCTTTCTCAACAGTCTCCTCCAGTCTTCCCTGCGCTTTACCTGAACAGCATCCTCATCATGTCGACCATCCGCATCGCGTATCCGTACTCGTTGTCATACCACGAGAGGACCTTGAATACCTTCGACGTGATGCCCATCGTCGCCAGGCCGTCGAATATCGACGAGTGCGGATTGCCGATGATGTCGACCGACACGATCGGGTCCTCGGTATATTCAAGGATTCCCTTCAGCTTGCCCTCCGAGGCTCTCTTCATAGCGGCGTTGATCTTCTCCACCGTGGTGGCCTTCTTCAGGGTCACGGTCAGATCGACGAGCGAGCCGTCCGGAATCGGCACGCGCACGGCCAGGCCGTTGAGCTTGCCGTTGAGCTTCGGCAGGACCTTGCCGACCGCCGCGGCGGCACCGGTCGTCGTCGGGATCATCGAGACACTGCTGGCGCGTCCCCTGCGCAGGTCCTTGTGAGGCATATCGAGAATGACCTGGTCGTTCGTGACGGCATGGATCGTCGTCATCAGGCCGTTGGCGAGTCCGAACCTGTCGTCGAGCACCTTTACGACCGGCGCGAGACAGTTGGTCGTGCACGAGGCGGTAGAGATGATGTGATGCCTGCTCTTGCGGTATTTCGTATGATTGACGCCCATGACGATCATGATATCAGGATCGGGGGACGGAGCAGAGATGATGACCTTCTTCGCGCCTGCCTCGAGATGCTTTGCCGCGTCCTTGCGTTTGCGGAAGAATCCGGTCGATTCGATAACTACGTCCACTCCGAGTTTTTCCCATGGAAGGGCAGCCGGATCGCGCTCGGTGAGTACCTTGACCCTCTTGCCGTCGACCGAGATGTCGCCGCTCTTAAGTACGTTGACCTTCCCCGGATACCGCCCGTGGACCGAGTCGTACTTGAGAAGATGGGCGAGCGTCTTCGAGTCAGTCAGGTCATTTACCGCGACGATGCGGAATCGCCTGTCCTTGTGAGCGCCGCGGAACACGAGCCTTCCTATCCTGCCGAACCCGTTGATAGCTACGTTGATAGCCATTCGAACCCTCCTCTTTTCCGGTGTTTGAGTTTTGATCCGTTACGGCGCGTCATTCGCCAAATGCCTTGCCGACGCTTCCGAAAAGTTTCATCTTCGCTTTTACGACCTCGAAGGCTGCGTCTCTCGCCGCTCCGAGATACTTGCGCGGATCTATGTTCTCCGGCTTTTCGGCGAACGACTTGCGCGTGTATGCCGTGAAGGCGATCCTCATGTCGGTGTCTATATTTACCTTTGCCGCGCCGCGCCTGACCGCCTCGGATATCGCCTCGTCGGGAACGCCCTTCGCCGCGCCTATCTTCGCCCCGAACTCGTTGGCGATCGCCACGTGCTCCTGGTTGACGCCGGAGGCTCCGTGCAGGACAAGCGGCACAGGAACGATGGAAGCGATCTCGCTGAGCCTGTCCATCGCGAGCTTCGCATCTCCCTTGAACTTGTAGGCCCCATGCGATGTACCCACGGCCACGGCGAGGGAATCGACCCCCGTCTTCTCGACGAACTCGGCCGCCTCACCGGGATCGGTGAAGATCGCGTCCTGCTCGGCGACCGAGACATTGTCCTCGATGCCGGCCAGCCTTCCAAGCTCTCCCTCGACCGATACGCCGGCCGGCTTAGCCTTCTCGACGACCTCGCGGGTCACAGCGATGTTCTCCTCGAACGGCAGGTTTGAACCATCGATCATGACCGACGTGAATCCCCCGTTTATACAACGCTCGATGATCTCCATATCCTGTCCGTGATCGAGGTGAAGGGAGATCTCGATGTTCAGGTTGTCGGAGACGGTCCTGACCATCGAAACGATATTCTCGAAACCGGCGTACTTGATGGCTCCCTGCGAGACGGCAAGTATTGCCGGGCTGCCCAGCTCGGCTGCCGCAGATGTGATCGCCTGAACGAATTCGAGGTTATTGATATTGAAAGCTCCGACGGCATAGGAACCCGCCTTCGCTTTGTCGAGCAGCACCTTGTTTGTTACTAGCAATCCGCCCTCCCATATGCATAGTGATCGGTCTCTCCAGGCTATTCAAACATATGGCAACCGGAACGTTCAACCTTATTTTTCCCCGTCCGCGCCCGACCGGCGCAGAGAACGGTCACGGAGGAAGGCCGTGCCCCGGAAAGCGCAAGACAGCAGGCCCGAACAGTCTCGCCCGTGGTCACGAGATCGTCTACCAGCACCACGTCCCTGCCCCGGATCTGACCGGCAGACCTGAGGCGGAAAGCGCCGGCGACGTTGTTCCGCCTGTTCCCCCGATCGAGACTCGACTGCGCCATCGTCCTTCTCATCCTTGCGAGCACCCTGGGACGAAGCGGGATCCCCGTCCGCCGTGAGACTTCGGCGGCGAGCAGCCCGGCCTGGTCGTAGCCCCTGCGCATCAACCTGGTCCAGTGCAGAGGCACCGGGACGATCACGGCATCGCCTGTCCCTGCGGGACGAGCTTCGAGAGCAGCAGCCATCTCCCTGCCCAGCCAGCCCACGGCCGCCGTCCCGCCCTCGAACTTCAGGAACCTGACAAGGTCAAGAAGGACGTCGCCTGCGAGAAAAGGCGAAATCACATCCGGGGAACATCGCCCCGGCAGGCGGGATGCCTCATCCGCCCGGACCATCTGCCCGCGGCAGAGGCCGCAGACGAGGTTGCCGCCGGTGAAACAGCCACAGGAAACGCATGTGCGTGGAAACATACAATCAAGCAGAAAACGGCAGAATCCCCTCACCACCACACCTCCACCTTCCGGCCGGCCGGAAAGCCTTCGCCGTCAGGCCGCGCGCGCCTGTCTCGCCTGTCCAACAGCGAGATAAACAGCCCCGAGCAGGATCAGCACGATGCTTATCACCTGGTTGTCCGTCAGGCCGCCGGCGACAATGGCCGAGTCCTCGTAGAAACGGAAGAAATCGACGATGAACCTCGCGATGCCGTACAGGATGCAGAGCCAGGCGAAGAGGAACCCGTCGAAGCGCTCCTTCCTGTCGAGCAGTATGAGTATCACGAATATTACCAGTCCGTAGAGCGACGAGTATATCTGGGTCGGATGGATCGGGACTCCCGCATGATGGTGTCCGGCGGGCGATCCGGGGGGAAAGACGACCCCGATCGGGCAGGACGTCGGATTCCCGAAGCAGCAGCCGCTGAGGAAACACCCCCACCTCGTGATGAACACGCCCGCCGCGATCGAAGGGGCGCCGATGTCGGCCAGGCGGAAGAACGATATCTTCTTTATCCTGAGGAAGACGATCGCGCCCGCCACGGCGAGAATGAGGCCTCCGTAAAACGTAGCGCCTCCCTGCCATATGGCGACGACATCCACGATGCTGTTGAAATGGTCCATGTGCGTCAGGATGTAGAGCCCCCGCGAGCCCAACACCGCTCCAAGAACAAGGATGATGCTGAGATCGTAGATGATGTCGGGGTTTATCCCGCGCCTGCCTGCGCGCCTGGAGGAGATCACTATCCCGATCAGAAAGCTCAGCGCCAGCATGAAACCGTACGAGTATATCTTGAGCCTTCCCAGATCTATCAGAATCGGATGCATTGCCCTCTCCTATCTGCCGCTCACGCTCAACCCTTCGACCAGAACGGGTGGCGAGCCGACCCGCCCGGCGAAACTGATCGCTCTTCCCGTCGCCGCGATCCCCTCGAGAAGCGACACGACGTTTCCGCTTATCGTCATCTCGCAGATCGCTCTTTCCTTCTTCCCGCCGCGGACCTCGTACCCGGTTATCCCGACGGAGAAATCCCCCGAGATCGGATCGGCGGTATGCATTCCCATCACATCCTGTATATATATACCATTCCCGAGAGATTCGACAAGTTCATCCGTATCGGCTGTTCCCGGCCCGACGAAAAGATTCGTCGTCCCGGGAACGGGAATGCTCTTGAACGAGCCTCGGAAAGCGTTGCCGGCAGTCCCCCGCCCGAGCTTTCTCACCGAATAGCTGTTATGCAGGAATCCCTCCAGCACTCCCCCGGAAACGAGCTCCCTTCTGCTGCAGGGAACTCCCTCGTCGTCGAAGGGAGCGTTGAAACACCCGTCGCCGAGAAAGGGATCATCGATCAGCGTGAAGACTTCCGACGCCACCTTCCCACCGAGCCTGCCGCGGAAGACCGAGGATCCCCTGGCCACCATCTCGGCGGACAGGACCTCGCCGAGCAGGGAGACGATCTCGGTAAACGCGAGGGCATCGAATACGACGGCGTATCTTCCAGTCGGCATCGGCGTACCGCCGAGCAGCCCTGCAGCCCTGCCACCCGCTTCGATCCCGGTCTTCCGGAAGTCGAGCATGCCGGGCAGCGGAGCCTGGGCGTACGCCCACCCGGACCTGACCTCTCCGTCCGAAGCGGCTGCCGCGCCGATCGAGCAGGAGCAATAACCTCCACACCTCGTCCTGAGGAAACCCCTCGTCCCGGCAACGCAGATCGTATATGTCACCTCGGAGTACGACGCCCCCTCGCTCCCCTTGATCCTCCCGTCGACTGCAATCGCTGCCTCCTCCATGGCGAGGGTGCCTTCTATCTTCATCTCCACCGGCGTCTCGCGCGGATACTGCCGCTTCTCTCCGGCAGGCGTCTCCCGGCCGTCTCCATCGGCAAGTACGGCAACGTCCGTCTCGTCTCCCGATGCAGCGTTGGATTCCGCCTCGGTGAGAAGGACGGCAAGCCCCTCGTCGGAAAGATCGCACGTCCACGCGAACCCGACCCTGCCACCACAGACAGCCCTCATGCCAAGGCCCGCTTCCTTCGCCCGATCGACCGACTCGACTTCTCCGCGGAAGACCTCGACCTGGAAGCTTTCAGCATCCTCGCCGTAGATCTCGCATTCGAGCCCCCTGTCGGCGGCCATGTCGAGAACCTTCTCCACGATCTCTTTCAGGCCGGTTCCTCCTCAATACTCGTAAAAGCTCGATCCGAAATTCAGAAGCACCCCGATGAAGAAGCAGCTCACCAGCATCGAGCTGCCCCCGTAGCTCAGGAAGGGTATGGGCAGGCCCGTCACCGGTGCGAGCCCGATCGTCATGCCGATGTTTACAGCCACGTGAAAAGTGAAATACGAGCAGATGCCGATGATGGCCAGCGAGGCGAACCTGCTCTTGACCTTGGTGGCAAGGTAGAGGCCGCGAACGATTATGACCGAGAAGAGGATGAGCACGCTGATCGCGCCGATATAGCCCGCCTCTTCCGACAGGACCGAATATACGAAGTCGCTATGCCGCTCGGGAAGAAAGGCGAGAAGCTTCTGGCTCCCTCTGAGGAATCCCTTCCCGAGAAAGCCTCCCGAGCCGACGGCCACTTTCGACTGGTATACCTGCCATCCCGAACCGAGGATATCCGACTCGGGCCTTAGAAAGGCGAGGATTCTCAGTTGCTGGTAAGGTTTGAGACGCTCTATCAGAGCAGGAATCACGAGCATTACGGACAGGTTCACCGCCACTAGGAAGATGCTCTGGAAAATCTTTTCCCGCCGCCTGTACGCGATTATCAGGATGCCGACGAAGAAGGCCAGCAGAATGAACGGGTAATTGCCGCTCTGAAGGGCGCTCTGACTGAAAACGGTGAGGAAGGCGCTGACTACCGGGCTGAGGATCAGGATCATCAGTCCCTCGTCGAGGCCCCGCCAGTAGAGGATCGTCAGCAGCAGGGCCGGATATACGAGCGCCGTTCCAAGATCGGGCTGCTTGACGATGAGCAGGAACGGGACGAGGGTCATCGCGGTGGCCGCGGAGAGGATCCTCAACCTGTTGGGATCGTGCCTCTTTTCGGCGAGAAACCGCGCGAGAAGAAAGACCAGGGAGACCTTCATCACCTCGCTCGGCTGGAACCGGAACCCTCCCATTACTATCCATCTGCTCGATCCCTTGGCCGCTCCCATCAGGAGCACGATCACAAGCATGATGAGTACCGTGAAGTAGAATATCACGGCGCCCCCCTCATAATACCTGAAGGGTATGAAGTAGGCGAGGAACATGACACCCAGGCCTATGACGCTCCATATGACCTGTCTCTGGAAGAACCTCATGTTTCCGCCTTCGAACGTCTCTCTGAGTTCGGCGGGAACGTGCCCGACCGAATAGAGATTGAGCAGGCCGATCACGATCAGGAGTAGAGTCGACATCAGGACGAGCCAGTCGAGATTCTGCAGCGACCTGTCGCTCATCGCTTCTCCTCCCCGGCGGCCCCCATCACGGTGAGAGAGTCGAAATAGGCCGAAAATATCTTTCTCGCCAGCGGCGCCGCCATTGCGCCTCCATGGCCGGCATTCTCGAGGACTATCGCAAGCGCTATCTCGGGATCTCCGGCTGGTGCGTAGCCCACGAACAGGGCGTGGTCCTCACCGTGCGGGTTCTGGGCCGTCCCCGTCTTCCCGCAAACGGCCACGCCGGGAATAGCGGCGGCCCGGCCCGTCCCGGTCTTTCCCGCTACGACCGCCCGCATCGATCTCTGTATGAACCTCAGCAGCGTCAGGTCTATCTGAGACACTTTCTCCGGAGTCTCGCCGAATCTGAATATCTCGCTGCCCTCTGAATCCTCGATCCTGTCGACGATGTGCGGCTTGATCCTCTTTCCGCCGTTGCCTATCATCGCCGCCATCTGGCAGAGCTGGATCGGCGTCGCCAGAGCGTCGCCCTGCCCGATCGAGTAGTTAAGCAGATGTCCCTTCGTCCACTTTCCCTTTCCGTGTTTCCTGTCATAGTAAGCCTGGTCGGGAAGGATGCCCCTCGCCTCGCTCGGCAGGTCGATCCCCGTCTTCCTGCCGAAGCCGAAAAGCCTCCCTGCATAAGCAAACTCGTCGGCCTTGAGCTTCTGGCCAAGCTGGTAGAAATAGACATCGCAGGAGTTGAAGATCGCCTCTGTGAGGTTGGACGAACCGTGACCCTCGGATTTCCAGCAGCGGAAGTACCTGTTGCCGAACTGGTAGCCGCCGAAGCATGGCTTCAACCTCTCGGCAGTCGAGATCACTCCGGCACTCACACCGGCGTAGGCGACGATCATCTTGAAGGTCGACGCGGGGGGATACGTAGCCTGCACGGTCCTGTTGAAGAGGGGTTTGTCAGGATCCTCGTCGAGCAGCCGCCAGTCCTCCGTGCTTATGCCTCCGATGAAGACGTTCGGATCGTAGCAGGGCCTGCTCACCGCGGCAAGGATGGCGCCGTTGCGCGGGTCCATGATGACGACGGCCCCCTTGTTCCATTCGAACGCCGCCTCGACCTTCCTCTGCAGGGCGAGATCGATCGTTAAAAACACGTCATGTCCCGGGACAGGAGGCCTCGATTCGACACGGCCCTCGAGCTGCTCGTTCTCCACCATCCCGACATATTCTCCTATCCGTGTCCCCTCGGCGCTGATCTCGATGATCCTGACGCCATGCTGTCCCCTGAGGAACTCCTCATAGACATACTCAATGCCCGTCCTGCCGATGATGTCGCCTCTTCGCAGATCGCCCGGCTCCTTAAGCTCGGTATCCGAGACCTCGCCCGTATAGCCGAGAAGATGCGCGGCAAGCTTTCCCTCGGGGTATTGCCTCCTGTGCTTCATCTCGAGACTGAAGAACGGGAATAGGGCCCTGTTTTCGGTCAGTATCGAAATCTGTCCCTTGTCTGCAGCCTGGACGACAGTCATCTCCCGCCCGTCGGGATATTTCTCGTTCCATACGGCGAGCGACGAGGCGAGTTTCTCCTCATCGATCCCGAGCCATCTGCACGCAAGGCTGAGCCGGTCCTCTCTTCCCGGGATCCTGTTCGGCAGGATGCTGATCTGGTAGACGGGAACGTTCACTACAAGCTTCAATGTGTCTGCCGACCAGATCAGCCCCCTCGGGGCGGGGATGTCCTCTTTTTGTATCCTGTTCGAGAGGGCCAGCCTGCTGTACTTGTCTTTCTGGAATACCTGGAGATAGAAGAGCCACACCGCCAGCACGATCAGGACGCCGGCGAGGATAACGAGCAATATGGTACGCCTTCTCTCGAGAAGCCTCTCGCTGCTGACGTCAATACCTGCCACCGGAGCGCACCATCCTTCTCGGAAGTATGTCGATGATCTGCATTACGAGTACCGCGAGCAGCGCGGTGTACGCGGCAGACAGGATCGAGTATCGAAAGAACGCGACGATCACATCGGCCGAATCGAACGAGGTCGTGATATGGAGCTTGATGATGTCGTGGATCAGGCAGGCGATGAAGACAAGCAGCCCCTTGAAGAGGATGTTGTCCGGCAGGTAATCCCTCCCGTACCTGGCTATGCCGTATCCGACGAGCGATTTGGCCAGCGCGTTCATCCCGAGGAACGAGGCGTTGCCGAGGTCCTGAAGAAAACCGAGCAGGAACCCGGCGATGATGCCGGCTATCGGCTTCCTGTCGATGACCAGCACGACGAGCATGACCATCATCAGGTCGGGCGAGGCGCCGGCCACCTCAACCTTGCTCATGACGGTGACCTGGAGGATGAATACGATGAACGCCGCGAGCACGACCCTCAGTACGTACGTCACTGCTCACCACCTCCCCCATCGTCCTTTTCATCCGCCTTTTCTTTTTCCCGCCTGCTCTTCTCCATCTCGAGCCAGGCCTCGCCGCCTTCCCACTCCCTGCCGCCGGTGATGATGAAGACTTCCTCGAGCTTGTTAAAGTCGGTCATGCATACGATGCCGACCCTGCGCGAGAGCTCGGTCTTCTCCTCTGTCGAATGGACGACGGAGCCGACGGGAAATCCCTTGGGAAAGACCCTGCCGAACCCCGAGGTGATGAGGGTGTCCCCCTGACGGACGTCCTCTTCCTTGCCGACGTAGTCGAGGCTGAAGAGGGTTCCTCTCTCCCACGCGAGCACACCTACCACCCTGCTTCGTTTCACGAGGCAACTGACCGAAACGGACTTGTTGTTGAGGAGAAGGACGCGCGACGAGGAGCGAAACACCTGCGTCACGCGGCCGGCCAGCCCCCTGTAACCTACGACCGGCATGCCTGGGAGCACTCCGGCGTCGGAACCGCGGTCGACCGTTATCGAATGATGGAACCTGTTCGACGACCTGGCGATCACGTCGCACGGCAGGAACACGTAGAACGAGTCCTCCCTGAAACCGGCCAGCTCTCTCAGCCGGTTTCTCTCGTCCCTGAACTGTGTGATCCTCTCATTTTCGTATTGCAACGATACTACGCGTTCGCGGAGACTGTCGTTTTCCGCGCTCAGTTTCCTGGCGTTGACAAAGTAATCCTCAGCCCTGTCGACCGGTTCGAGAAGGAAGGCGCTTATATTCTTCCCGGCCGCCAGCTGGCTGTCCTCGGACCTGGTGAGCATGAACACCGAAAGGGCTATCGCGGCTGCGAGAACCGTTTTCTCGAGATGTCGGTCAAAAAGGAATGAAAAGATCTGCATGCCTACAACCGGGAGCTCTTCATTATGATGCCTTCGAACTCGTGGATGTTCCCAAGCACCTTTCCACTGCCGAGCACGACGCACGTCAGCGGATCCTCGACAACGTTTATCGGAAGGTTGGTCTCTTCCTTGAGAAGAACGTCGATGCCCCTGAGCAGCGAACCGCCGCCCGTCATTACTATTCCCCTGTCGACGATATCGGCCGCGAGCTCGGGCGGGGTCTGCTCGAGCGCGGTCTTGAGCGCGACGACGATCTGGCTTATCGGCTCGGCGAGCGCCTCGCGGATCTCCACGCTGGAGATACGCAGAGTCTTGGGAATCCCGGAGACAAGATCTCTGCCCTTGATCTCCATCTCCTCTTCCTGCCCGAGGTTGGTTGCCGATCCAATGACCTTCTTGACGTGCTCGGCCGTCTGGTCGCCGATCAGGAGGTTATAAGCTTTCTTGACGTGCTGGACGATCACCTCGTCCATCTTGTCGCCGCCCACTCGTATCGACATATCGGACACTATCCCGTTGAGCGCTATAACGGCTATCTCCGTCGTGCCGCCGCCGATATCTATGACCATGTTCCCCGACGGCTTGTCTACGGGAAGCCCCACCCCTATCGCCGCGGCGATAGGCTCGGAGACGAGGTATACTTCCCTCGCGCCGGCATTCTGCGCCGAATCTATGACGGCCCTGCGTTCTACCTCGGTGATCCCGGAGGGAACGCTTATGACTATACGCGGCCTTATGAAGAACCTCTTTTTCTGAGACTTGCGGATGAACTCCCGGAGCATCACCTCTGTGATCTCGAAATCGGCGATAACGCCATCCTTCATCGGCCTCACCGCCGCGATATGGTCGGGCGTCTTGCCGAGCATCGCCTTCGCCTCGAGCCCCACCGCATAGATCTTTTTAGTCCTCTGGTCGACCGCGACGACCGAGGGTTCGTTGAGGACGATGCCGCTGCCTTTGAGGTATATGAGGGTGTTCGCCGTTCCAAGGTCTATCGCGATATCATTGGAGAAATATGTCGTGATTCGCCCTAACACTTCCGTCCCTTTCTTTCAGGATGTAACAAGGCCTCTCTCCCGCATGCTGACGAAACCGTCACCTCCGATGATGATGTGATCGACCAGGTCGATCCCCATCAATTCCCCGCATTGCGCAAAACGTACCGTAAGATCGGTGTCCTCCCTGCTCGGCTCGGGATTGCCGGTAGGGTGGTTATGAACGATTATGATTCCGGCCGCACTCGCCACCACCGCTTCCTTGAAGATCTCTCGCGGATGTACGAGCGCCGCGTTCAGGGAGCCTATCGCTACCGTGACGATCTTGAGAATACCGTTCTTGGTATTCAGAAGGACCGCCTTGAAATACTCCCTGTCTAGGCCCTTCATCTCCGGGATCAGCAGCGACGCCACGTCCTCCGGGCAGCGGACCTTCCTGACGGCCCTCTCCTTCCCCTCGACGAGGCTTCTCCTGCCCAGCTCGAACGACGCCTTAAGCCTGAAGGCGCCCGTCCTCCCGATGCCGGGAAAGGAGAGCAGCTCCTCGATCCTCGCCTCACCGAGCCCGGCGAGATCGCCGTAGTGGTCAACGAGCTCCTGCGCCACAGACCCGCTCGACCTTGTTCCGAGCCTCCCCATTACAAGGGCGAGAAGCTCCGTATCAGCGATTCGCCCGAATCCCCTGAGATACCCCCTCGACCTGACCGCATCGAGAGTCCTGCTATTTTCGTCCTTCACACCACACCACCCCTCATTCCTGCTGCAAGGTATCAGAACACCGATAACCGTTCAAGATTTTTCGCCACCGCGAACCTCTCTCCGCCCGAGCCTCCATATCTCGTTATCGGCGAAATCAGCCCAGCTGTCGTCCGGATAGTATTTTACGATCTTCTCGTAGCATTCCACGGCCCTGTCCGGATGATCGAGCCGCCTCTCGTGCAACCCCGCCATCCTCAGCAGGATAAAAGGCGCATCGGGTGAAAACGGATACCTGAGGGTAAAATTCTCGTATGCGGTGAGCGACAGGCTGAATTTCATCGATCTCTCCATCCCGAACGCGAGGTCGAGGTGCAGGCTCTCGCCGAGCGTGAAGCCCTCGATCGAGCGCATAGCCTCGGAGAGGACCTCCTCGGCCTCTCCCCTGTCGCCGGTGTCTAAATGCCCGGAAACGGCCTCCGAGTAGTGAGATCTCGCGAGGTCGACCTCTCCACTGCAGAGGCTGGCTCTTGCCGCCTCGGCGTGGACAAGGGCATCGTCCGGCCTTCTCTCGAGATACTCGAGATATTCGGCCCG
The DNA here is from genome assembly GCA_965371515.1 of uncultured bacterium. Classification (GTDB taxonomy): domain Bacteria; phylum Krumholzibacteriota; class Krumholzibacteriia; order Krumholzibacteriales; family Krumholzibacteriaceae; genus JAUWCL01. Next base: position 113,623 of record CBDUYR010000001.1, on the reverse strand, counting down.
GGCTGCAAAGAATTCCGACCTGGCGAATGCGCGGCGAGCATATGCGAGATGCTTCTCAGCCCTCGCGGCGGGAAGCGAGCCGAAGAGGAGCGCCAGGATGACCCCCGCCCCGAATCCCCCGACATGGACGCCGTATGCAACGCCGGCGCTGTCCATACCGTACTGCACGGCAGCGTAGGCGCCCTGGTATGCAAACCAGCATAAGACGGCGATAACGGCGGGTATGAACCTGCGTCCGGCCTTGTTCACCGCCTGCAGAGGCATGAATACCCAGTAGGCGACCTCTATCCTCGCATAGTACAGCCTCACCATGAACGCCCCGAGCAGCCCTGAGGTCGCTCCGGAAGCCCCGATGACACCGTAAACGAGGAATCGGGGGGCAAGCCAGGCAACGAGCCAGGCGTGCACCCAGGCCCCCGCCATGGCTGTCAGAGCGAATATCGCGAAGAACCTGCCGGAACCATACCTGTCTTCGAGCGCCCGCCCGAAAATGACGAGGTAAACCATGTTTCCGATCAGGTGAAGCCAGCCCATGTGGAGGAATACGTAGCTCAGCGACGTCGGCAGTATCGGCGCCGAAGGCAGGAATACGAGGTTGGAAAGATTCCACACCCGCCCAACGGGTCCGTATTTATATAAAACAAAGATGATTACGCACATCGCGGCGAGAAAATACGTGATCACCGGTGTCCTGCGCGACCTTACATCGAGCCCTGTAGGGAAATAGTAGAAGAAATACAAATTCGGCGCCTTTCTGCTGTACGGCCCGTTTGAATGCAATTAACAGACCATCGCAGGCACCGGAAGGACATTGAAGGGATATTCATGGAAAAAGGGGGAATAAAAAAAGGCGGGAGGCCTGAAAGTCTCCCGCCTGTCGTTTCAACAGATACCCGGACCTAGAAGGAGTAGGTCATGGAGATCATACCGACCGGGGTACCGGAGTCGCTGCCTCCTTCAGGTGAGAAACCGGTCATCCAGTAGCCCATCGAGAAGGGGACTTCCCTGTTGACGAGAAGATCGATGTCGAAATCGCTCACATGGAATCCCAGACCGAGCTGCCAGTCGAACGGAGCCTCGGTCTCGCTCTGCTCGTAGTTCGTGCCTTCGGCCGTGTACTTGTACTCGGTCTTCACCAGGGCCTTTCTGCAGCCTATGCGGAATGTCAGCCAGTCCTTGACGTCGCTCTCGAGGCCGAAAACGAATCCGGGGAGGATCGTCATCTTCTCTTCCTCGCTGCCGGCGGCGCTGCCGCACTCGGAAGGCTCGCCCTTGTAGGCTCCGTAAGGCTCTATGCCGACGATGATCAGGTTGTCATCGTTGACATTGATGTTGGCCGCAAGGCCGAGGTCGAACTGGTAGCCCTTGATTCCCCAGCAGTCGTCGTCGTCATAGTAGCCCGACTCGCTCGACTTGATGCTGAGGTCGCCGAACTTGTAGTTGAAGTAGGGCACCCAGGTGATGACGTCGGTCCACTCGTAGAACATGCGCGCTCTGAAGGCCATGATGCTGTTCTTGTCGGCCTCTATTGTCGCGTCGACGCCCATCTCCTTGTAGCTATAGCCTACCGAGGTGTAGTCGAAGGCAACGTCCAGGTAGGTAGCGTCGCTCATGTTCCAGCGAAGTCCGAGGCCGAGGGTCTGGTAGCTGATGTAGTCCTCGTCCTTTTCGCCGTCCAGGTCGGCATAGTCGCCCTGATCGGCACGCTCTATGTGGATACCGATGTCGATCGTCTCGAAGGCCAGGGCCCACATGACGTTCCACTTATTGAAAGCATTCTCCATGAACGCAGTGGTTCCGACGCCCCCAGGACCAAACCAGTCGCCCATGTAGTTCGGGCCCCATGTATCTTCCTGCCACCAGATGCCGAAGACGCCGAACCTGTTGTCCTCGCCGAGGCCGTAGGTAAGGCCGAACTTGGCCGTCATACTGTCATCGTAGTAGCCCCTGTCGTCGCCCCACTTGATCACTTCGTAGTAGCCGGCGGTGACCGTCACCTGGTTGGCGTAATTGACCAGAGTGGCGGGCCACATGAATACGTTCGAGTTATCCTCGATGAAGGGAGCCGTCATCGGGCCGAGCGCCCTGACGCGGGTCTCCGAAGCGAACGCGGGCATAGCGACCGCGATCACCAGAATAGCAAGTATTAACTTCTTCATTTCTACCTCCTGCAGAATCCTCCCTCTCGGGGAGATCTTCAGGAATCTGTGGTTTTATCTCACCGCGCTCTTTGCGCGGATATGTTCACTGGTGATTCCGACCTATCGCCTCATAGACGATTTGCAGTTGCTGATACCAGGACCTCCTCTCCTCCCTGCGTTCAAACTCTCGCAGCCTGCGGCCATGCCCGCAGGCCAGCTTGAATACTAGGATCCAGGCGTTTTATAAATGCTCGAGCCGTCCGAGATTACCCCCTTCCAGAACCCCCGAACACACCTTGCCGTATATTTGGACGAAAAGTAAACCAATGATAAAAATCTTGTCAACAGGTTTTTTTTAAAAAATTGTTTTCCCAGAAGACAAGTGACGGGGATAACCCGATATTCGGCGTCGACAACCGTGTTCAAACGGAGGGATCGGCAAGGAGATCGCGGGAGAAGAGGTAGATCCGGGCAAGCTTTTCCTCGTACACCGGATCGTTCTCGAGCAGGCTGTTGATACGTACATCGCCGTACGAATGGATGAACCTGCCCCCCCCGAGGGAGACGGTGACATGGGTGACACGGCCCCCTTCGCCGAAGAAGAGAAGGGCAGCCTCGGGTATCTCCAGGAGGCCGGCCTCCTCTACCGGACTGCCCGTGGCCGACTGCTGATCGGCGTCCCTCTGCGTCTCTATCCCTTCCATCCTGAAGACCCGCTTGACCAGGCCGCTGCAGTCGAATCCCTTTGCCGACGTCCCGCCCCATATGTAGGGTATTCCGAGAAAACGCCTCGCCCTGTCCAGCACCATCTCCCTGGCCGGCTGGCCGGCAGGAAGATCCTCAAGCGATCCGGTCTCGAGGTAACCGGACCTCCCCCCGGGAAGTTCGACTCTCGTATAACCATCTGCCACTTCACCGGTCACGATTCTCGATCCAGCCGTTATATCGGATACGGGGATGCTCCCCGCTTTCGGTTCGGCCAGCACGTAGGCAACGCTGGCCGCCACCATGGCCCCGGCCCGCTCCCCGTACGAGACAGCCGTTTCCTTCGGGAACTCACCGACGTTCCACGACCGGACCCAGCCATGATACCCGTCGTCGAGCATGACAAGATACCAGTCTCCCCTCGCGTCGAGGCGTGTCATCGTCTCGCCCATGATCGCCTGGGTCAGCAGCTCGGAGGAATGCTCCGGTTCGCGCCGGACGTCGACGACACTCGACAGGGCCCAGAGCACACTGCCCGACGAGGAACCGGCGAGCTCGATCTCGGCGTCTGCCGACGGGGAGAGTTCATCGAATACCTCGGGCCGGCTCAAGGTCACGTGGAGCCTTCCGCCGGTATCCGTGACGACCTTAGACCACGAGGTCCTCCAGTCAAGCTCCAGCCTCATCGCCGCTCCGGCGATCTCTTCGCTGATCCTGGCCACCGAATCTTTCATATCACCCTTTCCCTCCCTTCCATGAAGCGATCCTCCTCGGGTCCATGGCATCCCTCAAGCCGTCCCCAACGAGATTTATCGAGCATATCACGAGTGTCAGGACGAGTCCCGGGAGTACCGTAAGCCATGGCGCCGTACGCATGAACGCTATCCCACGCGCGATCATCCCTCCCCAGCTCGGGTCGGGAGGCTGGATGCCAAGGCCGAGGAAGCTGAGGCTCGACTCGGCCATGATCGTCATCCCCAGACCGAGCGTGAATACCACTATCAGCGGCGATAAACATTGCGGAAGTATATATTTTACAATCAGTTTCAGATGGCTAGCACCAGCGGCCCTCGCCGCCTGGACATAATCGCGGCCCCTGACCGAGAGGACCTGGGCGCGCACGAGTCTCGCCATTGCGGCCCACCCGACCACGCCGAGGGCGATACTGAGGGCCCAGACTCCGGGAGTGACGACAGCCATGATCGCGATCAGGAGCAGGAGAGTCGGGAAGGCGAGCGTGATGTCGGCCAGCCTCATGATGAACCCGTCGGGCCTGCCGCCGAAATATCCGGCGACCGTGCCGGCAAGCAGGCCGAGGATCAGGGCAATCGTCCGAGCCGCCAGTCCAACGCCGAGCGACACCCTTCCCCCGTAAAGGACTCTCGAGAGGACGTCCCGCCCGAATGCGTCGGTGCCGAACAGATGCTCCGCCGAAGGGGGCTGCAGAGACACGGAAAGGTCCATCTCTATCGGATCGAATCGGGTAAGCAGCCCGGGTACGAGAGTTGCGGTCACGATCGCGACGAGGACGACCAGCCCCGCGACGGCCGCACGATTGGAGACGAACCTCGCTGCCGCCCTCTCCGATTCTCTCCTCCGTCCCCGCTTAATAGAAGCTTCTTTCATCTCCGACGCGGCCCCCATCACTCATCGACCTCCTCTCCGCGTATCCGGGGATCTATAAATCCGTAACTTATATCTACGACGAGGTTTACGAGAACAAATAGGATTGCCATGAAGAGCACGGCGCCCTGGATGACGGGGAAATCCCTCCTCAGTATCGACTGGACGATCAGCCTCCCGAGACCCGGCCATCCGAATATCGACTCGGTCAGGACCGAGCCGCCGAGATAGCTCCCGAAGTCGGTGCCGACGATCGTCACTACAGGGATGAGAGCATTCCTGAAGACGTGCTTTCCCATGACGGTTCCTTCGCCGAGTCCCTTGGCCCGGGCGGTCCTGACGAAATCCTCCGATCCCGCCTCGAGAAATCCCGCCCGCGTCACCCGCGCCACGGTCGCCATCGAGGCGAAGGAAAGCGTCAGGGCCGGCAGGACGAGATACCTGATCGAGCCCCCGCCGTACCCCGACGGAGGAAGGATATTGAGCCTGATGGCAAAGAGGTGGATCAACAGCAGCCCCAGCCAGAATACGGGGATCGACACTCCGACAAGGGTCAGGGCCATCAATCCCTTTCCCGCCCAGGGTATGCGTCCCGAACCGGCGACGGCCCCTGCCGCTATACCCCCGGCCACGGCTATGAGCATCGCCGCCCCCGCGAGAGTGAGGGTGCGGGGAAACCTCTCTGTTATCGTTTCCATCACGGGCCTTCCCGTGACGAACGACCGGCCGAGGTCGAACCTCGCGACCCGGCCCAGGTAGTCGATATAGCGAAGCGCGAGGGGGCGGTCCAGCCCCAGCTCACCGCGGAGGCGCTCGAGAGTCTCCTCGTCGTACCTCTCGCCGACAAGGGAGAGCACCGGATCGCCAGGTATGACGTACATTATTATAAACGTTACAGTTACGACTCCGAAGAGAATCGGGATGAGCAGAAGGAGCCTTCTGGCGATGAATCTTCCCATAATACTCCGGCACCGCCTATTTCAGCGACACCCCTGTAAACCTCTGACCGTTGAATATCACAGGTATCTCATACCCCTCGAGCCGGTGCGATACCACTTCGTACCTGACGGGAAACCACAGAAATATCCAGGGAGCAGCCTCCATCACCATTTGCTCAGCTTCCGCGTACAGCTCCCACCTTGCAGCCGGATCGCTCACGCCTGAGGCGATGTCGAGGATCGAATCGACAGCCGCATCGGCAAATCCGGCCCTGTTCCCTCCTCCGCCCCTGTTTTGCGAGTGGAAGAGTGGCACGAGGAAATTGCCCGCGTCGGGATAGTCGGCGAACCAGTCGAGATAGAACGCGTCGGGCGTCCCCCTGTCGACCGCCTGCTTGAAGGCACTCCACTCACGGGTGACTATCTTCACCTCTATGCCCGCCCGGGCGAGGAATCCCTGCACGCTCTCGAGGATCCGGCCTGACTCGGGATTCTCCCGCTGCCATATCTCCATGGAGAACCCCTCCGGGTAGCCTGCCTCCTCGAGAAGGTGTACCGCCCCTTCCGGATCGTACGAGTAGAGTGGCCCGGGAAGGGGAGATCCCCTGAGCCCCGCAGGAACGACTCCTGTCGCCCTCTCCGCCGCGCCGAAGAGAAGGTGCCCGATCACCGGCTCGACGTCGATCGCCATGTTTAGGGCCCTCCGGACACGGGGATCGTCGAAAGGCGGTTTTTCGTTGTTCAGACCGATATACACGATCCTCATCTCAGACCTTCTCAGCAGTCTCACGCCCGCCGAGCGCCAGAGCTCCAGCTCCGCCGGGGGGATCTCGAGGACATCGAGGTTTCCCACCTCGAATTCGGCGACCCTCGTCATCGTCTCGGGAATCAGCCGTATACTTATCCTCGCCACCCCGGAACCTGCTTCGGGGCTGAACAGATTCCTCTCGAGGACGATCTCGTCGCCGGACGTCCACGACTCGAGCCTCCACGGACCACTCCCCGTCGGGCTCCTCCCGTAATCCCTGCCGAGTGAATCGGCAGCCGCGGAGGCGACGATCCCGGCGGCGGGCATGGCGAGCAGGTTGAGGAAGTGGGCCGCGGGATTTTCGAGCCTTATGACGAGCGTGGAATCGTCCGTTGCCTCGATCGAGCACCGGTCGGCGCGGCCGGCGTGAAAGTCGGGCACCCCCGCAACCGGCTCGAGGACCCACCATCTCGGAGATGCCGTCGAGGGCGCGACGAGCCTCGTCAGAGACCGCTCCACGTCGAACGCCGTTACGGGGCCGCCGTCGCTGAACCTGCCGCCGTAAATATGGAAGACATACTCGAGCCCGTCCCCGGAGACGGTCCAGCTGCGGGCCAGATCGGGTGAAATCGATCCGTCCGGTTCGAACCTGACAATGTTCGAATGTATCAGGGAGCTGACCCAGCCGGAGGAATAGTCTACGGCGAAAGCTGGATCGAGATTGGTCGGTTCGGTCTGCAGTGCGAGCCTGAGGGCGGGAGGCCCTTCCCCACCACCGCATGAAACAATCAGCAGGGCGGATATGAGAGAAACGGTGATAGACAGAAAGCGTCTGATCATCAGCCGGTCAGATACTCCTCGTATCGATAAGCATGAATAGCCCCGATCCTATCGAATCCTCGAATATGAAGGCGATCCCCTTGGAATAGTAATACCATATCTTCAGCTTGCTGCCGAGAGTCCTTCCGTCGCGGTCGACCATTTTGTCGGGTGGACCGTGTCTGATATAGATCCTTCCCAAGTCGGTCTTCCAACCCGGGCCATGCGAGCCGAAGGTCTCCAGAGTGAATCTCACCCGGCGCAGAAAATCGCTCAGCGCTTCGTTGAGATCGGTCGTCCTTGTCGGATCCTTCGATTTCCAGTACCTGTTCCACTCGTCTATCCGCTCTTCGGGAGAGGCGTCGCGGAGCTGCTCAATATTGTCGTCTTCGACCATGTAGCCGAGCATCTCGAGCGTATCCTCGAAATACTCGTCGAACATCGCCCTCCCGAGCAGCATGGTGAAGTTGCCGGTCCTGACGACCTTCTTCGTCGAGTTGGGTATTGAAACGGCCGCGGTGATCTCGTAAAAACCGAGGGGCAGGTCATCGACGTTCATCTCTGTGCAGAACATGCCCCGGCCCTCTCCGTCCACATCGAAGATCTGTCTCGTATATACCTTGATGTGCTTCCTGGAATCCCGCACCCTGACTGTCACTTCCATCCCCCTGCCCGTCCTGTATTCCATGGGGGAGAGAACGGTCCAGCTCATCCGGATCCATCCCTCGAAACCGATGAAGACCTCGCCGGCCAGCGACCTGAAGCCATCGGGGATCTCGTTCGAGCAGACGGAGAAAAACAGCTCCCCAAGGGGAGGTTTACGACCCATTCCGGGATCGCTGGGAATGGAAAAGACCGGATCGGACATCTCGAAGAGCCCGTGCTCCCTGCCGTACATCCTGACCTCGGTGTGGCGCTCGTACTTCAGCGAGGTCTTTTCCACCTCGATGATCACCCTCAGGTCGTATTCCCCCGAGTCCAGGGGGATCTTCTTCGTTACTTCGGAGAGCATGCCGGCGCTGCGGGTTATCTTGTAGTCCAGAACGGTCACCGTCTTCTCGATGACCTCGCCTCGGACCCTTTTGCCCTCATCATCGTGTATCTCGATGTATATTCTGTAATCAGCGACATAACCTGAAGGCTGGCGGAAGAAAACGAGGCGCCTGTAATCAATCGCCGTGCCTACGACGAGCAGGACGTTCCCCTCGGCATCGATGCTCTGCACCGCGGAAAGCTCGAAAGGCCTTCTGACCGACCTGGTCGTCGCCTGCGCCACGGCATCGCTCACGGCCGGCGGCCCAAGCGATATGACCGTCGCGGCCAGAAGGAGCGACGTTATTGCTGCTGATCCCCTTCGCATCGATACCTCCTGCCTGATACAGTATAGCCATCACGGGGCGGAACGGGCAAGTTTTATGGCTGGTTATTCGTAGTGCAGGGCCTTGATCGGGTCCATCCTCGCCGCCCTGTTGGCCGGATAGAGGCCGAAGATGAGGCCGATCGAAGCGGAGAAAACGAACGCAATGACTATCCAGATCAGCGGGACCGAGTAGGGGAACCTGATCAGCGCCGCCACACCTCTCGCAGCGAGAAGCCCGAGGAATATCCCGATCATCCCTCCCGCTCCCGTCAGGGTCGCGGCCTCGATGAGGAACTGCTGCATGATGTCGTTCCTTCTCGCGCCGAGCGCCATCCTGATCCCTACCTCGCGCGTTCTCTCCGTTACAGAGATGAGCATGATGTTCATAACACCGATCCCGCCTACCATCAGCCCGATCGAGGAGATCACGACCAGCACGAGGCCGATGTATTTCATGATATTGCCAAGCATCTCCCTGAACCCTTCGGAGGTCGTGATGTAGAAATCGTTTTCGTCCCCGGGGCCGAGTTTTCTCGAGGCCCGCATAAGGGCATGCACCTCGTCGACAGCCTCTTCGATGGAGTACTCCGGCATTATCGTGACGCCGATCTGGTAATCGTCGAAGCGGTATCCGAGATCCTTCTCATATGTCGTAAGGGGAACGACCGCGTAATTGTCGCTGATGCTTCCGAGGATATTATCTCTCGTCGCCATGGTGCCGACGACCTCGTACCGGTGGGTTCCTATCTTGATCCATTTGCCGATCGGATCGCGGTTCGGGAAAAGATCGTGCGCCGGACCGTAACCGAGCACGATCACACGGCGGCTGCGGCCGGTCTCGAACTCGGTGAAGAACCGCCCGTATTCGATCACTATGCTGTACATGCTCACCATGTTGTGTGTGGACCCCATGACCTGGATCAGGTTGGTCCGTTCGCCTTCGTACCTCAGGACATGCATCCATCCCTGCGGGTCGATATTGAGGTCTACGCGATCGCAGCTCACGCAGTTATCCTCGAGAAATCTCGCGTCCCTGATCGAGAGCTGCTTGCGCCTCAGCAGATCGCGCCTGTCGTTGCCGCCGCCCATTGGATCGAACCTTGACAGAAAGAGATAGGGCCTGTCGGCCGATACGATATCGGACTGTATCCGCTTTCCGAGGCCGGACATGACTGTGACCATCGCGAGAACGGTCGTTACCCCGATCGCGACTCCGACTATAAGCAGCCAGGACCGCATCCTGTGCGTACGGATCACCTCGAGGGCCTGCCGGAAGTTTTCCTTCCAGACCAGTCTCTTCTTCACTTTGTTTTCTGCACCAGGAGCCATGCTCATCCTATTCGGAATGCAGGGCGACTACCGGGTCGAGGTTCGCCGCCTTGCTTGCCGGGTATGTCCCGAAGACGATCCCGATGACGAAAGTAACTATCAGCCCCGCCGCTATCGACCAGGGTGCCACTACATACGGAAGCGGAGAGACGATCGATATGATCGCCGCTATTGTAAAGCCCGTCAGTATCCCGATGATGCCGCCGATAAGCGACAGGGTGACCGACTCTACGATGAACTGCCAGATTATGTTCGATTTCCTCGCGCCGAGGGCCTTTCTCAGACCGATTTCCTTCGTCCGCTCGGTGACCGACACGAGCATCACGTTCATCAGGACAACACCGCCGACCACGAGCGCTATCGATACGATGAATATCAGCGCGTTGAATATCGACGTCGAAATCTTCTCCCACAGGGAGATGAGACTCTCCGAGGTCACGATGGCGAAATCGTCGTCCTCCATCGGCCTCAGCCTGTGTCTTATCCTCATCGCCATCGTCGCCTCGTCGACAGCCTGATCGAGAAGCATTATGTCCGCGGCCTTGACCTTGATCTCTATCGACGTCCTCGAGCCATATGTCTTGAGGAATGTGTTGATGGGGATATATACGAACCTGTTCTTTGATTCTCCGAGAACTGTGCCGAGATCCTCGACCACGCCGATCACCGTGAAATGTTTTCTTCCTATCTTGATCCGCGCGCCGAGCGGATCGCCCCGGGGAAAGAGCCTCGTGAAGACCTCCCAGCCGAGAACAGTCACGTTCGCCGACTTCTGGACCTCGAGGCGCGAGATGTGCCTGCCCAGGAAGAGAGGGGCATCCTCGATCATGGAATATTCCTCGGACCTCCCCCTGATCGATATCCGGTCGACCCATTCATCACGATAGCTTACCTGGGCATTGCTGCTCGCCGCCGCGGATACATACGAGGCGGATGGTATCCTGCCGCGCATATAATCGACATCGCTCAGCTTGATCCTCGGGTTACGCGCGATCGCTTCGAGGAAAGCGTCGAGGTCGGTGATCGCCTCGAAGAAATTGAATCGCTCGATAGTGAATACGTTGCTTCCCGCCCCGGCTACCTCTTCCTTGACGTAATCGTCTATCCCGCCGATGAGAGACACGACGGCGATGACCGACATCGTCCCTACAATGTTGCCGAGAAGCGTGAGAAGGGTCCGGAGCTTGTTCTCACGGAGCGCCTTGAGGGCGATATTCATCCCCTGAAAAATCTGCATGGTCCCGTTACTTCTTTTCGGCCTTCTTTGTGATCTTGACCCTCTGCCCGTCCCTGAGGTCTCTTATCGCCTTGAAGTTGCCGCTGACGACCTTGTCGCCTTCCTCGAGCCCTGAGATGACCTCGAAATGGGTCTGCCCGGCGATACCGATCTTTATCTGCCTGAACTCGGCCCTGCCGTCGACAACGACGAACACACCTTCGACCTCGCTGCTTCCCTCGTCCTTCTTCGCTGCCGTAGAGTCGGCTGCAGCCGAGTCGGCTTTCGCAGCAAATCCCTTCAAGTCCTTTTCCTGCCTGACGGTGAGACTCTGTATCGGGATGGCGAGTCCGTTCTCGGCCCTGGCGGCGATTATCTCCGAATCGGCCGAAAGGCCCGGCCTGACGTTGGGGATAGTATCTGTCACGGTGATGACTACCTTGAAATCTACGCCCTGCTGACCCGATACCGAGGAAGAAAGTATCGGGCTGTTACCGACCTCCGTCACGATACCTGAATACGATGTGTCGGGAAAGGCGTCCAGGGTGACCTTGGCGGACTGTCCCATCTCGATGCTGACCACCTCGGTCTCGTCGACCTCGACCTCCGCCTCGATGGTGGATAGGTCTGCTATCGTCATCAGCACTGTCCCTGGATTGTTCAGCGTTCCCATGATGGCGATCTCGCCCTCCTCCACGTTGAGGCGCGTGACGATGCCGGCCATCTCGGCCTCTATCGTCACCTCCTGGAGGTTGTGCCTGGCGCTCGAGAGCTGCGCCTTCTGCTGCCTGACGAGCTGCCGTGCCGATTCGAGGTTGGATCTGCCGACATCCCGGGCAGTCCTGGCGTCGTTTACCTCCTTGTCGGTCAGGTATCCATCAGCAAACAGCCTCTCCGCCCTATGGAAGTCGCTTTCGTACAGCTCCAGCTGGTACTTCGCCTGGCGCTCGCCGGCCTTCGCGGCTGCCACAGCTGCCTCCAGCCGGTCCACTGTGGTCTCGAGCTGTATCGGATCGATCTGGATGAGGAACTGTCCCTGCTCGACGTAATCCCCCTCTTTCACGGCGACCCTGGTGACCTTGCCGATGTTCGAGGCACTGATGTCGATCTGCCGCTTCGGCTTGATGCTTCCCGAGGCGGATATGATCATCTCGAGGTCCTTACGGCCCACTTCCTCCACCTGGACCGCGAGCGCCTTGCCGCCCTTGGCCTTGAGGTTGATCAGTACGAGCACGACCACCACAACGACGACACCGATGGCTATCCAGTGCTTCCTGGTCATCTCTCCTCCTGGTTTTTCTACCGCTTGCGTTTTCGAAAGACCCCGCGATCAGAGCGGACCGGGGCTTTCTGCGTGGGCATTACCGCCCCTCAGGAGGGGCCGTCAGCCCGTCCTGACGTCCGATTCTATCTTTCCGTCGAGGAGTTTTATCTCGCGCCTGGCGTAATCGGCGATATGCTCCTCGTGAGTCACCATCACTATAGTGTTGCCGGCCTGGTGGATCTTGTCAAATACCGACATTATCTCGATGCCCGTCTTGCTGTCGAGGTTTCCTGTCGGCTCATCGGCGAGTATGATCGACGGCCTGTTGACCATCGCCCTGGCGATGGCCACCCGCTGGCGCTGTCCCCCGGACAGCTCGTTCGGCCTGTGCTTCGCCCTGTCTGTGAGGCCGACCGATTCGAGTACCTCCGCAGCCCTTCTGCGGCGCTCGTCGGCCGGGATGCCGGCGTATATCAGGGGCAGCTCGACGTTCTGCGCCGCCGTCGCCCTGGGAAGCAGGTTGAACGTCTGGAAGACGAATCCTATCTCCCTGTTTCTGATCCTGGCCAGCTCGTCGTCGCTGAGGTTACTGACCTCCTTGCCGTTGAGCCAGTAGTCGCCCGCCGACGGTGTATCGAGGCATCCGAGCAGGTTCATCAAGGTCGACTTGCCCGAGCCCGAAGGACCCATGATCGCGACGTATTCGTTCCTATCGATCTCGAGATCGATCCCCGCGACCGCCTCTATCTTCTGTATCCCGACCTCGTATATCTTCTTGACCCCGCTGATCTTTATCAGCATCTCACTCCCTCCCCAGCCCGGCCCTGAGCCTCGATTCCCTGCCGGTCGCCCTGTCGAGGTCGGCAACAGCAACGAGGTAATCGCACTTCGCATCGATCACGACAGCCTTGGCCTCGGTAAGGGCCACCTGGGCCGCGATCGTGTCGAGCATCGTCCCGGCGCCCACCCTGTGCCTCTCCTCTGCGAGCCGCACATCTTCCTTCGCCTGCTCGACTGTCTCGGTGGCGACCGCAACCCGCTCGATCGCCTCGTTGATAACGATGATGAGACTCTTGATCTCCCTGACGGCGTTGATCTTGCTCTTCTCGAGCTGGTACTCGGATATCCTGTAATCCGCCTTTGCCGTCTTGACGTTGGCACTTGTAAAGAACCTGTCGAAGACGTTGATCCGCATGTAGGCGGTGATGTTCCAGGAATACTCATCCCTGAAGAAATTGAGATTCTCGGCCATGCTCCGGTCGTTCCAGAAATATCCGAAGTTCGCGCCGAATATCGGCAGCCATCCACTCTTGGCAACCCTTACGCCGGCATCGGCCCCATCCAGGTAGGCCCTGAGCCCCCTGAGATCAGATCTGTTCTGTATCGCGAAGTCGATCTCGCTGGAAGGATCAGGATTGGTCATTTTCATCACAAGCACAGTGTCGACACCCAGATCGGAGTAATCGTCGAGGTTGAGGACCGCTATCAGGTCCTCACGGGCGAGCTCCACCTGGTTCTTCGCCCTGATCATGTCGAGCTTCGTGTTCGAGTGACGCACCTTTGCCTTCAGGACGTCGGCCCGCGTGCCGGAGCCGACCTCGAGCAGCGCCTCGGTCCTGTCGAGACTCTGGCTCGCCTGGTCGACACTCTCCTCGGCGACGACGGTCAGCCTCTTGAATCTGACGACGTTGTAGTAAGCCCGGATGACGGTGGCCGTGATCATGTCGTAGTTGTACTGAAGCTCTTCCTTCGCTCCCTCGCGGTTCCGTTTCGCCTGCCTGAGCCTCGCGTAGTTGGCACCGCCGTCCCAGAAGACAATGTCGGAGCCGATACGGAATGTGTAGTCCTCGAAATCGAATCCCTGCTGCTGCACCGGGCGGCCCGAATCGTCGATCAGTACGGAAGACGGGCCGTAATACCGGTGGCCGGCGTAGAAATCGAGCTGCAGATTGGGAAGAAGGTTCCCGTAACCGTATAGCACGTTGCTCTCCGATTTCTTGAGCGACTGCCGAGCCATCCCCATGTCGGGATTCCTCACGAGCGCGATATCGATACACTCCCTCAGCGACAATATCCTCTCCGCGGAAAACCCTGCGGATACCGCCGTCGAGACCATGATCGCCGCACTCACCGCTATTACGGAGAGCGAAATTCCTCTCTTTGCTCGAAACATCGTAGAAGCCTTTCCTTGCGTTACGGACTGTGAAACCGGTGACTCTGTATAATGATACACTTAAATGATACGAATATTCGGTCCTTAAGTTTCAATCAAGAGCTACAGCATGTCAACATATCCTTGGCATGAGGCCTGGAGGCCTTCCCCACTCCCCCGAAAGGGCAAAAAAAAGGCCCGGTTAATATTCCGGGCCTCGTAATATCTTTATTCGCAAGGTATCAACTACCGTGCAGCTTGAATCTGATCGGAACAGCCATGCTTGCCCTCACCGGGACCGTCCTCTGCTTCGCGGGCTTGAAGATGAACTTTCTTGCCGCTGCGATTGCCGCTTTCTCCATCGCCGGCGTCACATCGGACTGGATGACCGAGGCGCTCTCCACCTTGCCGTCCGTTCCGACTATTACCCGCAGCAGTACTGTACCCTCGATGCCGGCCTGTCTCGCCAGGGCAGGATATGTCGGCGAGGTGTACTTGATCAGCATGGGAGGTTCGTCGAACGCGTAGAACTCCGAAGACGACTCGGACGGGGGCGGAGGAGGAGGCGGAAGGTTCTCGATGCGATCGAAACTCGTCGGGGCGATCTCGGTATCCTCGTCTACTTCTTCACCCTCTTCGGCAGCGATCGGGACCACGGGCTGATCGATCTCCTTTGGAGGAGGTGGAAGCTCGAAGTCATCGGCCGTATCGATCACGATGAATTCCTGTTCCTTCAACACATAAGGCTTGAATTCGAAGGGGGGCGAAAAGTAAATGCCGACAAAATGCAGAACAAGCGTCGCGTAGAGCGAGTTCCGCAGATACTTGTTGTATCCCGCCTTGAATTTCTGGTTTTCAACAGCGACAACGGCCACGAAGGCCCCCTTTTCCGATTATCTAATCTTCTTCGCTGATAGAGACGAATGTCACGTTTACGGCGTTTGCTTCCTTCAGTTGCTCCATTATGCGGGAGACCAGGTCGTATTTCGTCCGCCTGTCGATGTTGAAGGCAACGATGAGGCTCCTGTTCTCCTCGAACC
This sequence comes from uncultured bacterium, assembly GCA_965371515.1. Taxonomy (GTDB): domain Bacteria; phylum Krumholzibacteriota; class Krumholzibacteriia; order Krumholzibacteriales; family Krumholzibacteriaceae; genus JAUWCL01. Next base: position 98,288 of record CBDUYR010000001.1, on the reverse strand, counting down.
GTTTCGATACCACGGCATCGATCTGCTCGACCTGTATCAGCTTGTCGTTGATGCTGACCCTGCTGAACCGGTCGGCCCAGATATTCATGAGCTTTTCCCGATCGAGTTCCGCGCCCGTTTCGGCCCGCGGCAGGGAAATCGGAAGTCCCTCTTCCATCTTGAAGATCGTCGTAACCATGAAGAAGATCAACAGGAGGAAGATGATATCGGCCATCGACCCTGTCGGGATCGAATTCTGAACACCCTGTTTCTTTGTAATTTTCAAGGCGTCTCTCCTCTGTTAACCGCTCTTCATCGTCCTCAACGATATCCTCGAGGCGTTGGCAAGCCTCAACTCGTCGAGGATATCGATCATCACGGCGTATTCGGCGCTGGGATGCGTCTCTATGACGACGACCAGCTTGGGGTTGGCAATGAGCTTGTTCTCCACGATCTGCTTGAGATCATGGACGCTCACCGGTCCCGTACCCTTGATGACGATCGACCCGTTGGCAAACGCCTGGATCGTGAGAACGTTGTCCCTCTTCAGTTTTACCGACTTTGACTGCTGACCCGGAAGAGCCATCGGCAGTCCCTTCTCGACCGCGAACATCGTGCTCACCAGGAAAAAGATGAGCAGAAGAAAGTTGATGTCCGACATCGAGGCGGTGCTGAATTCGGAAGTAACCTTGCTTCTCTTCTTAATCATATTCTGCTACTCCGGACGGGTTACTGGCCCATACCCATCTCGATGAGCTCGTTGACGAGCTCGGCCGAGGCCTCCTCCATCTCGAGAACGAATCTGTCGATCTGTGAGACAAAGAACGAATGGCCGATACTCGCCGGAATGGCGATAATAAGACCGGTCGCCGTGGTGATGAGCGCCTCCTCGATACCGGAGGCCACCACCTTCGCGCTGACCTGCTCGGCCGCCGCGATAGCGGCGAACGCGCTGATCATTCCGGATACCGTTCCGAGGAATCCGAGGAGCGGAGCGACCTGCGCGACGGTAGCGATCGCGACCAGTCCCCTCTCGAGGAACGAAGTCTCGATACTGCCCGCCGTCTCAATAGCTTCTTTCACCGCGTCGGGACCTCGGCCTGCCCGGAGCAGGCCGGAGTGGAGCACTGCTGCGATCGGCCCCCTCGTCCTCTCGCAAACGCCCATCGCTCCGCTTATACCCTCCGAACGTATCGCCGAAAGCACCTCGGACATCAGCCTTCTGACGTTGACGCGGGCACGCGACAGAGTGACGAACCTCTCGATGATAAAGACAAAGCCGATTATTGACGCGATAAGGAGGGCGTGCATGAAGTTACCACCATCGACATACTTCTCGCCGATACCGCTGTGCTTGAGGTTGTAAAGAACGGCTCCGAGCTTCTTCCTCTCTGCCATATCTTCAACAGCCTTTGCGACCACCATCGAGTCGTTCTTTGCGGTGACCAGTGAATCGGTCTCGGCCTGGACGGTAAATTCAGGCTCAATAATTTCCTCGGCTTCCTGAACTTCCTGAACTTCCTGGGCTTCCTGGACTTCCTCGACTTCCTCGGCTTCCTGAGCCACAACGGCGACAGAAGCAAATGCAACGAGGAGAACCGATATGAGAAGAATCGACCTGACCGAAGAGTTTGCCTTTACCATGCGCCGCGCTCCTTTTGGGGAAAAACAGTACCTATCGTGTACTTTCGTTCAGTTACGGATTTTCCGTTGAAATAGTCGAGAGGCTTTTTCTCCGCGACTGGGCTGGAAGAATTGTCCGGAAAACACGCAAATCAGCCCGTATCAGCCTCTTAACTGCTGTAAAATACTTTATCGAAACCCCCTTGTCAACGAAAAATTCAAGGGGCCTGTTTCAGCGCTCTTTATCCACGTCATTCCACACGGGTCGTCGCGCCAAAGCCCTCAATTTCCTCGGAAGTGCCTACCAGTACGTAGTTTCCGATGCCGTCCTTGTCGACGAACAGATACCTCATACCGGTCTCACCCATCATTATCCTGTCCCTCTCGAGTAGCGGATCGCCCCGCATCATGTACATCCAGAGTTCGTACCCGCCTGTGTCCATCCCGCCGCCCCTGTAGGGCCTCTGAATATTATCCGTTGCTTCCTTCATCATCGCGTAATCGGTGCCGGGACCCTTGTAGGTGCTGTGAATGATCACGCTGTACTTGTCCTCGAGCTTGTCGAGCGTCTCGTTCAGATCTATCCTGTTGAAGGGAACACTCTCCGAGATGATCTCGTCCGGCGGACCCAGTTTTGTATAGAGCAGCCCCCGGATTGAAAGTGCGCCCCTCGTACCGCCGCCGGCAAAATTCGCGTCGGCGTACCTTACGCGGTTCTGGAATATTTCATACAGTTCATTGACCGCCGTATGCGGCGTCGGGTCGAGCTTCTTCCAGTAGGCGGTCAGTACCCGTTCCTGTTCGCCGATACTCATCCTGCGGAATTCGTTGAATTCGGAATCCCTGAAGAGGAGCTTCGCCTCTACCAGGACATCCCTCCGTGGCTTCTGCCAGTTGAGCAGCTGCCACGCGACGCTGAACTCCTTCGCCGACGTGGCTCTCAGCGCACCGCCGTGGAGCACCTCCACCCTTGCCATGTAATTGCCCGCCGGCCATGTGTTGACGTCGAACGATCCGAAGATCAGTATCTTGCCGTTCCTTACCGAAATGAGACCGCTCTTCGAGCCTATCGTCTCTCCCTTCGAGTCGAGGACGGACAGGTGGACTTCGACCGAATCGGGGACATCCACGTCCGGCATAAGGCCGCTGGCGAAAAACGAAAGGGTATCGTTCTTCAGCCCGTAGATCTGCATCGGATTAGGAACGTATCGCCCGCCGCTCTCGCGGCTCCAGATCAGCATCGGATCGCTGAGGGCCACGCGGTCCGGGGAAAACCCGGCGATCTCTATCTCCAGGTCCTTGATCTCCGAATAGTAATGTTTGCGATTGACCAGGCCCATAAGGGTCTTTTTCCTGCGCTTGAGATCCTCGATCCGGACATTGATCGTGTAGCTTCCCGGATCGACGGAACTGGAATCTGACATGTAGATGAATCCTGAAAGATCATTGACCAGGGGCTTCGTGTCGCGTTGATCCCTGATCACAAGGCCCTTCTCGTGGATCTTCTCATCGCCGCACATCAGCACGATGGCCACTTTTACCGCAGCCTCGAACGATCCGTCCTTTTCCTTGTAATGTATCTCCTTGATGGGAACGGCGATATGGAAGAGCCCGAGGGTCCTGCCGTTCTCCAGGGGAATGGCGGAAATGTCGAGGAAAAACTCGAAATCACCTTCCCCCCTTGCGACTTGCCCTGCTGCTTCCGGCGCCAGCAGCAACAGGACAATCATCGTCATCATTGTGATATTTCGCATTTCTCTCATAACAGACCGGGCCTCATGCGGCCCGGCGCCCTCTCCTCAGCCTAATAGCTGAAATTGAGGGTGAACCGGTGAGCCTGTCCGAGGTAAGCAAGGTCCTCCCAGGCGTAATCGAAACCGATATCGGAAGTCTGGCTCGTGTCGAAATTGAATCCGACACCCCACGCGAGACCCTGCGTATCGTACCCAATGTTATATCCGGAACGCAGAAAAAAGAACTCGTTGAATCCGTACTCGAGCCCTACGTTCAGCCTCTCCTTGTTGTCGGAAGGATGGGCGAACTCTCCGGACGCGAGCAGAGCGTGAGCGCCTCGCCTGTAGGCATCCACACTCAGGCCCACCTTGAAAAGGGTCGGCATCTTGGAGGCCCGGTCGTCGAAGTCGACCTCGGAACCGAGACTCTGGATCATCATACCAAGCTTCATGCCCTGGATACCGATCCGGTAGAGGAGGCCGAAGTCGAACGCCATTGTCTGGACGCTCTTGTCGGCCAGGCCCATATGGATGAAATGGGCCGTTATACCGGCGGAGAACCTGTCGGTGAACCACATCGCGTACGACAGTCCGAAGGACATGTCGCCAGCGTCGAAGAACCGGTTCGTCCCCTCGGGCATGTAGATCGTACGCTCGAGTTGCGGATCCATCGTCAGGGCCCTCGCACTGATTCCCCAGGTTCCGGGGAGATACGGAGTGGAAAACGTCGCGGCGACGAAATAAATGTCGATGTCAGCCGGCCACGTGACCGTATTGAGAGTGACCTGCGTCCTGGTCTGCGCGACCATACCGGCCGGGTTCCAGTAGATCGCGGTAGCGCCGTCGGCGACCGCCGTATACGCGCTACCCATTCCGACCGCTCTCGCCGATACGCCGATCTTCAGAAACTGAGCCGCGTACATGCCCACTTTCTCGAACGGCTCGGTCCCGCCGTGAGCGATGCCGGGCGCCAGCATCATCACTACGACCAACCCGAGAAACACCTTGCGAAACATCACCAGACCTCCTGAAATTAATCTAACATTCATTTATCTGATAACCACGAACTTTCCGATAGTCCTGTTAAACTTTTCGTCGTCCGGTTCCACCGCGAAGAGATAGACGCCGCTGGTCACATTCTGACCGTTGCGGGATACGAGATCCCACATCAGAGTACCCCGTCCCTCCGATCCGTCATGGTACAGCGTCTCGACGAGGTCGCCGGCGAGAGAGTATATCCTGACAGTGCTCCTGCATGCTGGCAGGTTCCTGAACTCGACCTTGATACCCGTAGGATCATCCATGTTGGGCTCGAGCTTCCACGGATCCATCGATTCCGCCGTCGCCGGATTGGGAACGACATATACCTCTTCGTCGAGGTATCCCTCCGCCTCCTGCGCATCGGAGAGTGGCACCGTGTACTGGAAGTTCGATGCCGGATCACCGTACTTGTTGGGCTTGACCGGCATACCACTGACCAGCAGGTGATCGTAGGCCGTGATGCTGTAAAAATAGTGCATGCCGTTATGCACGTCTATGTCTGCGAACTGGTAGTACTGCAGGCCGCCCTCGAAGCCGAGGTTAAACCTCGCGAGCGATTCGAGGGTATCGCATTGAAGATTGCTCAGCCCTGGCGGGCAGGGAACCGTATCGAGCGGATAGTACCAGAGGTTCTCCTCGAAGTATGCCATCAGTTCGTCCTTGTTGCCGAGCTCCGGGAGAGGATCGTATTGCCATCCATCCTCGGATATCGGTTTCTTGAACTCGATGTCAGGCAGGACACCGTTGATCAGGTCCCTCTCCTCGAGGAGCTGCCACAGTTCCCTGGCCGGTCCGCTGAGTACCGAAGTGCCGAGAGGCCTTCCCCATCCGTCGGCCCTCCAGATCCTGTATCCCTCGAAGTCGAACTCTAGCGTCGAGACGTCCGGAGTGACCTCGCTGAAGTTGTCCCAGAGGAGGACGATCCTGTGGTCGAAAGGAAGGATCCTCATATTAGGCGGAGGCGGCGCCGAACCTACGAGCCACTTGACGTTGGTCTCCTTGCCGAACACACCGGTCATAAAATCCTCGTCGATCGCCTCGCCCCTCGGGCATCTCGTGCTTTTTATGAGCTCTTGCTCCTCGCCGCAATCGAGGTTTATCCAGAGGATCTCGCCCCTGGCAGCCGACAGGAGGGCTAAGTCATTGTCGCATGAATCGGGATCTATACCGCTCACCGGACCGGGCAGCGGCGTCTCCCTGCCGAGGACTCCCGTCTGGGGGTTACCGTCGATATCGAACCAGTTGCCCTGGAAGGCCATCGTCGCGCTCGCCGCGGAGGAGAGCATACCCTCGAGGCCCTCGCCCACGACAAATGCTACCTGGAGTATCATCGTGCTGTCGGGATACAGCTCGCGGAAGGGGCCCGTGGCCATCATCATCCTGTAATCGCGCGGGACCTCGGCGTTACGGTCCTTGCCTTCCTTGCTCATGAGCTCGTACCGCTCGTAGTCGTTCGTCGGGTCGCCGCCGTTCGCATACGGCTGATCGCCCGAGAAGTTCTGGTACGACGTGATTCCGACCTTCTGCGGTGCGTTCTCACCGAGCGGATCGACGTCGTGGCCGAGGAAGATGATGCCGAGGTAACCTGTCGTCATCCCCTCGTCGCCGTCCTTGTCGTAGAAGTAGGCGACGCTCATCCTCACCGGAACCTGCCTCTCGCCCTTCTGTGCGCAGCGGATTCCCTCCCAGAGACCGGTGCAGTCATCCATCCAGTACTGCTCGCGGTCGCGCGGGCCGGCATCGCCGTCGGCGAAGAAGCCCACGAAAACATCCTCTACGATATCAGTGCCATAGTTTGTGATCTTGTACTCGACGCCGACGAAGTCGTAGAACTGCTCCTCTTCCCACTGGTAGCTTTCCTGCCTCACGAACAGGTGAAGCGGAGTATGCTCGGGGTACCTCTGGGAGGCGCCCGGATGATCATCGGTGAACCAGCAGGTAAACATCTGCTTGCCTATCGCGCCGAAATCCTCGTCGATCTTCCCGTCGCCATCGTCGTCCTCGCCGTTCAGCCAGTCCTCGTCCGAGACTCCGTCTTTGTCATCGTCGTCGGGGCTCGGCAGCCTCGCTCCGTTCTGGATCCCCTCGAACGCCGTGTAGATCTTCGCGTTCGGGTCCTCCGTTCCGGGAGGCCTGAACTCGATCTGGTACGCGGAGGTCGAAACGACGGGGATACCACCCTTCCTCGCCCCGACCCAGAGACCGGCGATATAAAGATATTCCACGCCAGAGTTGGCGGGCCATTGCGCCGAAGGGTACTCGGCCGTCGGCTGGCGCGAGCCGGGGTACGACCCGAAGCAGCCCCAGTTGCACACATGCATCTGGAGATTTCCGACATTATGTATGCCTGTTCCGTCGTATACCCATATCTGGTCAAGCTGATTGAGCTTGTCGCTCCATTCCCCCTCTTCCTCCCTGGCAGAAGCCGGAGAGTGAAGCATGAAGATCAGAAGCGAAGCAAGAGCGATCAGCATGCATCCCTTGCGTATCATCGTTAGGACCTCCAGTATCTCTCCACAGATTTTCCTAGAACTCGAACCCAAAGCCTATGCGCCACTGTCTGTGCCTGGCCCAGATCGTAGGATCGTTCACCGGCGTGAAGTCATCGATGCCGTCCTCGTCAAGGTCCTGGAGGTACGCTCCTCCGAAATTCCCCGTCTCGGTGAGATAGGAGCCGCCGTCCATCCTGGCATTGCCCATGAGGGGATTGGCGAAGGGAGCCGTACCGAATGGCAGGAGCACATCATCGTTGAGCAGGTTCCTGCCCTCGAAGAACAGCGTCAGCTCCTGTCCGTATATGTTGAACTTCTTTCTTCCCTGAATGTTGATAACGTGCGTCGCGTCGAGCCTCATCGAGTTCTCCCACAGTGGGTCCGCGCGCCTGGCGAACCTGTCGACAGGCGTCCATGGCAGCCCGCTTCCAAAGGAGTAGACCACCGTGGCTCCCCATTTGTTCTCGTCCTGCAGCCTCAAGGTGACGTTCAGCGTGTGGCGCTGATCCCAGTCGAGGGGCATCTCCTGTGTCGGCAGGTGGGACAGCCCCTGGGCTGTGACGCCGAAGTCAGCGTCGGAGGCAACGCCGTCGGCGAACGACCATGTATATGAGATCTCGCCTCCGATGTGGTGGCTGAGACGTTTGTTGATCGCGACCTCCATTCCCCGCGAGCTCGCATATGTCCTGTTGATATAGCGGTAGCCCTGAATCCCGAGGTCCTCGTCGGTTACCCTGGTCGACGAGATCAGTCCATAGATATCCTTGTTGAACACAACGAAGTTCGCCGCGACCGTTTCGGTAAACTGGTGCGATACACCGGCCTGGTACGAAACTGTGAGCTCCTCGTCGAGATTGGGGTTGCCGAGGGTTCCGGTCCCGGCGACCAGGTCCTGCGTGCGGAACAGGAAGGATCTGCTCGGCCACTGTGTAAACCTTCCGTAATGGAAGTGGAACTTGTCCTTGTCGGTGATCGGGAACGCGAAGCCGAGGCGCGGGCTGATCTGGAATTTGTACTTTTCAACGGTGGGATCGATCTCCGCCGAGCTGATCAGGATCTCGGTGTTGTTTCCAGGCGAGAAGAAATCGAACCTTACCCCCGCATTGACTACCATACCCTGGTATTCCCACTTGTCCTGTACATAAAAGGATGCCTCGGGATTGAAGTTATGGAATACGTTCGCGCTCGTCCCGATCATGTAGGTGCCGTCCTCCATACGCCTCACGCTGCCCGGGCGGTTGATCGCCCGGTCCTGGAGATCGTTGTATATGAACTGCACTCCGGTCCTGAACACGTGCCCGTACCACTGCTGGGACGTGATGTCTCCCTTCACCGTGTATATGACTGAGCTGCGGTCCTGGTAAAACGGGTAATCGTACGCATCGACGAAGTATGGATATTCCGGATCACTGTACCACATCGCGTTGCTCACGCCGCTTAGCATGAACACTCCGCTGGGCAGGATCGTCGGCAATCCGGCCACGAGGAATTCCTGCGGGTCTTTCAGTTCACCCGTCACGGGATCCTTGACCGACACTTCCCTGTCGAACTGCGAACGGCTGAGGTTGATCGTGTACAGCACGTTGTCGTTGATATTGTGGTTCAGCGCCACCTTGAGGTTGAGGTTATTGCTGATAGCGACATTGGTCCGTTCGGCCGAGTTGAAGTAGACGAAGCTCGAATCATCCCTGAAATAACTGAACTTCGAGTCGGGATTCTGGAATCCCTCGAAGAGGACCTTGTTCTGCACTTCCGCCTGGCCCTCTGAGTTGATGACCTGCTCTTCCCAGATAATCTCGGTCTCTTCGCCGTAGATGTTCTCCACCAGTCTCGCGAAGAAGTTGTCGTACCTGATTATGAAAGCGCCGGCTTCCGGGTTGTTCGGATCGCGCACCTTTGTAAAGATCGTGATCGGGTAGATCGTGCGGCGCCTCTCCTCAAGGGTGCCGGGATAGTAATCGATCCTCATCGCTTCGAGCTCGGCCTCTGACATCTCTATCCATGGGCCGTGATAGACCGAGACGTACGGGCCGAAGGCCCTCGCATCGTCGGCGAGGCTTTCACGGCTGGCCCGCAGTGTCGTAAATCTATATACTTTCTGGACGTATCCCTCGATGTTCCAGTTGTTGAGATATCCGTGGGAGCGGGCGTGCGAATAGATCGCCTCGCCGATCAGCTTCATCCCCGGCTTGACCTGCCAGGCGAGCTTACCCTGGACGTTGTACGATTCGGACTGCCTCTGCGCGAAGCTCATGATGTCCGACATCGGCGTACCGGCCATATGATTGCTCCTGTCCCAGATCGCCCAGTTCTCACCGTCCGATGCGGTGAACTCGCCCGAGACGTAGAACGTGATGTTCCTGACCCCGGTAGGTCCGCCGAAACCGAGGCTGAACCTGTCATAGTTGGTATATGTCTTGTCCTTGCGGCCGAAATCGTCAGTCATGTACCTGACCTGTCCCTCGAAGCTCCGGCCGCCCTCTCTCGTGCTGATGTTCACGATGGCCGACTGCGCATTTCCGTACTCGGCGTCCATTCCCCCGGTGATGATTTCGCTGTCGCTGGTACCCAGCATACCTACCGAGATCATCCCGCCTCCGAGAGGATCGTCCACCGGAACACCGTCGATCTGGAACTGGACTTCACTGTCACGCCCTCCACGGACGTGCAGTTCGTCGCCGGTCTTTACGATGCCGCCCTTGAGCGCGATCGCCTCGACGACATCGTCTACGGGGAGTTCCATGAGCTCGTCCCTGGATACCCTGTGCTTGACATCGGAGCTCCTCACATCGATCTGGACCTGTTCGGCCTCGACGACGATCTCCTGCGTCTTACCCACGATCTGCGTTATAAGCTTGAAATCAACCCTCGTCGTCTGGCTGGCATTGACTCTGACACCGGTCTCTTCTTCCGGCTTGAATCCCATCATCATTACCTTGATGGTATATGTGCCGACGGGAACTCCGACGATCGTGAACGTCCCATCGGTCAGGGTCATTCCACCCATGTTTGTGCCGACGATCACTACGTTGGCATAGGGAAGGGCACTGCCTGTCTCTGCTTCCGTCACTCTGCCGTTGAGCCTTCCCGATTGCGCCATGGCGGATTGCGCAGCCACAAGGATTGTCAGGGCGGGAAGCACAACGGCAAGCAGCCTGAAATGAGAGCGGGCTTTCATGTCAATCTCCTTGTACTTGCCTGTGTAGCATCTATGCCTGTATATAGGGCCCGTCCCGAATCATACGGACAGCATGCGGGGCGGGTGCAGGTGTGGGGTCTCAAACTCTCCTCTAATTCCTCACGGATAATATAATTATCCCTTCACACAGTGTCAATAAAATAGCCGCCCGTGGTGGAAAAAGGGGAACGATTTCCAATCGTCCCTCCCGGAACGGCCCGGTACAAACGCCAACTCCTTACGAAAACAGAATATAACATGAACAGTGTCATTTTATCACGACAAACTTGCCTGTCGTCGTCGGGAGGTGCTGGCAGGCGTGTCCCGCAGAACACCCCTTCGTACGACTCATATTGCAGGTATTCCCTTCGGGTGGGTGCGCGAAGAATCAGGTGGGGTCTCCGTTGCAGCCCTGCGGAGTGAGTATACTTGAATATATCCAGAGGAAGCGGGTCGGTCAAATCCTATTGCCGGGATTCTCTCGCCTTGACCATGTCCTTGATCTTCATCAGGCGGGTCTGCGTGCTGCGCTCCGCCTCGCTGAGCTTGCTCTCGATCGATCGGATCTGGACCTCGAGGTCGGGGATGAGGATGTACTCGAGAGCGTTCACCCTGCGGCGTGTCTTCTCCAGTTCGTCGGCGAGTTTGAACAACCCGTCCTCCGAGGCCGCCAGGTCGAGCAGCTCCTGGAAGTTGTCGCGGAGCTTCTCGAACGCAACGTCGAGCTCGGGTGAAGTGCCCTGCAGGCTGTAAGCGGGATCGGCTTCGGGAACAGTGAACGTGAACTCGGGGATCCTGACGTTCATCTCGCTGCGCATGCCTGTCTCGAGCGTGCCCGCCATCGTCGTCAGCGAGAGGGCATCCTCGATGCTCTGCCTTCCGGTGACTGATCGCCCTTTGAGGTAGTGCATCGATATCTCCATGAAGATCTTCTCGAGGCGGCGGCGCAGCTCGGACGTGTCGCGGGCGAGCGCGATGAAGTTCTGCATCAGTTTCTCCTGCTTGTTCTTCAGGAGCTTGTGTCCCCGCCGGGCGAGCTCGCTCCTTCGCCGCAGGCGCAGCAGCATCATCCTGTTGGGGTTGACCTTCCTCTTCACTCGGCGCCTTCCTCCTCCGCGGTGTCAGCGGACGCGACGGCAGGATCTTCGTCATCGTCAGTCTTCACGGGAAGGTACTTCTCTATCATATCGTCCTTGATCCTCTTGATCTCGGACTTCGGGATCATTGTAAGCAGGTCCCAGCCGATCGACAGGGTCTCCTCGATCGTGCGGTTCTCGTCAAGCGCCTGCCTGATGAAACGGTCCTCGAACTTCTCGCCCATCTTCATGAACGCCCTGTCGGTGTCGGTCAGCGCCGCCTCGCCGAGCACCACGGCGAGCTCTTCGATCTCCTTGCTCTTCGCGTAGGAGGAGAAGAGCTGGTTCGCTATATGCGGATGGTCCTCGCGCGTCCTGCCCTCGCCGATACCCTTGTCCCTCAACCTCGAGAGGCTCGGCAGGACGTTGATCGGCGGATAGATCCCCTTGCGGTGCAGCACGCGGTCGAGGATCACCTGTCCTTCGGTGATGTATCCTGTAAGGTCGGGTATCGGATGCGTCTTGTCGTCGTCGGGCATCGAGAGGACGGGGATCTGTGTGATCGACCCCGGAAGCACTTCTCCCTCCTTCTCGCCCTTGAGCAGCCCGGCCCGTTCGTAGATCGTCGCCAGGTCGGTGTAGAGATAACCGGGATAACCGCGCCTGCCCGGGATCTCCTTCCTCGCGACCGACACCTCGCGGAGCGCCTCGCAGTAGTTCGTCATGTCGGTAAGGATAACCAGCACGTGCATCCCCTTCTCGAAGGCGAGGTACTCAGCGGCCGTCAGCGCGGCGCGCGGCGTCGCTATACGCTCGATAGTCGGGTCGTTGGCAAGATTGATGAAGAGGACCACCCTCTCCATCGCGCCGGTCTCCTGGAAATCACGGATGAAGTAGTTCGCCTCCTCAAAGGTAATACCCATAGCGGCGAAGACGATGGCGAATGCCGCCTCTTTTCCGGGCACGGTCGCCTGCCTGGCGATCTGCGCGGCGAGCTCGGAGTGTGGAAGGCCGAAGCCTGAGAAGATCGGGAGTTTCTGCCCGCGCACGAGCGTATTGAGACCATCGATCGCGGAAATTCCGGTCTGGATGAATTCCTGCGGATAGACTCGCGCATAGGGGTTTATCGGATCACCGTTGATGTCGAGTTTCTTCTCGGGGATGATCGCCGGGCCGTCGTCGATCGGCGAGCCCAGCCCGTTGAAGATCCTTCCGAGGATGTCGGGCGATACGGCGAGCTCGAGGCTCCTGCCGAGGAAGCGGACCTTTGTCCTGGTGATGTCGACGCCTCTCGTCCCCTCGAACAGCTGGATGAGGACCCTGTTGCGGTTGACTTCGAGGACCTTGCCCCGCCGCTGTTCTCCGCTGGGAAGCTCGACCTCGACAAGCTCTTCTACCGTCGCGTGATCGACGTCATTGAGAAATACCAGCGGGCCGACGATCTCTTCGATAGTGTTGTACTCTGTTACCATGTCACTCCGCCTCTCCGACTCTGTTCTCGGTCATGCTGTCGGCTATCTGAGCCGTGATATCGCCGAGAATCACATCGAACTCGGCAAGATCGTCTTCCTTGATATGCTTCATCCTCGCGATCTTCTCCCTGACGGGGAGCTCGAGCAGCTTGCGAAGGGGGGCCTTCTTCTCGATGGCACGCTCGCACGCTCTGTGGAGTTCGACGATCACCTTGAGCATGAGGAACTGTTTATCGAGTCTCGTATACGCGTCTTCCGGATCGAATGCCGACTGGTGAAGGAAATCCTCCCTGATATGCTTCGATGTCTCGAGGACCATCCTGTCGTTCGACGAGAGCGAGTCGACACCTACGAGCCGCACGAGTTCCTTGAGCTCGGCCTCTTTCTGGAGCAGGATCATCGCTGTGATCCGCACGTCCTCCCACTCCTCCTCGACCTCACTACGGAAATACTCTCGGAGGTTGTCATGGTAAAGCGAGTAGCTCGACAGCCACCCGATCGCGGGGAAGTGCCTCTCGAACGCGAGCTGGTCCTCGAGCGACCAGAAGACCTTGACAACCTTGAGCGTCGCCTGGACGACCGGGTCGGAGAGGTCTCCTCCCGGCGGCGAGACGGCACCTACGATGCTGAGCGTTCCCTGGCGTTCTTCGCTCCCGCTGCAGACGACTTTTCCCGAGCGCTCGTAGAATTCGGCGAGCCTCGACGGAAGATACGCGGGATACCCTTCCTCGCCGGGCATCTCCTCGAGACGTCCGGACATCTCCCTCATCGCCTCGGCCCATCTCGAGGTCGAATCGGCCAGTACGGCGACGTCGTATCCCATGTCCCTGTAGTACTCGGCGATCGTGATGCCGGTATAGACCGATGCCTCGCGCGCCGCGACGGGCATGTTCGACGTGTTGGCGATAAGCACTGTCCTCTCCATCAGGGGCCGTCCCGTTTTCGGATCGATCAGTTCGGGGAATTCCTGGAGCACGTCGGTCATCTCGTTTCCGCGCTCACCGCATCCGACGTAGACTATGACGTTCGCGTCGGACCACTTGGCGAGCTGGTGCTGGACAACCGTCTTTCCCGCACCGAAGGGGCCGGGAATGGTAGCCGTTCCGCCCTGGCTTATCGGGAAGAACATGTCGATCACCCTCTGACCGGTGACGAGCGGCTTGACGGGAAGGGTTTTCCGCGTAATCGGGCGGGGAGTCCTTACCGGCCAGCGGTGGAACATCCTCACCTCCTGCACCTCGCCGTCCGCCTCGATCTCGGCGATGACGTCCTCGATCAAGCAGGTGCCCTTCTCCGGTTTTCTCTTGAGGATGCCGCCCTTCACTGTCGGGGGCACCATCACCTTGTGCATTATCAGCTCGGTCTCCTTCACCTCGCCGAGGATATCGCCGACTTTTATCTCGTCGCCTTCCTTCAGGTCGGGGTTCGGGATGAAGTCGAATCTGCGCTTGCGGTCGAGGCCCGGCACGTTGATCCCGCGGGTGATGAAATGGCCCACCTGGTCGTAGATGTCGTTTAGCGGGCGCTGTATGCCGTCGTATATCGATTCGAGGAGCCCCGGCCCGAGATCGATGCTCAGCGACTGGCCGGTCGTCACGACCTTCTCCCCCGGCCCGAGCCCCGATGTGTCCTCGTAGACCTGGATGTACGCCTGGTCACCGTGCAGCTCGATGATCTCGCCGATCAGCTCTCGGTCGCTGACGCGGGCGACCTCGAACATCCTCGCTCCTTCCATCCCCTCGGCGACGATGAGGGGGCCTGAGATCTTCACTATTCTTCCATCGGCCATCTCGTGCCTTTCTCCTTGTTTAATCCGGACCGGACAGGTCCTGTCCAACGGCCTTTATCACCGCGTGACGTATCTCTTCGAAGGCTATTCCCTCGGAATGCGGCATCCCGTCCTTCCATACCGCTCCGTGGATCGCCGGAATAATGCTTATCACGGGGAAGACCCTCTGCGATCTCTCCCTTATCAGTTTCTTGTACTTGTGGAAGACCTCCTCGGTGACGAAGATGATCTTGAACTTCCTCTCTACGATCTCGAGGAACTGCCGCTCTGTCAGCTCGCCGCCATGGGTCTCGTATGTCACGCATCCGAGAGCCCGGAAGTACTCTATCGAATCCTCGTTGCCGATCACCGCGATGTTATCGGCCATCGCCGCTCCCTTCGGACACGCGTCAGGACAGAAGTGCCTCGACGCTCTCCGCTATATCGTCCTCGGGCAGGTTGTTTATCCTGCCTGTGATTATCGTCCTCAGTATCCGGTCGTTTCTCTGCCTCAGTTCGACATGGTAGAGCAGCGGCATGACGTCGAAGAACCGCGACCGGCTGCCGCCGATCAGATCGAACAGAACGCTGTCGAGAGCCGTGTCGATCTTCCAGGCCTCCATCTCCCTGTCGAATCCCCGGGCCGGAAGCCCCCGCCACTCCGTCGATCCAAGGAATGAGAGAAAATCCTCGAACGGCTCGGTGTAGAGGCTCTCGAATCTCGACGACTCGATCGTCCCGCCCGCTATCCAGGTGCCGGCGGCGTCTCCCTTTCGCAGGCCCGTCATACGGAGTCTCGCGAAGCTTTTTATATTTGCCATGTCGATCCTCAATCTTACCCAGTGCCTCGCTTCCTCCGAAGGCGCGGCGCCGAGGAGATACTGCCATTTCGCGCTCTCGCCCTCGCGGTCGAGCGCAATGGGCAGTTCCTTCTCCATGGGTTCCACCAGGGAATCATGAAGGCCCTTCAGGTACTCCGGAAGAAGCGACGGATCGCCGCTGTCGGCGGCAGCCTCGACCAGCTCGGTCCCGGTGAGCCCGAACGGAAGGAGCACCGGTTCCGCGCCAAGCATTTTCCCCTTGAGGGCCAGGACGTAATTGTCAAAATCGCAACCGGCCCGCAGGAACTCGGTCACCGGCCCTTCGCCGAGGACCGAGGAAAAGAGATCGTACAGCGAGCCCGTGTCCAGCTCGATCCCTCTCTCGAAATCATGAATCGCTTCGATTCCCTCGAATCCGGGGTAATGCTCCCTCACTCCGGCAAGCAGCTGGCGTGCGGGCGAGCGCACCATGCGCATGAACCACGCCCTGTCTGGCATGGCCGCCTCTATGGCTCTCAGCCTCGCGACCGCGTATGTATAATCGACGGCCAACGGCCCTCTCTTCCGTTACTGCTGGAACAGGATCGCCGAGACCTCAGGCTCGATCCTGTCTATGACCTGATCGAACACCGTGGAGAGCGACAGGTCGACTGTCCGCCTGTCCTCCCTCAATACGACTCCCCAGTCGAAGGATCCCTCCTCAGCGGCGATCGTGAACCTTCCGCCACCGGGGTATTCCTTATTGAGCTTAGTCAGAAAATCCGACGAGAGCAGAGCGGCCTGTCCCGCCGCCGGCACGATCTCCTCGGCGCCGGAGACAGCCATCGAGATCACCAGGGTACGGATGAGCGAGAGGTATTCTTCGCCAGAAAAGGCGGCGATAGTCTTTCTCGCTTCATCGTACAGCTCCGAGAGGATCTCGCGTTTCTTTACCAGCACGGCCTTCCGCAGCTCGAGCTGTTCGCTTACGAGCAGCCGCCGCTTCTCCTCGACCGCTTTCTTCCCGGCTCTCGCGCGCAGGTCAGCCTCGAGTTCCTCAGCACGCCGGACATAACGGGCGGACAGGACCGCCGTTTCATCCCTGGCGCGCGCGAGCGCCGCCTCGACGGCGGCCCGCGAGTCCTCGTCTATCTTGTTCAATATCTTCTCGATCGACATTACGTATCTTCCATTCGTGTTGCGGGTAATGATCCTACCCGAGTTCGATCTGCTGGAGCAGCAGGATCGTGCCGAGCAGTCCCAGCACGGCGTATGTCTCGACGACGACGGCGAAGACCATGCCTTTGCCGAGTTCACCGGGTCGCTTGGCGACAAGGTTGCAGCCGGCCGCGCATACCTTGCCCTGGTAAATACCCGACACGAGGCCGGTCAGGGCCACCGGCAGCGCCGCGCCGAGGATCGCGAGACCCGAGGCAAACGTGATCTGGCCGATGCTGTTCATCGCCGGAAGCTTGCCGGCTATCATGAACAGCGCTACGAGACCATAGATACCCTGCGTCCCGGGAAGCGCCTGCAGAACGAGGAGACTTCCGAACTTGTCGGGGTCTTCACTCACTACTCCGGCGGCCGCCTGTCCGGCGATACCGGTGCCTACCGCCGAGCCCACTCCGGCCAGGGCCGCCGCGAAAGCAGCTCCAAGAATGACCATCATGAATCCGAGCATTTTCTCTCCTTCCTTGGATCCTCAGTCGTGATCCTTGAGTACCGAATACTTTCTCTCGCTCCTTAAAGGCCTGAATTCCGCTCCCCCGCCCCGGAAGAACTTCCCGAAGAACTCGAGGTACTGAAGCCGCGCCGCATGGACAAAGGCGCCGAGTGTGTTTACGGCAAGATTGAATGTATGGCCGCCGATGAGGATGACGACCATCACCACGTAGCCGATGTAGTACGGCATTCCCTTGACCATCGCCGCAATATCGTTGACGGCGAGGGCGATAGCGCTCGTCGCCAGCCCGAGGGCCAGCAGGCGGGCGTACGAGAGGACGTCTCCGAAGTAGCCGACGACATCGTAGAACTTCAGCAGTCCACCGAGGAACTTCATGACGGGTTTTTTCTGTTTTCTGCCGCCCGTGACCAGAATCACCGCCGCCACGGCGAGTGATACGTACGTCGCGCCGCGTACAACAGAAGGTGGCGCCTGCCCGCCGAGTATTCCGGCATATCCGAGCGGCGCGAGCGCTGCGATGAATATCATCCAGGCAAGGTCGTCGAAGAAGGCGTCGGAGAACAGTCCCGCCCTGAGATTCGCCCGCATCCTCACGCCGATCCCGAAGAGTATGTGGACGATCCCCATGAGGAACGAGATGTTCAGCATCTTTATCGGTTCCTCGAGGGGATTGATAAGAACGAATGGTTGCAGCCATCCGGGGAACGAGTCGACGCCGAGGCCGAATACACCCCCGGCGATGATGCCGACGGCCGCAGTGACCAGCCCGCCGGCGAAGAGAAGATCGAACAGATTCTTCACGCCACCTTTCGGTTTGAACTTCAGCAGGACAAAGGCGGAGAGCGCCGCCAGAGTGAGACCGTATCCCGCGTCGGTCAGGCACATCGCGAAGAAAAAGACAAAGAAGGGAGCGAGCAGCGGTGTCGGATCGCCCTCTCTGTAGACCGGCCTGCCGTAGAGTGTCGTGACAAATTCGTAGGGCCTCGTAACGGCCCTGTTGTCGAGATGGACCGGCGGCTCCTCGTCCTCGAGCGGCTCCCTGAACGAGACCTCGACCTCCTCGAATCTCTCGCCCAGTTCCCTGACGAGCCAGGACCTGTCGAGGGCCCTCACCCATCCCTCCATCAGGAAGGTCGCGTCGGTCGTTGACATGCGGTCATCGACCTCCTCGAGGCCGATCGCTTCCCTGTAATAATCGGACAGCATCCTAAGATCGTCGCTCGATCCTGCATGGCGTCTCGCCTCTTCATCCGATTCGCCGACAGCTTTTTCGTATTTCGCCCAGCTCGCCTTTTCCTTCTCTATGATCTCTGAAGGCGTTCCCTCGAGTCCTTCGAAAGAACTCATCGAGCAGCCTCTCTCCTTGAGCATGTCGCCGAGTTCCTCGGCGTCGCCGTCAGATACGATCGCGGCAACGTACCTCCTGCCCCCCGTGGAAGCTACAGTCTCGAAGACGGCAAGCGGAAAAGACTCTGCCGCCTCTTCGAGGATGTCGGCGGCTGTCTTTTCGGAGAAGGACCAGAACTCGACGGTGTAATCCCCCGCGCGCAGAGCCTCCATCTGGACATCGAGTCCCGTCCAGGGCTCGAGGGACGAGACTACGCCCCTGCTCCGGGCCAGATCGTCCATCGCCGAGCGTGATTCTGCCTGCAGGCCTGTGCAGCGGTCGGAAAACTCCGTGACGGAGACCCGCCGGGCGAGCTCGGCCGACTCCTCGTCGCTAGTCTCGAGCGGGCCGGCGGAAAGTTTCTCGAAGAATGATCTCGGTGTCTCGTAGGCGGAAAGGAATTCGAGCGCGCTCTCGGCGCTCTCCAGGCCTGCCTCGAGATTTCTGGAGGGATCGGGCGCGGCAACCCCGGCGCCGCCCGACTCCGCAGCGATGACTTCAACTACGCCCCTGGCGCGCAGGTACTTCTTGAGATCACCCTTGATGGAAGAATGTCCCAGCAGCTGCATCTTCAGCATGCGGCTGACAGCCAAATGAGTCCCTCCCGGTCCCGGTCAGATGCCCTGTCTGAAGGTTCGGATGATGAGCTCCAGCGCCTTGTCCCTGTTGCGTACGGCCACCTCGCCGAGCGCAGTCGACACCTCCGCGCTCTCGCCCCGGAGCCCCTCGATCTCTTTCTCGGCCTCCTGCTTCGCCCCGGCCATTTTCGAGCGCCTCAGCTCGTTCCCGCTTATCTTCGTATCCTCGATCAGCTTCTCGCCCTCGGCGCGTGCCTTTTCCAGAATGATCTCTGCTTCCTTCGCGGTGGCCTCGAGACGCTCGCGCGCCTCTACTTCCTTCGCGCGGATGGCATCGAGATGCTTTTCGACCATGATATGCTCCCGTTTGCTTTCGATGGTTCTTCCGGGTCCGCCGTCGGGCCCCGGAGAGGCGTCCCTGAGCGGCGCATCCATGCACCTCAAATCAGGGGTTGCTATATTAATACATTCGGGAGGCCATCCCAAGTAAAATACGGCCGTCCCTGTAAAAAACCGGAACGGCCCGAAAAAGTCCTGCAGGGCAGATCCAGGGGTTCAGTGCAATGGTTCGAATACCCCCGTGGAATCGTCCGGCACAAAGTAGAACTCGAGATAGTTCGGCCCGTCGACCAGCACGATGTCACGGCTCATGTGATAGATATACCCTCCTTCGGCGGGAGGAGGCGTGGATACCCTGATCGTCACCGTGTCGCTGAACGAGAATACGCCGATCCAGTCACCCATATAATCGTATCCCGTCTGCTGTTCGTGCCCCTGCAACGATGGAAAAAAATCGAGGTCCCGCGTTGAGAAGAATCCGGTCTGGTCAGTCTCTCCCATGCTCGTGCTGTTCAGAGAGAAGTCATCGTAGTTCGTGCATTTCAACTCGCCCGAATATGTGAACAGATGGGTATCGAGCGTGTCAGTCAAGGTCAGTTTCAACGCGTAGACTCCTGTAAGCACCTTTTCTCCGGTCTCGTCCCTCTGGTCCCACTGGACCTCATGCGCCCCTTCCGGAACGACGCCGTCGATGACCGTCCTCACATGGCGGCCCCGCCAGTCTTCCACATCCAGCCTGGCCTCCCTGACGTCGGAAGTCGCGTAACGGATAACTATCACCCCATTGAACGGATTGGGATACGCCTTGTGGAGCGAATCCGGTGCCAGAGGAGCAGCCGGGACAGGGACCAGAGAGACCGCGGCTGCCGACGACAGGTCGGGTATCGTCCCTTCCAGATGACTCTGTCTCGATACCGACATCCCTTTGAGCGGATCACGGCCGGTGTCGAGAACCATCACGGCCAGTATGAAATCCTCATCCTTTTCTGGATAAGTCGTGTCATCACAACCTATCAGTACGACCGAGGCCAGCACGATCAGAAAAAACATCCGTATTTTCATCTTCCTACCTCCCTGTACCTGAAGCAGTGGACGAGGTGGTCGTTGACCATCCCGGCCGCCTGCATGAAGGCGTAGCATATCACGGGGCCGCAGAACTTGAACCCCCGCTTTTTCATATCCTTGCTCATCGCGCGGGATTCATCCGACTCAGCGGGAAGCTGGTCGAGCTTCTTCCACTTGTTCTTTATCGTCTTCCCGCCGGTAAATCCCCATATATACGAATCGAACGATCCGAACTCCTCCCGCACCTCGAGCATCGCCTTCGCATTCGCCACCGCCGATTCGACCTTGAGCCTGTTCCTGATTATCCCCGGGTCGGCGAGAAGATCCTCGATCTTGCCGGCCTTGAATCGCGCGACCTTCTCCGGATCGAACTGCCTGAAGGCCTTCCTGTAGTTTTCCCGTTTCTTCAGCACGGTCAGCCAGCTCAGCCCCGCCTGCGCGGCGTCGAGCACGAGGAACTCGAAGAGCTTCCGGTCATCGTGTACCGGCACACCCCATTCGGTGTCGTGATATTCGACCATGAGGGGGTTATCGGCGGGCCAGTCGCATCTTCGTTTCATCGCCTCTCTCCTTTACCGCGGCTACAATATACACCATGCTCGAGGCTCTCCACAAATAAATCTCACTGAATCGAAAATGGCCCTTTACAGGATCGCGTTTGGAGGATATAATGTTACTGTTAATAGAAACAGTTTCTATTAACAGTAACATACGCGGTGCCACCTGATATCTAATATCGGGATATCGGAGTCACACATCCGCAATGGCTCAAAGGGCCGGTCGCACCCCTCGGATAATCCGGCTCTCCCAGGTCCCGTCATATACGAGCGCCTGTTGCGGAACGGTGGCTCCGATTTCTCTTCCACAAAGGCTGGAGAGATGAAAGCAACAGACAGGCTTGTAAGGGTCTTCTGCTCAATAGACGATCCGCGGACGATGAAGAAGTTCATGAAGGAGATCTTCACCCCCTCCGAGATCGAGGACATCTCCAAACGATGGAAAGTCATGGAGATGCTCAAGCGCGGCGTTTCACAGCGCGCGATCGCCACGAAACTCGGGGTGAGCCTCTGCAAGATCACCAGGGGATCGAAGGTGCTGAAGACCGGCGGATCCGTGTCGAACCGTATTCTCGATGAGCAGACCTCGAGGCGCTGAACAGCGCCGTTCTAATCCACATGCAGCCAGCACGCGGCGCGGCGCCCTGGCGAGACTTCCCTGAGCTGCGGGGTCTCCGCGCTGCAGCGGTCGAACGCCTTCGGGCACCTCGTATGGAACGCGCACCCCGCGGGGATATCAACGGGACTCGGCACGTCGCCGCTTATCGCCACCCTCACCCTGCTACCCGGTTTCGCCGAGGGGATCGACGCGAGCAGACCCTCTGTGTACGGATGAAGAGGTGAGGAAAAGAGCTCCTCCGCCGGGCCGGACTCGACGATCCGGCCTAGATACATCACCGAGATACGGTTGCTCACATGCTCGACGACGCCGAGATCGTGCGCGACGAAGAGATAGGTGAGTCCGAGATCGTTCTGGAGATCGGCGAGGAGGTTGATAATCTGCGCCTGGACCGAGACGTCAAGCGCGGAGACAGGCTCGTCGGCCACGATGATCTCCGGTTCCACTGCCAGGGCCCGCGCTATCCCTATCCTCTGCCTCTGCCCTCCCGAGAACTCGTGCGGGTACCTCGAATACGCCGCCCGCGGAAGCCCGACCTTGCCGAGAAGCTCGACGACCCGCCTTTCCACATCGGCGCCCCTTGCCAGTTTGTGGATCTTTATACCCTCGGCGATCGTGCTGCCGGCAGTCAGCCTCGGGTTGAGGGAGGAGTACGGGTCCTGGAAGATCATCTGGATCTTCCTGCGCGCCCTGCGCAGCTCCCCACCCCTGAGGGCGAAAAAATCGGCCCCGTCTATCTCGAGCGTCCCTGCAGTCGGCTCCTCGAGCCTGAGGAGCAATCGTGCCAGCGTACTCTTGCCGCAGCCCGATTCTCCGACCAGCCCGAGGGTCATTCCCTTTTCGAGCTCGATGTCGACGCCGTCGACCGCCCTGACCAGCTGCCTGCCTCGCAGGAAAAACCCTCCCTGGCTCCTGTAGTATTTCTTCAACCCCTTCGCAACGAGGATACTCATCCGCTTCCCCCCTCGCAGAGCCAGCACCTCGCCAGGCGGCCGCCGGGCTGATCGAAGAGCGGAGGTTCGGTGGCGCATTTTTCGAATCTCGCCGGACACCGGTCACTGAACCTGCACCCTTCGGGGAGATCGAGCGGATCGGGCACGTTACCCGGGATCATCGGCAGTCTCTCGAGTCTCTGGCCGAGCCTCGGGATCGAATCGATGAGCCCCTTCGTGTACGGGTGCGCCGGCGATCCGAAGAGTTCCTTCACCGGCGATTCCTCTACCACTGTCCCCGCGTACATCACGACGACTCGGTCGGCCATCTGCGCGACGACGGCCAGGTCGTGCGTGATGAGAAGGATCGCCATGTCCATGCCATCGCTCAGCTCGGCCAGGAGCTCTATTATCTGAGCCTGGACCGATACGTCGAGCGCCGTCGACGGCTCGTCGGCGAGCAGGAGCTTGGGCTTGCAGCTCAATGCCATCGCGATCATCACCCGCTGCCTCATCCCCCCACTCATCTGGTGAGGATAACTGCCGTAACGTTTCTCCGGATCGGGAATCCTGACGATCCGGAGCATCTCGATCGCCTTCTCCTTCGACTTCCGGCGGTTGAGCTTCTGGTGGAGGGCTATTGCCTCTCTGATCTGTTCTCCACAGGTGAAGACGGGATTGAGGCTGCTCAGCGGCTCCTGGAAGACGATCGATATCTCGTTGCCCCTGACATTCCTCATCTCCTTCTCGCTCAGCCCGAGGAGGTCCCTCCCCTCGAAGAGGATGCTCCCTCCCTCGATCCGTCCGGGTGGATCGGTCACCAGTCTCATTATCGAGAGGGCCGTAACGCTCTTTCCGCACCCCGACTCGCCGACCAGCCCGACAGTCTCTCCGCGCCCGACGGTGAAGCTCACGCCGTCGACCGCCCTGACCGTCCCGGCCTCTGTATGGAACACCGTTCTCAGGTCGTCTATCTTAAGGAGCTCTTCGGGCATATTCCTTCTCTGCCATCTATGTGAACTGGATCGGGTCGAACGAGTCTCTCAGGCCGTCCCCGAGAAGATTGTACGCGACCACTGTAACAACAATCGCCATGCCTGGAAAGGTCGAAACCCACCAGCCGTCGAGCAGGACATCGCGTCCCTCGTAGACCATCTGTCCCCAGCTCGGCGTCGGGGGCGGGACGCCGAGGCCGAGAAAACTCAGGGCCGCTTCGACGAGTATGATCAGGCCTATCCTCAGTGTCGCCGAAACGATTATCACGGTCAGCGCATTGGGTATGAGGTGGCGGAGGACGATACGGCTGTTCCCCGCTCCGAGCGCCTCGGCCGCGCTGACAAACTCCCTGTTCTTCAACGACAGGATCTGCCCGCGCACCAGGCGGGCCGTGCCCATCCATCCCGTCGCGCCCAGCAGGACGGTGACGAGCAGAAGGCTCCTCGAGAACAGGGCTATACACGTCAGCAGCAGGAAAAGTCTCGGGATCGACATAAGCGCGTCGACCATCCTCATCAGCACGGCATCGACTATCCCGCCGGTATACCCTGCGGCCGCTCCTATTATCGATCCGAGGACGACGGATATCGTAACGGCAAGGAAGCTCACCATCAGCGAGATCCTCGAGCCGTAGACCAACCTTGTCAGGACATCGCGTCCGAACTTGTCGGTACCGAGGAGATGTTCCCTCGACGGCGGCTGGTGCCTCATCTCCGGAAGGTCGCCGTGAGAGACGGGATCGTACTGAGTCAGCACGGGGGCGAATATCGCGACGAGGTAGAGCAGAAGGACCGTGACCGCACCGGCCATCGCCAGGGGGTTCTGACGGAACCTCGCCCATCCTGCCGACCAGAGGGACCTGCCGCCGCTCATCGTTCTCCCTCCTCTCCGGAATAGGCGATCCTCGGATCGAGGAGCGCATAGCCGAAATCGGCGAGGAGATTTCCCAGGATGACCATCACCGAGACAATGAAGTTGATCGCGAGGACAACGGGGTAATCCCTAGTGAATATCGACTCGACCATCAACGATCCCATCCCGGGCCACGAGAATATCTTCTCCGTCACGACAGAGCCGCCGAGCAGGAACGGAATGCTCAGGCCGACGATCGTCACGATCGGTATCGCCGCGTTCCGGAAGGCGTGCTTCATCAGCACCGCACCCTCCGAGAGACCCTTGGCGCGAGCCGTGCGGACATAGTCGCTCCTCAGCTCGTCGATCATGCTGCCCCTCATGTAGCGGGCCATGCCCGCTGCCGATGCAACTCCAAGCACGAACGCCGGCAGGACGAGGTGGGCCGCCCTGTCGCGAAAGAGCTCGAGGGCGCCGAAGTTCGAGGCATCTATCGACTGCATGTGGGAAGACGGCAGCCAGCCGAGCTTCAGCGAGAAGAGCATTATCAGCATCAGGGCCAGCCAGAATGACGGGATCGAATATACGACGAGAGCGGTGAGCGTGCCGATGCGGTCAAAGAGAGAGTTTTTCCTCGCCGCGGACGTGACCCCGAGGGCCACGCCGAGGATCATGTATACGGCAAGCGCCAGGAGGGTCAGGCGCAGCGTGTTGGGAACGGCCGAAGCGAGAAGCTCGGAGACGGGGCGGTTGTACCTCAGGCTGATCCCGAAATTCCCCCGGGCGAAGTTCGAGATCCATCTCGCATACTGCTCCGGTACGCTTCGGTCGAGGCCAAACTGCCTCCGCATCATCTCGACCGTCTCCGGGTCCATCTCCGGATCGTCGTACCTCGCCATGGGATCGCCCGGAGCGAGATGCAGAAGAAAGAACGTGATGGTCAGGACGAGCCAGACGAGGAGTACAGACTGCCCGAGCCTGCCCGCGAAGTATCTCGCCATCACCGTTCCGCCTTTCCGGCGAAGAGCTCGGCATCCTTCTCCGCCACCGCCGATTCTATCGCGGCCAGATCTGTTTCAGAAAAGACGAGCTCCTCCGGCTCCCCGCCGAACCTCTCGCCGAATCGGTCCATTATATGGCCGCGCAGCTCCCTTTCCTTTCCGGGATCCCCCGTCTCGGCCTCGACTGTCGTGATCATCCCGGCAAGTCCCTTCCATCCACCGCGCAGGTAATGTTCAATTCTTTCGGAGCCGCTGCGGAGCAGGATCGATCCGTGCTGTATGAATGCCCGGCCGGTCCTCCTCTGCGCGCTCCCCGAGATCTTCTTTCCTCCGGCCGTTATTTCGTGCCTGCTCGTTGAGACGAGGCAGGGTGACGACATCGCGCTCTCACCTCTTCCGTGCCGGGTTCCCCCTGTCTCCGCTGTAACACCGGCGCAGCGGAGGGCCGAGACGATCACCCCGGCTATGGCGAGGAAGGTACCGGCGAGCCCCTGCCCGAACGGCTGGCCGAGAGGCGCTGTCACAGAGTAGGTCAGCTCCCCGTCGTGCAGGAGAGCCCTTCCACCCGTTACCCTCCTGACGACATCGAGCCCATCGGCCGCGACCGCCGCCATGTCGATCGCGCGATCCATATCCTGATTGTAACCGATCGTGATCGCCGGCGGGCTGAATGAATAAAGGCGGAGCACCGGGGCTCCGCCTTCGTTTTCGGCTCTTTTCAGTAGAAACTCGTCGACGGCCATGTTTCTCGCACCGCTCGCCGGCTCGTCGTCGATCAGGAACCATCCCGCCATCAGTCCTCCCCGGGCATGCATTCCTCGCCGGGCCAGCAGAGTTCCGGGCTGCGGGCCGCAGATACTTCGTCGAGACGCCTCACCGGCGTCGTCACCGGCGCCTCGTGGAGGATCTCCGGATTCTCTTCGGCTTCTTTCGCTATCGCCGCCATCACATCGGCAAAATGGTCCAGGGTCTCCTTCTTCTCCGTCTCGACCGGCTCGATCATAAGAGCCTCCTCGACGATCAGGGGGAAGTAGACCGTCGGGGCATGAAGGCCGTAGTCGAGCAGCCGCTTGGCCACATCGACCGTCTTTACACCGAACTGCCTGAGATTCCTTCCAGAGGCTACGAACTCGTGCATGCACCGGCCGGGATACTTGATGTCGTAGTGTTCCTCGACCTTCTTCATCAGGTAATTGGCGTTTATGATCGCGTTCTCCGATGTCTCCCTGAGGCCCTCGCCGCCGAGCGCCTTGATATAAGCGAATGCCTTGACGAAAACATTGAAGTTGCCGAACCACGGGTGGACCCTGCCGATCGACTCCTCGATATCCTCTTCCAGGGAGAACCGGCCGTTCTCCTTCACGACCCTCGGCACGGGAAGCAGCCCGGCGAGATGTTCCCGCACTCCGACCGGCCCCGATCCGGGGCCGCCGCCGCCGTGCGGCGTGGAGAAGGTCTTGTGAAGGTTCACGTGCATGATGTCGACGCCTATCGCGCCCGGGCGGACTATGCCCAGCAGGGCGTTCATGTTCGCGCCGTCCATATAGATCAGGGCGCCGGCGTCATGGACGATCCTGATTATCCGCTCGATGTCTCTCTCGAACAGGCCGAGCGTGTTGGGCAGCGTCAGCATGAGGACCGCCGTATCGGCACCCACCTCTCTCTCGAGCGCATCGGGATCGATGAGCCCCGCTTCGTTCGACTGGATCGTCTTCGGCGTGAACCCGCAGATAACGACACTCGCCGGGTTGGTGCCGTGCGCCGAATCGGGGACGAGGACAGTCTTCCTCTCCTCTCCTCTGCGGCGGAACCAGTCCCTCGCGATCATCATCCCCGTCAGTTCCCCGTGGGCGCCTGCGACCGGCTGCAGGCTGAACGCGCTCATCCCGCAGATCTCGCAGAGGTCCGACTCGAGCTCATACATCAGCTCGAGCGCGCCCTGCACATCCTCCTCAGACTGGAGGGGATGGAGCCCGGTGAACCCGCCGAGTCCCGCCACCTCCTCGTTGATCACGGGGTTGTATTTCATCGTGCAGCTGCCGAGGGGATACATCCCCTTGTCTATGTGATAGTTCTTCGAAGCGAGCTCTACGTAGTGCCTGATCAGGTCCTGCTCGCCTATGCGGGGCAGGCCGATCTCTCCGCCGCGCGGGTGCGCGAAACCCAGATCCTCGACGGGACAGTCGTTCGCCGCTATGAAGTTTCCGCTCTTTCCGGCCGTGCCTTTTTCGAATATCGTTGTGCTCATGCCGCACCCCCCTTCCCCGTCGCCAGATCACGGAACAGCTCGAGCTCCGCCCTTGTGCGCTTCTCTGTCACGGCAACGAGGATCGCATCGCCGCCGAGCGAGGGGAAATCCTTCCCGAGCGGAATCCCCGCCAGCACGCCGCGCTTTCTCGCCTTCGCTACGAACGCGTCCGCGCCGCCGGGTACGGTCATGACAAATTCCTGGAAAAAGTTCTCGCCGAACGGCAGGCCGACGCCGCCGGCCTCCGCAAGCATCCGGTAGAGAGTCCTTGCCTTCGAAGCGCTCTGCAGCGCCACCTCCCTGAAGCCGTCCTCGCCGAGGGTGGCGAGGTAGACCGAGGCGGCAAGGGCTACGAGGCCCTCGTTGGTACATATGTTCGATGTCGCATTTTCCCTCCTGATATGCTGTTCGCGTGTCTGGAGAGTCATCGTATATCCCCTGTTCCCATCGACGTCTACTGCCGCACTGATCAGGCGGCCGGGACATTTTCTGAGGTACGGCGTCTTCGCCGCCAGAAAACCGAGCAGCGGACCCCCGAAGCTCTGGGCGATACCGAGCGACTGGCCCTCCCCCACCACGATGTCGGCGTCGTATTCTCCGGGCGGCTCGATCAGCGCAAGCGACACTGGATCGGCGAGGACGACCAGCAGCGCTCCGGCCTCGTGCGCCATACCGGAAACAGCCCGCGCGTCCTCGATCAGCCCAAAGTAGTTCGGCTGGGCCAGCACGACTGCAGCGGCCTTCCCGGACAGCATCTCCGCAAGCCTCTCCCTGTCAATCGTTCCGTCGTCGCCGAATGGAACCTCGTCTATGACGACACCCTTCCCCACCGCGTAGCTGTCCAGCACGGCCCGCACTCTCCTGGCAAGCGAGGCCGGAACGATGACCCTCCCGGTGCGCTTGATCGCGGCGGCCATAAGCATCGCCTCGGCGAGCGCCGTGGAGGCATCGTACATAGAGGCGTTCGCCGCATCCATCGCCGTGAGGCGGGCTATCATCGTCTGGTACTCGTATATCGCTTGAAGGGTGCCCTGGCTTACTTCCGCCTGGTAGGGAGTGTAAGACGTGTAGAACTCGCTCCGCGAGAGGACGTATCTCACGGTCGCGGGTATGAACCTGTCGTAGATACCGCCCCCGAGGAAGCTGACCATCTCCGAGGCAGGGCTGTTCGCCGAGGCGAGGGCGCCGAGCCTCGAGGCAACCTCGGCCTCGCTCATCGGGGGGCCGATATCGAGGCCGCCGTCGACGCGAAGCTTCACGTCTATCGGCTCGAGCAGTTTTTCGAAGGAAGAGGCCCCTGCCTCTTTCAGCATCTCGAGCCTGTCACTGTCGGTGTTCTGAACGTAGCTCATCGACCTTCCTTGCCGTTATCTCTCAATGCTCCTGCTCGCCCAGGAATTCCGAATACTCTTCGAAGCTGAACAGGTTGTCGAGCTCTCCGGGATCGTTCATCTTTATCTTGATGAACCACCCTTCCTCGAACGGGTCGCGGTTTACGATCTCGGGGTGCTCGATGATCGCCTCGTTGACCTCGATGATCTCCCCGCTCACCGGCGAGAAGAGCTCCGCCACTGTCTTGACCGCTTCGATAGTGCCGATCGGATCCATCTGTTTGACGTTCGATTCCTGCTCGAGCAACTCGATGAAGACGATATCTCCGAGCTCCGTCACAGCGTACTCGCTGATCCCGATGACGGCGACGCCGCCCTCGTGATATACCCATTCGTGATCTTTGGTGTAAGTGCATTCTTCAGGAACCATCGCACACCTTCCTTTTAAAGAGAGTCCCCGTTCCGGCAGTCTGCTCTATGCTTCATTCAGTCATTTACGCTGCCCTTGTAAAACGGCAGCGGCGTTCGCACGGCGGATGCGGCCCTGCCGCGGATGTCGATTGTAATCCCTTCCGCCTTCTTCGGTACAGACCTTTTAACGAGCGCCATGGCAAGCGCCTTCTTCAGCGTCGGCGAGAATGTGCCGGAGGTCACCTTCCCGACCGTCTCGCCGTCGTGATGGACGGCGAATCCCTGCCGGGGGATCCCCTTGCCCATGACCTCGAGCCCGATCAGCTTTCGGGCCGGCTTTTCATCCTTCTCCCTGGCAAGCGCCTCGCGGCCGACGAAATCGTCCTTCTTCAGCTTCACCACCCAGGAGAGCCCCGCCTCGAGCGGCGAGGTTTCCTCGTCCAGTTCGTGTCCATAGAGACAGTACCCCGGCTCGAACCTCAGCGTATCCCTCGCCCCGAGGCCGATCGGTGCGGCACCGTACTCTCTGCCCCCGTCGAGCAATCCGTCCCAGATTCCCTTCGCCATACCGGCGGGGAGATATATCTCGTAACCACGCTCTCCCGTGTACCCGGTCCTCGACAGGAGGATCTCCGAACCCTCGTGTTCGAAGGTGAAGAACCTGTAGTACTGCAGTTCCCTGATCCCGTCCGCCACTCGCGAAAAGAACGGATCGGACGCGAGCAGGTCTGCCGAGGCCGGTCCCTGGACGGCGATCTGTCCGATACCGGCTGTGAGGTTCCTGAGCTTCAGGCCGTCGGGCGCTATAGACAGAAGGTGCTCGAAGATCTTCACGACGTTGACGGCATTCACGACAAACAACACCCGTTCATCTGAAAATCTGTATACGAGCAGGTCGTCGAGGACATGTCCCTTTTCGTTGCAGCATACGGTATAGCAGATCTGCCCCTCGTCGAGATTCGCTACCGAGTTCGTTACTGCGTAGTCGGCGAAATCAATCGCTCCCGGCCCGGTGATAAAGATCTCTCCCATGTGGCTCACGTCGAAGAGACCGACCTTCGTGCGGACTATCTCGTGCTCTGCAACGATCCCCTCGAAGGTGACCGGCATGAGGAATCCGGCAAACTCTACTATCCTGCCCTCTCTCTCGACGTGCGAATCGTAAAGGGGTGTCTTCAGGGCCATCTGATCCTCTCTTTCCAGTACAGGTCAGGATTTGTTCTTTTTTCTCTTCCTGTTTGCGGTCCGGACATACCGCTTGAGCATACCGCCCGTGTGCGAGCCGTCGCAGCCGGTGATGCCGGCCGGCGAACCGGTGTATACTACTTCGCCGCCGCGCTCTCCTCCCTCCGGGCCGAGGTCGACGATATGGTCGGCGAACCTTATGATATCGGGATTGTGCTCGATGACGAGCACCGTGTTACCCTTCTCGACGAGCCTGTCGAGAACGCTCATCAGCATCTTGACGTCCTCGAAGTGGAGGCCCGTGCTGGGCTCGTCCAGTATATAGAACGTTCTCCCTGTGCTGACCTTGGAAAGCTCGGACGAAAGCTTGACCCTCTGCGCCTCCCCGCCCGACAGGGTCGTCGCGGGCTGGCCGAGACGGATGTACCCGAGCCCGACCTCCCTGAGCACTTTCAGCTTCCTCCTCACGGAAGGGATATTCTTAAAGAAATCGTGCGCCTCGTCAACGGTCATTTCGAGGACCTCGGCGATGTTGAGGTTCTTGAATGTGACCTCGAGCGTCTCCCTGTTGTAGCGTTTCCCCTTGCACTGCTGGCAGTGAACGTAGACGTCGGGGAGAAAATGCATCTCGACCTTGATCATCCCCCCTCCCCTGCATGTCTCGCACCTGCCGCCCTTGACATTGAAACTGAACCTCCCCGGCTTGTAGCCGCGGACCTGAGATTCGGGGAGCCTCGAAAAGAGGTCCCTGATCGGACCGAAGATCCCGGTGTAGGTCGCCGGGTTCGATCTCGGCGTCCTCCCGATCGGGGACTGGTCTATGTTGATTACCTTGTCGATATGTTCGACTCCGTCGATCCCGTCGTGCCGGCCGGCGAGCCTCGTGCTGCGGTAGAAGATCCTGTGGAGCGCCCTGTAGAGAACGTCCCCGATGAGCGTGCTCTTTCCCGAGCCGGAGACGCCTGTGACGCATATAAGACGGCCGAGCGGGAACTCGACGGTGATATTTTTCAGGTTGTGCTCACGCGCTCCCCTGAGGACCAGGGCCTCGCCGGTGCCCCTCCCGTTGCCGCTCTTCAATTCGAAGAATCTCTCCCTGGCGAGATACCTGCCGGTGAGGCTGCTTTCGACCGCCGAGATCTCGTCGGGGGTCCCTTCGGCGACGACTTCGCCTCCGTGCTCTCCCGCGCCCGGCCCGAGGTCGATGACATGGTCGGCGGAGAGGATCGTGTCCCTGTCGTGCTCGATCACGATGACCGTGTTGCCCGCGTCGCGCAGCTCCTTGAGGGTGGCGATCAGCCTCGCGTTGTCGCACTGGTGAAGACCGATCGACGGCTCGTCGAGTATGTAGAGGACGCCCACGAGCTTCGATCCGATCTGCGTGGCGAGTCTTATCCTCTGCGCTTCGCCGCCTGCCAGCGTGCCGGCCGAGCGGTCGAGCGAGAGGTAGTCGAGCCCTACGTTGCGCAGGAACTGCAGCCTCGACGTGATCTCCCTCAGGAGCGGGCCGCCGATGATCGCCCTGTTGCCTTCGAGGCCGAGCGATCCGAAGAACTCCGACGCCCTCTCGATCGTCAGCGACGATACCTCGGCGATATTTCGGCCACCAAGGGTAACGGAGAGGCTCTCCGGCTTGAGCCGCGTGCCGCGGCAGTCGGAGCATGGGCTCGATGTCATGAAGGTCTCTATCCAGCGTCTTACCGCCTCGGAACGGGTCTGATGGTAACGGCGGCGCAGGTTCGGTATTATTCCCTCCCAATTCGTATAGTACTCACCCTTCCCACGTTCGAAGTCGTACTGGACGACGATCTCGTCGTCGGTCCCGTCGAGTATCATTCTGCGTGCCTTCTTCGAGAGCTTTCCGAACGGCTTGTGGAGGGAGAATCCGTGGAGCTCGGCGAGGGCATCGAGTCTCAGCCGGAACCAGTTCGCCTTGGGTGAACCGATCGATGCGAGCGCGCCATCGGCGACGCTCAGCTTCGGGTCGGGCACGAGAAGCTCCTCGGCAAAATCGTTAGTCGTACCGAGGCCGTGGCAGGTCGGGCAGGCCCCGTAGGGAGAGTTGAACGAGAACATCCTCGGAGATATCTCGCCGAGTCCTCCGCCGCAGTACGGGCACGCATACTCGAGACTGTACAATGTCTCCTCGCCTCCCTGCAGGACCATGATGATCCCTTCCCCCGCCCTTGCCGCCGTCTCGGCAGAGTCGGCCAGACGCCTCTCGACGCCGGGCTTGATCGTCACGCGGTCGACGATCACTTCTATGTCGTGCTTGCGTTTCTTGTCGAGTACGATCTCCTCGCCGAGGTCGAACATCTCCCCGTCGACCCTCGCCCTGGTGAACCCGTCCTTCGCGAACTTCTCGAGGAGCGCCCTGTGCTCGCCCTTGCGGCCCCTCACCACCGGAGCCATGATGACGAGCTTCCTGCCCTTCCCGGCGGCGGTCAGCCTGTCGACGATCTGCGCGACGGTCTGTCGTCTGATCGGCCGTCTGCATCCGGGACAGTGCGGCTCGCCCGCACGGGCGAAGAGCACCCTGAGGTAGTCGTGTATCTCGGTAATAGTCCCCACGGTCGACCGGGGATTCCTCGAGGTCGTCTTCTGATCTATGGATATCGCGGGAGAGAGGCCCTCGATGGAGTCTACATCGGGTTTCTCCATCTGCTCGAGGAACTGCCTCGCGTAACTCGACAACGACTCGACGTACCGTCTCTGGCCCTCGGCGTAGATAGTGTCGAAGGCGAGCGAGGATTTTCCCGAGCCGCTCAGGCCGGTGATGACCACGAACTTCCCGCGCGGAATGGTCACTGTGATATTCTTGAGATTGTGCTCCCTGGCGCCTCTGACAATGAGGTCTTCATGAGCCATTCGGCCGCCCTTCCTGCCCGTCACTTCCGGATCACTCTCCGTTGTTTTCCGGCTGCTGTTGTCCGGCCTCCAGCCTGTCGAGAGACTTTTTCGCCATCGAGCCCCAGTTGGAGTTCTCTCCGTGAGACGAGACTATCTTCGCGTATATGATCTTCGCCTCGTCGATCCTGCCGAGCCTCTCATAGCAGACCGCCGCCTCGAGCTTCGAGGTGACGCCCCACATGCCGCCCGTCTTCAGGTACGGAACGCGGAGGAACTCGCGGACCGCCTCGTCGAAGCGGCCGAGGTTCTTCAGCGATATCCCCGCCCAGTAATGGGCCCTGCCCTGCTGTTCCTCCGTGACCGCGACGGCCGGTATCCTTCTGTACACACCCCAGGCCAGTTCGAAGTCGCCTGACTGACTGTAGCAGAATCCCAGTTTGAAGAAGGTCTCGATAATGCCATCCCTCTCGGGGAACTGCTCGGTCACGTCCTTCCAGACGTCACCTGCCTTTTCCCACTCCTCGAGCTCCTGGTAGACCCGGGCGAGATTCGCCATCGCCGTGTATTTTCTCTCGCGGTCTGTCATCGATTCGGCGGCCAGGGCGTAGTTCGAGGCGGCGAGGTTATGGTTACCGGAAGCGTAGTGCGAGGTGGCCAGTTTGAAATAGACCTGGCCGGTCATCGGCGATTCGGGGGACTCCCTGAGAAAGAGCCCGAGCCTCTCTATCGCCTCCGCATATCCCCCCCGTCGGATGTCGCAGAGGGCCAGCTGGTAAAGCGCTCCGGCGGCTGCCTCCGAGCCGGCGTAATGCTCGCGCAGGTATTCGAGCGTCTCCGCCGCCCCCGCGCAGTCGCCCGCTTCGACGGCCGCCTCACCGCGGGCGAGGAGGGCCGGCGCCGTCCCGATGTGACCCGGGCACTGCCGGATCAGCCCGTCGAGGTCACGGTTCCCCTTCTTCGATTCGCCGGCGGAATAATACGACCTCGACCTCCCGGAGAGGATCCGGCAGGTGTCGGATCCCTCGAGCCTGATCGCCTCTTCGAACCGCTTTACGGCGTCCTTCGATTCACCTAGCTCGAGGAGTGTCTCGGCGAGAAGGGTCAGGGAACCGGACGTCTTGCGCATGCCGCAAAGCTCCTCGAACATGTTCCGCGCGGCAGCGTGATCGCCCGTCTCGGCCATACGTCTCCCGGTCAGCTCGAGCACCCTCGCTCGCAGACCCGGAGACAGATCGGCCCGCTCGTAGAGTGACCGCAGTATCTCATCGGCTTCGTCCCCCCTGCCGGCCTGCCTCAGTGCGAGAGCCTGCCTGTAGGCCGCCTCGTCTTCGAGCCCGGTGGGAGGATTATGCCTCGCAAGGGTCGCGTACTTTTCCGCCGCCCTGCTGTATTCATGCATATAGTACGCACAGTCGCCCGCACGGAGCATACACCTGCCCTCGAGTCGCCTCGGGGGCCCCTTGGCAAGACATGCCTCGTAGGCCTCGAGCGCTTTCGCGTAATTCTTCTGCGAGAGGTTCGTCTCGCCGAGATCGTACAGCACGGAGACCGTCCTGTAGTCGTCAGGGTATCTGCCGGCGAACGATGCCAGCGCCGACTCGGCCCTTCCGGCGTCGCCCTTCATCCTGTGGAGGTAACCCGATTTGAGGAGGGCTTCCTTCTTCCCCTTCGCCGGAGAGGCGTTGTCCAGGAACAGCCCGGTCACTGCCAGCGCGCTGTCGGCGGCCCAGTCGTCCCTGCCCGGAGAAGCGTCGTAGAGATATTCGAGTTTCCTGCCCTGCGCCCACCAGTAGTGGCCGCCGCTCGACCCGTAATAGCCGAGGAACTCGTCGAGCCTCTTGAGCCTGCCGTCGATATCCCATTCGTCGAGCCTGTACCCGAGCCACGCGCGGTGGGATCTCCCTCCCCATTCCGTGCCGGGGGCCTCGCGCGCGACCTTCCACCATTCGTCGATCGCGCTCTTTCGCAGTCCGTCGTCGGGGCTTCCTGTCGCCATCGATATCTCGTAACCCAGCGCGCGGGCGTTGCCGAGGTAGTACCTCGCCTTCGCCTTCTCCCCGTCCGGTATTTCTGACTTGAGGGCCCGTTCGAGATAATGGGCAGCCTCGCTGTGTCTTCCCGCTTCCACGAGCAGGATCCTCCCCGTCTCGAGGTAACGCATCCCGCCTGTGACGGCGCCGTCTACGGCGAGACGCGCCAGCGCTCCCTCTGCGTCCCCACCCGGACCGGCGAGCAGTTCGAGCCGGATGGCCCGTTCCGCCGCCTCCGTAGCGTATTTCCCCCCGTGATATTCCCTTTCGATCCTGTGCAGATCCGCCGCCGCGCCGCGCATGTCGCCGGCGGCCTCCCTGACGGCGGCCGAACGCCAGAGTGCTTCCTCGCCCTTCCCGCCGCCCCGGTCCGCCGAGGCGATCATGCCCCAGTACCTCAGGGCGGCCAGCGTATCGGAGAGCTGTTCGGCCGATATCTCCGCGAGGCGTCCGAGCGTCTCGAGTTTCTCTTCGCCCGCAGCTCCCTCGGCAAGCGCGATATCGTACCTCAGGACTGCGTCATCGTATCGTTTCGATTTTTCGAGCAGGCGTCCCTCGAGCAGTAGCGCCTCGACTAGAAGTACGGATGCCGGAAACGACCGCCTGAATCTTCCGAGCTCGGCGAGCGCGTCCCCCGTCTTTCCCTTCTCCTCGAGCAGCGAGGCCCTCATCAGGCTGAACCCGCCGTCGGGGTCGGAGTACCCCTCCTCTGACCGCCACGAATCTATCATCGAGATCGCCCTGTCCCGCTCTCCGAGATCGCGGGCTGAGTTTATCCCCAGCGTATATGCCCGGGGGCGACCGGCGCCTTCGGGAAAAAATTTTATGTATTCGTCGGCTGTTTTCAGCACCATCTTCTCGTCGCCCGCTCTGTGAGCGGCCTCGAGCAGCTTCGAGATCGCTTTCTCGCGGAGGGAAGCTTCATTGTAATCATCGGCCGCTTTCCTGAAATACCGGGCAGCCTCGGCCGATTCGCCCCTTGCGAGAGCCCTGTCACCGAGTTTCATCATGGCGAGGGCCGCTATCGGCGACATCGGGTATTTCCCGACCGTTTCCTTCAGTATCTTTTCCGCTTCGAGGTCCCTGCCTGTGTTCACCAGCGCGATTGCCAGGCTGTATCCCGCCCTCGGGGCCTGATCCGGATATCTCGCCGGATCGGAGGCGCGCCTGAGAACGGTCACCGCCTCGCGCGCATCACCGGCCGCGATGAGGCATTCCCCCGCCTCGAGGAGTGCCCTGCCCTCCAGGGGGCAGCTCCCCGAAGTCTCTGGTATGATCATCAGCTCGTCGGCGGCCTCCCTGAAACGCTTGAGTGTCTTCAGGATCGTCCCCCTGTAGAACCTCGCCTTGCAGGAGTTCTCGTTCCCGGGATAGTCGGCGAGCTGCCTCTCGAATGTCGAAAGGGCATCGTTCGCCCGTCCGGCCTGCATCCAGCATTCGCCGGCCGAGAAGAGGGCCGATGCTCGCAGCGTGCTGGCCGGGTATTTCTCGGAGAACCGGAGGAACTCCTCCGCGGCAGCGACAAACATCCTGTCGCGCTGCAGCCTCTTTGCAAAACGGAAATCCTCGCTCTCACCCGCACGGCAAGGCCCGGCGACGAGGACGATCACGATTACTGCGATGGCGGCGATGGAGATACTTCTCCATGCTTTTTCATGGAAGTTCAAAGAAATTCCTCCCGGTATATATGGGAAGACGGCAGTTCAAAAACAGCATTAGCAAGTTAGCAAATGACCCATGACAGGTCAACATGGAAGGGGCGGCAGGCATCGTTCCCTGCCCCTCTATCCAGACCCTCATCGCATCGGCTTGTGATTATTTCAGGTCAGGCCGGTCTCGCGGCGCGGGAGCAGCAATTCCCCTTACGGGGAGAGCCGGTTGATAAGCCTGGGAAACGGGATCGTCTCGCGAACGTGCTGTATTCCGCATATCCAGGCGAGCGTCCTCTCCACACCGAGGCCGAAGCCGGCGTGTGGGAAGGTTCCGTACCGGCGCAGGTCGAGGTACCACTCGAACGCCTTCTCCGGCAGGCCGTGCTCCTCGATCCTCTTCTTCAGCAGGCCGAGGTCGGAGGCTCGCTGGCCGCCGCCGATGATCTCGCCGTACCCTTCGGGCGCGAGCATGTCGACCGAGAGGCTGTACACAGGATCGTCCGGATCGGGTTCCATGTAGAAGGCCTTGATCGCAGAGGGAAAGCGGTGCACGAAGAGCGGCTTGTCGAACTCCCCGGCCAGCACTGTCTCGTCGGTGCCGCCGAAGTCGCCGCCCTCCTCAAAATCGACGCCCTTCTCCTTCAGGATCCGAGCGGCCTCCGTGTATGAGATCCTCGGGAACGGTCCCTGGACCTTCTCCAGCTGGGAGACGTCCCGTTCGAGCTCGCCCTCCAGCAGTTCCCTGTATGTCTCGAGCGACCGGCCGACGATCTCGACGATGAAATCCTCTCCCAGCTGCATGATATCGTCGAGGTCGGCGAAGGCTACCTCGGGCTCGACCATCCAGAACTCGATCAGGTGGCGCCTCGTCTTCGATTTCTCCGCCCTGAAGGTCGGACCGAATGTGTAGACCTTGCGGAAGGCCGCCGCTGTCGCCTCGTTGTAGAGTTGCCCGCTCTGCGTGAGGTATGCCTTGTCGCCGAAGTAATCGGTCTCGAACAGTGTAGTAGTGCCCTCGCACGCGCTGGGCGTAAAGATCGGCGTATCGCAGAGGATGAATCCCCTGCTGTCGAAGAAATCCCTTATGAAACGGATCAGCCCGGCCCTTATCCTGAGGATCGCGTTCTGCCTCCGGCTTCTGAGCCAGAGATGGCGGTTGTCCATCAGGAAGGTATTGCCGTGATCCTTCGGAGTGATCGGATACGGCTCGGCGATCTGTATTATACTGAAGCCGGTGACGCTCAGCTCGTATCCTCCCGGCGCGCGCGCGTCCTCCCTGACCGTCCCGGTCACCTCGAGCGAGGATTCCTGCGTGAGGCCGGAGGCCAGTTCGAAGTCCTCGTCTCCCACGACCGCCTTTTCTATGATGCACTGGATTACACCCGTGCCATCGCGCATCTGGAGAAAAAGGATCTTCCCGCTCGAGCGCATGTTGTATACCCAGCCTTTGAGAAGCACCTCCTGGCCGGTGAACTCGCCGATCCCTGAAATCTCTGCCGGCATCATCTCTATCCCCCTGAAAAACAGCCCTGCCTTTTATATCACCGGGCGGAGCCCCTGTAAACAGACAAATAAGCACCGCTGCGACTCAATGTCAAATACCGCTGCTCGGCACGATATTTGCCGATGAACATTCGACGGCAAGAAAAAAAGCCTCAAAACAGACAGGCAGGACGATAGAGCCAGTGAAACTTCTTATGCTGCAAAGACTTAAGCCGGCAGGCCGAACGGGCGCCCTTTTGGCGCTCATTCTGATGGTTGCATTCTGCAAACCGTTGTTCGCCAACCCGTTGAATGAGATAGACAACGAGATCCTCAGATCTTACACGACAGCCGAGCTCCAGCGCGGGGCATGGTCCCTCCAGGTTCCGGCCAGGGCGGTCTATCGCGACGCTATGGAGTCCCTCGAGGCGGGCGACCGCGAGACTGCCCGGCGCAAGCTGTTCCTTGCGGCCGGCCTGTCAGGAGACTATCCCGATCCGATGTTCGCGCTGGCGCGCATCGACCTGCGCAACGGCAACACCGATTGCATCATCCATCTGATAGAGGGATACAAACGCAAGATAAGGAGCTTCTACGGTCAGGCGCTCCTGGCGGCGAACGTCACCATACTCTCGACTGCCGTGGCCTTCGCCGTGCTTTTCCTCTCCCTCATCTTCCTTCTCGTCAGACACTGGCCGGAGTACGACCACAAGATAAGGGAGATCTACGGGGGAAAATACGCCTTCCCGCCGGCACGTTTCATCGGCCCGCTCCTGATACTGGGACTGCTCATCGTGCGCGGAGGGATAACCCTCTACACGGTGCTGATGATAACGGTCCTCTGGCCGGTCACCAATCGCAGGGAAAAGGCGGCGGTCCTCACCGTCACTTTATTCATATGCGCGATCTCTTTCCTTACCCCCCGGCTTGAATCGCTGACCTCGGCGATCGACGAGGGAAGCGCAACACGCCGACTCGCCATGATCAACGAGAGCGGCGCCGATTCCCGTCTCATCAGATCGATCGAGTCGATCGAGGACTCCCGCTTCTCGGCGCAGAGAGAATTCGCCCTCGGCACGATAAAATCGAGGATGGGCCTCTACGACGAAGCGCGCGATCACCTGCTTGCCAGCGTATCGGAGCGCAACGATTTCGCGCCGGCGTACCTCAACCTGGGAAACGTCTACTTCAGGCAGGGCGATTTCAACAGGGCGCTGGCCGGTTACCAGAGCGTGATCGCCATCGACTCGACGAGCGCCCTCGCCTGGTTCAACATCGGCCAGACTTACATCAACAAGATGCTCTTCGCCGAATCGAGCAACGCCCTCGCGAAGTCACGCGAATTCGGAATAGAGAAATACAACGAGGCTAATCCCGCCACGGCCCTGCTCGAGTTCGACATCTACGACCGGGGATTCCCCGCCGCGGAGCTGTGGAGGATCGCCTTCATGGAAGGCGGCTCGGGAAAGTCCGGGATACTTGACGGGATCTTCCGACCGTATCTCCTCTTCCCGTTGAGATGGATCTGGATACTGCTTGTCGCGGCGGTTATATCCGGGATAATACTGGCAAGGGCCATCCCACGTTCATGGAATGTATACTCCTGCAACAACTGCAGTCTCCCGACATGCCCGGAATGCTCCGATTCGGAGATGGGCATCACGCTGTGCCGTAACTGCGCCACCGCCATCGGCGGGCTGTCGAGCGTCAAGATCATGGAGGCGCTGCTCAGGCACAGGAGACAGAAGATCAGGTCGTTAAGGAGCCGCGGAGGATGGTGGAAGATGAAGATCTTCCCCGGCTCGTCAATGATAATCCTGGGGTCGGCCGGGAAGGGGATGTTCGTCATATCGGTGACGGCATGCGCCCTGTTCATGATCCTTTGGAACGGATTCTACCTCGACGACCCGCGCAGCGCGGGGTCGGGAACGCCCCTGATGCATCAGGTGGCCGCACTGGCCGTCATCGTGCTCTGCTGGCTTTCGACTATAAGATCGAGGAAGCCGCGCGAACAGATAAACTACCGCATCCTGCCTCCAGACCTCAGGGTGGAGAAGCCCGAGAAGAGGCGCGTAAAACCGAAGGCACTGTCTCTTGGGAATACACTGGAGGAGACTCCCGCCCGGCCGGAGCAGCGGCGCTTCACCGAGCAGGACAACAAGGCCCAGGATGCGTTCAAGGAGTACCTCGAGACGCTTTAGGAAGGAACGCCGATGGCACTGGAAGGAAACGCCGGAGATTTCGGGCTGAGCGAGATATTCCAGCTCATCTCGATTCAGAAGAAATCGGGAATGCTCTCGGTCTCGGCCGACGAAAACATGGCCATATTCTTCCAGGAAGGCCTGATCGTATCGACAAGGGACCGCAGGGCCAGGGCACGCGACCCGCTCAAGGAGTACCTGCTAAAGTATGGATTCATCGGCCGGGACGAGATGAACAACCTTCAGCAGATCCAGGCAAAGTCGGGGATGGACCTGACCGACATCCTGCTTCAGGAGAAATATTTCTCGAACGACGAATTGAACACGATCTTCACCGAGCAGATATATGAAACGGTCCAGGAGGTGCTCTCCTGGCCGAAGAGTTACTATAAGTTCGTCTCGGGCAACAGCGTCCTCGCCGGCATCCAGACCTTCTCGGCCATCAAGGTCGAGGGCCTTCTCATGGAGAGCATGAGGCGCATCGACGAGATCCCCGAGATGAAGAGACTCTTCCCGTCGGATGAGATTGTCGTCCGGCGACTTCCCGCACCACAGAACAAAAGCTCCCGGCTCGAAAAGAACGAAGAGGTAATCTACAACATGCTCTCCGAGGAGACGAGCATATCCGATCTCATGGCGCATGCCCGCATGTCGAGGTTCAGCGCCTACGAGACCCTGAAAAGCCTCCTCGAGAAAGAGCTCCTCGAGATCACGAAGGACACCAGCCCCGTCGCCGAAGAGGTCGAGAAAGAGGTTCTCGAGGAAAAGGCAAAGAGTGGAAAGAAATTCGCGCCGACCCTGACCGTCGTCTTCACGCTCATCGCATGCTTCATCGCCGGCGAATATGTCGTGCCAGCACTGCTGCCGCCGGGTTGGACCGCAGAGGCTTTTTCGAGCGAGCTGTCGGTCGCCGGGGACAATGGCGAGGGAATGCTGTCCGCCGATCTCAAGGAATTCCAGCTGCGGCGGCTTGAGGCTACGATAATGGAAGGTCTCGAGGAGTACTTCGCCGTCAAGGGCACTTATCCGTTCACCCTCGAGGTACTCGCGGTGAGAAAGTTCATCACCCGCGATGCGATCTCTCGCGTCCACCAGGCCGGCATCGTGTACAGGATGGGAAACAGCGGATTCGACTACACACTCGTCCGCGACTGATCCAGGCTTATCTTATCTGTTCTTGAAAAACGGCGTCAGGTCGGCAACGGCGTTTATCATCCGTCCCTTTAAATCCTCGAGCCAGAACAACCCCCCGCGGGAGAGCTTTATCCTTATCGTTGCGGGAGTATCGATCACCCAGACTCCCTCGCGCCTGAGCCGGTACCGATCCCACTTCTTCGCCTCGTCGGACGGGTAGAGGGTGAAAGCGGCCATGTATCCCGCTTCCGCGGCGAGTGAAGCGACCTCCGGGTCCGACCTTCCGTATGGATAGGAAAGACTGAAGACCTCCGCTCCCGTGCGCCTCTCTATCTCTTCCCTGGAGCTGACCATCTCCCGCAGCGCCTCTTCACGAGCCATGCGGGTCAGCGGCAGGTGTCTCTCGCAATGCGATCCGAACGAGAAGCCGCGCGGGCGCAGCGATCTCACCGTGTCCCAGTCCATATGACGCGCCTTCCTCCCCGGCAGGCCGAGTTCCCAGCTGTTTTCCTCACCGGCGAAGCCGGAGACGAGGAAAATCAGCGCGGGCACTCCCATACGCTCCAGTACCGGAGCGGCGCTCACGGCGAAACAGTCGTACCCGTCGTCGAATGTCAGGAGGATCTCCTTCTCCCCGGCGGGCCTGCTCCCTTCGATCGTCTCGAGGAAAGTCCTCTCATCGATGAAACAGTATCCTGAATCGATCAGGGAAGCGATATGACGCTCGAACCTGACGGGGCTGATCCAGGTCCCCCCGAATTCGAAATCGACCACCTTGTGATAAGTGAGGACTCCGGGGATCGAACGGTCGGGATACCCCCACCTGATCCGCCAGAGTGTGTATAGAGCAACGACGGCAAAGATGAGAAGGGCCATCGCCTGGAGAATCGCCGTCATCTCCGTCCCCTGCCCGTATGGCCGAAGCCTCCCGGG
Organism: uncultured bacterium; assembly: GCA_965371515.1. Lineage (GTDB taxonomy): Bacteria > Krumholzibacteriota > Krumholzibacteriia > Krumholzibacteriales > Krumholzibacteriaceae > JAUWCL01. The sequence goes on along the minus strand of CBDUYR010000001.1, from coordinate 55,656 downwards.
CCGCGTTCCGTGCCGTCGAGCCGCTCCGTCTCGACAAGCGTCGTTTCCGGCAGGGAGCAGACGACCATCTGCGCTATGCGGTCCCCCCTGCGGACGGTGAAATCCTTGTCGCCGAAATTGAACAGGATCACTCCGACCTCCCCGCGGTAGTCACTGTCTATCGTACCGGGGCTGTTGAGCAGTCCGATCCTGCTCTTCAGGGCGAGGCCGCTGCGGGGTCTCACCTGCACTTCGTATCCCGGCGGCACGGCCATCTCGAATCCTGCGGGGACAAGGACCACTCTGCCCGGCCCGATGACAACGTCACCGGTGCAGGCCGCCTGCAGGTCGAATCCGCTCGACCCTTCGGTCATGCGGGCGAGCGGGGGCAGGCCGTCATGATGGGGAAGATACCTTATCTCGACCGTGACCGCGGCTCCGTCTTTCGATCCGCCGTTCATCGGGACGATTTCCTTCCTGCCGCTCCATCAGGCCCGCAGACCGCCCTGATCAGGCGACGCGGTGCCAGAATCTCGCATGCCGCCTCGCCGATCATGGCCACGTCCACGGCGTCGATGTCGCGGAGTACATCCTCGACCTTTCTGAATTCGCCGAGGTTGCACTCCTCGTGAAAGAGCCTGAACAGCCTCGTCTCGGAGCTCTCGAGGCTGAAGATTATCGATCCCTTGAGCTGGGCCCTGGAGCTTTCGAGCTCCTCGGCCGTTATGCCTCCGCTGCGGATGTTCTCCATCTCCCTCTCGAATATCTCGAGAGCGGACTTCAAGTTTCTGGGATCGACAGAGAAGTATACCGAAAAGGCGCCCGTGTCGCTCCAGAAATTGACATGCGAGAATACCGAATAGGCGAGCCCGGCCTTCTCCCTCAGACTCTGGAACAGTCTCGAGGATACTCCGCCTCCGACGATGCCGGAGAGGAGCATCACGGCGAACCTCATCGGGTCATCGGCGGGGACGGTCCTCGCCCCGACACAGACGTGGTGCTGGCTCCATCCGTTCTTGCGAGCAGACCTCGACACGGCGGGCATGAACCTGTCGTGCCTCCGCCCCGGGCGCCGGCCCTTCAGCGGAAATGTAAACCTGCGATCGAGTATCCGCGCGACCTTTCCGGGGGGCAGGGTGCCGATATAGGCGAAAACTGTGTTCGCCGCCGTGTAAGTCTTCCTGTGAAACGACAGGATGCCGTCGCGGTTCATGCGGGAGATGTCCATGAGGGTTCCGGCGACGGGATGGCCGAGCTGGCTTTTGCCGAAGAGTCCCCTGAAGAAGAGCTCGTATACCACCTCTTCGGGTGAGTCAGCGACGCTCCTGATCTCCTCCCTTATCACCTTCAGTTCCGTTCTCAGCGCGGGAGGCTCAATAAGGGGATTCAGAACGATATCGGAAAAAACGTCGGCGAGCCTGGGGAAGTGCTCCTCGAGCGTCCTCCCGTGATAGCAGACCGCTTCCTTGCTTGTGAATGCGTCCCACTGGCCGCCGATAGATTCGAGGTCGAGGGCGATACAGAGGCCGCTGCGTGACGGCGTCCCGCGGAAGACCATGTGCTCGAGGACATGCGACATCCCGCGCTCGCCGTCCCCCTCATCACGGGAGCCCTTCCTTATCCAGACGCCGAACGCCGTGGTCGGCGATACGACATTCCTCTGATAAAGCAGTATCGCCCCCGACTCGAGGGCGATCCTGCGTGGTTCAGGCAATTTTATCATAAGGGATCAGCGGCGCTTCCTGTCGTCCCTGCGACCGCGGTCTCCGCGGCCGCCTCTGTCCCTGCTGCCGTGCTTCTCCTCGTCGTAGTCGGGGAGAAGGACCTTGCGGCTCAGGCGGATCTTGCCGTCGCGATCGACGTTGACGACCTTGACCTCGATCTCGTCGCCGACGTTGAGGACATCCTCGACCCTTTCGACTCGATTGATGTCGATCTCGGAGATGTGCAGCAGCCCGTCGCGGCCCGGCATGATCTCAAGGAACGCGCCGAACTGTACGACGCTCCTGACCCTGCCCATGTAGACCTTGCCGACCTCGGGCTCGGCGGTGATCTCGTCGATCAGCGCCATCGCCTTGTCGTGCGATTCCATGTCGATGGCCGCGATGGTCACCGTGCCGTCGTCCTCGATGTCGATCTTCGCGCCCGAGGTGTCCTGGATATGGCGGATCATCTTTCCTCCCGGGCCGATGATCTCGCGGATCTTGTCGACCGGCACCTTGATCTGGTGGATCTTCGGTGCGAAGGGCGAGATGTCGTCCTTGGCCTTATCGATTGTTTTGTTCATGATGTCGAGGATCTGTATCCTCGCGCGCTTCGCCTGCTCGAGCGCCTCGACCATGACCTCTTTCGAGATACCCGAGATCTTGACGTCCATCTGGAAACCAGTCACGCCTTCGCGCGTTCCGGTGACCTTGAAGTCCATGTCGCCGAGATGATCCTCGAGCCCGAGGATATCGGTCAGGATCGCGTACTTGCCATCCTCCATGATCATACCCATCGCGACGCCCGCAACGGCTTTCTTGACCGGCACGCCGGCGTCCATCAAGGCAAGGCTTGCTCCGCATACAGTGGCCATCGAGCTCGAGCCGTTCGACTCCATGATGTCGGAAACCACCCTGATCGTGTAGGGGAAATCCTCGTCGGCGGGTATAACGGGGCGGATCGCCCTCTCGGCAAGCGCTCCGTGACCGATCTCCCTGCGGCCGGGGCCGCGGAAAAATCCGACTTCGCCTACGCTGTACGGCGGGAAGTTGTAATGAAGCATGTACTTCTTCCAGCTCTCGCCTGACAGAGCGTCGACGCGCTGCTCGTCCTGCGAGGTGCCGAGAGTCGTCACTACGAGACTCTGCGTCTCGCCCCTGGTGAACAGGGCGCTGCCGTGAGTCCTCGGAAGGACGGCGATCTCGCAATCGATGTTGCGGACCTCATCGTAGGCGCGGCCGTCGGTCCTGACCTTCTCTTCGAGGATCATCTTCCTGACAGCCTCACGCTCGAGGTCGTGCAGTATGTTCTTGATTACTTTTTCCGACTCGGGGAATTCATCGTTGTACTTCTCGAGGGCCTGGGTCTTAACCTCGGAAAGGGCCTTGTCGCGATTGTGCTTGCCCTTGACCCGGCATCGCTGGTCGACTTCCTGGAGGAAGTCGTGCCTGAGCCTCTGCTGGAGGTCCTGGTCGACCTCGGCCACGACGAACGTCCTCTTCTCGGGGATCTCGCACTCGGCGAGCAATTCCCTCTGGAAGGCGTTCAGTTCCTTGATCTTCGCATGCCCGAAATCGAGCGCCTCGATGATCTTCTCTTCGGACAGCTCTTCGGCCTGTCCCTCGACCATAATTATAGCCTCGTCGGATCCGGCGATGACGAGCTCGAGCTCGCCCTCTTCGACCTGATCGAAGGTCGGGTTGAGGATGAACTCGCCGTCCTTCATGCCGACCCGAACGCCGCTGACGACCGTGTCGAACGGGATGTTCGACATGTTCAGCGAAAGCGAGGCGCCGATGATGCCCAGGGTATCGGCCTGATGCTGCTTATCGCTGCTCAGAACGGTACACGCCACCTGGACCTCGCTCATGAAGCCCTCGGGGAAGAGCGGCCTGATCGGCCGGTCTATCTGCCTCGCTCCGAGGGTCTCCCTCTCGGAAGGACGTCCCTCGCGCTTGAAGAATCCGCCGGGGATCTTGCCGGCGGCGTAGAATTTTTCCCTGTACTCGACAAAGAGCGGGAAGAATCCCCTGTCGCTCACGGCCTCTGATGAGACTGCCGTAACGAGGACAGTGGTCCCTTCTTCCCCTACGAGCACCGACCCGTCCGCCTGCCTGGCGATACGTCCGGTCTCGATGAAAATCTCTCTTCCATCGATCTGCTTAGTCTTTCTGATCATTCCTTTTCTCTTTCCTCCATCTGCCGATATTAACAGAAGGTACTATTTTACCCCGCGGCCACTACACCGTGGATAAAACAACAAGTGCTATGCTTACTTCCTGAGGTTGAGTTCCTTGATGAGCTCGCGGTACTTCTCGATCCTGCTCTTCTTCAGGTAATCAAGAAGCTTGCGGCGGCGACCGACGAGCTTGAGAAGCCCTCGTCTCGACGCGAAGTCTTTCTTGTGAACCTTGAAGTGCTCGGTTAAAGCGTTGATGCGTTCTGTGAGGAGCGCGATCTGTACTTCCGGCGAGCCCGAGTCGAGCTCATGCAGCCGGAATTTGCTGATAACCTCTTTCTTAGTGTCCTTTTGCAGTGCCATCGTCCTGACCTCCTTTACACACGTGCTGATACGCGATGGCAGCAGAAAGGGCCCCATGCCCGATCCGCCTGTAACTGCCTTGTATGTTCCAAGTGCAATGACCAAACATACACGACAATTTCGGATTGTCAACGTTTCTTTTCCAGAATGCGCCTGACTTTTACGCTATCCCTTAGAAGCTGATCCATCAATTCTTCACGGCCGCGGAACCGTCTCTCGTCTCGTATATATTCGACGACATGTATCCGCAGCCTGCTGTCGTACAGGTCGCCGTCGAAATCGAACAGATGGACCTCGATGCTTTCGCGCCCGTCGCACCTGACCGTCGGCGCGAGCCCGATGTTCATCATCCCCCCGTAGCTCGTTCCGTCCGTATCCACTGTCACGGCGTAGGCGCCGCCGGGCGGTATCAGCTTCTCGCTGTGGGCAACGCAGGCGTTTGCCGTCGGGTACCCGAGCTCACTGCCCACTCCCCCGCCTCTTTCTACGTCGGCGTCGAAGAAATAGGGACGGGTAAGGAATCTCGCCGCACGGCCCATCTTCCTCTCCATCACGTCCTTCCTGATCCTCGTGCTCGAGACTGCCGTGCCTCCCACGACGACCGGGGGAACCACCGTCACACCGAAGCCCGATCTTTTCCCTTCCTCGATCAAGGCCTCGCTTCCTCCCCGCCTTCCCCTTCCGAGATGGAAATCGTATCCAACGGTCAGATGACGCATCCCAAGGTCGACAACGAGCCTGTTCTTGATATAGTCGGCGTAGGGGATCGAGGCAGTTACATCGTCGAACTTCTCGACGAATATCACGTCGAGTCCCAGCCCCTGCAGCAGTGAAAGCTTTTCGTCCAGGGTCGTCAGCAGACCGGGGGCATCCTCCGGGCGGGTCACGCTCATCGGGTGCCTGTCGAAGGTCACCAGGACGGTCCTCCGCAGGCCCGCCTCCCTCGCCCTCTCGAGCGCCTCGGAGATGACCTTCTGATGACCGGTATGGACTCCGTCAAAAACCCCGATGGTGACTGCCGAATCGGCCTTATCGAGATCGATCGCCTCTGCGTTTCTGATCAGTTCGGTCATCGCTTATGATCCCCGGTCTTCGCCGATGAAGACCCTCCTGAGCTTCATTATCCCTGTCGGCCCCGCCTCTGCGATCGCGCAGAGCCTTCCCTCGGCATCGATGAGACGGACTATCTCCCCCATTCGAGCCACCGGGCCGTCCATCCTGGGAACGGCGCCTTTGCTCACCCCTTCAGCCTGCTGCTCGTCGAGTTCGACAGGCCTGAGATGACCGAGAGCCTCCGTCATCCCGAACCCCGGTTTCTCCATCCCGGCCAATCCGTCGAAACCATCGTCCGGCACGGCCGAATCCACGTCGAACTGCCCGATCTTCGTCCTCACGAGGTTCTTGAGGTAGGCCGGCACCCCGAGCTTCGCTCCGATCTCCTCGGCCAGGACTCTCATATACATCCCTTTCGAGCAGACGGTCTCTATCCGGAAGACGGGTAGCTGACAGCAGAGCAGGTTCAATGCGTACGTCTCGACCTCGCGCGGCCTGCGCTCCACCTTCTCGCCCCTGCGGGCCAGCGTGTAGAGGGGTACGCCCTTGTGCTTCAGGGCGGAGAACATCGGAGGGATCTGCTCCCTCCTGCCGAGAAATGAGGGAAGGACCGATCGGATCGCCTCTTCGGTGATTCCGCTCCAGTCCCCCGTCTCGACGACCTTTCCCTCAGCGTCGTTCGTGTCTGTCGAACTGCCCAGTTCGATGTCGGCGATATACGTCTTGGGCAGATCCATCATGTAGCTCGACAGCTTCGTGGCATCGCCTGTGAGGAGCAGCACGAGGCCTGTGGCAAGCGGGTCGAGCGTACCCGAATGTCCGACCTTCCTTATCCTCACGACCTTCCTGAAGCGCCTGATGACATCGTATGTCGACAGGCCGTGAGACTTGTTTACGGGTATTACGAGATTATCGAGCCTGTCGTCCATATCCGGTTCGCCGTCTCCGTGCGGCTTCAGCCCAGCAACTCCCCGAAGCCGTCGACGATCGTCTTCCTCGCGGATACCAGATCGGTCTCGAGCGTGAGGCCGGCCGCCCTGACATGCCCGCCGCCGCCGAATCTCTCGGCGAGAGCCGAGACGTTGTGGTCGTTTCTCGAGCGGAGGCTGACCCTTACCTCGCCTGGGGCGGTCTCCCTGAAGAGCGCCACCAGCTCGACGTCGTCGAGCGCGGCGCCGTAATCGACGAAGCCTTCCGAATCCTTCAGCGTCGTCCCCGTCTTCTCGAGCATCTCCGAGGTGACCTCTATCGTCACGGCACGTCCGTCGAGGTGCAGGCGCAGGGAATCGAGTACGAGGCCGAGCAGCTTGAGCGTGGAAAACTTCTTCACATATATATATTCGTGCGCCAGGTCGTACGCCCTCGCCCCAAGATCGATCAGCTCCGAGGCAATACGGAGCGCCTCTGAATCCACGTTCTGGAATCGGAAGCCGCCCGTGTCCATCAGGATGCCGAGGTAGAGGCAGTCAGCCACGTCGGCCGTGATCCTGTCGGGGGCCGCCGACAAAAAGAATCTGTATACCAGTACAGTCGTCGCGGCGGCGGTGCCGTCGACGATGTTCACGCAGCCGTACATCTCGTTCGTGGGATGATGGTCGACGTTGATGACGTCCTCATTCTCGCAGGGCCTGGCAAAATTCTCCGTCCTCGCCGTATTCGGGGAATCGACGGCTATTACGAGGTCGTGCTTGAAACTCGACGCATCCTCGCGCTCCGCGAGCATCGATGCGCCGGGGAGCTTGAGGAAAAGCTCGGAGATCTCGCCCGGGGCGTAGCACATGACCTTCTTGCCCATCTCCTCGAGCATCATGGCGATGGCAAACATCGACCCGATGCAGTCCCCGTCTGGATCGATGTGTCCCGTCACCAGGACCGATTCGTGGCGATCTATCAGCGCCATCATCTCCGAAAATTCCTTTTCGAACCTTTCCCCGCTCATCCCTGCTCCTCCCCTTCGGCGTCCTTGCCGGCTTCATCGCTGTGTATACTGTCGATGATCTCCTCGAGATGCATCGCCCTGTCGAGCGACGAATCGAATATAAAGACGAGTTCGGGGATGACTCTCAGCCTGATGTGTTTCTTGATGTGCATCCGCATGTATCCCCTGCTGCTGGCCAGGCCCTTCTCCGCCTCGGCCACTCTCTCCGGCTCGCTCCCGCCGATAAGGTTGAAGTAGATCTTCGCGACGGAATAATCCCTCGAGGCATCGACGCGCAGGATCGAGACGTCGGTTACCCGCGGGTCCTTGACCTTTCTCAGGAGAAGCGACGCCACCATCTGGCGTATCGTCTCCTCTATCCTTCCCTTGTTCCTCTCGCTCATATCCTTTTCCGCGGGGTCAGTATGTCTCTCTCTCCATGTCGACCAGCTCGATACGGCCGTCCTTTTCCATAAAATTTATGACCGCCTGGAGCACCCTGTCCGCTCCCCTCGTATCGGTCGTGACGGTCGCGATACCCAGGTCTGTGAGCTGCCACTTGTCCTGGCTGCCGTACTCGCAGAGGGCGACGTTGAACCTGTTCTTCAGCCTGTCCTTCAGGCTTTTCAGAACGAACCGCTTTTCCTTGAGTGAATTGCAGCCGGGCAGATGCAACCGGACTCTGAGGCAAGCCACGATCATGCTGTGTCTCCCGCTCAGCCGTCGATCGTCCTGTGCTTCTCCTCTTCGACGTATGCCTCTATGATGTCACCCTCGACGAAGTTTTCAAAGCCCTCTACCCCGATACCGCACTCGAACCCCGACTGGACCTCTCTGGCGTCGTCCTTGAAGCGTTTCAGCGAATTGATCGCCGCCTGATGGACGACCTCCCCTTCCCTTTTCACGCGGACGAGGGCATTGCGCTTGATCGTTCCCGAGGTGACATAGCATCCGGCGATCGTACCGGTCTTCGAGACCTTGAAGACCTGTCTCACTTCGGCGTCCCCGAGAGGCGTCTCGATGATCTCCGGCTCTAGCAGTCCCGACATCGCGTCCTTTATATCGTCTATCGCCTTGTAGATGACGTCGTAGAGCCTGACATCGACATTCTCAACCTTGGCAAGCTGCTGCGCCTGCGGCGGTATCAAGGTGTGGAATCCTATCACCACGGCGTTCGAGGCGGACGCGAGGAGGATATCGCTCTCGTTTATCATGCCGACGAGTTTCTGGATCACATTGACCTTCACCTCTTCGGTATTGAGGGAGGTGAGGCTGTCTGTGAGCACCTCCACCGAGCCGTCCGTATCGGCCCTGATGATGAGGTTGAGGTCCTTGACACTGCCCTCCTGGATCTGCCTGTAGAGATCCTCGAGGGTGATCCTCTGGACCGTGCGGTAGTCCTTCTCGCGGGCGAACTGCTGCCGCTTGCTCGCTATTTCCTTGGCCGTCTTCTCGCCCTCTACCTGGTAGAAGGCATCTCCCGCCTGTGGGATCCCGGTGCATCCGAGGATGACGGCGGGCGTTGACGGCGGCGCCTGCTCGATCCTGACGCCCCGCTCGTTGAACATCGCCCTGACCTTGCCGTAGAAGTTGCCGGTGATGAAGATATCGCCCACCTTCAGGGTCCCCTGCTGGATGAGCACGGTGCAGACGTTGCCCCTGCCCTCCTCCTTGCGCGCCTCGAGCACTACGCCGCGGACCTCGGCCTCCGGATCTGCCTTCAGCTCCATCATCTCCGCCTGCAGGAGGATCATCTCGAGCAGACTGTCTATGTTTGTACCGTTCTTGGCCGAGATCTCGGTCCCCATTACGTTGCCGCCGTACTCCTCGAGCACGAGGTTCTGCTGAAGCAGGCCCTGCTTTACCTTGCCGAGGTCGGCGTTCGGCAGGTCGATCTTGTTTATCGCGACGATTATCGGAACGTCGGCGGCCCTGGCGTGGTTGATCGCCTCGATCGTCTGCGGCATCACGCCGTCGTCGGCGGCGGTGATGAGTATGACGATGTCGGTGAGCTGGGCCCCCCTCGAGCGCATCGCGGTGAACGCCTCGTGCCCCGGGGTGTCGATGAACGTGATCTTCCTTCCGGCTGCTTCGACCTCGTAGGCTCCGATATGCTGTGTGATCCCGCCCTTCTCACCATCGATGATATTGCTGTTGCGGATGTTGTCGAGAAGAGAGGTCTTGCCGTGATCGACGTGCCCCATGATCGTCACCACGGGAGAACGCTCGACCAGCCTCTCGGGCTTGATCTCCTTTTTCCCCGCGAGCATGTCCTGCCTATATTCGGAGAGGAACACGACGCCGACACCGTACTCCTCGGCAAGCATCTTGATCGTGTCGGAGTCGAGCCTCTGGTTGATCGAGACCATCAGCCCCAGCACAAAGCATTTCTGTATGATCTCCGCCGGATCGACGTCGAGTTTTTCCGCAAGGTCCGCGACGGTGGAAAACTCGGGAAGCTTGATGACGTTCAGGTCCTGCTCGACCTCGACTACCTCTTCCTTCTCGCGCTTGCGCCTGCGGGATTTCCTTGTGACATCGAGCCTGGCGAGCGTGCGTTTGACGCTCTCTTTGACCGCCTTGTGGTCTGTTTCGGGCTTTCTCGCGGGTTTCCTTGTCCTTTTTCCCTTTGGCTTCTTCGCGGGTTTGCCCCTGGGCAGATTCCTGTCCCTTTTCTTTACCTCGCGAGTCGTGGCCGCCTTGACGCGCTTGAGATGCTGCTCGACAAACGTCTCGACCTTCTCGTCCACGGAGCTCATGTGGCTCTTGACGGTGATGCCCTCCTTCACGAGGATCTTGCGCAGAGCATCACTGGAGATCTCGTATTTGCGAGCAAGCTGATATACGCGGACTTTCGCCAAAGGACCTCAACTCCCTTCGAACACCCTTATTCTTCCTTTTTGCCGGGACCGGTATCCTCGCCGCCCGGCTCTTCTGTCTCTTTATCTTCCGAGGGAGATTCCTGCTCCTCCTCGACGTCATCCCCGGCCTCTTCTTCATCCGGAGAATCCTCTTCGGTCTTTTTTTCTTCCTCGTCCGCTTCCTCTTCACCGGACTCGTCAAGGTCTCCGAACAGCTGTTCTTCGGTGAGTTTGACTTCCTCTTCCTCCTTTTCGGCCTCGGGAGCAAGGGCAGTCTCGTCGAAGAGCTCCTCGGTGATGACCTCTTCGGCCTTTTCCTTCTCGAGCAGTTCCTCGAGCGCCTTGTTCAGCTCTTCCATCGTCTCGGTCGCGCTCTCCTTGAGCTTCTCTGCCGTCTTCGGGCCGATGCCCTCGATGGCGAGCAACTCGTCGAGCAGGGTCTTGTACAATTTCTGGACGGTGAGGATGCCGATACCCTTCAGCCTCGTCGCAATCTTCGGCGTCACCCCGACCATGTCGGAGATATCCATCTGGAGCTTCTGCTCGAGCCTGTCCCTGCGCTCGATCTCCCTGACAGGCGCCAGGTCGATCTTCCAGCCGGTGAGTTTTGATGCGAGACGGACGTTCTGCCCCTCCTTGCCTATGGCAAGCGAAAGCTGGTCCTCCTCGACGATAGCAAGGACATCCTCCTCGGCCTCGTTGAACCTCAGCGCCGATACCTTCGCCGGCGCGAGCGCCCTCGACACGAATTCGTTGGAACTCTCGCTCCAGCTGACGATATCTATCTTCTCGCCGTGAAGCTCGTTCACGACAGCCTGTACACGTGACCCCTTCATCCCGACGCATGAACCGACGGCGTCGACCTTCTCGCTTCTCGAGTGGACCGCGATCTTCGAGCGTCCGCCCGGCTCGCGGGCGATATTCTTTATCTCGACGTCGCCGTCGAATATCTCGGGCACTTCCTGCTCGAACAGCTTCTGGATGAACTGGTTGCTCGTCCGGGAGAGAATGATCAGGGGGCCCTTTGCCTCCTTGTCGACCTCGATGATGACTGCGCGGATCGTATCGCCCTGGTTATAACGCTCCTTGCGGATCTGCTCGCGGTTGGGCAGATACGCCTCGGCTCTGCCAAGGTTGACAAGGATATTGCCCCTGTCCACCTGGCGGACCGTACCGGATGCGATGACTCCGACCTTGTCCTTGTAATCCTCGAAGACCCTCTCCCGCTCAGCCTCCCTGACCTTCTGCATCAGGACCTGCTTGGCCGTCTGAACGGCGTTGCGGCCGAAATCCTCGAGGGGAAGCATCAGCTTGATCTCGGAGCCGACCTTGGCCTCGTCATCCATCTCGCGGGCGCTCTTGAGGTCTATCTCGGTGTCAGGCTCCTCTACCTTCTTGACGACCTTGAATATGCGGTACACCTCGAGCAGGCCCTTGGCGTCGTCCAGCTCGACCTCTATCTCCGCTTCCTGCCCAAACTTACGCTTGGCCGCCGAGATAAGGCTCGTTTTGATAGTGTCGATAAGAGTGGCCTTGTCTACCCTCTTTACCCTGATTATCTGCGCAAATGCTTCGAGAAATCCTGCGTTCATTCCTGACGCTCCCTTCAAACCGTGCAAGGCATTTTAGTCTACACACGTTGAAGTGTCAAAATCTTTTCCTCTGGCGGCCTTTCCCGGTTTGCTTCCCGCCGCGCCCCTTCGTTCCGCCTATATCCCAGCTCTCCCCGTGAAGGTTCGCCTTGATGATCCTGTCGAAATCGACAGTCAGCTCGGCGCCTTCCGAGACGATCACGACCGAGTCGTCCTCGATCCTCGCGATCTCTCCGATGACCATTTTCTTCACTCCGGCATCTTCGGAGTATTCCACCCTTACGCCGTGCCCGGTGAACCTCGCAAAGTGCGCCGGCTTCACCAGCGGCCTGTTGATGCCGGGAGACGAGACCTCCAGGTTGAACGACCCCTGGATCAGTTCCTCGCCCTCCAGCACGAACCCGACCGCCTTCGATACCTTGATGCAGTCGCCGACCGACACGTTCCCTCCGGGCCTGTCTATTAACATTCGCAGGACCTGCCTGCGACCCCTCGAGGCCATATCGAGCTTCAAGAGCTCGAAGCCGAGGAGATCGACCTCGTTCTCCACTGTGGAAGATAGCCGTTCATTTGGAATCATCGGTCGCCGCCCAATGTCTCCGGACACCGAAACGCCGGATATAATAAAAACGGGGCGCCCACCGCCCCATTCGTAACATCGATATATAAGTATCCCAAGGAAGCGGATAAATCAAGTACTTTTTGGAGTAAGGGTGACCGGCACGCTCTTTTACTGCCTCCAGATATAGTGAAGCAGCACCTTCCCGACCACTTCGAGCGACCCGGGCGAGCACTTGTCGGGAGTGTCCTCGAGAGTGTGCCAGTATTCGTAGTCGAAATCGATCAGGTCGACGGCGTTGATGCCGGCCTGTATCAGGGGAAGATGGTCATCGATTATCGCGACCGTATTTTCCCGGCAGAACTGCTCAAAACCGAGTTCTTCGGCGATATCGAACAACTCGCCGAGCAGTTTGGGCGAGGCTGCCCTCGAGTATCCCTCCATCTTGATCTCGAGGTCCCTGTCGCCGATCATGTCGATCACGATCGCCGCCGACGGCCTGTATCCCTTCAGGCGTCTCGTGAAGTGCGCCGACCCGAGGCAATAGTCTATCGGTACCCCTTCCCTGCCGTAGTCCTCCCCGTCGAAGAGAACGATGTCGACACCCACGGGCGGTTCACTCTGCCCCAGCAACCTCGCTATCTCGAGCAGTACGGCGACGCCGCTCGCCCCGTCGTTTGCACCGAGGATAGGCTTGTCGCGGTTCGCCGGATCGGGATCCCGGTCGGCATACGGCCTCGTATCGTAATGCGCGGCGAGCATGACACGTTTCGACGCCCCCTTGTTGTAATTGCCGATGATGTTTATCAGGTGCAGCGTGTCACCAGTGGTCAGCACCGCGTCGAACGGCTGAAGGGAGACGTTCGCTCCGAAATCCTGGAGTTTACCCGTCAGGTATTTCTGCAGTTCCCTGTGCTCGGGAGATCCGGGGTAGCGGAATCCGATATCGACCTGCTGCTCGAGAAGTATGAAAGCCGACGTGCTGTCGAACTCGGGTACGCCGCCTGAGCCGCAGCCGGTGAGGACAGTGAGTACGACCGCTGTGAGGACCGGAACTATCGCCGCTATCCTCCGGCCCGTACTAGAACTTGAATTCCGCTGACGCATGCAGCCCGACCTCGTGGTTGATATACCCGAACCTGCCGCCGGCTATCCTCTTGTAGTTTGCCGTCAGACTCCCCGATATGCTCCGGCTGAACATATACGTAAATCTCGGAGAGACCGATATCACGGTCGAGGCCGGAAGATTATAACTCTCCGTAGCACTGTACCCCAGATTCAGCACGGTGGTCAAATTACTTTCAAACTTGATCTTTTTGCCGCTCAGACCCGGGATGGGCAGCCCGAATCCCTTCGATCCCTTTATGTCGTACCGCAGTTCAAGGTTCGCCGACCACGTCCGGTCCCAGATCTCCTGCTTCTTCTCGATCTTAGTCTGCCTGCTGTAGGAAAACGACAAGTTTGTCGACAGGGTGTTCTTCCACGTAAGGCTCCAGTTGGGGCTCAGAGCGTAATCCTGCCTGTCGACACTGAGGCTCTTCGACGTCTTCCTTATGTAGTTGACCGTGAAGACGCTGCTCCTTACAAGCCCCTTCAGCGGCCCCCAGTTCTCGAGGCCTTTCCAGTTCAGGGCGATGTCGGGCCAGGTCATGTCCTCTGTCTCCGTCTTCCTGCTGTCAGCCTCTTCGGCCTTCCTCCCCATGTTGAAACGTATGTCGGCCGAGAGGCTGGACGTCAGGTCGATCCCCGATCTGAGGTCGAGCGTGATCCTCTTCGACGCCCTGTACGGTTCGTTCTCCGGCGCGCAGTCCGCCCCATCGCAGGAGGAACCGATCGCGCCCGATCCGCGGTTGAATCCCAGGCGGTACATCCAGTCGGCCCTCTCGTAGAGACGCTGGTAACTGCTTCTGTCATCGATCCGGATCGAGCTCTTGATCGGGTCGATCTTTCCGATGAATCTCAGAGTCATCTTCACTAGCCGCCAGGATTCGCCCCTCTGCTTCGCGACGGTATCCGCCTCGACGACCTTTTCTTCCTCCGGTTTCGGCTGCGCCAGCCCGTCGATGCCCGACCGCGGCTTCCTCACCATGAGGTCGGAGAAGGCGCCTTTCTTCTCCTCCTGGTCGCCGGCATCCTCCCCCACCGGGGGTTGCCCGGGTGCCGGCGGTTTCTCCCCGGCCCTTTCCTTATCGAGCACGGTATCGACCGTCTTGTCGCTCCGCGTCGGCTTGAGCCTGTCCTCAAGTATCTTCTGGAAATCCTCTTTCTGCCTGGCAAGCGAGGCGCCGGAAGATCCCGGAACGGCCTTGCCCTCCTCATACTCGCCGAGTACCCTGATCCATTTTCCGAAATCGATCGCGTATCCGCCGACATCGACATCAAAGACGATGTTTATCTTCCTGTCGTTGCTGACGTTCCTGGTATCCTTTGGATCGCCGGTCTTTCTCACGCTGGGATTGAGGTCCTCGCCGTATCGCGAGGTATACTCGAGCCTCGGATTGAACTGCGAGAGCAACCATACTTGTCCGCGCGGCTGATACTGCATCTCGAAGCTCTGCCTGAAATTGTAGAGTCTTCCGATGGGTATTCCGTAGAGCTCGCGGTAGTTCATCATGTTACGCTTTTCGCTCCTGCGGAAGTTGATTCTCACCGATTCGAGCGGATCGTAGCTCATCGACATCTCGTTGTTCCAGCCGTGCGAGAATCCGATCGGGTTCTGGATATATCTCTCTCCGCTGTACGAGTATGTCTTCTTCAGTGACTTCGAGCCGGCTGCGTTCATGGTGAAGTTCGTGAGCCAGTACCTCAGCCCCATTCCCATGGGAAGCGTCAGCTTCCGGTCCTTGCCGAACTGGATCTGGTAATTCGTGCTCCAGCTGTACGACCACGACGTGTCGATCGCGGTCGGCGACGCAAGCTGGTTCTTCGAGTAGCTGGCGCCCGCCTTGAGGTTATCGAACACATGCTTCATGACCGGATTCCTGGAACCGCGCCTGTTGAGCGAAACGCTGTATGTGTAGCTGTTCCTTAACGTCTTCTGTTCGTTTCTGATCGACTCGTCGACTATCTCGACGTCGCTCTGCGTCAGATACTTCGGCTTCGACTCGGACTTGCTGTATCTCGCCGTGACGGGGATGTTGAAACCAAGGGTCGGGATGAAATGATTGACCTCGGTCTTACCCGACATTGCAATGTTGTCGCTCGTCGTACCGCTGCCCGTCTTCTGCTTGAGGGACCTGAACTCCGGTCCGGTCCTCTGGTAGCTCGCGTTGAACGACAGGATACTGGCGAAGTTGGCCGAGACACTGAGTCTCTCGGCGAAATCTATGTCTTTGCGAACATATCCGAGCGTGATGTCATCGAACCACAGAGTTCCGCGATCAATGCGTCTTCCGCTATCGTTCCTGATGCCGGCGAAGAGATATCTCACCTTGAACAGGGTCGGGTCACCGCGGAGCTTTGCCATGTATTTCTTCGACGGATCGGCCACGTCGGAGATCTCTTTCTCTATGATCTCCCCCGGGAGGGCATCTATCTTAATGTTTGTCAGGTCGCTCATCAGGACATTGATCAACTGCCATTTGTTCGAATGCACCTCGCTAAGGGGAACGGCCACCTCGTAATAGTTGAGGCTGTCGTATGCGATCTGCATGTAGAACTCCATCCCGTCGGTCACGCCGCCTACCAGTTCGTCGTCCGGGCGGATGAAGAAGCTGATCTCCTTGTACTGCTTGAAATCCGCCCCCGTCCCGAAGAACCGCTTCATAGACTTGAACGAATACCCCGTCTCGAAGTTCTCGACGGCGTAGATAAGCGACTGTTCGCGGTTCTCTATCCCCTCTTCCACGTCAGGTGGATACGGAGTCTCGTATATCGAGGGATTGTCCTTGTTGTTGATCGTCCCGAGATTGACTTTCATCTCGGTGATCGTGCCCTTGCCGGGAGGCGAAACAGGCGTCTCGTTGTCGGCAAGGTCCCTTATATGATTGAACTCCCACCTGCTGCCGACGAACTTGATCCCGGTGACCTCCACCATGTGCTCCGCCGGCCGTCCCGTCTCGGTGGTCGCCTGTACCTGATCGATATCATCCACCCAGATCCTCATGTGGGAGATCTTGTCGAGCCTCGGCGGCACACCGCCCATGGTATCCGCCCTGGAGAGATCGAGCCTGTACATCCTCCAGCTCTTCTTCCTGTTGATCCACCCCTTCTCCGGATCCTCCCAGTAGGTAGTAACCCCCTCGAAATCCCTCTGAATGTCGATGATCGCCGTATCGGCAAGGTCGAGCTCGAGGGAAAAGTACTCGTTGCGCTCATCGAGGCGGCTGTTCCTGTTCAGGTCCTCGCCGTCTGACCTCGAGTTGCCGATCCTCGAGTTGATCCATCTGTAGATACCCCGTTCAGCGTCCCATTTGTCCGCTTCGAAGTCACCGTTAAACACCTTGTTCGGGTCGTCGCCGGGAAATCCAATGTCGTCCTCGATCGTCCAGTTGATGAGGTTTTCGACGTCGAACTCATCCAGATCGGGCTGGTGGAAATCCTCGTCGATCTTTCCGAAATCGATATGCAGTATCCCCCGCCGGTCCAGCTGATTCACAGTAAAATCGTTGATCCATATCTCGATGTATTGCGACGTAGAGAGATCGATCCCGCCGGCGAATCCGGTCATGATCCCCGCCCACTGGTTGACATCCGGATCGATCGCCTTGATGAACATCGAGGTCTGCCTCGAGTTCTCCCGGTCATCGAGCTTCGGGTTGAGATCCTTTTTGCTCGTCGTCAGGAACTTCTGCTGGTCGGTGTTAGCCGGATTGTACCAGTAGAACTCCATCCCCAGCGGCCAGGATGGCATGGTGCTCCCGGGATCGTCCGGATCGATCGGAGGGCTCGACTCGAACCACTGGGCGCGGATGAGGTTTATCTGGTCGCTGTCCTCGATTCCTTCCATGTCGTCGACAAACGCCTCTCCCTTCGTATTGGGATTGGGAATACTCATCGCCACCTCGCCGGAAAGGCTCAGGTTACTGGGAGAGTCAGTATCGACGAGCGGGAGTATATTCGCCATCGACGTCATCCAGCCGGGGCGGAACTGGAAAGATCCGTTGATGTCGGCGGCCATGTTTCTCGTAGGCTCATCGCCAAGCCTCGGCCTGTACTTCGGGGCTCCGACGGAATTGTAGAGAAAAGTGGCGTTGATCCTGGAGTTCTCCGAAAGGTAGAGATTGCCGCCGATACCGAGCAGCGAGCTCTTCCCGCCGCCGAAGAGAGGTTTGTGCTGGTAGTCTATCGTCACCCTGGCATCGGGGGGCAGGTTGCCGTAGTCCCCTTTGAGCGTAACCACTCCACCAACGAGGTCGATATCATAGTCCAATCCCCTCGAGAGCTTCACGCCATCGACCATGACAACATCTGTCCCATCGAGGATATCAAAGGCTCCGAGGTTGAACACCCTGCTCCCGCTCGATGCCTTGATGACGATCTCGTAGTAGTGCTGGGGATTGTTGCTGTCGAGGACTTCGTCGTATATCCTGCTGTTCCTCTGAAGATGGGCGCTGAGTGAGTCGACATAGGTTCTGACCGAATCGCTGAACATGTAATCAGGGGGACCGCCCTCGCCGAACCACCTCCTCAGCTCGTTTGTTGACACGTTGAACGGCTGCGGTGACGGCATCATGATGTAACCGTTGTAGAAGTTGATGATACCCTGCCTGATGTCAACGTATCCATCATGGCCCCAGTCTCCAGTGGTCCTGTAACGATCGAGGCCGAAGATCCTCAGATAGTTTTCCTTCGAGTAATCGTCGATCTCCGGCGTACCGATGATAGTGCTGACCGACCTGATCTTCACGTCGATGGTAGCGTCGTCTATGCCGCTGAGGCCGAGTGAGTAGACATTCCTGAACATCATGTTCCAGGTCGACGTATATTTGGCTTCCTCCTTGGAAGGCGGAGAAAAATCCTCCTCTGGCGGGCAGATCAGCTCGGTTGTTATCCACAGCGATTCATCGGGGGCGGTTTTCACATCATCAGGTAAAATCGGGAAATTTCCGTAATCACCCACGGTGACGATCTCCGACCCGAGATCGAGCCTGTACCTTACGGCCAGCGCCTTGTCTTCTCCCAGGGGCTGCCTCAGCCTGATACCCATGTATTTCGGCGTGGCGCTGTCGTTCCCGTAATCCTGAATCAGATCGTAATCTTTGCCCTCGGTGAGCAGATAGAACCACTGGTTGAATTTCTCCCCGTCACTCAGGTCGCCGTCGTTGTTCGGGTCGGTCCACGCCTCGACGTAATACTTCGGACTGTATCTGTTCCACTCGATATCGGTGCGAAGGGAGACGAAGACCTCGAGGCTGTCGCTGCTCTCACCGCCGATCACCGGGTAGATAATCCCGAACCCGAACTCGGGATTCTGGAAATCGGCGCCTGGCGTTTCGAGATAGAAGAACTGTCTCTTGATGTACGCGTAGTCGCTGATCGCGATATCGTCGCTCCGGCCTCCCGACGACGAGAAGCTTCCCGAGGAGGTCTCACCCTCCTCCTTACTCGCTATCACGGTCAGATCGAGGGGGCCGATCTGCGCGACGCCCTTGACCCCGAACAGGCCCTTCGCCTGGCCGGAGAAGCTGATCAGCTGGGCGCCGGAGAGTGTGAGGTCGGTATCGCCCATCTCGATCAGCTTGATGATCTCATCGTCGAATCCGGTGTAGTTCAGCCTGATCCTGTTCGTCGATGGCACGCCCCCTCCCATGCTCGAATGATCGATAGCCACGTTGACCTTCTCGCCGATCGTGCCGTGGAGGTTGACCGTGAGCCGCTGCTCCATCTCCAGATCGGGAAACTTCTGCTGCTGCGGCATTCCCTCTGTCCGCGGGCAATTCGCACACCAGCGCGACGTGCCGCCGATCGTGATCTTCTCCCTTCCCGACACGGTCAGTCTCGTCTCCTCGCCTCGTCCGAAGACTGCCTCGAGCTGCTTGGGAAGGGAGATCGGGATGTTGATGTCTATCAGCCCGCCCCTGCCCTTGCGGGCTGCCTTCCTCGTCGTCAGCGCATACTTCACATCATCTACCCAGACCTCCCGGGATCCGTTCCGCCACAGAACGGTCGAGCGGGAATCGATCGACTGTATCGTGATCTCAATACCCTCGACATCCATCGGCCTGACGGTCTGGGAGAAGTAGACGCCCGTGCGATCCTCGGTCCTTACGAATCTCTCGTGGCCGGGGACCTGGAAACTGTAGATCTGACCTGAGACCGGATCGTATTCTGTATACGTCTTCCTGAACTCCTTCTTTGTCTCGAGGAATGCCGGGTATAAAAAAGCGGCACCATCCGGGTCGCCTATGAGTATATAATCCGGGGGCAGCACCCCCGTCTCGGCCCACTGATAGCGGACATCGAGCTGACGCGACATCTCGAGAAGGTCTATTTCGAGCAGGAAGACCGGATTACGGGCCTGGGACACGGCTGGTGGAGACAGCACGGCAAGAGAGAGCAGGAACAGCACCGCAGGAAACGCGCCACACCGCAGCTTTTCTATTCGGTTCTTTGCTCTGTTCGGTCCGGGCACCATCACCCACCATCCGGGCAAGCGGTCAGAATAGGCTGTCATCCGCACGCGGATATATGATAAATTACCGGGCGATGAAATCGCCGTCGGCCCGGCTGGCTACCGGTTCGAATGGAGCGCGGCGATGTCCCCCGCGGGGGACAGAACACACCTGTCCTGTCCACTATAGGGTACAGGTACAGAAATCCCCTTGAGGCCTCTTTCATCAAGCGACCAGGGGAGCGGACAGGCCGGATATCCGTTATTTCATCACTCCCGGCCGGCGCCGCCGGAATAATTGATGCAACTGACCGAAAGGTACGATCCGCGGCGCGCCGGAAGACCTAGTAACAAACTAACTTATTGCTATGATTACACTTGATCGATACATACTAAAGACTCATTTACCTCCATATCTATTCAGCCTCATTATAATCACCTTCATATTCGTCATGGATTTCATCATCAGATATCTCGATATGTTCATAGACAAAGGGGTTGGGTTCTTCATCGTTCTCGAGTTTTTCATCCTCAGTCTCGGCCATATGTTCGCATTAATCATTCCAATGTCCGTGATGCCCGCAACGCTCATGGCTTTCGGCCAGTTCGCCTCAGAAAACGAGATCACGGCAATGAAATCGACCGGTATTTCCCTCTACAGAATGATCACTCCGGTCATCATAGCCTCTGTTTTCCTCGGCGCCGGCCTCGTCTACTATCAGAACAACATCCTTCCCGAGAGCAACCACCGCCTGATGTCACTGATGCTCGACATCGGAAAGATGAAACCGACGCTGCAGATCAAGGAGAACATCTTCAGCACCGCCGTCGAGGGATACACGATCCTCGTCAGGGAGAAGGACGACAAGACGGGCAGGATCAAGGACGTCCAGATCTTCCGCACCAAGAAGGGCTCCGTGCCCGTGACGATCGTCGCCGACAGGGGGAAGATGTCGTTCATCGAGTCGGAGAACGTACTGAGGTTCGAGCTCGAGGACGGCGAGATCCATGAGATGCCCGACCCCTCCGACATCTCTACTTATCGGAAGACTCTCTTCCAAAACTTCATTATCAACATAAGGGATACAGAGCGGGGACTCGAGCGCTCCCAGCGCTCGTACCGCGGCGACCGCGAGATGAGCTCGCGGATGATGCGCGAGAAGGTCGCCGAACTCGAGAAGGAGATCGTCAGCTACAGGCGTGACATGCACATCAGCGCCGAGAAGGAACTTGTCGGCACCCTCTCGAAGGCGATGGCCTTCGACGCCTTTGAAGTCGACGAAACAAAGAGACCGGAGACACCCACATCCCGTGCCGAAAGACGCGCGCAGCAGAACGCCAGAAATCCCGCCGAGCAGCAGATGTACGCGCTTGAGACGATCCTCCGGCGGATCACCGGCCTCGAGAGCCAGACATCGAGGTACGAGGTCGAGATCCACAAAAAATACTCGATACCGTTCAGCTGCATCATATTCGTCCTGCTCGGCGCCCCCCTGGCTATCAGGTCGGGGAAAAAGGGGATGACGATGTCGATCGCCTTTTCCATTTTCTTTTTCCTGATCTACTATGTATTTCTCATCACGGGCGAGAAGCTTGCCGACAGGAGACTGCTCGAACCGTGGCTTGCCATGTGGCTCCCCAACATCATACTGCTCGCTGCCGCCGGGCTGCTCCTCTGGAGCACGGTCCGCGAGGCGCAAACGATAAACTGGGCCCGCTTCAACCTCTTAAAACGTTGGCGGAAGAAGGGAACTGCGGGTATATTGTAACCCGACAGACGGAAACCTCGACATTATCCAGGGGTAAATACCAGCCGTGAAGATCCACGACCGCTACATACTCGGAGGGTTCTGGAGAAACCTGCTCCTCGCCTTTCTTGCCTTCACGGTGATTTATGTCACCGTCGATCTCAGCGAGGAGACCGACAACTTCTACGACAACAAGGCGACCACACGGGATATAGCGTCATATTATTTCTACCAGCTTCCCTGGATACTCCTTCTTACGATGCCTATCTCGATCCTCCTCTCGACAGTTTTCACGCTGGGAAGGCTATCCCGGGATAACGAGCTCACGGCCCTTATAGCCTCGGGGATGCCGCTGACGCGGGTCGCCCGGCCGATCCTCATATCGGCCTTCTTAATCAGCCTGGCCTCGCTCGCGTTCAGCGAGTTCGTAGTCCCCTTCGCCAACCGCAGGGCCGAGAAGATAATGACGGTCGACATCGAGGGAAGCAGGAAAAAGGACAGCTTCAAGTACAGGAAGAACCTCCATTACCAGGGCGAAGGAAACAGGACATGGTATGCCGAGAGGTACGACATAAAGCTCAGCGTGCTGATGAACGTATCCCTTCACGAGCACAGCGACTCGAAGCTCGTCAGGCGCATCGACGCGAAGAAGGCATTCTGGGACGGCTCGAAATGGGTGTTCATGGATGGAGCGATCAGGGATTTCCATGAAACGGGCGAGACGGTAATGCCTTTTAAGAGGATGGAGATGCCCCACCTGCCCGAAAAACCCGAGGACATCGCCAAGGAGGAGATCGACCCGGAAGAGATGAGTTTCTTCGAGCTGAGGAAACACATCGACAAGATCAGGCGCGGCGGGGGATCGATCGACAGGTACCTCGTCGACCTGCACTTCAAGTTCAGCTTCCCCTTTACGAGCCTGATCTTCGCGATCATAGGCGTAGCCCTGTCGTCGGCCAAGAGAAAGCCGTCGATGGCCACGGGATTCGGCCTTACGCTGCTGATAAGCTTCTTGTACTACGGGGTTCTCCGCGTCGGCCAGTCGCTCGGGCACAGCGGTGTGCTCCAACCACTGATCGGCGCCTGGATCGGCAATATCATCTTCGTCGCCGTCGGGGCGATCCTCCTTTACAGGGCAAATCGGTAGGCGGCGAGCAATGTATCAATTATATTACATTATGATTCGCAGAACCATCATGACAGTCCTTACGATAATCCTGGCCATACACTGTGCCGGTTCGGCACTGCACGCCGAGGATTTCAAGGGAGAAAACGACCTCCTCAGGAAGACCGAGCCGGAGGAGAGACTCACCTATTTCGGCCTTCGCTACTCGCTGAACAACTATGAGAAGCGCCACTACCTCTCCATGCCCACACGGGAGGAGCGCGACGAGTGGCTCGAACGCTACTGGGCGATGAACGATCCTACGCCGGCGACACACGAGAACGAGCGCAGGATTGAGCACGAGCTGCGCGTCAGGATCGCCCGCAGCGCGTTCGGCATGAAGAAGGCGCCGGGCTGGGACAGAAGGGGAGAGTGTCTGATCAGGTGGGGCTGGCCGGGGATCCGGTCGAGCTTCCCCGCAAACATCGGTTTCTACAGGATGCTCCCTCCCGGCGAGATGTGGTACTACTACAAGCTCGACATGACGATCCTCTTCCATGACTTCAACCTCAACGGCATACACATATTCGCGATCGAGCCGCAGGCGATGTCGGCCCGTGAGACGCTCGACAAGATGAGGGCCATCGCCGAGTATTCTAAACTGATGCCCGCAGAGGAAGCGCAGTTCGACCAGGGCTCCGCGTTGATGGCGCTGAAGAACTTCAATCCCGATAATATCGATTATGTCGCATCTCCCGACATCAGAGCACAGCTGGCGACGAGGTCCTTCGAGGACGTCGTCAGGCAGGACCAGCTCCGTGAATCGAAAAACAACTTCTACAAGTACCTCGAGGAGAAGCCGACGATATACTCGTTCGAGATGGACGAGGACCTCCTCCCCGTCGTTTTCGACGTCACATCTTTCAGCGGCGGCGATGGAAAGATCCGAACCGAGGTTAACTTCGAGGTGCCGACGAGGGAACTGCTCTTCGAACGCAAAGACGGTATATTGAGGGCCGAGGTCGAACTCAGCGTACTCGTGCGCGATATCGACATGAAGGAGATCGCCGCAGCCACGGAATTCACCGGCGCCTCGCAGGAAGGCGGACAGGTCTTCGAGGGACCGGCCTACATCCCCGGGCAGGTCGCCGTCACCCTGGAACCCGGTTATTACCGCATCGGCATCGAGGTCCACGACATGAAGTCAGGCCGGATAGGAGTCTACCGGACGAACGTAGAGCTTCCTCCCCTGCATGGAGGGCTTGCGCTCAGCGACATCCTGTTCGCCAGCACGATCACGCAGGTGGACAAGACGGTCAGATACCAGAAGGGGAACCTGCAGGTCGTCCCGCATCCCCTCCACGCGTACAGGATCCCCTACCCCCTGACATTCTACTTCGAGATCTACGGACTCGATACCGACAGCGAGGGTATGGCCCTCTACTCGGTCAAATACCGGGTCGTCCCCATCACCAGGAAGAAAAAAGGTCTTACCCTCGAGGAGATTCCCACCGCCGTCGAGTCGAGGTTCGAGACAAGCGGGTTCGGGCCGTCGCAGCCGCAGCGACTCGAGATCGCGACGGACAACCTCTGGGAAGGCTCGTTCCGGCTGATCGTCACCGTGATGGACCGCCGGACGAGGGAATCGGTTGAAAAGATAGCCAACTTCTCTATACTTGAGTAGGGACCCCGCCTTCCCGGTACAGTCATGAAAGGTCTATCATGTCCAACCGGTTTAGATACTCGATCCCGTTCATCCTGCTGCTCTGCATCTTTCCCACGGCCATTGACGCCGAAGGATACACAGTTCCCTTCGACGAGGAGGAACTCTACAGTCACCTCGACAGGTACGAGAAAAGGCGCTACGAGGGACTGCGCTATCTGATGAACAATCACCAGAAGATGCACTACCTCAAGATACTGACGAGAAAAGAACGCGACGACTGGATAGTGAGGTTCTGGAGGCTGAACGACCCGACACCCGCGACGAAAACAAACGAGCGGAGGATCGAGCACAAAGATAGGGTAAAGGAAGCCAGGGAACAGTATCCGAAGGACGGCTTCCCCGGCTGGGACCACCGGGGCGAGACGTTGATAAGGTTCGGCAGGCCCTACATCGTCGCCGAGATTCCCGGAAACATCGGCTGGACCTCGGCCCACGAGATAAAGATGCCGGGCGAGATATGGCACTACCCGAACCTCGGGATGGTCGTCCCGTTCGAGGACGTGAACCTCAACGGAGAGCATGTATATTTCATGGAAGTCCGCACCTCTTACACTATATATCCATATGAGAGGCTGACCGACGCCTACGCCGACGTCCAGGAGTCGATGGATTATTCGAGCTCGAACGTATATTCCCTCTTCTTCACCGGCAGCGAGGAGCTGATGAACTTCTATTCCCACCTCGAGAAAAACAGGCACTTCCACGCGGCCGACCTGGTGCGCGTCCCCCTTCCGTGCTACTTCGACATCACATCTTTCAAGGGCGGGCAGGGCAAGCTCCGCACCGAGGTGAATTTCGAGATCCCCGCGAGAGAGCTCTCCTACGAGGCCGGCCCGCACGGCTACACGACCGACTTCGAAGTAAGGGTCGCCGTCTATAACCTGAACATGGAAGAGGTAGTGTCGGGCATGCACGTGGTCGATATCATCCTCCCCGAGATGCCCGCGCCCGACTCTCCATGGCTCCTGCCGGCGCAGTATATCCTCACACTCGATCCGGGATATTACAGGTTCGGCCTCGAGGTAAAGGACCGCAGGACGAAGAAGCACGGCGCCTTCCTCGCCAGCAGGCATATCGCTCCCCTGGGCGACTCCCTCTGCGTGAGTGACATCCAGCTCGCCAGCTCTATCGGATCGTCGGAAGGACAGACGAGCTTCATCAAGGGGCCGCTTCGCGTCATCCCCCACCCCGTGCACGCCTACCGCAAGCCCGACCCGGTGAGATTCTACTTCGAGATATACGGCCTCGACATCGACGATGAGGATTTCGGGTTCTGGGAGGTAGAGTATTCGGTGGAGCCGAAGGAGAAGAAACGCGAGGGGCCGGTATACAAGGACGTCGGCATGGTGATGAGCTCGAAGTTCAACGCCTCGGGATTCGGATCGACGCAGTACGAGCGCCTCGAGATAGACAGCGGCGAGCTCTGGGAAGGGAGCTTCAGGCTCAGGGTACGCGTGATGGACAGGCGCACGAGGAAATCGGTTGAAACGATGACGAGTTTCTCTATACTCGACTAGAAAAAAAGGCCCCGGCGTTTGCCGGGGCCCTCATTCACTCTTTCAATAAAAATCAGGGATCAGGTGCCTTCCTCCCAGGAGGAGAGGTACTTCACCTGTTTCTCGGTCAGGGTATCGATCGTGCAGCCGATCGACTCGAGCTTGAGTCTCGCGATCTCCCTGTCCATATCCTCGGGCACGGGGTAGACCCTCTTCTCGAGATCGTCCGCTTTCTTCACGATATACTCGCTCGCGAGCGACTGGTTCGCGAAGCTCATGTCCATAACGCTTGCCGGGTGTCCCTCGGCGGCGGCGAGGTTGATCAATCTTCCCTCTCCGAGCAGGTTGATCTTCCGCCCGTCGGGCATCGTGTACTGGTCGAGCTCGTGGCGGATGCGCTTCTTGCCGGTGGCTATCTTCTCCAGGTCGGGGATGTCGATCTCGACATTGAAATGGCCCGAGTTCGCCACGATAGCGCCGTCCTTCATCGCCTCGAAGTGCTCCATACGGATAACCGAGACGTTGCCGGTCAGGGTGAGGAATATGTCGCCGACCTTTGCCGCTTCGTGCGCGTCCATCACGGAAAAGCCGTCCATCACGGCCTCGAGTGCCTTGACCGGTTCGATCTCGCATACGATCACGTTGGCGCCCATTCCCCTCGCCCTCATCGCCACGCCGCGTCCGCACCAGCCGTAGCCGAATATCACGACGCGCGAGCCGGCGAGCAGGACGTTGGTAGCCCTGAGCACTCCATCGATCGTGCTCTGGCCGGTGCCGTACCTGTTATCAAAGAAATGCTTCGTCATCGCGTCGTTGACGGCGATCATCGGGTACTCGAGAACACCGTGCTGCTCCATCGACTTGAGCCTGATGACGCCTGTCGTCGTCTCCTCGCAGCCGCCTATGACGTGCTCGAGAAGATCGCGGCGTTTCGTGTGGACCGTGCTGACCAGGTCGGCGCCGTCGTCCATCGTGATCTGAGGCTTTATGTCGAGCGATGCGTTGATGTGGCTGTAGTAAAGGTCGTTGTCGGCGCCGCGGATGGCGAAGACTGAGATCTCATAGTCCTTCACCAGCGAGGCGACCACATCGTCCTGGGTGCTCAGCGGGTTGGAAGCGCAGAGGGCGACCTCGGCGCCGCCCGCTTTGAGCGTCCGCATCAGGTTGGCCGTCTCGCTCGTGACATGGAGGCAGGAGGCTATCCTGACACCGTCGAGCGGCTTTTCCTCCTCGAAGCGTTTCCTGATCATCCGGAGGACCGGCATTGTGGATTCGGCCCATTCGATCCTGTCTTTGCCCTGCGGTGCGAGGCCCAGGTCCTTGGCGTCGTATTTCATTCCTTTCCTTTCTTATGCTTTCGCTTTGAGCTTGTCGACGTAGTCGAGTTTTTCCCAGGTGAAGCTGTCTTCCTCGCGGCCGAAATGTCCGAACGCCGCCGTTTTGCGGTAGATCGGACGTCTCAGGTCGAGTCTCTCTATGATTCCCTTCGGCGTGAGGTCGAAGAGTTCGCGGACGATAGCCGTGAGCTTCTCATCACTGATCTTGCCGGTACCGAAGGTATTGACCATCACCGAGACGGGCTCGGCGACGCCGATCGCGTAGGCCAGCTGGACCTCGCACTCGCGTGCGAATTCCGCGCCGACAATATTCTTCGCGACGTGTCTTGCCGCGTACGAGGCGCTGCGGTCGACCTTCGTGGGATCCTTCCCCGAGAAGGCTCCGCCGCCGTGGCTGCCGAATCCGCCATACGTGTCGACGATTATCTTCCTGCCGGTAAGCCCCGTGTCGGCCTGCGGTCCGCCCTTGACGAACATGCCGGTCGGGTTGACGAGCGTCCTGTAGTCAGACGCATCAATGTCGAATCCAGCCACTACCGGCTCAATGACCAACTTCCTCAACTCAGCCTCGATCTCGTCGTGCGACACCTCGGCGCTATGCTGCGTCGATAGCAGTACGGTATTTATCTTGTGAGGAACATTGTCGATATACTCGATCGTGACCTGCGACTTGCCGTCGGGCTTGATCCAGTCGACTCCGCCCTTCCGCACCTCGGACATCTTCTTTACGAGCAGATGCGCCATGTGGATCGGCATAGGCATCAGGACGTCTGTCTGAGTGCAGGCAAAGCCGAACATCATCCCCTGATCGCCGGCGCCGCCGGTATCGACACCCATCGCGATGTCGGGCGACTGGGGATCGATCGAAGTGATCACAGCCGAGGTCTCCGACGCGAATCCCAGGTGGGGATCGTTATAGCCGATATCATGGACAACGCCGCGCACGATCTTCGGGATCTCCACATAAGCCTCAGTGGTTATCTCTCCCGAGATAAAGGCGAGGCCTGTCGTCACCAGTGTCTCGCACGCCACCCTGCCCATAGGATCCTTTTCCAGGATCGCATCTACTATAGCATCCGATATCTGGTCAGCAACCTTGTCGGGATGCCCCTCAGTCACCGATTCCGATGTGAATAGATGCTTCTCAGACATTAATCGTCCTCCCTCGTACTCGTTTAATCAATTTACAATATGCATACAAATCATTGAATGGGGGCTTCAAGTCAAGCGATTATTCCCCCTACCCGAGATCGACCTGCGAATCGTCACTGATGTTGAGGTTGGAGCTGCTCCTGGTGACCTCCGCTCCCGCCCCGATGACGCTGGAGTCGATGACGACGTTCGAGAGCGAGCTTCGCTCGTTCAGTATCGAATTCTTCACCACCGAATCGGTTATCGAGCACCCGCCGGCTACCGACACGTACGGTCCCACGACCGAGTTCTCGATCGTCGAACCGGAATCGATGAAGCATGGGGGGATTATCACTGAATTTGTTCCGTGGGCCTCGTTCTCCACGCCCTCAAGCAGGACGCGATTTGTTTCCAGCAGTGTCTCGACCTTGCCGCAGTCATACCAGCCGTCGATCTCGTACGGCATAAACGTAGTGCCGTTCTCGATCATCAGTGACAGGGCATCGGTGATCTGGTACTCGCCCTTCGTCTTTATGTCCCTGTCGATCACCGCGCGACAGGCCTCGTAGAGAGGGGCCGAGTCGCGGAAATAGTAGAGCCCGACTATTGCGAGGTTGCCCTTGGGATCGTCCGGTTTCTCGACAATACTCGTGATGACTCCGCCTTCGACCTCGCAGATCCCGAACCTCTTCGGGTCCTCTACCTCCCGTACTCCCAGGACGAAATCACCCGTCTCCGGTATCTTCGTAAAATCAGTATCGATGATCGTATCGCCGAGGATGATTATCAGTTCCGAGTTATCGGCGTACTGCCGTGTCAGGTCTACCGCGTGGGCGATACCTTTCTGCTCCTGCTGATGGACAAAGTCAATCTGGAGATCGTAACTGTCCGTAAGATACTCGGTTATCTGGTCGCCCTTGTATCCGACTATCGGTATCAATTCAGTAACTCCCATATCGACGAGGCTGTCGACGATATGTCCGAGAATCGGCTTTCCCGCAACGGCTATGAGCGCCTTGGGACTCGTGTGAGTATGGGGGCGGAGCCGCTTGCCTATGCCCGCGACGGGGATTACGGCTTTCATTCATCCTCCGATCTTAGCAGAGTCTTTATCTCTTCTATCTTGTCGATCGGCGTGGGATCTTTTCCAGATTCCACGGCGAGATATACGCTTGTCAGATCGCCGAGTGCGACTATCGAAAGTAGCCTGGCAAGTCTCCCGGCAAAATCGGGGCCGCCGACGCTGTTGAGCTTGATCGCTCCCGCGGCGAGAGGCTCGAGCATCTCGTAAGTCACGTCCATCCGCTTCACGACCCTCGGGTGGTCGTCGATGTCGGTGAGCATTACGAGGAATATTTCCTGCAGTATCTTCTCCGGGCTGTCCCAGCCCATTATTTCGTTGTGCCCCAGCTCGGGGAAGTTGTTGACGAAGGCCATGCTCTTGCTGTTCTCGTTGAACTGGCACTTCCACCTGTACGCCGCCCCGACGAGGAGCCCGTTCCCGCTGTAGACGACGGGGATCTTCCCGTAGAGCCTCTTTGCCAGCTGCAGGGGTGTGTTTTCGGCGAGGTCGGCATCGAGAGAGCACTTGTCAAGGAGCTTGCGCGTCTTTCGCAGGACCGACCTGAACTCCTCTTCACCGATCGAGCAGAAACCCCAGCATGCGGCGAGCTTCAGCAGCGGCGAGAAGAGATATCCCAGCGCCGCTCTCGGCGGCATACCGCCGGGGATACGAAGGGCCGGTATCCCCGCCTTTCCGGCCTCCTCGGTGAGGATGCCCCCCGATGAGATGACGGCCATAGGCGCGCCTCTCTCGAGTCCGTCTCGGAAGCAACCGAGGACCTCCTCGGTGTTGCCGCTGTAACTAATACAAACTACAGGGGTATCCTTTCCGGCGAACGCGGGCAGTGTGTAGCCTCTCTCGATATGCACCGAAATGTTCGAGTCTTCGGCGATCAGGTCGCGCAGGAGCTGCCCCCCGATGGCGCTCCCACCCATCCCGCATATGACCAGGGTCCTGGCCCCGGCCGGCATGCACTCGACGAACTCATCTGCAAGATCCCACGCCTCGGCCATCTGGTCCGGGAGACCCAGGACCTTGTCGAGCATCCTGTCCGTGTCTATCCCGTAATGTCTTGCCGAATGGTCGGGACTCATCCCGCCTCCTCCGCGTCTATGCCTGGCTCGAACCCTTGATCACGAATTCCTGGAGCTCCGGCCTTCTGTCCCTCAGATACTTGTCGATGAGGACTCTTATCTCCTTTGAGGTCGACTTTCTGAGCGCTTTCTTCAGAAGGGTTTTTGTCTCGTCGTAAGTCACAGACCGTATGATCTTCTTGACCTCGGGAATCAGGAAGGCCGGCGCGCTGAGTTCGTCAAGGCCCGCTCCTATCAGAAGCAACGTTCCGTGAACACCGACGCTGGCGGTCATCTCACCACAGAGACCGGCCCATATGTTATTCTTGTGCGCCGCCTTCACCGTCTCGTTGATCAGCCTGATGATGCTCGGATGAAGCTCGTCGTAGAGATAGGCGATCCTCGAGTTGCCCCTGTCGACGGCAAGCGTGTACTGAACGAGGTCGTTCGAACCGATGCTGAAGAAATCGACCTCCTTCGCCAGGTGGTCGGCCAGCGCCACGGCCGAGGGAGTCTCGATCATGATCCCCACCTCGACGTCCTTGTCGTACTGATATCTCTCCCTGCTCAGGTCTTCCTTGACCTCTTCGCATAGCGCGAGCGCCTCCCTGACCTCGTCGACGACCGAGACCATAGGGAACATTATCCTTACCGGCCCGTGCACCGCGGCCCTGTATATGGCCCGCAGCTGCGTCCGGAATATGTCTTTTCTCGACAGGGTGAACCTTATTCCCCGCCATCCCATGAAGGGATTCTCCTCCGGCCTGTCGTCGACCCAGTTGACAAACTTGTCGCCGCCGATATCGAGGGTCCTTATGATTACCGGGTCGGGAGCGATCCTTTTGACGACGTCCCCGTAGAACTTGTACTGCTCCTCCTCGCCGGGGAGGCTCTTCCGTCCCATGAAGAAATACTCTGTCCTGAAGAGGCCGATGCCCTTTGCGCCGTGACTGATGATGTCGTCCAGTTCGTCGATTGTCTCGATATTCCCCGACAGCTCGATTTTGCGGCCGTCGAGAGTCACCGCGGGGTAGTCCTTGAGAGTAAGCAGCTCGGCCTCGAGCTGCTTGAACCTCTCCTGTGCCACCTCGTAGAGCCTGACTGTCTCCGGTGTGGGATTGAGGACGACCTGACCGGTCGTGCCGTCTACTATGATGTTATCGTACGGCTTTGCGTGCGCGCTGAATCCGTCGGCGCCAACAACCGCCGGGATACCATGCGACCTCGCCATGATCGCAGCGTGAGAGGTCGACCCGCCCATGTCGGATACAAAGGCCTTCACGTACTTGCGCTTGAATCCCATCGTGTCGGAAGGGGTCAGGTTCTTCCCGACGACAACAGCCTCCTTGCGCAGGTTGGCGAGTCCGTCGACCTTCTGGCCGAGAAGGTTCCTGATGACACGCCTCCTGATGTCGCGGATATCCTCGGACCGCTCCTTGAGGTACTGGTCCTTGATCTGGTCGAACACCTTCAGCGTCTTCTCGATCACCCGATGGAAGGCGCACGGAGCCGATACAAGCTCGGAGCTGATCATATCGACGGTATCCTTGTGCATGACCTCGTCGGAAAGTATGAGAATGTGCGAGTCGAGGATCTTGGCGTGCTCCATCCCCATCTCCTCCTCGAGCACCCGGGAAAGCTCCTTTAACTCCTTTTCGGTCTCATCGAGGGCTTCCTCGAACCTCGAGATCTCCCCTTCCACCAGGTCGACGCCTATCCGTTCATCGTCGACCGAGAGGTCCTCGACGTTGATAACAAAGGTCTCCCCGAAGGCGATTCCCGGCGATGCGGGGATGCCGTCGAATATCATCTCTGTTTTTTCGATCTGCTCGCGGTCCATCAGATCACCTCTCTACCGAAGTTCGTCTCGAACAACCCGGTCAGAGTCTCGAGGGCCTCCTGTTCGTCGCTTCCCTCTATATTCAACGTGAGCTCGGCTCCCCGCTCGGCGCCGAGCATCGCCACTCCCAGCATGCTCTTCGCGTTCACCGCGAGACCGTCCTTCTCGAGCATCACCGTCGCCTCGAACTGGGAAGCGGCGCTGACGATCTTGTTGGCGAGCCTCAGATGAACACCGGTCTTGTTCAGGACCTTGACCTTACCGGTGACCATATCTCTTTGCCTGTCCTTTTCATGCAGTCTTTTACCATAACGCCAGAAACACCCCGGCAGCCAGCAACAGCAGTAACGCCGTCTTCAGCGGGGACATCCTGCCCCTGGCAAAATACGCCGCCGTAGCCAGCACAGCTCCCGCAGCGGCAATCCGCGGTCCGCCGTATCTCCAGGCCCTGGCCGTCAACAGAGCGGCAAGGACCCCGGCGGAAAAGGCGGCGGCCGCGCCCAGCAGTTTCTGCTCCTTCAGCAGTCTGGTCGCCAGTGCCCGTCCCGTACCCTCTCCCAGGTGCAGACCCGTCCGGTAACCGCCTATCC
Organism: uncultured bacterium; assembly: GCA_965371515.1. Lineage (GTDB taxonomy): Bacteria > Krumholzibacteriota > Krumholzibacteriia > Krumholzibacteriales > Krumholzibacteriaceae > JAUWCL01. The sequence continues at coordinate 22,787 of CBDUYR010000001.1, read as the reverse complement.
TTATCCGGAAATTATACAGATTATATAGAACCAGGAAGACGACCGGTCCGCTATACCACGAATAGATAGCAAAAATGCTTCCGATTGTCAACGACAGGGGCAGCAGGACCATTTCGACAAAATAGTCCCCCCTGGCGGTGAGAGCGGCGGACATCGTCTCTCTGACCCTCTCTCCTCTATGCGGGTCTATCCCTCCCGAGCCGGCCGAATCGAGTTCCATCCTGGTCAGGGCGCCGGCGATATACGAAACCGTGTACGGATTGCAGTTGAAATATCCGGCATACCTCGACGCAGTCTCTGCCCTGTCCTGGCCCCCGCGGGCCAGGCGGCGCACGAGGGGCTCCATGATGTGGAAGAACCCGAGGCCGTAGATGGTCTGGCCGTTGCATGACCCCTGGAAAAAGAAGAGCCGCCAGACAGTATCGAGTGCCAGCCAGATCATACGCCTCCTCCAAACACGAAGAAGACGATGGCGATGAGAAATCCCGCTCCGAACCAGAAGAGGCGCGTCCTGTCGCTCAGAAGCTTCAGAAGTGCCCCCGCGGCGACCAGCGGTATCAGAAATGGAAGCGATCCCATCGATCCGGCCGCCATGACCTCGAACCGGGTCGAGAGATACTTCACCGCCGCGAGCCCGGGCGGCAGCACGACGAGGACTATCAGGAAACCCCAGGCGAAATGTACAAGTGAAAGGGCCAGGTGAAGCGCCGAGGCGGTCCTGGTCCGGCCCTGCCTGGCCAGATCGAGCCCACGCCCGGCCGGCCTGGAGACGAACCTCTCCCACTGCGTGTAGAATATGGAACCCGCGGCGGCGGCGGCCAGTCCGAGCAGAAGGGACCAGAACATTATAAGTCCGTCCATCGGGGTTATCCTGCCCGACTCGCGCGATACTATTATGAATGCGGCCGAGGCGATGACCCCTGCGGGAGACAGGTCGGGCTCGGGCCTCCCCCTGAGCCTCACGGATCCTATGAAGAGCAGCTGCATCAGCAGTCCCGCCGCGAGCCCATGGGCGGGAGAACCGAGGAAGATGCCGGTAATCAGTCCGCTGACGAGCGGCGTCGACAGGTAGAGCCTTATCGAAGTGCGGTACTCGAAGGATAGCGCTCCACCGAGAAGCGATGCTGTCAGAAGTGGATCCATTATCAGCAGTTCAACTCCATATCATCCATCAGCCTGTGAGATGCCGATCCTCATGGTGAACGTTTCAGTTTCGTCCGGGCCTAGAACGAGCTTCCTCACCGCTACGACCGCCGAGCCCTGATAGACCCTTTCGAAACCGGTGTCGGAATTCGAGACAGTCTCTATCGGGTATCTCCAGACGGCGGTCCCTGGCGAGAGCTCCATTGTCAGCGAGAGACCGATCCATTCGTCGACCATCCTCAGGAGGCCGACGTCCTCCTCGGACCCCCTGGAGGCGAGATTTGTTCCCCCGCCGATCTTCCGGCCGGGGATCTCGAAATACCTGTCGGGCGCGTCTCCGGCGAGGAAGGAGAAGACGTTCTCGACGGCGAAGAGGCATGAAAGCCCCTTCCCGCCTGCAGTTACGGTGTAGTCGACGTTCATCGACACACCGCCGCCGTCGAGCGTGATCCTCTTTTCGATCCCTGCCGGCACGGGAGAGCCGTCCGGTGCGACCGAGCCTTCCCTTGCCATAATGACAACGTCATCGCCTTCGGTCTCGATATTGTAGAGGCCGTCTACGAAATCGCCCAGTTCCGTATAGGCGCCCGACGCGAACTCGTCGAGCGTTGTATCTGCGGGCATGAACCTGTCCGAAAGGGAAGCCTTCGGCCAGCGGTCGTAGAGGAGCATCTTCGCAAGCCCCTCCTCCTTCGCCGTGGCGAGCTTGTGAATGCTGACCGCTTCTCCTCCCACGGTCTCGTGTTTTCCGAGGGCCTTGATATCCCTGTGATATATCTCCTCGCGCCGCGTAAGGGTATCGGTGAGGTTGAACCTCGCGCGCATGTCGTCAAGCTCTCGCAGGACTCCGCCCTTCGCCTTGAAGAATGCCTGCATCTTCGGCGAGGAAAAGATCACTTCCTCCACCCCATCGCCGTCGATATCCGTCCGTTCGAAGGCCGGCCGGTCCATGACCGCTTCCGTCTCGAGGACATGTCTGAATATCGCACTGCGCAGATGCGGCAGGTAGAGGCCGCCGAAGAGGCCGTGCCAGTAGGCGCAGTTGCACTGCGCCTGGTAGAGATGACTCCTCGCCTCCGCATCGTCTTTCCCTGATCGATCGAGAAGCGCGCTGGCGCGCAGCATCCTCTTGTGCATCCAGTTCGCTTCCTCGTACTTGACGAGAAAGTTACGCCATAAGCCGCCCTTCACCGCCTCGGCTGCTTCGGGGAACCGCCCGCTGTCGGTGAGGAGGCCCTTCGCGTCCTGATAGACCTCCTGCGCACGCAGCGGGAGGGCCCATTCCATCATCTCGCTGTACGAGGCGGTGGGGAGATACACAATGCCCCTGGGATGCGTCTCATCGATGACCCTCGAGAAGGTCGACACCGAAAGCCAGTCGGAATTCTTCATCAGGGCGTCGCAGAACCTGCGCAGCCATTTTTTCCTGTAAACCAGGTCGTACGTCCCCGTCCAGAGGCCGAACTTCTCGCCGTCGTCGGCCAGCAGAGCGATCTTCCTCTCGCCGCCCGGCTCCTCCGAGATCGCCCTGAGATGCCCTATTGCCTCTTGCGGATCGTGGAAAGGGATCAGGTACCGCAGCGTCTTGTCTATCGGAAATACGTTTATGTACTCGTCGTTTTCTTCGGACAGGAAGAATCCACGCATCTGCTGCGCAGTGAAGCCGGTGCTCTTGAAGTGGGAGTCGTCGACGATCACGTACTCGAGGCCCGCCCTGGACAGGGTGTCGGGCAGGTGCGGGTCCCAGATCCTCTCGGTCAGCCAGCAGCCGCGCGGCTTCACGCCGAATGCGCCGTCGATAAAATCCTTCATCATGGCAAGCTGGCCCTGCCTGTCCCTCTCGGGGATGACCGTGAGGATCGGCTCGTAGTAACCGCCCGACATGATCTCGACCTGACCGGCTGAGACCATCGACGCGACGGCCTCCGTGTATTCGGGATGCTTTTCCGCGAACCAGTCCCACAGTATCCCGCTGCAGTGCAACGCGAACGGGATGCGCGGATAGTCCTTCATCACCTCAATGAACGGCAGGTAGGCCTTCTCGTAGGCCTCTTCAATGACATGATCGAAATTGCCGACCGGCTGATGATTGTGGATCCCCAGAATGAACGTCACCTTACCCGGCATATGCCCTGCCTTCCGATCAGACCACCTTCGAATTGATCGTTATCCTCTTGTCACCCGGAAGCGTCCTCGCCTCGAGCGTTATCCCCTTCTTCACTATGTCGCGCAGGGTTTCTCTCTCCCCTTCGTCGACCCAGACATTATCTGTGATCTTCTCCCGCCCCTCGCGGAAGTGAAGCCCTCCGACATTTATCTCGTTCGTCGTCAATCCCATCTCGAGCATCTCGAGCGCCTCTGCCGGCCCCCTGACGAGCAGGAAGATCTTCTCGCTGCTGAAGACGCCGCCGCTGATCTGTTCGACCGCTTCGGCGAGAGAAAGGACTGTTGCCTTGAAATCGGGTTCGGCTGCGCTCGCGTAGAGTTCCTTTTCCCAGTCCTCGGCGTTCACAAGGTCGTCGGCGAGCACTATCCGGTCGGGCTTCAGTCTTCTCCCCCAGCCCACCACGACCTGAGCATGTATGAGCCTGTCGTCTATACGAAACAGAATCACCATTGCTCGTCCCTCCGTCTCTTGCTGTCATGTGGAATCTTGCCTTGTCAGAGCTCTATGACCCTGACGCTTTCCTGGCCGCGGTGGATCAGATGGTCCACGATCTCGTCGAGCCCCATGGTCCCCTGCTTCGTGACAAAATCGAGCAGGATGGGCAGGTTCACACCGCTGATGACCTTGACGCCCTCGAGCCCGCGAGCCGCCTTTACGCACGAAATGCCGCACGACCCCCCGAAATAATCGACGAAGACCACTATGTTCTTCGCATTATTCCTGTCGCGTATCTCGCGGATCGACTTGACGACCTGCTCGTCGCCAAGGTCGGAGCCCGACAGCGCGTAACAGTCGTGGACCTCGCCGATGATCAGGCCGACCGTCCTGAGAAGTTCCTCGCCGAGTTGTCCGTGGGTGACTATTATCCCGGTAATGTCCTTTTCCGTCATGGCTCCTACTCGTGATCGTAGAGAAGATAGCGTCTCGTCTTCTTGTCGCTCTCCATCATGTCGAGAAGCTGCTGGTCGAGGCGCTTGGCGGCGTCGATGCCGTAGATCTTGAGCATGTGATTGAGCGCGATCGTCTCGGCGATCACGGTAATGTTCTTGCCGGGGTAGATCGGGATGACGACCTGGCGCACTTCGATGCCCAGAATATCTGTATAATGCTCGTCGAGCCCGTGACGGTCCCAGTCTTTCGACGGGTCCCAGTCCTCGAGCTGGACGACGACCTCGACCCTCTTCTGTATCCTCACCGCCCTGATCCCGAAAACGTCCATCACGTTGATGATCCCGACGCCGCGGATCTCCATGTAGTGCTTGAGATGCTCCCGGCCGCGCCCGAGTATGGCGTCCCCGTGCCTGAACGTTTCCACGACGTCGTCAGCGACGAGCCTGTGGCCCCTCTCGACGAGGTCGAGCGCAATCTCGCTCTTTCCGATGGCGCTGCGGCCCGAGAAGAGCAGTCCTACGCCGTAGACGTCTACCAGTGAGCCATGGATCAGCGTCCGCGGCGCGAAAATCAATTCGAGATGCCCGGTCAGTTCGTGGATGAACTCGGTCGTCTGCATAGTGGTGCGCAGCAGCGGTACGCCGTGTTTGGAGGTGAGATCGAGCAGCTGCTTTGGTACGTCAAGACCCTTGGAAACTATGATGCAGGGAAGCGGCTGGGAGAAAAGCCGCACGGCAGCGTCTGCGACCTGTCCCTCGTCGAGCGACTCGAGATAGAGCAGCTCAGTCTCGCCGATGATCTGTATACGCTTGTGGAGGAAGTTCTCCATGAACCCCGTCAGCGCGAACGCCGGCCTGTGTATGTCCGGGCCGGTGATCGGCAGGGGGCCCTCGAGGTTGTCCGTCAGGGTCTCGAGATCGAACTCTTCGGAGTTTTCCTCGAAGAACTCCTTTACTGAATATTTCTGTGACACTGGCTTCCTCCAGGTCGAGAACCCCGGCCCCTGTCAGTCGAGACTGTCGATGACACCATAGTGGCCGTCGGACCGCTTGTATACGAAGTTCAGTTTACCCGATTCCGAATTATTGAAAAGGAGAAAATCCTTCTCCCGGTCCACCATCGATACTATCGCCTCCTCGACGCTGAGTTGCACTATCTCGTGGGGGATCTGGTCCATTACGTCGATCCCGCCTTCGCTCCCGATACTCTCCGCCTTGATGATCCTCTCGGCGGGAATCTGCTTGATGCCGTTCTTCCGGGGATGGTGGTGGTTGTCTCTCATCTTCCCCTTGAATTTCTTGATCTGCCGTTCAAGGCTCTTGGCCGAGAGGTCTATCGAACCGAGCATATCCTCCGACTCTTCCTTGGCGGTGAAATTGTGCCCGTTGACATGGACGTTCACCTCGGCGATATGGCGAAATTTTTCAACGTCCATGATCACGTGGACGTTGAGAATATGATCGAAGTACCGCTTGAGTCTGCCGATCCTTTCCTCGATGTGCTCTATGAGTTCGGGACTGGCTTCGAAATGTCTCGCTGTCGTCGTGATAATCATTACACATCCTCCTCGCATCAACCGGCCGGCATCGTCCGGCCATTTTTGCGACGAACTCCCGTACGGTTCTCCTGGTACGAACTTCTTACCAGAGGCCCTGCCGTTACTTCGAGAAAACCCATCGCGCGCGCATTGTTCCCGATTTCCGAGAACTCCTCCGGGCTCAGGTACCTGTCGACCGGCACCTGGTCCAGCCCGGGCCGCAGGTACTGGCCGAGGGCGGCGAAATCCACCCCGGCAGTTCTGAGGTCCCCGAGCGCTTCGTAGATTTCTTCGGTCGTCTCGCCCAGTCCGAGCATAAAAGACGACTTCGTGAGTACCTCCCTCTTTCGTTTCTTTGCCTCGGAGAGGATAAGGAGCGACCCGTCGTAGTCGGCCCCCTTCCTTATCTCCGGATAAAACCTTCTTACTGTTTCCATGTTGTGTGAAAAAATGTCCGGCCCGGCGTCCAGCACCGCGTCGAGAGCGTTCAGGTCACCACCGAAATCGGGCACGAGCACCTCTACGACTGGAGCGGGATCGAGGGCGTGAAGCTCCCCGATGACCCCGGCAAACCACGAGGCGCCTCCGTCGCTAAGGTCGTCGCGCGTTACGGACGTGACGATCACGTGGCTCAGGCCCAGCTCGCTGGACGCTTCGGCGATCCTCTCCGGCTCTGTGCGGTCGGGCGCTCCGGGCGCTCCCTTCTTCACCGAGCAGAATCCGCACCCGCGGGTGCATACGTCGCCGAGCATCATGAACGTGACCTTGCCCTTCGAATAGCACTCTGCCCTGTTGGGACAGAGGCCTTCCCTGCATATTGTATGGAGATTCCTGCGCCTGACGGCTCCCTCTATCCTCGAAGATTCCGTGGCCAGGGGAATCTTTCTCCTCAGCCACGTGGGAAGCCTCTCACTGCGGCGTGTACTCGTAATGAATGTCATCTATAGCCTGTCACCTTAAAGGCATTCAATATCTAGTACTCTTTCCGGTGCCTCGCCGGGAGGATCCCCAGCTGCTCCCTGTACTTCGCGACGGTGCGCCGCGCTATGATCAGCCCGTCCTTCCTGAGAAGGTCGGCGATCTTCTGGTCGCTCATCGGCTTCTTCGTATCTTCCTTCGAGATGATATCCTTGATCTTGAGCTTCGCGCTCTTGGCCGAGACCTCCCCGCCAGATTCGGTGCTCAGCGCGCTGCTGAAGAAGTACTTCAACTCGAACACGCCGCGCGGGGTCTGTACGTACTTGTTCGTCGTCACCCTGCTGACGGTCGACTCGTGCATCCCTATCTTTCCCGCCACCTGCTGGAGCGTCAGCGGCTTAAGATAGGCTGCACCCTTCTCGAAGAAATCCATCTGCGCCTCGACGATGCTCTCCATCACCTTGATCATCGTACGGCGGCGCTGCTCGATCGTCTGGATCAGCCACTTGGCGTTCTTGAGGCGCCCCTGGATGAAGTTCCTCGTCTCGTCGCTGATCTCGTGGTTGCTCCGGAGCTCGCTCTTGTACGACTGGCTTATCCGCAGCCTCGGGACGTTGCGGTCGTTGAGGAAGACAACAAACTTGTCGCCCACGCGCTCGACGATCAGGTCCGGGATAACGTACCTCGGCCCCTCGGATATTATATCCAGACCGGGCTTCGGATTGAGGGTCCCGATCACGCCCGCCTGCACCTGAACCTCCTTGATCGATATCTTGAGCTTTTTGCTTATATCGAGGTACTTCTTCTGCTTGAACTCCTCGAAATGCTCGGCGACGATCTTCGCGGCCATGCTGTCCGAGAGACCCTTCACCTCGAGCTGGATAAGAAGGCCTTCGCGCAGGTCGCGTGCGCCGATCCCGGACGGATCGAAGGTCTGGATGATCTTCAGCACACTCTCGACCTTCTCGATCGAAACGCTGCATGTGCGCGAAATATCCTCGAGGGGACATACGAGATATCCCGAGTCTTCGAGATTGCCGATGATGTACTCGCCGACCTCGAGGACCTTCTCGTCCTCGGTGGCAAGCCTCAACTGGCTCATGAGGATCTCCGAGAAACTCGGCTTTGCAACGGGTACCCTCTCGAGGAAATCCTCCCTCTCTTCGATCTCCGCCTGCGTACCGCCCATCCCGAACGCTGTTTCGAAGTAGTCGTCCCAGTCTTGCTGCTCGTCCTTGGCCGCTTGCTCGTCCTTCTCCCCCGCCGCTTCCTCTTCCACCGGCGCCTCGTCCTCGATGTTCTCCTCGATCTCATCGACTTCCTCGAGAAGCGGGTTCTGCAGGATCTCCTGGCGGAGGACCTGCTGCAGCTCCTGGGTAGGCATCTGAAGCAGCTTCAGGGCCTGCTGCAGCCGCGGCGTCATCACCAGCCGCTGATGCAATCCCAGGCGCATACCTAACTTCATTTCCATCTATATCCGTCCTTGCTTACAGACGAAACGCCTCGCCGAGGTAGATTTTTCTCACTTCGGGGTCGGAGGCCAGATCATCCGCGGTTCCCGAGCGCTTTATGCTTCCCTCATACATGATATACGCTCTGTCGGTTATTGACAACGTCTCCCGGACATTGTGATCGGTTATGAGGACGCCGAGTCCTCTCTCGCGCAGTTTCAAGACGATTCCCTGCAGGTCGGCCAGGGCAATCGGGTCGATGCCGGCAAACGGCTCGTCGAGAAGCATGAAGGAAGGTTCGGTGACCAGTGAACGGGTCACCTCGACCCTTCGCCGCTCTCCACCGGAGAGCTGGTAGCCGTAACTCTTGCGCAGGTGCTCGATGCCAAGCTCCATAAGGAGGCTCTCGAGGCGTTCCTCTCTCTCTGCCTTCGAGATCTTCAGCGTCTCGAGAATCGCCTTGAGATTGTCCTCGACTGTGAGCTTGCGGAAGATCGACGCCTCCTGGGGGAGGTAGCCGATCCCCTTGCGGGCCCTGCGGTACATCGGCAGTCTCGTAACATCATGACCATCGAGGTAAACCGTCCCGCCGTCGGGCTTGATCATGCCGACGATCATGTAAAAGCTCGTCGTCTTGCCTGCGCCGTTCGGACCGAGAAGCCCTACGACCTCGCCTCGCTTGACGTTGATCGAGACATCGCTGACGACCCGCCTCTTGCCGTAGACCTTGACCAGACCGTCGCAGCCGAGTCCCCTGCCTTCACTCATCCCCACTTCCCTTTCCTTCCTTTTCCTTCCTGGCTTCCTTGTCTATCAAGCCTTCCTCGTCGCGCAGGTAGGCCCTCACATCGCGTTTTATGTCTACATTCTTCAGTTCCGGATAACCCTGGAAACCGTATCCGGTCAGTATGTCGTTACCCCTGGTGACCTTGACGAAATCCTCCGAGTGTATCTCCCCGAGCTCGCGGACCATTATGAGACTCTCCGTCTCGAGTGTGTACCCCTCTGCCGTCGTGACGACGACGTTCCCCAGTGCGGTCATGTCGTGGGAGACCTGGTTGAACTCCCCCTTGTCCGCGGTCAGTACCGAGGTAACCTCACCGTTCTCGTCGTAGAAGGTGATCTTCGGATCGTCGGTCACGAGGAGCTTCCTGAGGTTGTATACCCTCGCCACCGGCGCTTCGAGTATCCACTTCACCAGTCCCGAATCGCTCTCCATCGTGGTGAAGTCCGAGAACTCCTGGTCGGCCATCTCCGTAGTGCCGAGCGACCGCTGCGGCCTGTCGCCCTGGCTGCACGAGAGCGCAGCCGCGGCCAACGCCGCGCAGGCAAGGAATATCGCCGCTTTTCCTCTCGTCATCTTCATCACAGTCTCCCACCAGGTCCGCTCTGTATTATACACCCGCGCGGGCGGCACGTTCATGCGGGGCCGTCCATCTCAAGATATCCCGAATTCTCGATTTTTTCCAGATGTTCCGTACAAATTTGCCACCTGTCGTAAAACCAGGCCCACTGCTGCGGATAGAGCCTGACGAGCTTCTCTATCGCGGCGGTCACGTCTTTTGTGAGAACAGCCTGGCGTTCCTCCTCGGGCAGGTCCTCCGGTGGATGTTCGATCTCGGGCAGGATCGTTATCTGATGCATCCCGCCGGGCTGCATATGGATCGCCATCGGTACTACCGCCGCCCCGCTCCGCAGGGCAAAGACGGCCGGACCTGCCGGCATCCAGGCGGGTCTGCCGAAGAAGGGCACCATAATCCCGTCGGTGTCGATGTTCCTGTCGGCCAGCATCCCGAGGATCTCCCCTCTTTCCAGCGCGCTGCACCCGGCGTCCGCCGTGTCTCCGCGGTAGAACGATTCCACTCCGTGCCTGCGCCTCATCTCGACTACCATCCTGTTGAGCGCCTCGTTGCTGAGCCTGTTCACGAGCACGCTGACCCTGTACTCCTTCTCGGAGAGGTAGGCGCCGAGCAGCTCCCAGCATCCGATATGGCCGGTGACCGCCAGCACTCCCCTTCCGTGGGCCAGGGCCCGTCGGAGGTTCTCCTCGCCCGTGACGAGACACGACTCGAGCACCTGCTGCTTCGTCCGGCGAGTCAGCCTGAGGGCATCGAGGGAATTCTTCCCGATCGACCTGAACACCCCCCTGGCTATCGCCTTTACGACCAGCGCCGGCGTACCGGGGAAAGCGCTCGCGATGTTCTCGTGTGCGCGTACCCTGTCCTTCCGGCAGTGCCTGTACGAAACCATTCCGAAAAATGTAAACAGTGAGAGACCAGTGCGTCGCGGCAGGCTAACGGCCAGGAAGACGAGCATTCTGACGAGAGTGGTCTCGCCCAGCCGTCGGGCCGTTTTTTTTATTTTTTTCCGCAGGTCACTGGACAACCCTTGTCCTCCCGTGTCCTACCGCCACGAAACGTGTCATCTCACGTAACATGTTGAAAAACAAGGTAACTAACTTACCACTTTCCAAGGTATAACACAGGCCGGTAGGTGATACAAGCAATTAATGTGCCACAAGATTTAAAGAGAGTTGAATCAAGAAGTTACAGGGGGGGGCTTCTGTGCATCGACGCATATACGTTCGAAGTGAAATATCTTCGAGTGGGGCCGAATCTCGCAAGGAATCTCAATATCGCATAACGGGAGCCCCCGCCGGCGTTCTCTACCCAGGAATCAATAATCAACCCGGAATGGCCGAACAGCTTCCTGTATTCTTCGATCGGGAGCGCGTTCATCCCGACCTCCCGCGGGCCGGTCCGATCGAGACCACCTGTATACCTCATATACGATCGGCGGGTCAAACCGGGTGCAAAAACATGCGACCAGGGCACCGTCCTCCCGAAAACTTTCCAGGCGTAGCCGTGTCCCCCAAACGGCGCATGCCACAGAGGACCCCATCCGGCGATGAAGATCCCTCCGGGATCCAGTAACTTCTCTATCGCGTCGACGGCTGAAGGTAGATCTAACACATGCTCAAGGGTCTCGTTGCTGATGACGACGTCGAACCGCTCCCCGGAGAGGGATTCAATCGGCTCCGCGCGAAACTCCACGAAGGAGGAAACTGCGTTGTGTTCTGAGGCGAGAAAGTGCCGACAGATCTCTATGCGCCTCTCGTCGAGGTCGAGCCCTACAACAGCCGACGCGCCTTCCTCAGCCGAACGGATGCAGAAGGCGCCGTAACCGCACCCCAGCTCAAGTATCCGCTTTCCCTGGAGGATATCGGGCTGCGGGGAGAGTCGTGACCAGAACTGCGGCCATTCACGCACGTACGATTTGCGGAAATACCAGTCTTCATACTCACTCGGTGGTGCAGCGTTGATGTTCAATGTCATACTCTCAATCCTTCTTTACCCACTTGACCGCGTCGGCGATGACATAGAGCACCGGCGACTCGTCGGAGAGCTCGACGACAGCCTCCCCCTCCTCGAAGAAGTACCTGCCGATCAGGTTCCACCCGTCCTCGCACCGGGCGGGCATGAGCACGACCCCGCTCGAGCCATCAGAATGATGGATGGTGTAGTGATGCTCGATCCGGTCAAGACCGGCCTTGACCCTGCCCTTCGGCCGGAACTTCCTGTAAGGATCAAAGATGTAACAATAGACATCGTACAATCCTGCTTCCGGTATCCCGGTATTCCATAGCGCTCTTGCTCCGCCGTCCCCGGCCCTGATGCATTCTGCCGACCTCACGTAGGCGCCGAACAATCCCTCGTGCAATACCGTCTTCCATGCAGAAGGCGGATAGCGCAGGATCCTGCGGATCTCGAAGTATTCCGATTCCTCTGACGTGGAAGGCAGCAGCCGTCTCAGAAATCCTCCATCGTCTCCGCCGACAGTCTCGAATCCGGGATCCTGATCGTCGACGACTATATTTCCCTCTTCGAAATCCCTCAGGTCTATTCCGCCGGCCTTTCTTCGCCCGGAACCGCAGGCGCCGCTTACCTCGACACGGGGACCCCACGTGATCCGGGAGGGCACGTTCCTCGATATCATCGTATTTATCCATATCGTTATCGGTTCGTAATCGAGAGTGAATTCGACCCTCCTCGATTCCCCCGGCTCGAATGCCTCGATAGCGACTACCGGATTCTTGATCGTCCTTCTCATCGCCTTCCTGACCGCCTTCGGATACTTCAGGGCGGCAGTGACCGCTATCACTCCTCTGACACCTTCACGGTTTATGACGTCGAAGCTCGCCTTGTAATATTTCCTCTCTCCCTCGATGACCTCGCAGCAGTCAAAGTCCCCGTAGAGATATCCCGGGATGTCGACTGGATTTTCCAGATCGATGACAACAGACTCGAGCCTGAAGCCGAACCGTTCGGCGAATGACTCGAGCAGTACATCCTCATCGATATTCCTGAACCTGTTCGATTCGGTGAGGTCCCGGATAAATCCGGCGATCATTTCCTTTTCCGAAAGAGCGTCGATGAGATAGTAGTGATGGCTGGCCCAGCTGCGTACCAGATTGCCCGCCCACCTGTAATTGTCAGGATCCATGACCGACTCGAGGAATCCACCGTGTATGATCATCCTGCTGGCGCGTTCACTGTCCGTGATCCCGTCCGCTATCCAGTGCCTGCCGCGCTGGTTGAATAAAACGCCTTCTCCGGCCATGTGTTCAAGCATCAGCCCCAGGTGGGGGTAGCGCGATACCTCGATCCCGACAGCATGCCTGAAGTACATCGGAAAGAGATTGTAAGCATCGTCCCTGCCGAGACTCCCCAGTAAAAACCGAGTGCTGTGAATGACAATATTCCGGTCTCTGTCCTCCGGCGGCTCCTCGTTTTCCACCCGGTATTCCCTGATCATATCGAGCCAGGCCGGCAGCCCTCTCAGGCCGAGCGCGATCCCTCCCTCATGAACAAGAAAGATCTCGGGCTGGGTTAAACCGAACCCGGTTTCGCGCAGCGGGCGGTTGAAGGGAAAGAACGATGCGGGGACCTCGAGAAAAGTCATTCTCTCGAAGGGGTAGCCCAGGCCGAGCGAGTACTCCAGCTTGTCCCTTGCCTCAGCGATCAGGGTCGGCAGGGTGTCCGCAACGCAATCCATCAATACGAACAACTCCTCGCTGCTGGGCGTGGATTGAAGGATATACTCCAGTGAATCGACCTTGATCGTCCTGGCCCTGAACTCACCGAGCGCCAGTGTGATCCCGGTCAGCGGGCACTCCGGTTCGAAAAGAAATCCTCCGTTTTCTGTGGCGGTCCTCTTTCCCTGCGAGACGGCATTCAATCCTTCGCGAGGATTCACTTTCAGCCTGAATATGGAAAAAGATCTTCGATCACATTCAGGGCTGAGAGGATCGTACGGAAGTCCTGGTACGGGGTACCACATAGCGTCTGGAACGAGAAGCATGTAATCGTAACGTTGAGGCGCGATATCTCTGGGCACCCTGAACATGATCGTGCCGGGCATATCGACCATGAACGACGACATATCATGTAACGATCTGTCAGCAGATCGGACACTCTCAGCTACGTCACTGAACATCGCCCTGGCGTCGACTGCTCCCGTATACCGGATATCGATGGTGTCCTTTTCTCCCGGTCGCAGCGCACCCGGCGGAACAACAGTTAGAAGATGCAAATCTCGTTCGAAATCGATACTTCCGGACCTGTCAGTAACTTCTTCGACATCAAGACCGGGATTAAGTGTGAATACATACCGATCGACACTTGATCCCGACCTGTTCTCCAGAACTATGCGGACCGAGCAATCGATCCCGCGGCCCTCCTGATCGACGTCGATATGATACTCGAGGGGCTCGAGCAGGGGGACCGGGCGCAAAGTGCGGCTGATCTCCCGGATACTCTTTCTCAGCTCCACCCCCGTCGAGAAGTGATCGGCATATCCGAACCCGGCGTAAAAGCAGAATACCAGCAGGACAACTGCGGCAATCGAGGTCACCGCCGTTGTCAGGCGTCGTCCCGGAGGACGGTGCGGGATGAGAGCTGTCACACAGACCATCATCAGTCCGGCAACGAGGTAGAGCAGACGCTGACGGGCGATGAGCTCGGGGAACGAAAAACCTGTCATTCTCGAGAAGAAAAGCGGCATCCGGAACGCAGTCATATCAAGCAGATGAAAGTACCTGTCTGCCGTGAAGACGGAGAGCAGAATAACAGCGGTTACGACCAGCAGGGAAAGCATCTGGTTCCGGAATACCCTCGCGGCCAACATCGACAGGCCGGAGACAAAAAAGAAAGCCGGCGCACAGATTATCAACGGGTACAGCAGATATCCGGCCCCGAAGGTTATCATCCCGTGACTGAAGATACTGATCCCAAGAGTGACCAGGAGAACCGCCACAGTCATGATGATGAAACAGAAGATCTGCCCGGCTGCTTTTCCGACGGCGTGCTCGATGTTGGACCATGGTCGGATCCTGATCGCCTCGAGTGAATCGAGTTTCCATTCCCGCCATCCGGAGTTGGTGGAGACAGCCGCGAGAACTATACAGGAATAAATCGTATAGAAGACCGTGACGATCCACGGGATCGTGGAGGGAGCGTTATAAAAAACCTGAAATAGAATTCCGATGGATCTGATTTGGAAGAGCCGGGTCAGCATGATCACCAGAAGAAAGGCGACCGGCAGCAGCAGCGCTATGCGGAAGAGCCACCCGCGCATGATGACTTTCGCCTCATAGAGCGCTATGGACCAGATCCTGAATATAGAATCGAACATGTCTTCCAATGTTCGGGGCGGGGTCCCTGGGTTCCCTTACTTCAGCCCGGCGCGCAGGATGTCGTGGATGTGGATCAGTCCCTCGAGCTTCCCGTCTCCGTCCACGACGAAGAAATGGGTTATCGGTCCCTTCGGATTCATCTCCATCTGCTCGAGCGCCTTAACTGCGAGAACCCCGGCGCCGATCGTGAGTGGAGATTTTGTCATCAGGCCCGATACCGGAAGCCTGAGCGCGTCTGGATTCTTAACCAATATCCTCTTCAGGTCACCGTCGGTAATGATCCCTTCGAGCTTTCCGTTGTCATCTGTAACAGCGGTGCAGCCTACATGTTTGTCCATTATTTCGATCAGGGCGTCTCTCAGGGGTGTCTCGAGCCCGACGCGGGGCACCTGATCGTCCTTATGCATCAGCTCACCGACGGTCAGGGTCAGTCGCCTGCCCAGCACGCCGCTAGGATGCAGGCGGGCGAAATCTTCCTTGCCGAAATTCCTCTTCCTGAACGCCGCCACGGCGAGCGCGTCTCCGAGTACCATCGATACGGTCGTGCTCGTCGTCGGCACGATGTCCATCGGACAGGCCTCCTTGCCGGCAGGGATCAGGAGGACGACATTGCTCTCCTTCGCGAGCCTCGATTCGGGATTGCCCGTTATGGCGATCATCTTCACGCCGATCGCCCGGAGGTAAGGAAGAAGCTTGGAGAACTCGTCGTCTCCCCCGCTCTTGCTCACGGCGAGGAAGATATCGTTCCTTGCGACCATACCCATGTCGCCGTGGGCCGCCTCGACGGAATGGAGAAACACCGACGGGGTGCCGGTGCTGCTCAGCGTCGCTGCGATCTTGCGGGCGATGAGCCCCGACTTGCCGATGCCGCAGACGATCACCTTGCCGTCGCAGCCGAGGATCAGCTCGACAGCATCTCCGAACTGCGGACCTATCGTGCGGCGGAGCTCCTCGAGGCCTTCGCTCTCGAGGGCGATCACCTCGCGGCCGATATCGAGGGCCTCCCCTTTGAGATCCGCGCCGGAAGTCTCTGCCGCATCCGGGGATCCATCGGCGGGTTTCTCTACGTCATGATTATTTTTTGATCCCGTTTTTTCAGTCATCTCTGTTCCCGTGGAATATCCGCGATGCGTCTCGGAGCAACCCCTCCAGGTCGGCCAGCGGCAACATCACCTCGGCGTCGCAGCTGCACGACAGCGGATCGGGGTGGGTCTCTATGAACAATCCGTCCGCTCCAGCGGCCATCGCCGCCCGCGCCAGCGCCGCTGCGAACTGCGGCCTCCCGCCCGAGCGATCGCCTAGACCGCCGGGGAGCTGCAGCGAGTGCGTCGCATCAAATATAACCGGTACGCCGGACGATTTCATCCTCGGAAAGGCGGTCATGTCGACGACGAGATTGTTGTATCCGAACGAAGTCCCCCGCTCGGTGATCATTATACCGGCCGCTCCGCCGGCCCTCGCCTTCTCGACCGCATTACTCATGTTCTCGGGGGAGAGAAACTGGCCCTTCTTTATGTTGACGACCTTGCCCGTGCCGGCGGCGGCAAGTATCAGCCGCGTCTGGCGAGAGAGGAACGCGGGAATCTGCAGGATGTCGCAGACCTCGGCTGCCGGGCCGACTTCCTCCCTGCAGTGCACGTCGGTCAGGACCGGCACACCCGTCTCGGTGCGTATCCGCTCGAGCATCCCGAGACCTTTCTCGAGCCCCGGCCCGGTATACGAATCTACAGACGACCTGTTATCTTTCAGATAGCTCGACTTGAACACGTAGAGAAAATCAAACTCGTCGGCCAGCTCGACGCAGGCCGAAGCGATCCTCATCGCCTCATCCTCGTCCTCGAGCACGCACGGTCCGGAGATCAGGAGCGGCATGCGTTCCGGCTCCCAGATCACGTCTCCTATGGAAAGGGGATTCATAGCTCCTCCCGCTATCCGTCGCGGCCCGCGGCGACCGTGCCCTCACCCTTCACGCGGGTGCGGCCCAGTTTTTTCGCGGCGGCCACGAGCCCCCTGAAGAGGGGATGCGCCCTCATCGGGCGGGATTTCAACTCGGGGTGGAACTGTCCTGCGAGGAAGAAGGGGTGCCCCGGAAGTTCTACTATCTCGACGAGATTGCCATCGGGGGAGAGCCCGGAGAATACGAGACCCTTCGCGGCGAGTTTCTCGCGGTACGCGTTGTTGACTTCCCAGCGGTGGCGGTGGCGCTCGCTTATCTCGTCGACGCCATAGAGTTCATGGGCGAGTGTTCCCTTCTCGAGCAGGCACGGGTAGGCGCCCAGGCGCATCGTGCCGCCCATCTTCGACTTGTTGACCTGGTCGCGCATCAGATCGATGACAGGGTCCGGGACGTCGGTATCGAACTCGCTCGACCCGGCTTCAAGCCCGCAGACGTTGCGGGCGAACTCGATAACGGCCACCTGGAGGCCGAGGCAGATCCCGAGGTACGGGACGCCGTTTTCGCGGGCATATTTGACCGCCGATATCTTGCCCTCGGTCCCCCGTTCACCGAAGCCGCCGGGAACGAGGATACCGTCTACGCTGTCGAGCCACTTCTCCGGTCCGTCCTCCTCTATCTTTTCCGCGTCGACCCACTTCAGGTTGACGTGGATATCGTTGGCTACGCCTGCGTGGGTGAACGACTCTATGATGCTCTTGTATGCGTCGACGATCTGGATGTACTTGCCGACGATCGCGATGTCGACGCTCTCGGTCATCGAGAAGATCTTGTGGACCATCTTTTCCCACTCGTCGAGGTCCGGGGGTCCGGCGTCGAGGCGGAGCTTCTCGACTACGATATCGTCCAGCCCCTCCTTCCACAGCTTAAGCGGAACGTAGTAGATCGACTCAGCGTCTATCGCCTCTATCACCGAGCGCTCCTCGACATTGCAGAAGAGCGCTATCTTCGCCTTGATCTCCTGCGACAGCGGCCTGTCGCACCGGCAGAGCAGGATGTCGGGCTGGATACCGATCTCGCGCAACCCCTTGACGCTGTGCTGGCTCGGCTTGGTCTTAATCTCGTGGGCCGCCTTGATGTACGGAACGAGCGTAAGATGAATGTACAGAACGTTATCGCGGCCCTGGTCGAGCCGCATTTGCCTGATCGCCTCGAGGAACGGAAGCCCCTCGATATCGCCCGTCGTTCCCCCGACCTCTGTGATCACAACATCGACGTCATTGCCGTTCTCGGCGGCGAGCCTGATCCTGTTCTTGATCTCGTCGGTGACGTGCGGGACGACCTGAACCGTCTTGCCGAGATAACCGCCGGCGCGCTCGCGATTGATGATCGCCTCGTATACCTGGCCGGTCGTCACGTTGGAGCGCTGGCTGAGATTACGGTCTATGAACCTCTCGTAATGGCCGAGGTCGAGATCGGTCTCGGCGCCGTCGTCGGTGACGAAGACCTCGCCGTGCTGGAATGGGCTCATCGTCCCAGGATCGACGTTCAGATATGGATCGAATTTCTGGAGAATAACGTGGAGCCCGCGCTGTTTGAGAAGCAACCCGAGGGACGCGCTGGCGATACCCTTGCCGAGAGACGAAACCACCCCACCCGTTACGAAAATATATTTCGTCTTCTCTCCCAAACTACTCCCCACCAGGGTGCCGGCTGACAAATCGGGCGAATAAGTGATTGACCATCGATTACATTAACGGTCGCGCAGTATTTTTTCAACTCTTTTTATGTCTTCGGGCCGGTCGACGCCGATAGACCGCGCCCTGCAAGGCAAAACTCGTATCCTGAACCCGTTCTCCAGGGCCCTGAGCTGCTCGAGGCCCTCGGCCTTCTCGAACGGTCCCTTTGGCAGAGTGTCGTATCCGAGCAGGAATTTCCGCCTGAAGGCGTAGATGCCGATGTGGTGGAGAAACTTGTCTGTGCCGTACGGAACGGGCGAGCGTGAGAAGTACATCGCGTACCCTTCCCTGTTGACGGCGACCTTTACAACGTCGGGCCTCTTTATCCTGTCGGCGCCGCTTCCCGTGGTGGCGAGCGTCGCCATCAGCAGTCTCTGGTCGGAACGCATGACGGCCACGAGCCGTTCGACCGCGGTCGAAGGCAGCAGCGGCTCGTCGCCCTGGACATTGAGGACTATACTGCAGCTGTGGCGGCCGGCCACTTCGGCGACACGGGCCGAACCGGTCCTGTGACGTTTGGATGTCATCTCGGCGATGTGTCCGTCTGCCGTAACGACGTCCATGATACGCTCGTCGTCGGTGGCGACGATCACTTTTTCGATGCCCTTTATCCCTGAAACACGTCTTGTGACATGCAGGATCATCGGCAGTCCGGCGATATCCGCCAGCGGTTTGCCGGGAAAGCGCGTCGACCCGTACCGGGCCGGGATAACAGCGAGGACCTTGATCGACAGGGTATGACTCCCTTCCGGATTCGCGAATTGTATTACTTCGCGTACTTCTTCTGGCCTTCCTCGTATACGTTGGCGCCGTAGCAGTCCTGGGCAACGATCACGGGAAAGTCCTCGACAGTCAGTTTCCTGATCGCCTCGGCGCCGAGATCCTCGTAAGCGACTATCTCGGCGGCAGTTATGCTTCGCGATATGAGCGCCGCCGCACCGCCGGTTGCGGCGAAATAGACGGCCGTGTTCTTCTTCATCGCGTCGACGACAGCGTCGCTCCTGGCTCCCTTGCCGATCATGCCCTTGAGGCCCTTGTCCAGAAGCGCGGGGGCGTAGGGATCCATGCGATAGCTCGTCGTCGGGCCGGCAGAACCGATCGGCTTGCCAGGAGGCGTCGGCGAAGGACCGACATAGTATATGATCTGTCCTTCGAGAGGGATGGGAAGTTCCTTCCCCTCGTCGATCAGGTCGACGAGCTTCTTGTGCGCCGCGTCGCGGGCCGTGTAGATCGTGCCGGTGAGCTTCACCGTATCTCCCGCCTTCAGCTTCCTGACATCGTCGTCGCCGAGTGGGGTAGTAAGTGAATAATCAGCCATTTCCGGATCGCTCCTTCTCGTCAATATTACTTCGGCCTTGCCGGCCGCCTAGAGCTCTATATATTTGTGCCTCGCGGCGTGGCAGTTGAGATTCATCGATACGGGGAACGAGGCGATGTGCCTCGGGGCCACCTCGATATGAACCGCAAGCGCCGTCGTCCGGCCGCCGAGCCCCATCGGGCCGACGCCGAGGTCGTTGACCAGTACGAGAAGCTCCGCCTCGAGAGCGGCGTAGAACTCGTCGGGATGCTTGGAACCGATCTCGCGCAGCAGGGCCCTCTTGGCGAGCTGCGCGCACCTCTCGAACGTCCCTCCGATACCGATGCCGACGATTATCGGCGGGCAGGGATTGCCCGAAGCGGCCTTTACATTTTCCACGATGAACTTCTTGATCCCTTCGACTCCGTCGGCGGGCTTCATCATCGCGATACGGCTCATGTTCTCACTGCCGCCGCCCTTTGGAACGATCCAGAGCTTCAGGGTCTCGCCCGGCACGATGGTCGAGTGGATGACGGCCGGCGTATTGTCGCCGGTGTTGCCGCCCCTGACCGGATCGGCGAGGACCGACTTGCGCAGGTACCCCTCGGTGTAGCCCTTCGCGACCCCATCGTTTATCGCCCCTTCGAAATCGCCCCCGGTGATATGAACGTCCTGCCCGATCTCGACGAATATGACCGCAAGGCCGGTGTCCTGGCACATCGGTATCCTCTCGCTCCTGGCGATACCGGAGTTCTCGATGATCTGCCTGAGGACCTCCCTGCCCGCGGGCGATTCCTCCTCCTCGTGGGCCTTCTCGAGGGCCTTCTGCACGTCATCCTCGAGCTCGAAGTTCGCCTCCATGCACAGGCGCGCCACTTCTTCCGTGATCTTCGAGGCCTCGATCTCCCTCATCTGCGTTCCCTTCTTTCTTCCGGCTACAGCGCCGGATCAAGGACTATTACCTTTGGTCCGGCCGGCAGGGAGCCGGCCGTCAACTCCAGCTCGCTTCCCCCCGCGTCTTCGAATTCTCCCATCAACATAGTGAAATCATCGACGGGCGCTATCGGGAAGCCGCACTTACCCGTCTTGTAATGCATCGGTACGACGATCCTGGGCGAAAACTCGTCCGCAATAGCCTTTGCGGCGGCGGCATCTATGGTGAAATTTCCGCCGACCGGCACGATCATGACATCGACGCCCTCTAGCGCCGGCGTGTCCGCTTTCGTGATCGCGTGCCCCAGGTCCCCGAGATGGGCGATCCGCAGCCCCTCGGCCTCGATGATCGAGATGAGATTCGACCCACGTTCGCTCCCTTTCGACTCGTCGTGAAATGTCGGGATGGTCGTGATCCTGACGCCTTCGATGTCGGTCTCGCCTGCCCCATCCACAACCGCGGCGGCCTGCGAAGTGACTCCATCGAACCTGTGATCGGGGTGATCGTGGCTGACTACGGCGATGTCGTGTGGGCCCGCAATAGGTCCGTACCCGAGGGCTCCGTCGTACGCCCCGGATTCGTACGGGTCGAATACGATCTTACGTCCGTCGGTGAGCTCGAGCTCGAAGGCGGCATGCCCGAGGTACCTGAGTTTCATAGCTCATACCCCCTGTTTCGGACAAAAAAAATGGAGAATCCGACAGGGTTACCTGTCAGGACTCTCCAGACTTTACACTATAGTTGCGGGGCTGTCAATTCTGCCTGTCGGCTTTCAGTTCGCCGCGTAGACGCTGACCTTTTTCTTCGACTTGCCGAGGCGCTCGAACTGCACCTTGCCGTCGATCAGCGCATACAGCGTATCGTCTCCACCCTTTGCCACGTTCAGGCCGGGGTGGATCTTTGTGCCCCTCTGGCGGATTATGATAGTCCCAGCCTTGACCGTACGGCCGGAGGGAGCCTTGACGCCGAGGCGCCTGCCCTCGCTGTCACGGCCGTTCCTGGAACTTCCTACGCCCTTTTTGTGAGCCATTACATATCTCCCGTTATACGGATATTTTCTTTATCTTGAGAAGGGTAAATCCCTGTTTATGGCCGTTCTTGCGGCGGTAACCCTTCCTGCGCTTCATCTTGAAGACGATGATCTTCTTTTCCCTGCCGTGCTCGACGACCTCGGCGGTCACCTTGACGCCTTCTACCTTCGGCTGTCCTACACGGACATCGTCGCCGTCCGAATAGAGAAGCACGTCGTCGCACTGGATCACGCTTCCGACCTCGACATCGAGGAGCGGAACCCGAATATTCTCGTCAAGCCTTACAGTAAACTGTTTTCCGGCCAGATTCACGACCGCGTACACTTCTCCGAACCTCCTGAAAAATGCTAAAGAGGTATATTTATAACGAACTACCCGTCCCAAGTCAAGGGGAAATGCACTGGATAAGCGCGAGGCAGACCCTCGGAAACCCCGGAGGTACCGAGGGTTTCTACGGGCCTGCCCCGCGCATACATAATCCCAGGAAATACAACACTTAACGAGTCTATTACTCCCTGACGGGGCGTTTCAACTCGTCCTGGTTGAGGATCCTGAACTCCACCCGACGGTTCTCCTTCTTGCCCTCCTCGGTGTCATTCGAGGATGTGGGCTGACTCTCGCCGTACCCCGTCGCCTTGAGGAATGATGGGTCCAGCTTCGGAAAGTTCTTCAGGAGATACTCTCTTACAGCCTTCGCACGATCCTCGGAGAGTTTCTGGTTGAAGCTCTCCGATCCGGACGAGTCCGTATGTCCCCCGATCTCTATTTCCGCTTCGGGCCACTCGGAGAGGACCCCCCCGATCTTGTCGAGAAGCTCCTTCGATCCAGTTTTAAGGTCTGCCTTGCCGACGTCGAATTCGATCTCGGTCGTCGAGAAGAGCCCGGTGTTGATGAATTCATAGACAGCGTCGCTCACCTTCACGGGACATCCCTTTTCGTCGACCTTGGTCCGGGCGTTCGTGCCTGGGCATTCGTCGAGCCCGTCGTAGACCCCGTCGCCGTCACTGTCAAGTGGACAGCCTTTCCTGTCGACCTTCGCACCTTCCGGCGTGTCGGGGCACTCGTCGATCCCGTCGTAGACCCCGTCGCCG